>DBBQ01000019.1:238-25486 GCA_002292265.1 Flavobacteriaceae bacterium UBA980 | reverse complement strand
CCCTTGCTTAATTTCTTTGCCTTGAAAGTTTATGACTTGCATTTGTCGACCATCTTTTAATTGTATTATTTCCAAAGGAATTTCCATTCCTTGTTGATTGATCTTGGCGATCATTTTAATACCATTCAATTGATTCCAGTTTTCTAGACCTCCCGTATTTTCGAAATAGTTAGAAATAATCTCCTCTGCTGACTGTGCTGTTACAGGGGTTGTGCTAAAGAGAAATAAAAGCGATAAGGGTAGTAAGTAATAAATTTTCATATTTTAGGTTTTTGTTAATTAGGGTTCAAACTAGTAAGACGAGCTAGTTGATTCATTGTTACAATTCTTCAAAATCATGTGGATGGATTTGGTATGGCCTCATGTATTTCATTGATTGCTTTGAGCACTTCGTCACTCAATTTGATAGAGGCCGTATCTATATTTTCTTTTAATTGTGTGAGGTTGGTTGCCCCAATGATATTACTAGTCATAAACGGTCGATCGTTGACAAAAGCTAAGGCCAATTGAGTTAACGTCAGTCCCTGTTTTTCTGCTAAATCATGATAGGCTTCTACTGCTTTTAAGCAAGGGTCCGAGCTGTACCGATCGTAATGAGGAAAAAGGGTCAGTCTTGCTTTTTCGGGTTGTTTACCACCGCGGTATTTCCCTGAGAGTACCCCAAAAGCAAGGGGGGAATAGGCTAATAAGCCTATATTTTCTCGGTGACAGACCTCGGCATTCCCTACTTCAAAAGTCCGGTTTAAAAGGGAATACGGGTTTTGAATGGTTCGTACTCTAGGACGTTCACTTGAAGCCGCATTGAGAAAATGCATCGTCCCCCAGGGGGTTTCATTGGACAACCCAATATAGCGTATGTTCCCTTTTTTCACATGTCCTCCAAGCGCATCTAATACTTCTTCAAAATTTTGTTGCCATACTTCTCCACGTTGATAACTATACCCTCGTTTACCAAAAAAATTGGTAGGGCGTTCCGGCCAATGGATTTGATACAAATCCATGTAGTCTGTTTGTAGGCGCTTTAAATTGTTTTCCACAGCCTGGTCAATGGTCTTTTTAGAATAACTTTTATCTGTTCTGATGTGCTGGGTAAATGCTGCGGGGCCTGCAATTTTTGAAGCTAAAATGACCTTTTCTCGATTTCCAGTTTTTTTAAACCAGGTTCCTATGAAGCGTTCTGTATCCCCTTGTTCTTCAGCACGTGGAGGTATGGGGTAGAGTTCTGCCGTATCAAAAAAATTAACTCCCTGTGCTAAAGCATAGTCCATTTGTTCGTGCCCTTCGGCTTCTGTATTTTGTCTTCCCCAGGTCATGGTACCCAGACAAATTTTACTGACCTCAATGTCCGTTCCGGGTAATAAATTGTATTCCATTTTTTAATTATTTGCTTCTAATAGTGAAGTAATTTCATCTAGTGAAGGGCTTAACACGACTTCAATTCTTCGATTGGCTGCACGTCCATCTACGGAACTGTTTGGAGCAATGGGCACGTATTCGCTACGGCCTGCAGCGGTGAGATTCTGAGGTAAAATTTGATCGTTTTCTAATAGGATTTCTACTACGGCGGTGGCTCGTTTGGTGGACAAATCCCAATTGGATTCCATTGTAGATCTACTCGTAAAAGGAACATTGTCCGTATGTCCTTCAATTAAGATCGCAATGTCTGGGTTTTCCACTAAAACCTTTGCTAATTGTCGAAGGGCCTGTTTTCCTTGGGCTTCTACATCCCATCTGCCTGACTTAAACAGGAGTTTGTTTTCCATGGAAATATACACTTTTCCGTTGCGTTGTTCTACGGTAAGACCTTTCCCTTCAAAGTTTAACAAGGCGTCGGAAAGGCGGTCTTTGAGTTCATTCAAAGCCTGTTTTTGTTCTTCCATCATTTCTTCCAGCTGATCGACACGCTCTGATCGGGATTCGAGTTCTGTTTCTTTAAGGGCAATTTCTTTGAGCAAGGCGTTGTTTGCAGCGATACGCTCTTGGATTTTGAGGTCGCTGTTTTCCTTCAAAAGTGCAAACTCTTGCTGGAGCGTCTTTATTTTTTTCAATCCTTTTTGCACACTATCTCTGGATCGTTTGAGATAGGCAGTGGCTTCTTCCCATTTGCTATTCAATCGGTCCCAAGATTGTTGCAGGGAATCTTGAGATTTTTCCAAAGCATTGCGTTCTTGTTTCAAAACGGCATAGCGCAATTCAAGATCGTTAAAAACTTTAGTAGAAACACAGTGGGTAAAGAAAAAAAGTGTCGCAAATAAAAGGAAGTATCTCATATTAAAAGTTTAATTCTAATCCTACTGGACAATGATCGGAATGTTTGGCTTCAGGCAATATAAATGACCTACTGATGTTTTCTTTAAGCGGTGAACTAACGAGTGCATAATCAATTCGCCACCCCTTGTTGTTGTTTCGGGCATTGGCCCGATAACTCCACCAACTGTAATGATGGGGTTCGGAATTTAAATAACGAAAGGAATCGATAAAACCCGACTTCATAAACCCGTCTAGCCAGCTCCGTTCTTCGGGAAGAAAACCCGAAACTGTTTTGTTGCGAACAGGATCGTGAATGTCTATCGCTTCATGGCAAATGTTATAGTCTCCGCAAATCATCAAGTTGGGAATTTCTTTTTTTAGCTTTTCGATATAGTCCTGAAACTCATCCATGAATTTAAATTTGTAGTCTAACCGATCTACATTGGTCCCGGAAGGAAGGTAAAGGCTCATTACAGAAACCTCATCGAAGTCCACTCTGAGAATTCGACCTTCAAAATCCATGTGGTCTATTCCACTACCATAAACTACCTTATTCGGTTCTTTTTTGGTTAAAATGGCTACACCACTATAGCCCTTTTTTTGTGCAGAAAACCAATAGTGGTGGTACCCCAAATCTTCAAACACGCCCGTATCAACTTGTTCTTGAAGTGCTTTGGTTTCTTGGACACAAAGCACATCAGGATCAGCGGCTTGAAGCCAGTCTGCGAAGCCTTTTTTTAATGCTGCCCGAATGCCGTTGACGTTATAAGAAAGTACTCTCAAATCTATTTTTTACGAAGATAAAAAATCCTCTCTGTTAATGAAATTTAAATAGAATGGGTTATACTCTAAATTTTTCAACAACTACAGTGTTGAAGTTTTTGCAGGTGCCGGACGCTATTTGAACGAGCAATACTTTGATGCGTATCCCAGAGTGGGGGTTTCTATTGGGAAACGTTTTTAAAGTTTCTGTAGTAGGGAGGTAAGAGAAACTTTATCTACAATCAACTTCTTTAAATGGTCCATCGCAATGCGTTCTTGTTGCATCGAATCCCGCTCTCTGAGAGTTACGGTTTGATCTTCCAAACTTTGGTGATCTACAGTGATGCAATAGGGAGTTCCTAGGGCATCTTGTCTTCGATAACGTCTTCCTACAGCATCTTTTTCATCGTATGCTGTTTCCAAATCCCACTTTAAATCATCCACAATTGTTCGGGCGAGTTCTGGCAATCCATCTTTTTTCACCAAAGGAAGCACCGCCACTTTGGTAGGTGCCAAAGCAGGAGGGAGTTTAAGCACGGTGCGCTGAGTCGCGTCGTCCAAGGTTTCCTCGGTCAAAGCATTGGACAGCAGGGCTAAAAACATACGATCCAAACCGATAGACGTTTCTACTACATAGGGTACGTAGTTTTCATTGCGTTCGGGATCGAAATACTGGAGTTTTTTTCCTGTAAATTTTTCATGACTCACAAGATCAAAATCGGTTCGGGAATGAATTCCTTCTAATTCTTTAAATCCAAAAGGAAAACGAAACTCGATATCCGCAGCAGCATCAGCATAGTGAGCCAATTTTTCATGGTCGTGAAAACGGTAGTTATCTTCTCCCATGCCCAAGGCCAAATGCCATTTTAGTCTTTTTTCTTTCCACTGTTCGTACCATTCTTTTTGAGTTCCTGGTGGGATAAAAAACTGCATTTCCATTTGTTCAAATTCACGCATTCTAAAGATAAATTGGCGTGCTACAATTTCATTTCGAAAGGCTTTTCCCGTTTGAGCAATCCCAAAGGGAAGTTTCATTCGACCTGTTTTTTGAACATTTAAAAAGTTGACAAAAATTCCCTGTGCGGTTTCGGGCCGGAGGTACAAATCCATCGCAGACTCTGCGGAAGCGCCAAGTTTGGTGCCAAACATGAGGTTAAATTGTTTGACCTCAGTCCAATCTCGAGACCCTGACTCAGGACAAGAAATTTCCAATTCTTCGATCAATGCTTTTACATCGGCCAGGTCTTCCTTTTCTAAGGATTTTCCCAAACGTTTAAGAATAGACGCTGCCTTTTCTTGATAGCCTACTACTCTCGGGTTGGTCGTTTTAAATTGGGCTTCGTCAAAAGCAGCCCCAAAACGCTTGGCGGCTTTGGCAACTTCTTTTTCGATTTTAGCTTCAATTTTAGCCACATAGTCTTCTACCAAAACGTCGGCACGGTAACGCTTTTTGGAAACCTTATTGTCAATCAATGGATCGTTGAACGCATCGACGTGTCCAGAAGCTTTCCAAGTAGTAGGATGCATGAAGATGGCTGCATCTATTCCAACAATATTTTCGTGCAATTGAACCATTGCCTTCCACCAGTACTCACGGATGTTCTTTTTTAAAGCGGCTCCATTTTGACCGTAATCATAAACCGCACTTAAACCGTCATAAATTTCGCTGGAAGGAAATACAAAACCATACTCTTTGGCATGGGAAATAACTTTCTTGAATTGATCTGCTTGTTGTACCATGGCGCAAAAATAATTCTTTTTGTTCTTTTAAATGCTGCTCTGAATGGGAATTGTATCAAAGAACTTACAGGGACAAAATCAAGACTTTTACAATTCGAATCAGCTTTTTTTCTGCGGTCTTTGCAGCAGCCATAATATCCTTGATGTCGATAGGTTGTAAATCATCAGGATCACACAGATCGGTGAGTACAGAAAACGCGACTACTTCCATAGCTAGCTGGTTGGCAACAATCACCTCCGGAACGGTGGACATGCCCACAGCATCGGTACCGATCAATTTTAAAAACCGATATTCAGCTCGGGTTTCCAACTGAGGCCCCAGTACAGCAGTATACACCCCACGGTAAAGTTCCTCTTCTAATTCTTCTGCAATTTGGACTGCTTTGTCATTGAGTCTTTTGGAATAGGGTTCGATCATGTCCACAAAACGGTTTCCCAAAACTTCTGTCCCTTTTTCTGCCAAGGGGGAACCTCCTTGCATATTGATATGATCTTCAATCAACATCAAGCCTCCTTTTTTAAAAGATAAATTTAACGCCCCTGCCGCATTACTCAACACTACCGTTTTTACTCCCAAGGCGTTCATTAATCGGATGGGGTAGGTAATTTCGAAATACGTTAAGCCCTCATAGGCGTGAAACCTCCCCTGAAACATCAATACCGGTTTCCCTTGGAAAAGTCCGTAAAGCAACCGTCCTTTCTGGTATTCAATGGTGACTTTCGGAAAATGAGGAATCTCACTGTAGGGTATTTCAATTTTTAAATCCAACTCCTCGGCAAGTATCCCCAAACCTGTACCCAATACAATTCCTACCGCTGTATTAGGAATTCCTTTCGCTGCAAGAAATTGACTGCTTTCTTCTATTTGTTGTTGAAAATTCATCGGCTAATTCTAGTTAACACCCTTTATTAAGCAATACTCCCTTGACAACTACTCCCTGCCCCTGCGGTACATCCAAAACAATGTTGGGAGATTTGAATCTTTCTTTTTTGGAGTACTTCGCTGTTAAATTGGCTTATGTGCGGATGATCAGTTGCCACTTTTAAATCCAACATTTGATTGAAATCACAGTCAAATAAATAACCTTCCCAACTCACCGAAAGGGTATTGGTACACATCACGTTTTCGGCGGCAACGGGATTGAAAGCTTCGACAAGAGCAGTCATGTATTCTTCAAAGTTTTCCGAAGCGATCAGGTAATCTAAAAACCGGCTGATGGGTAAATTGGCAAGTGCAAAAAGCTGATTGAACTCAATTCCAAAATCGTCAAAAAGTGCTTTTTTAAAGTCGTTTTCGAGCGCTTGTTGATCTCCTGGTAGAAAAGCTCCAGAGGGGTTATAAACCAGGTCTAAAATCAATTTGGAATTGGGTTTTCCAAAACCAGCGGCATTGAGTTTTTGAAGTGCTTTGATGGAGGTGTCAAAAACCCCCGAACCTCTTTGGCGGTCGGTTTTATTGCGTTTGTAAAAAGGTAATGAAGAAACTATATGCACTTGGTGTTTGGCAAAAAACTCAGGCAAGTCGTAGTATTTTTTGTTGGCCAAGATAATCGTGAGATTGGAACGTACTATAATTTCTTTGACCTGCGTTGTGGCTCTGATTTTCTCCACAAACCAGCGAAAATCAGGATGCATTTCGGGTGCTCCTCCTGTTAAATCTAATGTTTCAATTCTTTCCGTTTGCATCACTGCAATGCATTCTTGCATGGTCTGACGTGACATCATTTCTTTTCTGTCGGGACCCGCATCCACATGACAATGGGCACACACTTGATTGCACATATACCCCATGTTGATTTGAAGTATTTGCAGCAGACTGGGCTTTATTTCTTCAATGTGGTGGGCTTGTAATTTTTGCTTGAAAGTAGGCAAGATCCCTGTTTTAAAAATGCTGTTGGACAAAACCTCCAATTGCTTTTCTGTTTTTGAGAGCGCGCTTTTTCTCGCCTTTAGTGATTTTGTAGCCATTACATACTGAGTTGATCGTGACGATTCATCATTTGTACTCCGTGCACTAAAACAGCCCCTCCTTTGATTGCTGCTCCCACATGGACGGCTTCCATCATCTCCTCTTTTTCAATCCCTCGTTGTAGTCCGTCTTTGGTGTAGGCATCGATGCAATATGGGCATTGGACAACATGCGCCACCGCCAAAGCAATCAGTGATTTCTCACGTGCTGAGAGCTCTCCTTCTTCAAATACTTTATTGTAGTATTCAAAAAACCGATCTCCCAACTCTTTATTCCATTGGGTGATGTCACCAAATTTTTTCAAGTCTTCGGGATTGTAATATTCTTTTTTCATCTGTTCCAATTTTTTTGGGTATTTGTCTAAATTAGAAATTTTTAGGGGTTGAATTTTCAATAATCTCTAAACTTTAACATTATCTCGTCATTTAAGGCTTTGAAATTCTAAAGGTTCTTTTTAATATTGATATCAGATGCCTCAATAATGATTTCCCTAAAAACTTGGAATGCTTTCGTAGACTTGATATTCCCAAGAGTTTGTATAGGTTGTAAACGTCACTTGAACTTTTATGAGAAAATATTATGCATTGGTTGCCGTCTCGATTTACCCTAAACCCATTTTCAAAAAAACCGAAAAAACCCTTTATTTCAAAAGTTAAAATTGAATTTTCCATTAGAAAATGCCTCAGCGCTCTTCTACTTTGAAAAAGAGGGGAAAGTAGCCCAAATGATTCATCAATTTAAATATTTAGATCAGCGTCATTTGGGAGTTTACCTAGGTCACTGGCTGGGGGACACCCTTTTGGAAAGTTCCAATCTAAAAAAAGTGGATGGCATCATTCCGGTTCCGCTTCATCCGTCAAAAAAGAGAAAAAGAGGGTACAACCAAGCAGCAATAATAGCAGGGGCTTTATCGGAAAAACTGAAAGTTCCCCTTGTAAAGAAGACCTTAATTCGTGTAAAGCGAACACAATCTCTAGCACAGATTGGATATGACGAGCGCTGGAGAGAAGTCGATCAAGCCTTTGAATTCAACAAGCCCCTCCCCAAAGAAATGAAGCATGTGCTTTTGTTCGATGACGTCATCACCACGGGAACAACCCTTACCGCTTGTGCCCGCGCACTTTTAAAAAAGAATCCCTTAAAATTGAGTATCGTTTCACTTGCCTGTAGGTTGTAAGAGGAATATTGTGTTATTTTGTTGGGAATTTAAAAAGCATGACTCGACGCGCTCTTCTTTTTCTTTCCGCACTACTCCTTTTACTATTAGTACAGTGTGCTAAAAGAGCTTCTCCTACAGGAGGACCCAGAGACAGCATTCCACCAAGATTGATCAATGCTTCGCCTAAACTCAACACGACTTTTTTCGATAAGGAAGGGTTTACACTCACTTTTGATGAATACGTATCTTTAAAAGACGTGAGTAAACAACTTATCGTTTCCCCACCTTTAAACTCCACACAATACAAAGTATATCCAACTACAGGGGCTTCAAAAAAGATTTCTTTAGAATTGAAAGACAGCCTAATGGAAAACACGACCTACACGTTCAATTTTGGAGAAGCCATTGTCGATTTTAACGAATCCAATCCAACCCCCTTTTTAACCTATACCCTTTCCACTGGGGCAACTATAGACTCCCTCTACATCAAAGGCAGGGTCAAAGATGCTTTTGAAAAAGATACGGAAACCTTTATCTCGTTACAGCTCTACCCTGTGGACAGCATCTATAAAGATTCGACCATATATACCAACAAACCGCTCTATGTCACCAGCACATTGGACACTACGGTGTATCGATTTCAAAATTTGAGAGCAGGAAAATACAACCTTATTGCGTTACAGGATCAAGCAGGAAATTATCTTTTCGACCAAAGTGTTGATAAAATTGGGTATGTGGATCAGCTTATAGAACTTCCTCAAGACTCGATCATTGACCTACGTATTTTTAAAGAACGAACCAATTTTGCATGGGACGCCCCCTATTTTATAAATGACCATCACGTTGTACTAGCCTATTACGGAGACTATCTAGACGAATCTTTTGAAATGATTAGTGAAGTTCCAGAAAGCTTTGAGTCTTTGGTGACTAAAAACAGAGAGAAAGACAGTTTGGATTATTGGTTCCGAGGAGCTGCACTAGATTCGATAAAATTTAAATTGGAAATTCAAGATACCCTGAGAACCAAAACCGCTTTTTTAAAAGAACCCATCAAAGATTCATTGGTCATTACTCAATTTAAAAAGGGGAGCTTGAGACTCAAGGAGAAGTTTGAGTTGGCAAGCAATCTCCCGATCACCGGAATCAATTCAGATCGCGTTTTAGTGACCAATGTGGATACCCTGCCTGTAGCTGCTTCACTGGAAATTCTCGAAAATTATGATCGCGTCAAAGTGGATTTCGAAGTCTTACCTAGCGATCGCTATGAGATCACCCTTTTACCCAACGCCTTAGAAGATTTTTGGGGACAAACTCATGATACTTTGGTTTTTAAAACCTCTACCAAAAAAATAGAAGACTATGGAAATATTTTTCTCCGAGTACAGCATGATTCTCCCCATCCTTATATTCTTGAGTTAATTAAAAGCGATAAAGTTGTTCGTCGCTACGACCGTCCTATCGCTGGAAATAACTATCGTTTTGAGTTGCTGGATGCTGGAAAATATACCGTTCGTCTCATCGAGGATGTTAATGCAAATAGACAATGGGACACTGGGAATTATCTCCAAAAAATACAACCTGAAAAGGTGATCTATTATTGGAAAGAAATTGATTTGAGAGCAAACTGGGACATGAACGAAACCTTCAACACAAGTCAAAATTATCTCGATCTTCCAGAAAGCGCAACTGTTTCCGGTGTGCTTGCAGTTCCAGACAATCCAACTCAGCCGTAAGGGCTTCTTCCTCTGAAGAAACCGTTCCAGAAACCAATTTGCCCAGAGGGTCGTAAATCGCAGTATGCCCGGGATACTCCAAGCCTTTTTCATCTGAACCTATACGATTGACTCCCGCCACAAAACACATATTCTCAATGGCACGCGCTTGAAGTAGCGTATCCCAAGCATTGATCCTTGGTGCGGGCCAATTGGCTACAAAAATCAAAAGATCATAATTTGTGGTATTTCGATTCCAAACGGGAAAACGCAAGTCATAACAAATCCGCAAACAGATCTTCCAACCTTTGTATTCAAACAAGCCGGAATTGGTTCCTGCCGAATACGCTTTATCCTCCCCTGCTAGAGTAAAGGTGTGTCGTTTGTCGTACAATGCTACAGGCCCCTTTGGACCTACCATCACAAATCGATTGAAAAATTTTCCTTCTTCTTCAATCACCAAACTACCTCCCAAAAGAACGTCCCATTGGGCAGCCCAGGATTGCATCCACTGGATCGTAATCCCGTTCATAGATTCTGATACCAAATGTGAATTCATAGTAAACCCTGTACTAAATAATTCTGGAAGCAAGACGATGTCTGCAGTTGGGTTCAATCGATCGAAATGCCGATCGATATAGACTCTGTTTTTACCCGCATTTTCCCAAAAAAGAGGGATTTGCAGAGCAGTGACATTTAGTTTTGTTTTCATAGCTGGAGTTCGCAATAAAAAATAAGGTTTTACTTCATTATTTATTTATCTTTAAATGTAATCGAAAACCCTTTTGAACACGTGAAAATAACGATAAAATTTACATTACTCTTCTTACTGATAAGCGCGCTCGCCTTGGGACAAACCTATTTCCCGCCTGCTAATGGCACACCCTGGGAACAACGTACTCCAGAAGAATTCAAAATAAAAAGTACACGTTTGGGGGCTGCTATCACCTATGCCCAAGAAAATGAGTACAGCGGAGCCAAGGACTTGCGCATTGCAATCTATAAAGGTTTTGAACGCGAACCCTATCATCAGATTTTAGGTCCTACCAAAAAGCGCGAAGGTCCCGCTGGAATAATTTTAAAAGACGGATATATCATTGCCTCTTGGGGAGACACCCAAAGGGTAGATATGACCTTTAGTGTTACAAAAAGTTACCTGTCCACCGTGGCGGGTCTGGCCGTAGATCGAGGTATGTTCAAACCTCAGGATCGAGTTGTAGATTTGATTTGGGATACCACTTTTGACGGGGCTCACAACCAACAAATCCGTTGGGAACATTTGTTAAATCAGTCTTCGGATTGGTCTGGAACCCTTTGGGGAGGACACGACTGGGCAGACCGCCCCCCAAGTGAAGGAGGAATAGACGATTGGAAAAACAGAAGTTACCACACCCCCGGAACCCATTTTGAATACAATGATGTACGGGTGAATGTACTTGCCTATTCACTTCTAAATGTATGGCGGAAACCACTACCTCAGGTTTTAAAAGAAAATCTTATGGATTTCATAGGAGCCAGCCCTACTTGGCGGTGGCATGGATACAAAAACTCTTGGATAGAGTTGGATGGTAGTCGGATGCAATCTGTTTCAGGAGGTGGACACTCGGGGGGTGGGCTGTTCATCAACACCAAAGATCACGCACGCTTTGGTCTCTTGTTTTTAAACCAAGGAAATTGGGAGGGAAAACAACTCCTCAGCAAACAATGGATTCAAGAGGCAACGAAGTCTTCCCTGGCTCAAGTGAATTACGGTTATATGTGGTGGCTCAATAAAAAAGGAACTGATCGGTATTGGGAAGGAGTCCCTGAAAACGTGTTTTATGCCGCAGGCTTTGGAGGAAATTTTATCATTATTCTCCCAGACCAAAACGTAGTCGTCGTCACCCGTTGGTTAGAACCTAGTCAAGTGGGAAGTTTTATGAAAAAAGTAATGGATGCTCTCCCCTAAAGCACTAGTTTTTGATATGGACGGGACCTTGGTCGATAATATGTCGTATCACAAAAAGTCCTGGATCGATCTCTTTGAATACCACAAGCTGGATTTAGACTACGAAACCTTTGACCGCAAGTATCACAAAGGCTCGCTGGTGGAAATCATGGCACGGTTGTTTCCTCATATTTCCGATGAGGAAGAACTTTTTCGCATGGGGAGTTATAAGGAAGCTCTGTATCGAGATCTCTACCGACCCCATGTAAAAGCTCTTGGAGGATTGCTTCCCTTTTTAAAAAAAATCCAAGCCCAAAATTTACCAATGGGAATTGCTACGATGGGGGATCAGCACAACATTGATTTTATTTTTAAAGCCTTGGATCTGGATTCCTTTTTCCATTCTACTACGGGGGGACATCAAGTAAAACATGGGAAACCCCATCCCGAGATTTTTCTCACTGCCGCCCAAAAATTAGGAATTCCCCCAAAAGACTGTTTGGCCTTTGAAGACAGCCGCTCGGGAGTCACTGCTGCAAAAGCTGCTGGGATGCAGGTCATAGGGATCCGTACGATGCTTGATAAAAAAACACTTTTAGAGTTGGGATGTATTCAGGTCATCGAAAATTACAGTTCTTTGAGCCTGCCCTAAGTAAAAGTTTTTATTTTTAGCTACTTTTAAATTCCCTTATTGATCTACTACCATGAAAAACCTAAGCTTTAACAATAAAAAATTTGTACTCGTACAAAACTCCAAAACAGGAAAAGTAAATTCTGAAACCTTGTTTTTCTACAAACAAGAGCGAGATTTAGTAACTGCTGATTATCAAGGAGGAACCGTACGGTATGGTAAAATCATTGCGCTCTTAGAAAATGACAAACTAGATATGCTGTATCAATGTGTAACTGATGAGGGGCAACTCAAAGCAGGAAAAGCGCTAGCAACAGTGTCTTTTACCGAAAGTCAAAAGATTAGATAAAATTGAATTGGGAGTGGATCACTGGTGAAATTTCAAGAGGTAATTCTGAATATATTGAAATTTAAAATCGAAAAATAAATCACTATTTCTAATTCTAAATGAATGAATCTTCCACACTTCACTTTTTTATTAGGTCTTATTGTAGTAGCCTGCTTAACCTATTTTCTACATGAGTGCGCACATGGTCTGGCTTACTTCTATTTTGAAATTGATTTCGACTTAAAATTGAATACAATTGTTCTTCAAAAAGACAACCTCTTTCTAACTCAATTTCAAAAGAGTGTGATTTATGGAAGTGGTGTCGGTTTTACATTTTTACAAGGGGCAACAGGCTTTTTGTTGGTTAAAAAAGATTCTTCTAATTTTGGGTTTTTACTCTTACTGTCAGCAGCTGTATTCCGTTAGGCAGCAACTCTCCAAGGAATTTGGACAGGTAGTGACGAAATACAAATGAGCTTAGCAATGGGTCTGCCCACGACATTCTGGCCTCTTCTTGTTTCCCTGTCTTTTCTTATAATGGTGATTTATTCCAAAAGAAAAATGGCTGTTTCTAACTAAAAGTTATTTGGAGTAAGTTCCCTCTTTCTTTTGGTTACTTATTTATTTAGTTTAATGTAGGAAAACAGTACTAGTAAACCCTTTTGGGTAAAAAAACCGTAAAAAAAATGAAAAAAACAGTCTTACTCACAGGAGCCAGTAAAGGCATAGGTAGAGCTTTAGCCCAAAAAATGTTAAGCAAAGGATATTATGTTATTGGCACAAGCAGGACCCAAAGTTTTGACTTCAATCACAAAAACTTTTTCCCGTTAAAACTAGATCTTTCTGATCCCAGAAGTATTGAAAATACTCATAAGAATATTTTCACAAATTTTGATTGTATTGATATTTTAATCAACAATGCTGGAATTGGCCCCGATCTAGACACCGAAAATCCAAAGAGAGATTCTTTTAGCCAAACGTTTGATGTTAACGTTAGCGGTACTGTTTTTTTTACAGAACCCCTTTTGAATGGTAAAGGTTTACCCCTTCAAACTCGCGGATAAATATTCACGATTCATCCTAGCGATGTTTTCCAGTGAAATTCCTTTAGGACATTCTACCTCACAAGCACCGGTATTGGTGCAATTTCCAAAGCCTTCTTCGTCCATTTGTTTGACCATGCTTAGGACGCGGTCGGTGGCTTCTACTTTTCCTTGTGGGAGCAATGCATACTGAGACACTTTGGCTGAAACAAACAACATCGCAGAGGCGTTTTTACAAGTGGCTACACAAGCCCCACAGCCGATACAGGTCGCTGCGTCAAATGCTTTGTCCGCATCGTGTTTGTCGATTGGAATCGCGTTGGCATCTTGGGTGTTCCCCGAAGTGTTTACGGAAACAAAACCGCCCGCTTGCTGTACTCGATCGAAAGCAGAACGATCTACGGTTAAATCTTTGATTACTGGGAAAGCTTCGGCACGAAAGGGTTCAATAGTGATCGTATCTCCATCTTTAAACTTTCTCATGTGCAGTTGACAGGTCGTTACCAAACGATCAGGACCGTGTGCTTCTCCATTGATAAACATCGAACACATCCCGCAGATTCCCTCACGACAGTCGTGATCAAATGCTACAGGTTCTATCCCTTGCGTCATAAGTTGTTCATTCAACACGTCCATCATTTCTAAGAAAGACATATCTGGTGAAACCTCTTCCATTTTGTAGGTTTCCATTTTTCCTTTGGCTTGCGAATTGGCTTGACGCCAAACTTTTAATGTCAAATTCATAGTTCTAGTTTATTGGCTTAACAACTATTTATACGATCTTGTTTTTACTTCAATTTCCTCATAGTTCAACTCCTCTTTGTGAAGTTTTGCTTTTGCGGGTACTCCTTTATATTCCCAGGCAGAGACAAACGTAAAGTTTTCATCATCCCGCAGGGCTTCTCCTTCGGGTGTTTGAGATTCTTCACGGAAATGTCCCCCGCACGACTCGGTGCGTTCTAGCGCATCTTTGGCAAACAACTCGCCCAGCTCTAAAAAGTCTGCAACACGCCCTGCTTTGGCCAATTGTTCGTTGAATTCGTCTGCTTTGCCAGGAACATTGACGTTTTTGTAGAAGTCCTCGCGCAGTTCTTGGATTTCTTTGATGGCTTCTTTAAGTTCCTTTGCATTTCGGGACATACCACATTTGTTCCACATGATTTTACCCAGCTTTCTGTGGTAATAGTCCACTGAGTTTTTCCCTTTGTTACTGATAAAACCTTCAATTTGTGCTTTTACAGCTGCCTCGGCTTTTTCAAATTCGGGAAGTTGGGTGTCAATCGGCCCCGTACGGATATCGTCTGCGAGATAATCGCCAATGGTATAGGGTAAAACAAAATATCCATCTGCCAAACCTTGCATAAGTGCAGAAGCTCCAAGGCGGTTGGCACCGTGGTCTGAAAAGTTGGCCTCACCAATAGCATAACAGCCTTGAATAGTGGTCATCAAATTGTAATCTACCCATACCCCACCCATGGTGTAATGCACCGCAGGATAAATCATCATCGGAGTTTCATACGGATCTTGGTCAACAATTTTTTCATACATCTGGAACAAGTTCCCGTATTTGGAACGGACTACAGTTTGTCCTAATTTTTTTACTAAAACAGCATCGTTTTCGTCCAAGCCTTTTACATGGGCTTGCTCTTTTCCATAGCGCATGATGGCTGCAGCAAAATCCAAATACACAGCTTCTCCCGTTTTGTTTACTCCAAAACCAGCATCACAGCGTTCTTTTGCAGCGCGGGAAGCTACGTCACGGGGAACCAAATTTCCAAAGGCAGGGTAGCGTCGTTCTAGATAGTAATCCCGATCTTCCTCAGCAAGCTCTGTGGGTTTTAATTTCCCTTCGCGAATGGCTTTGACGTCTTCTAATTTTTTAGGTACCCAAATGCGTCCGTCGTTTCGGAGTGATTCCGACATCAAGGTCAACTTGGACTGGTGATCTCCAGAAACAGGAATACAGGTGGGGTGAATTTGAGTAAAACAAGGGTTGGCAAAGTGCGCTCCTTTTTTATGAATTTTCCAAGAAGCAGAAACATTACTCCCCATCGCATTGGTGGAAAGAAAGAAAACATTTCCATAGCCTCCCGAAGCGATGACTACCGCATGAGCTCCATGGCGCTCAATTTTTCCATTGACTAAGTTTCGTGTAATGATTCCACGTGCCTTCCCGTCCACCACTACGACATCCATCATCTCATGGCGGTTGTACATTTTGATTTTACCTCGACCAATTTGACGGTTCATTGCAGAGTAGGCTCCTAAAAGCAACTGCTGTCCTGTTTGTCCTTTGGCGTAAAAAGTACGGGAAACCAAAACCCCTCCAAAAGAACGGTTGTCCAACAATCCACCGTAATCCCGAGCAAAAGGAACCCCTTGGGCAACACACTGGTCAATGATATTGGTAGACACTTCGGCCAATCGGTGAACATTGGCTTCTCGAGAGCGGTAGTCACCTCCTTTGATGGTATCGTAAAACAAACGATAGGTTGAGTCTCCGTCTCCTTGATAATTTTTTGCTGCATTGATTCCTCCTTGGGCAGCAATAGAGTGTGCGCGTCTCGGGGAATCTTGAAAACAAAAGGTTTTGACATTATAACCCAGTTCTGCAAGGGTAGCAGAAGCAGAAGCACCCGCCAGTCCTGTTCCCACCACAATCACATCAATCAAACGTTTGTTTGCAGGGCTTACTAAATTGATTTTGCCTTTGTGGTTATTCCACTTGTCCGCAACGGGTCCTTCAGGAATTTTTGAATCTTGCTTAGCCATATTAAAATGCAGTTAAATGATGAAACAATGCAATAAAAACAAACCCTAAGGGTACCACTAATGAAAAAGCAGTGGTGAATGATTTTAAAGCTTTAGAATATTTATTGTTGATTCCAACCGACTGGAACGAAGAAGCAAAGCCGTGCAGCAAGTGTAAACTTAAAAACACAAAAGAAAGGGCATAGATCCCCACACGAACTGGGCTTTCAAATTTATGAACCAGTTCTTCAAAATAACGGTCTGGATTGAGCGGTAAGACCTCCACATATTTGTAATTCATCTCGGGAACCCAAAAATCGTAGAAGTGCAAGCCCAAGAAGGACAAAATCACAATCCCCGAATAAATCATATTTCGGGACATCCAAGAGGCGTTGGTACCTCCTTTGTAGTTGGCGTATTTTACCCCTCGAGATTTTGAATTTTTGAGCTCCAAAACAAACCCCATAACGAAATGGAAAAGGACACCAAAAATCAAAATAGGTTGAAGAATAAATTGTACTATGGGGTTGTTCCCCATAAAATGAGATACTTGATTGAAAAGCGATTCACTAAAAACTGAAAGCAAGTTGATACTGAAGTGTTGTGTTAAAAACAGTACTAGAAAAATCCCAGAAAGTGCCATGGTTACTTTTCTTCCGATCGAAGAGGCAGTCAAAGTCATAAGTTTTCAATTTGTTTTACAAAATTACGGCATAAACCCATAGCAGCAAACCGCTTTATCTAATTTTTATACTTTATAAATAAAGAAAAAGTAAATTTTACTTTTTTGTTGAATATCCCCTATAAAATCATTCTTAAAAGGGGGGGTTGGTTAAACAAATGGGGTTTTAAAAAACTGTTATCTTCGTAAAAAATCACAACATGAAGTACCTACCCCTCTCCAGCTCTTTTTATCGTAAAAACCGAAAGGCGTTTATGGGTCATATGAAACCCAAGAGTCTCGCAATTTTTAATTCGAATGATATTTATCCCGTCAGTGCAGACTGTGTCCTTCCCTTTGAGCAACACCGCGATATTTTTTACCTGTCAGGAGTGGATCAGGAGGAAAGCATTTTGGTCTTGTTTCCCGACACCGTAGAATCCAAGCACAGAGAGATTCTTTTTGTTCGAAAAACGAATGCGCATATTGCTGTATGGGAAGGTGCTAAACTCAGCAAAGAAGAAGCAAGTGCACTAAGTGGTGTACCAACTGTGTATTGGTTAGACGATTTTAAAGCTGTTTTTCAAGAACTCAGTACTCAGTGCGAAACGTTTTATTTTAACACTAACGAGCATTACCGACAAGCTGTGGAAACAGAAACCAGAGAGGATCGCTTTATCAAGTGGTGTAAAAAGCATTATCCGGCGCACGCTGTGGCAAAGAGCA
Organism: Flavobacteriaceae bacterium UBA980; assembly: GCA_002292265.1. Lineage (GTDB taxonomy): Bacteria > Bacteroidota > Bacteroidia > Flavobacteriales > Flavobacteriaceae > MS024-2A. Next base: position 7,827 of record DBBQ01000019.1, on the reverse strand, counting down.
ATCCCATATTACAACAATTGCGATCGGTAAAGGATGCTGAAGAAATTGAACAATTGCAAAGAGCCTGCGACATTACGGAAAGGGGTATTCGTCGAGTAGTATCGTTTTTGAAGCCCGAGGTTTGGGAATATGAGATCGAGGCTGAGTTGGTCCATGAGTTCCTCCGAAATCGCTCCAAGGGTTTTGCCTATGAACCCATTATTGCGTCGGGAGCCAATGCCAATGTATTGCACTATACCGTAAACAATCAGCAGTGTAAAGCGGGAGATTTGGTCTTGATGGATGTCGCTGCAGAATACGGAAATTACTCGGCAGATCTAACACGAACCTTCCCCGTTTCTGGGACTTATACCCCCCGCCAAAAGAAAGTCTATAATGCCGTTTTGAGAGTAAAAAACGAAGCTACAAAACTTTTGGTCCCCGGCACGCTCTGGAAAGAATTCCATGTGGAAGTAGGGAATCTGATGACCTCCGAACTTTTGGGACTAGGTCTTTTGGACAAAGCGGATGTTCAAAATGAAACTCCTGAAAAACCGGCCTACAAAAAATATTTTATGCACGGGACAGCGCACCACTTAGGACTCAACACCCACGACTATGGGCTACTCCACTTGCCCATGGAGCCCAATATGGTGTTTACCGTAGAACCTGGAATTTATATCCCCGAAGAAGGGTTTGGAGTCCGTTTAGAAGACGACGTGGTGATCCAAAAAACAGGAGCCCCCCTAAATCTGATGGAAAACATTCCCATAGAAATAGAAGAAATAGAAAGTCTGATTAATGCATAAAAAAAGCCACCCCAAGGGTGGCTTTTTACACTAATTATTCGTCTTAGGCAGTGGCAGTTTTTACATTGCCCTTTTGCCAGAAATAGAGTATGGTAAATAAGATGATTAGAATCGCTGGAAAAGAAATCATATAGGTTAAGGTTTGTTGTCCTGCGGCTAATTCCAGTTCTGTTCCCGTTAGTCCTAAAGCGCTTTGTGTTTCCCGTGAGCTGTCAATCCATGAACCGATAATGGGTTGAAAAATGGATGAGGAAAACATTCCCATTCCCCCTACTATGGACATTCCTAAAGCGCCACTAGCAGGGATTTTTTCTGCTACAAAACCGATCATATTAGGCCAGAAATAACAAATCCCCAAGGCAAAAAAGACAGCAGCAACATAGACCATTCCTCCGGTTTGAGTACTGAATAAAAAGATACCTATAGCTGCCAAAACTGCAGAACCTAACAGTACACCTGTTTGGTCCAAACGATGTACGATATCCCCTCCAAAATAACGTCCTACTGCCATTAGTCCGGTAATTAAGGCCAGGATGACCATAGGCTGGGCACCACTATTGGCCATGATTAAACTGGTCCACTGTTGGGGTCCAAATTCAGAAATAGCAGTAAGTGCCATACAGGCCAAAATAAAAATATAAATGGGTGAAGACATCGCTTTAAAATTTTCTCCAATGGAAGTGGCTGCTTGAACTTTTGGTTTGGGAAATTCTTGTCCCATAAAGAAATAAGCGTAAATAAGGGTAGGAATCATGATAATCCAAATTTGTGCTTGCCATCCCAAAGCCGCATCAGTCATGAATTTGGATACCAAACTCCCCAATACAATCCCACCAGGGAACCACATGTGGAAGCGGTTGAGTAGGGTATTCATTTTCTTACCTTCATAGGCGTCTGCAATCATCGGATTACAAGCTGCTTCAGTACATCCATTCCCGATTCCGATAAGCAATGTTGAAAGAAGTAAGCCTGTATAACCCCCAGAATAAATTGTGAAAATAATCCCTAAAGTGTGCGTAATAAAAGCAAATTGCATAATGCGCTTGGGACCTATGGTGTGATAAAAAAGGCCTCCCAAAATCATGGAAATGGGAAAACCCAAAAACCACATGGAATTGATAAAACCTAGTTGTTGTCCATCTAAAAGAAATTCCTCTCCAAGTTGAGGTAAAATCCCCGCTCGGATACTAAATGAAAAGGCAGTTGTTATTAGGGCAAAACAACTACCATAGAAGAGTCTGTTTGAATTTGTCATTGTTAAGTTTGTTTCAATTTGTATCCTTAAAGATATAGGATTTTATAAAACAAGGGCAAAATGAACTGAACTTAATCCGGTTTCTACTCTTTTTGTTTAGTGACAGCCACAGTCCGAGTCACAACTTTTATTGATGGTTGTTTTATTCTTAAACAAAACTTTACGGAACAGAAAAAGTAGGGCACTAGCTCCAGAAAGAATAACCAAAAGGGGTTGTATGTTCTCCATTAGGCTAAAATTTGATAGGTTGAAAAGGCTACAAGATACGCCAATAGGGTCATCCCAAAAAGCTGTACCATGGGCCATTTCCAGGAATTGGTTTCTTTTCGAACCACCGCTAAGGTACTCATACATTGCATGGCAAAAGCGTAAAAGAGCATTAGAGAAATCCCACTAGCCAAGTTAAAAAGAGGGCTTCCATCTTTCCGTACCTCTGAAGCCATACGGTTTTTTATGGTGTCTTCGGAATCGCTCTCCACACTGTAAATTGTTGCCAGTGTTCCCACAAAAACTTCTCGTGCAGCAAACGAACTGATCAGTGCAATTCCTATCTTCCAATCGTAGCCAAGAGGTGAAATGACAGGTTCTATCGTTTTTCCTAAAATTCCGATGTAGGAATGTTCCAATTTGTAGGCATTTGTTTTGATTTCCAAATCGGTGTCGTTTAGTTCGGGATAATCTTGTTGAACAATTTGTTCGGCTTGGTTAAAGTCTTTTCCAGGACCGTATGAGGCCATAATCCAAAGCAAAATAGAAATAGCTAAAATAATTTTTCCCGCCTCGGCAACAAAAGTTCGAGTTTTTTCCCAAACGGTTATTCCCACATTTTTTAGCAAAGGCAATTTGTAATTTGGCATTTCTACTATAAAATAACTCTTGGCTTGTATGTCTAGTGTTTTACTTAAAATCCAAGCTGCCAAGAGGGCCATACCAAAACCAACTAAGTATAAAAACATCAGCATCAGCCCTTTGTAACTCAATCCAAGAAGCGACCCTTCTGGAATCACCAAAGCAATGAGAATGGCATAGACTGGCAATCGGGCGGAACAGGTCGTAAAGGGGGTCACCAAGATTGTAATCAGGCGTTCTTTCCAGTTTTCAATATTTCGGGTAGCCATGACCGCAGGTATGGCACAGGCAGTTCCTGAAATTAGCGGGATCACACTTTTTCCATTAAGTCCAAAACGACGTAACCCCCGATCCATCAAAAACACCACACGACTCATATAGCCCGTTTCTTCAAGTATGGAAATAAAGAGAAAGAGAAAGGCAATCTGTGGAATAAAAATGACAATTCCCCCCAAACCTGGGACAATCCCCTGAGTCAAAAGGTCTGTAAAAACTCCTGCAGGTAGTTTTTCGCTTAAGATTTGACTCAAAGAAGCAAAGCTGGAATCGATAAAATCTTGAGGAATACTACTCCAACTAAAAATAGATTGGAAAATGGTCATCAGGATGACAAAGAAAATAACATAGCCCCAAAATTTATGAATCAAAACTCGGTCAAAACGACTTCTCAGGTCTGTGGCTGCGGCACGGTCTATGTTAAGGCCTTGTTTCAATACCTGATTGATAAATTGGTATCTTTTTACGGTTTCTTTTTGTTGAAGGCGTTTGAGATTGGAGGGAGATGCGGTTTTAAAGTCGGTGGCATCCGAAACTCGTTTTCGGTCTAGTTTAGCAAAATTGACATCTTGTGTAATGACCAGCCACAATTTGTAAAGCGACTGATTGGGGAAGATTTTTTCCAGATTTTGAAAATAGGCTTCATCTATTGTGTTGATCGAAATGGTGGCAGCAGTGGACAGTTGTCTGTAGTCAATGATCATTTTTTTAAGTTCCTCCAGGCCTTTCTTCTCCCGTGTACTCACCACTGCTATTTTGGTATCCAACGCCTCTTCTAGAAGAGCGATATCCAGTGTGATCCCTTTGCGTTTCATCTGGTCAGCCATATTGATGACCAACAGCGTGGGAATCCCTAAATCCTTAACTTGTGTAAACAGCAGTAGATTGCGCTTTAAGTTTTCTACATCGGTGACAACCACCGCAACATCAGGAAAATCTTTGCTGTTTCTGTTGAGTAAAAGCTCGATTACCACACTTTCATCCATCGATGATGCGTTGAGACTGTAGGTTCCCGGAAGGTCCAATACATGCCCCTTAGTGGTTCGGTCTAGCTTACAAATTCCTTCTTTCTTTTCGACAGTAATTCCCGGATAGTTTCCTACTTTTTGAGACAAGCCCGTCAATGCATTAAATACGGAAGTCTTCCCCGTATTTGGATTTCCCAACAATGCGATATTAAGGGCTTTACTCATGCACTAGTCGATTAAACGAACAAATATGTCTTTGGCTGTTTCTTTGCGGATGGCCAAATGAGACTCGTCTATTTTGATGTATAAGGGATCGTTAAAAGGTGCATTCTGAATCAGGGAGATAGCGCTGCCTGGCAGACATCCCATTTCAATGAGCTTGAGAGGAAGTTTGTCTGTTTCAATTGTTTCGATTTCTGCTTGCTCACCTATTTTGAGCTCATCCAGTGGAATCATTATTTAGAATGATTTTAAAGAACAAAAGTAGGGAAATTACCCACTTAAAATTAGGTTCTGCAAAAAAAAATTAGGGAAGGGGATATTCTTGTTGTAAAAGTACGATATCGGAAAGTAATGTTTCCACAGCTACCGTATCGGTTCCATCGTAAAACCCACGGATGCGTTTTTCAGGATCTACCAGTACAAAATTTTCAGTATGAATCATGTCATGGGGGCCTCCGTCTCCGTCATTTTTTACTGCGAGGTAGGATTTTCGGGCGAGTTCATAAATCTGCTTTTTGTCTCCAGTGAGCAAATTCCATTTGGAATCTATCACTCCTTTTTCCAGGGCGTATTTTTTTAATTGGGCAACAGAATCAATTTGGGGAGTTACGCTAAAAGAAAGCAATCCGACTTGATCGTTTTCTTTTAAAGCTTCTTGAAGCAGGCCCATATTGGCAGTCATTTTTGGGCATATCGTAGGGCAAGTTGTGAAAAAAAAGTCTGCTACATAGATTTTATTTTTATACGCCTTTTGAGTAATGGTTGCTCCGTTTTGGTTGGTCAAAGAGAACGGAGCAATTTTATGGTACTTTTTTACATGTTGTAAACTGCTGTCCACCAATTCGTAGTTCACCATTGCAGGCTGATAAATTGGCAGTCGTTCTTCGGGAGTGAGTGCGTTGTAAAACAGGGCTAAAATTACCAAGGAAACTCCTACTGAAATTCCTAAAAAGGTTTTATACCGGTCAAAAAATGTCTTCATAAATTCAAATCCTAATGTAAATTTAGCGGTTTTACATACGATGCCGAAATGGAAAGTCCAAAAAGTGGCTTAAAAGCGGGATCATATTTTTATTATGCATCCTATTGTACTACTTTTGCTGGAATCAAAAATTGAATATGAGTCCATTTGTTGTTAAAGCTATTCAGTTGCTTATGAGTCTATCTTTGTTGATTGTACTTCACGAACTGGGTCATTTTATTCCAGCGCGTGTTTTTAAAACACGTGTGGAAAAATTCTTTTTATTCTTTGATGTAAAGTTTGCTCTTTTTAAGAAAAAAATTGGGGAAACCACCTACGGTATCGGGTGGTTGCCTTTGGGAGGCTATGTGAAAATTTCAGGGATGATCGATGAAAGCATGGATAAAGAGCAAATGCTACAACCTCCACAACCTTGGGAATTTCGTTCCAAACCGGCTTGGCAACGTTTGATTATCATGCTGGGTGGGGTGACGGTAAACCTTATTTTGGGTTTTCTTATTTATATGATGATCCTCTTTGTATGGGGTAAATACACTTTAGCTTCAGAAGAATTGCCTTTAGGAATGGAGCCCTCCCCTGTGGTTTCTCAGTTGGGCTTTGAAGTAGGAGATCAAATCCTGACCGTGGATGGAAAAGAACTGGAAAATGTGATGGAAATCAATAAATATTTTCTTTTGCGCGATGTCTCCGAAGTCACGTTAAGAAGAGAAAACGGCACGAAAACCACTCTGTCAATTCCCGAAGATATAGGTTCACAGATGTTTGAATCGGGAGAGATGTTCCCTTTCACACCCGTTGTCCCTGCAGTTTTAGACAGTATTATTCCCAACTCCCCTGCGTCTCTTGCTGGTCTTCAGTCCGATGATAAGATTTTGAATCTAAACGGAACTCCGATTTCCAACTGGACAGATTTTAAAAATTCGATGACGGAAACTTCTAGAACCCTTCAGTTGGTTTACGAACGCAATCGATCTATAGACACCTTATCACTTACTACTTCTGAAGATGGTACTATGGGGGTCTATCCCAAATCAAATGTGTCCTTTAAGCTGGAAACCTTGACCCTGAGTGAGAGCATAGTAGAAGGTTTTGACTATGGATACTGGACGCTGAGAGACTATGTGGCTCAGTTTAAGTATATTTTTACTTCCAAAGGGGCTTCTCAATTGGGCGGCTTTGGAGCTATTGGAAATATGTTTCCAAGTCAGTGGAACTGGAAAGGTTTTTGGTCCAGTACGGCACTGATTTCGATTATTCTAGCCTTTATGAATATTCTGCCCATTCCTGCATTGGACGGCGGGCATGTCATGTTTTTATTTTACGAAATCGTAACCGGTCGTAAACCCAATGACAAGTTTATGGAATACGCTCAAATGTTTGGCTTCTTTTTATTACTGGCGCTAGTTCTTTACGCCAATGGGAATGACTTGTTTCGAGCGTTCTTTAGTTAGTCGTTTCCGGTGCTTTGTAATCAATTTGAAATAAAACTTCGTTTTTTCGATTGATGAGTTTGTAGGGAGAATTGTAAACCAGCACTACAGGATCTCCTTGCAATGATATCTGGTGGGCTGCTGCTATTTGTTGCACTTCTTTTATTGCCTTTTTAGTAACCCAGTCTAGGGCGTAGCCTCCGAACGCATAGGCAATAAAATATCCAGGTTGGGACTCATAAACGTTCACTTCAGCGGACAAAGGACTGGGAGTCTGTTCTTTGGTAAAAGCACGAGGTAGTACAAACTCCATGACCTCTTTACCCTCCTCTTTTTGCATATAAACGGGTGTGGTCATTGCAATTTTTTGTCCCAACTGATTCTTCCCTGAGATGTATCCGAACAAGGCCCCAAAACCGCCCGCGCGATTGGCTTTAATTTTCATTACAGGAGGATAGTAGCGTATTTCAGCCTCTTCAAGGGTCTTAATTGTTTCGTAGTGTTGGGTTTCATACTGTTGCGCCATGGAAAAAGTGAGAGATAAAATACATAATAGAGTTGCCAAATAGGAATTCATTCGAGTAGGGTCATCTAGTTTAAACATTGTTCTAAAATAGGCATTGTTTGAGAACAAATCCCCCGAAGGTCTAAAAATCTACTAAACACAATTCTCACGCCACTAAAATTATTTTTATTTTTTGTTTTTGAAATCCTGAAATGCGTTTATATTTGCAGCTCGTTTATTGAATTCCTTGCGGATTCAAAAACATTCCTCCTTAGCTCAGTTGGTTAGAGCATCTGACTGTTAATCAGAGGGTC
>DBBQ01000019.1:0-196 GCA_002292265.1 Flavobacteriaceae bacterium UBA980 | reverse complement strand
CACGCAAGTGAGGGGTTTTTTCTTTTTGCCCCTAGATTTGCCCCTCAATTCACTCCAAAATCATCAAAATGCCCAAAAGAGCATCTCATAAATAGTTAAATTTGAGTATTCAAATCCAATCCAATAGATCGCATTTTTAACCAGCAAGGGCATGGACTACCTTAATCTATGCTATTGCATAAACTTAAGAGAATGA
>DBBQ01000058.1:1120-11107 GCA_002292265.1 Flavobacteriaceae bacterium UBA980 | reverse complement strand
CTTTCCGCATCGACCAAGGCTACTTTTACCGAAGAACTCCCAATGTCATATCCTATATAATACATCTAATTTCAATAACCCTCTTTAGGAGAATCACTGCGTTTTAAATATAATTAAAAGTTTTTTGGAACTTCTTGACTCGATCCTAAAATTTAAATTAAAAACACCCCTGTAAAAAGAAAGGCTTCAATTCAAATCCATTTTAGGTACTCACAGAATAAATTGATCGAGCTGGAACGTTACCTTGGTATTGATAAGCAGAGGAATGAAAAGTCAGAAACAACTAAAAAAATCCCAAATCCGAACACTTTATTCGTCTAGTCTAAAAAAGCAGCTACTTTTTTAACAAATGATTTGTTCCAATCCAGGGATGAATTCTCAAAATAAAACTGGACTACTTCTTTTGTAGTATCAGAGGATCCGTGTTTAGAGTCTAAAAGTTGAGCAATAAATTCTTGCGCTGCAGCTTCCCCTTGGGTTTGTTGTAAGGCATAAATTCCTAAGAGGTGTTTTTTAGAAGGTCTAGAAAGTTGTTTTAATGAATAGTCGGTAACTTGCTTCAGTTCTATTTCGAAAGGCTTTATCTCCTTCTTTTCTTGATGTAAGTATGCCATTAGAAAACGTACCCAACGCTCTTCGGGATCAAAAGGTTTCCCAACGCCCAAATGTTCTGGCCAAAGTAATGCTGTTTTTAATTGGTCTACCGCCGCATCAGAATCGTCTTTATTTATTTTTTGAAGCGCACTTCCTAAATAGGCTTGCGTATAAATCTTACGTCCTTCTGTTGCATGTTCATAGGGTAATATTTGAAGATCTTGAAGCAGGGCAATTGATTTATCATACTCCTGCTCGGCACTAAGGATTTGAGCTAGTAACATCCCTGCAAAGTAATTTTTAGGATTTTGTTTGTAGGTTTTTTTAATAATAGACAAGGCAGTCGTACTGTCCCCTGACTGGAACAAGTCTTCCGCTAAAGCAAAGGCATACCTCCAATTTTTGGAATCCAATTTATAGGCGCTCTGCAACTCGCTTTGATGACCTTGAATTCCTCTTTTTTTATACAATACCCCTCGGACAAAATAGAAGAGTGGATCTTTCGGAAGCGTTTCAAGCTTCTTAAAAAGAGACACTCCTTTGTCCCATTGGGAACGACCTAAATAATTTAATGCCAAAAGATATTGGGCTTTCCAAGAAGTACTGTTTTTAGAAACCCAATGGAGCATTTCCAGACTTTCATTTCGAAAAGGAAAAACAAACGCGATGGATTCATTTTCTAATTGAGACAAGGCATTGATATCTTTTTTTAGATAAGCAGTCCACAATTTATTTAGGAGGGTGTTCGGACTTAGTTCAAGTAACCTAACGCCCTCCTCATCCCGATTGCGGTTGTGGTAAAACAGGGCCAACTCCAAAAGGGTTTGTTCTGGAAATTCCGATCGGTGGGTTTGGAGCACCTCATCCTCTGTTAGCGTATTCATCAAATTCTTTTCAAAGTAAACTAGATGATTTAAAGGATCAATGGCCTCTATTTGTTTTAAGACTTTGAAGGCTTTTTCTTTTTCCCCTTGTATCCTGTGAAGTACTGCTTTTTGTGAAAGTGCATTGATATTTTCTGAATTAAACTTAAGCGCAATGGTAGTGTAACGTTGTGCTTCCTCATAGTCCTGCTCGATCAAATGAATTTGTCCCAAAAGGGTATTGGCTTGGGCTCTGTATGCGGAAGAGCGTGCTGCCCAACCCAAGTGTTCTTTGGCATTGACCTGATCTTTTTGAGTCATGTAGCTGAGCCCTGCAACATAATTTAGTCCCGTGTGATAGGCATCAATTTGCAAGCCTGTATTGGCGATTTCTAATGCTTTTTCGTATCGCCCCATTCGGTGATAAAGGAATGCAAGTTCTTTGCGTGCCTCCAAGTGAAAAGGATCTTTTTCCAACACCTTCAAAAGCAACTGCTCTGCAAGGGGATAGTCTCTGTAACGTTGTGCATCTTTTGCTGCTAAAAATTCTTTTTCTACAGTAGCCACTTTTTGCAGTTTAGGAGGATCAAAACTTCTTTTGATGATTTTAGGGTTTGAATTGTAATACAATTTTAGTCCAGGTACTTCTATCGTGTATGCATCAGAGGGTTTGACAAATGAAAGACTATAGACTCCATTGGGCTCTGTATCAATGTGTTGTTCCTCTTTTCCTCTGGTAGACTGGAGAACAACAGAAGAAGCCGAAACTTTGAATGCGTTAATTTTTATTTCCAGGCTAGTAGCTGTTTCCACTACATTCATAGCACCCCACTGAGAAGCTTCTTTGATTCCACCAATCTCTTTGACTGGAAACCACACCTCGGTCCACTGATCCGTTAAGTGGGGATCAAAAGTAGCCTGACTGATCGGATTTTCCTCCCCTGGAAAATATTGTACATAAAGTCTTCCTGCTTGGTATTCAATATACTGACCATCTGTATCGGTTAGTAGGTCTTCCCAAATTCCTCCTGCTCTGGAAAGGTTCCACAACCACAATTTTTGTCCTGGGATTTCATCATAACGCCCCCAATGCCCAAATCCGGTGTTACTTTTTTCGTAATATCCCCCAAAAAAGTCATTGTATTCCCCTACGATATGGTAAGATTTACTTGGCCCAAAATTGTTTTGTTTGTATTGCGATAAATCTCTGTTTAAAGGATCTACAGGCCATGCCTTGGCTTCTCCTCCATGAGTAAGGAATCGATCTCCTGGGGTATAAAAAACCAAATCCTCTTGTGCCGCAGCGGCAGCTGTCATCCAGTTGTAGTATGCTTGTTCAATATCCGTAGGGTTATACCAAAGGGCTTGGGTAGTAAACGCACTTTGGTCTTTGGGTAAGATGATTTTTACGCGCCATTGGGTTCTGGAAGGCAAATCTATACCTCCTACTGTACACAACAGATCTCCGTTGGGAAGATCCTCCGTTTTATAGTCCGTAGGTGTACCTGTACCCGGATGATGCCCAATAACACCAAAATTAAATTCAATACCTCCCGAGGTCCAAGGACCGCGCATGGCGATGTTTCTAAATTTTGCAACTTCGTTTTTATAAATAAACTCATTGCCGTTGCTTTTATCTGTTGCTCCCCAAACCTTACCACCAACTTCTGGAGCTACTTGTACTTCAATCCACTGATTTTCCAAAGTAATTTTCTTAAACGGATCCTCTGATTTTTTTATCGCATAGCCTTGAAATTTATGATAGGGATAAATTTTGGAATTGAACAAAAATGCAGGGAGCGGATTTGGATCTCCAAAGGAATAAATGGGAAAGAGTTCCACTGTCTCTGTAATGACAGACTCTTGTCCGTAAAATAAAGAACTGATTCCCAAAAAAAATACGAAGGCATAGGTTTTACAATTCAGTGCAGTTAATGAATTCATAGTGAATTTATAATTAATTGTTAAAATAATTATCCTAATTTAACTTTTTTTATGTAATATTACTATGCTTTAATCAACTATCACTTAAAACTATTAGAATTACAAAAAGCTATTAACAAAAACTATCAACTTAAATTATGAAAAAAATAATCAAAAATGCATTTTTTAGTCTCTTACTTCTTTTTGGGGGGCTATTATTTGCTCAAAAATCTGTAAGCGGAACTGTAACAGACGACGAAGGGGTGCCATTACCGGGTGCCACGATTGTCGTAGTCGAAACCAATTCTGGAGTTGCTACAGATTTTGATGGAAACTACACTACTTCGGCAGAAGAAGGACAAACCCTTGCAATTAGTTTTGTAGGCTATTCAACCCAAGAAATTAAAGTTGGGGCTTCTTCTACCTACGACGTTATTTTAGACTCAAGTAATGCATTAGATGAAGTAGTCGTTACTTCATTGGGTATCTCTAGACAAAAAAGAGAACTTACTTACGCCGCACAAAATGTTGATGCTGAAGGTATCGACGAGTCGCGTGCAAATGGAAACCTAGTGAACTCTTTACAAGGTAAAGTAGCCGGGATCTCTATTACTACGACAAGTCAGGGGGTGAATTCACAATCCCGAGTATTATTAAGAGGAAATCGCTCTGTTTCAGGAAGTAGCCAGCCTCTTTATATTGTGGATGGAGTGCCTTTAGGTGGAGATATTCAAGATTTTAGTCCTGATGATATTGCTTCAATAAGTGTTCTTAAAGGTGCAAATGCAGCTGCACTTTACGGTGCCCGAGCAAACAATGGTGCAATCATCATCACTACCAAGTCAGGTAAGAAAGACACCTTTAATGTCAATATTAATTCAACTTTAACATATGATACAGCTGATATTATGTTAGAGTTCCAAAATGAATATGGACAAGGAAATGGTGGTGTATATTCAGGCTTTACTACTGATTCTTGGGGGCCTAGTATGGGTGGATCCGTTGCACATTGGTCGCCTAATCCCGAATTATCTGGTACAAGTATTCCTTATGAGGCTCAACCAGACAATGTAAAAGACTTTTTCAACACTGGGGTATCTATCGCTAACAACATCTCTTTAGTATCAGGTGGGGAGAATATGAGAACATTTTTCAGCTATACAAATGATTTGAGAACTGGAATTGTTCCTAACAATGAACTTGAACGTCATAGCATTAATCTTAAATTAGACAACGATATGCTTGACGGAAAACTTCGTGTAAGTTCTAGAATCAATTATATTAAATCTGTTACTAATAATGTCCTTCCAGGTTGGGAAAGTTATGATAATCCTTTAAGAGGGGTTTATAGAATTCCCAGGAGCGTTAGAACGCAAGATGCATCTGACTTTGAATTCACAGATGCCTCTGGGAATAACAAACAAAACTATTGGAAGCCACTTGATAATGGAAATGGTAACCCTTACTGGGTAATTAACAGAAATAACAACGAACTNNCGTTCATCTATAGATAATACATCTTCTAACAGAGAAAGTCGATGGTGGAATGATTCCTATATCATTGCTCAAAATGGTAACTACAATATAAATAACGCTTCAGGTTTGGAGTGGAATAATGACTTTTTGTTAAATTATGACACCTCTTTTGGAGATCTTGATCTTAAGGCTAGTGTTGGAGGAAATAATCGTGTTGTAAAATTTGAATCATCAAGCATAAATGCAGGAGGTTTAAATGCCCCTAACATTTTTTCTATCGCCAATTCTCAGCAATTAAGTGCAAGCCAAAGCTTATCAGAGAAAGAAGTGAATTCATTATATGCCTTTGCCAATCTTGGTTTTAAAAACTATGCTTTTTTGGACTTAACTTATAGAACTGATATTAGTTCTACATTACCAGTAGGGAACAATCAATATGATTATATATCTGCTGGGCTGAGTGCTATTTTGTCTGATATGATTGATTTACCTTCTGCTTTTGATTATTTCAAAATTCGTGCATCATATGCTGAAGTAGGGAACGATACAAGTCCATATCAATTATCAAGAGCAGCAAATCTTCAAAATGGAGGGTTTATTCAATTATCTACTTCAGCACCTGCAAGTGATTTAAGGCCTGAAAAAACAACATCATTAGAATTTGGTTTTGATACAACTTTATTTAATCGAGTTAATATTGATTTTACTTACTACAAATCAAACAGTTTTGATCAATTGTTCAGACAAAATGTGCCTCAAGGTTCAGGTATTGCAACTAAATTTATTAATGGTGCAGATATCGAAAACACTGGTATAGAGGCTGCCATCAACGTTGGTATTTTTACTAAGGGAGATTTCCAATGGGATGTTAACTTCAACTATGCAGCTAATAGAGGTATTGTACTAGAACTCGCAGAAGGTTTAGACCAATTAAATTATGGAGGTAGTTTTATGCGTGATTTCAGGCTTGACGTTGGAGAACCTTTTGGAAGTATGTACTCAAGAGGGTTTGTGAGAGATGCCCAAGGAAGGGTGATAATGAATGATAACGGTACTCCTGCTGTAACACCAGGGAAGACAGTTAATGTAGGAAACTTTAACCCAGACTGGTTAGGTGGTCTTACAAACAATTTCACTTACAAAAACCTTAACTTACGTCTACAAATTGACATGCGTCAAGGTGGTGATGTTATTTCATTCACACGATCAGTTGCATCTTCTGACGGTGTTTTAGGTATTACTGGTCTCGGTAGAGAAGGAGGTATCCGATTTGGAACCGATGTATATACTGATGAAACTCCAGCTACAACGGCAAACTCTGTTGATCCTGAAACATTTTGGACAAGTATTGGGGGAAGAAACGCTCCAGTGGGTGAGGCTTTCACATACGATGCATCAAATATTAGAATACGTGAGTTAACATTAGGTTACAGTTTTGATCAAAATGCATTGGCTTCATCACCATTCAAAACTGTAAAGCTCTCACTAGTTGGAAGAAATTTAGGTTTTCTTGTTAATGAGTCAGGAGTAGATCCAGAAGCAATCTTTGGTGTTGGTGCGCAAAATGATGGTTATGAGGCATTTTCTCTTCCAAATACTAGGAGTGTTGGTCTTAACCTAAAGTTAGGGTTCTAGACTTAAATTATATATAACTAATTAAGTATAATGTTTAATAAATAAATAAATAATAATTGAAATGAAAATTTTTAAGAATTTTAAAGGAATGGTTATTGGGATTTCAATTTTCTCAATAGCAGTAATGGCGGTATCTTGTGATGATGACTTCGAAGAAATTAACACTAACCCGCTTCAATTAAGTACGGATAAACTAGCTTCAAGTGATGTTTTGCTTGGACAAGCGTTTGCACAAGCAACATTTACATCCAACATGGGACTGCACTGGAGATTTCAAATCTCTCAAAGCCTATTTTCAGATCTTTGGTCTGGCTACTATGCAACAACCTATGTAGGTTTCGATTCTGACCGATTTACTCAGGTTGGAGGTTGGGCTGACCTAGCATGGGGATCCTTTTATGGAATTGCTGCGCCGCAAATTAAGTTGGTAGAAGATATAGCAACTGAAAATGGTAATTCAGTTGGAGCTTCTATGGCCAAAATAATTAAAGTAAACGGTTATAGTAGAATGACAGATTATTGGGGACCAGTACCTTATTCACAATTTGGAAATGAAGAATTAAAAGTTGATTTTGATTCTCAGGAATCAATGTATACAAGCTTTTTCTCAGAACTTGATGCTGCTAGTTCTGCATTATCAGCTGGTGGTAGTTCTTTTGGAGGATCAGATTTAATTTATGGAGGAGATGCTTCAAAATGGAAAAAATTAGCTGAAAGCTTAAGATTACGTTTAGCGATGAGAATACGTTATGCAAATCCATCTTTGTCGAAAACTGAAGCTGAAAAAGCCTTTAACTCAGGTGCTTTAATAACTAGTAATGATGATAATGCTTACATCGCTGTTAGTGATGATAACAGAAATCCTCTTGAGACTATCACAGATTGGGGTGAATTTAGAATGAGTGCTACTATGGAAGGGATTCTTAAAGGCTTCAATGACCCAAGAATGGCCTCTTACTTTGACCCTGCAGCAGCTGGTGATCAAGATGGAGACGGTATTCCTTATGAAGGTCTTCAAAATGGACAAACAAAAGTAGCATTGGGAGTAAGTCAGAATCCTATAACTTCAGATGTCAATATATTCTATAGAGATGCCGCTGCGGGTGGTTCAAATCCACCTATAGAGCTTATGCAAGCAGCAGAAGTACATTTGCTATTAGCTGAAGCAGCTTTGGCTGGATATAGTGTTGGAGGTTCGGCTCAACAATACTATGAATCAGGTATAACGATGTCTATGCAGGAAAGAACTTCTGCATCAGCTGGTGATATAGCAGGTTATATTTCAAGTAATAATACTCCTGTTAGCTATGATGGTGGAACAACACCCGCTTCAACAGATATTCCTGTAGCCTTTGAAAGTTCAAATACGGAAAGGGCGCTAGAGCAAATTATTACTCAAAAGTGGTTAGCTTTGTTTCCCAATGGCTGGGAAGCGTGGGCTGAGGCAAGAAGAACCGGTTACCCAAAACAACTTCCAAGAGTGCAATCTGACAATTCAGATGTGCCTGTTGATAAAATTCCTTCTAGAATGACTTATGTTAATAGTGAATTTACAACCAACAGTGAAGCTGTAAATGCCGCTGTATCTTCTCCAGAAATTGGAGGTCAAGATAAAAATAACACCAAACTTTGGTGGGATAAAAAATAACTTTTAGTTTTCAATAAAAAAAGGGGGCATAAGGCCCTCTTTTTTTATTTTTATGAGTCTGTTAATAGAAAAAACTGCCAATATGATTGTGGAGAACCCCCGAACATTTTCTCAAAAGAAAATACTTGTTTTCATTTTTACTACAATCTTTTTGTTGGGGTGTAACCCATCAGACAAAAAATTATTCACCAAACTCTCATCATACAAGACCGGGATAAAATTCAAGAACTTACTAAAAGAAACTGATGAATTTAATGTTTTAACCTATGGTTATTTATATAACGGTGGTGGGATCGCAATAGGAGATGTAAATAATGATGGTCTAGAAGATATCTATTTTACTGGAAATATGGTGGCCAGTAGATTATATATTAATCAAGGTGATCTAGAATTTAAAGAAGTAGCCAAAGAAGCAGGTGTAGATGCCGCTGGATTATGGAATACAGGCACAACAATGGTTGATGTTAATGGCGATGGTTTATTGGATATTTTCGTTTGTAGGTCTGCAGCTAAGAATCCTCTTTTTAGGAAAAATTTAGTCTTTTTAAATAATGGAGATATGACTTTTACAGAGAGTGCAGGGCTTCTAGGAATAAACGACACAGGATATACTACGCAAGTTTTATTTTTTGACTACGATAGGGATAATGATCTTGATTTATATGTTTTAAATCATTCAGTTCAAGAATATGCGGGATTTAGTAGGGTAATTGAATCATATAAAAATAAATCAAATCAAGACTATGGAGATCGATTTTATGAAAATGTTGGAGGCTTATTTCTCGACAAAACATTAAACACGGGAATAAAAACAAATGTTTTAGGGTTTGGACTAGGAATCGCCATGGGCGATTTTAATAATGATGCTTGGCCCGACCTCTACATTTCGAATGATTACAACGAACAGGACTACCTTTATATAAACAACCAAGATGGAACTTTCTCCGACCAACTGGAAAAGTACATCACCCATACCTCCCTATTTTCCATGGGATCAGACGTAGCGGATATTAACAATGACGGGTATACGGATATTTTAACGCTAGATATGCTTCCTGAAGGGAATCAGAGACAAAAGATGGTCTTTGGTCCTGATAATTACGACAAATACCAAAGGCTCGTTAAATCTGGTTTTTACAACCAAACCTCGAGGAACATGTTACATCTGAATCAAGAAGGAGCCTTTTTTACTGAGATCGGTCAGTTGGCAGGGGTGTCCAATACAGATTGGAGCTGGTCTTCTCTTTTTGCAGATTTTGATAAGGATGGTTTTAAAGACCTCTTCGTTACCAATGGTTATAAACGCGATTATACGAATATGGATTTCGTTAGCTATGCCGTACAACAAAAAATTAATGAAACTCAAAACAACAAAGAAATTGCTGTAGTCGATTTAATTGAAAAAATGCCTGCCACAGAAGAGATCAATTATATGTATAAAAATCTAGACGGTATTCACTTTGAGAAAATGAATAACTCCTGGGGTTTGGAGCAGAAAACATTTTCTAATGGTGCAGTATATGCAGATTTGGACAACGATGGTGATTTAGATATTGTAATCAACAACATTGATAATCCAGCCTCTGTTTACAGAAATAATTCCGTCCCCAATTCAGGAAAATCCGTGCAGATCACATTAAAAGACGCTCAGTCCCAAAATAAAGAGGCAATAGGTGCCAGTGTAACCTTGTACAGCGATTCTCTTTTGGTACAGCAAGTAAACCAACCCGTTAGAGGCTATCAATCTTCGATCAGCAGAAAACTGTTTTTTGGATTAGGAAATCGTGAAAAAATAGACTCCATAAAAATCATTTGGCCGGACGGTCAAAAACAAATGGAATATGCTCC
>DBBQ01000058.1:0-1099 GCA_002292265.1 Flavobacteriaceae bacterium UBA980 | reverse complement strand
AAAGCTCATCCTCTTTTTAATCCTACAAAACTAAAGACCTCTCAGCAAGTTGTTCATCAAGAGAATGATTATGTCGATTTTAAAGAGCAAAGATTAGTACCTCATTTCCTTTCCACACAGGGACCTAGAATTGCTGTTGGAGATGTAAACAAAGATGGTCTTGAGGACTTCTATCTTGGAGGAGCCAAAGGTACAACTGGTTCCTTGTGGATCCAAAATACTTCTGGAACCTTTGCAAAATCAACACAAACAGAATTTGAACAAGACAAAGTCAAGGAAGAGGTAGCAGCCCTTTTCTTTGATTGTGATAATGATGGAGACCAAGATTTATATGTTGTAAGTGGCGGTACGGAAAATAAAGCAGAAGATTATCAAGATCAACTGTACCTGAATGACCAGGGTCGATTTATACGATCTGATGGACTTCCAAACTATTTGCAAAGTGGGTCTTGCGTTACCGCTTCTGATTTTGATAAGGACGGAGACCTAGACCTTTTTGTGGGCACCCGACAAACCCCCGGTAGGTATCCCGAGATCGCTCCTAGTCAGCTGCTTCTTAACAACGGTTCGGGAGAATTTAGTTTAGCCAATGAAAAACTTCCCAATCAAAATTATTTAGGTAATGTCACAGATGCTCTTTGGGAGGACCTGAATGGAGATGACCAAAAGGATTTAATTGTTGTCGGAGAATGGATGCCCATCACCGTACTATATCAAAAAGATGGGAGATTTATTGCCTCACAAAACGAAACCCTTCAACACTCTGCGGGGTTTTGGAATAGGATAGTAAGCGGCGATTTTAATCAGGACGGTACAACCGATTTTGCAATCGGAAACTATGGAATGAATTCTCAACTCAAAGCTCCACTTACCCTATATTATGATGATTTTGACAACAACGGTGCTGTAGATCCTATTTTGTGTATTGTAGAGGCGGGGAAAGAGTATCCGTTTTTATCTAAAGATGATATTCAAAGTCAACTGGTACGTTTAAAATCCAAATATGTTTCTTACGCCTCCTATGCTGATCAAACCATTCAAGAAGTTTTTGACCTAGAGACCTTACAGAAAGCAACTAAACTTGAAGCCAAAACTTTAA
>DBBQ01000041.1 GCA_002292265.1 Flavobacteriaceae bacterium UBA980 | reverse complement strand
ATTTTTTGGGGAAAACTGACAGTGATTACTGACAGATTTTGGTCATTTTACTGTCAATTTAGTGTCAGTTTCTATATATTTAATGATTATTAATAGTCAGTAGGGTTAGTATAATTTCCCCCTGTATTATTGGCTAAACCCAATAAAAAAAGGCCTTCACTTGAAGACCTTCTTGTAGCGAGAGGGAGACTTGAACTCCCGACCTCCGGGTTATGAATCCGACGCTCTAACCGGCTGAGCTACCTCGCCATTTCGGTGGGCAAATATAAAAACATAATTCACCAGTAGCAACCCCTTTGAAAATAATTTAAAATAAATACACTTCTTATTGATTTTTCAATATATTGGGACTTTGAATTTTTACAGATGAGTGACAAGAAAAGTTTTTCTATAGAATACGATTTCCATGCTTCAAAACAGATGCTGTTTCAGTATTTATCGACACCCTCTGGGCTTGGAGAATGGTTTGCGGACAACGTAAACTCAAGGGGGGAAAATTTCAGTTTTATCTGGGACGACTCTGAAGAAAATGCCAAGCTCATCCAAAAAAAGAACAATGAGCGTACTCGTTTTCAATGGGAGGAAGATGAAGAAGAAGGCAACCCCTATTATTTTGAATTTAAAATCCAGGTGGACGATATTACCAATGACGTCTCACTTATCGTTACTGATTTTGCTGAGGAAGACGAGATGGAAGAAGCTAAAATGCTTTGGGACAATCTTATCTCTAGTTTAAAACAAATTTTAGGCTCGAGTTAATTCCTATTTATGTACAATTGTAACGGAGCCCTTGTTTCCGAGTTAAACCAAGCGGATCAAGATACACTTCACAGCTTTACTTCTACCTTTTCCCTCTACGAAACTGTACGCCTCCACCAGGGCCAAGTCCTTTTTTGGGAAACGCACTATTTTCGTATTATCGCTAGTTTGAGAAGGTACCGCTTTGGTATCCCAATGCACTACAACATGGAGATTCTCAAAGAAGAACTTCTAAAGCTTCACACCCAGCAAAACCCAACAACCGAAAATGCCCTTTTTCAATTTCATTTTTTTAGCACCAAAGGGAATACTCAATTTATCATCAGCTCTAAAGAAGCACACCCAATCGGGCTTCAAACCCAAAGCTACAGAGTTGATCTATATAAAGAAGCTTTTATTACATCTGGAAATTTATCGAACCTATCGAGTACTCACAGGGGGCTACGGATTATGGCCGCACGTTATGCTGAGGAAAATGGACTGGAAGATGTGGTCTTTCTAAATGAACGAAAACATCTTGTAGAGACCTTAAAAGGCACACTATATTTAGTACAACATAATCAATTGAGAACTCCAAAGCTCGAAGCCGGATGTCAAGACTTTGCCTTGCGTACTGTATTTCATCATTGGTTGGAAAACGAACAAACTTCTTATGATTTAGTTGAGGAAGATCTTAATCCGTTTGCACTTCAACAATCCGAGGCGTTATTTGTACTTTCTTTGGAACAGGGATTCCAAACTATATCCGATTACCGAAAGACGCAGTATTCTCAGGAAAAAATTACGCCCCTATTTACTGCTTTTGCAGCTAGTTTAGACTAATTGAAACGAGGGTTATCTGGGGCATTAGACCAGAGTAAATAGGTGCCTCCCAAGGCAATCATACATTCTTGCCACATCCTTTCTATGGGCATTTTAATCAATTCCAAAGGTGTCTTTTCAACAAAGGGTTCCCAAGATTTTTCTTCAAGCTCTGCCTCCAATTGTCCTTCACTCCAACCACTATAACCCAGAAAAAAACGAATGTTTTCCTCATTCAATTTCCCTGCTTCGAGCAGCTGGACGACTTCTTCAAAGTCTCCATTCCAATACAGTGAATCTGTGATGGGAATACTTTTTGAAATTTGACTTCCCAACGTATGGATATAAAACAAGTTATCGGGTTCCACGGGACCTCCAAAATACAAGGGCTGTTTAGACAAAATACCTTCCAACACTTCGTCCAAAGTATATTCTATTTTTTTATTGAGGATAAAACCGATACTGCCTGAATCGCCGTGATTTACGAGCAGCACTACAGCGCGATGGAAATTACCATCTCCCATCACGGAGGGGGTAGCGACAAGTAGTGTTCCTGGATTCATTTCATTAAATATAAAAAAAAGCTCCACAAGGGAGCTTTTCTACTAATGCTTTTAGAAGCTTAGTTTACTGTACTAGATAATTCAGCACCTGCTTTGAACTTCACTACATTTTTTGCAGCAATTTTAATTGTAGCTCCAGTTTGAGGATTTCTTCCATCACGAGCTGCTCTTTTAGAAACAGACCAAGATCCAAATCCTACTAGAGAAACACGTCCTCCTTTTTTAAGTGTACCTGAAACACTCCCTAAAAGAGATTCTAGTGCTTTTTTTGCTGCTGCTTTTGAAATGCCAGCATCAGCCGCCATTGCGTCAATTAATTCTGTTTTGTTCATAATTTTTGTATTAAAGGTTATATGACAAATTTATATGGATTTTTCATCGAGCTTCAAAAAACCTAGGGAAATCCACTGTTTTGTTAATAAATTGGAACTTTTGTTGATAAGGAGGTGTGCTATTTTATAAAATAAAGGCATCTGCTGCAAAATGATACCCATTTAACAGGGCTTTTGCAGGCATTCTTTTTTTATTGGGAAGTTGAATTTCAAGACAAACGAGATAACCCTCTGCATGTGTGATTAAAAGTTGATCCCCTTGAATGACTATTTTTTTCGGAGGATACTTGTGCTTTTCACAAAAAACTTTTGCCTTAAAAATTTTAAAGCGCTCCTGTTTCCCCTTGTTTTCAAAAACCGACCATGCTCCAGGATAAGGGCTCAAACCACGCACTTGATTTGCAATATGCTCCAAGGGGGCTATCCAATCTAATTCGGTATTTTCTGAGGTAAGTTTCGGGGCCTCCTTTTCCATTCCAGTAAACTGCTGTTCTTTTGGGACCAAGCCATTTGTAGAGATGTCTTTCAAGGTTTCCACGATCAAGGGGGCTCCAAATCGAAGTAATTTATCGTGTAAGGTCCCTGCATCGTCTGTAGGAGCAATTTCAATTTCTCGTTGCTTTAAAATTGCCCCAGTATCAATTTGCTCATTGATCAAAAAGGTCGTTACTCCGGTTTTGTGTTCTCCCTCTATCAATACCCAATTGATGGGAGCTGCGCCTCTGAAATTTGGCAAAAGAGAAGCGTGCAAATTGATTGTCCCCAGCTCGGGAAGTTCCCAAACCACTCTAGGTAACATTCGAAATGCAACTACAATCTGAACGTCTGCCTCCAACGATTGTAATTCAGTGATAAACTCAGGATCTTTCAGATTTGTGGGTTGCAAAAGGGGCAATCCCTTTGCTGTTGCCAAGGATTTTACCGCGGAAACACGGACTTCCTTTCCACGCCCAGCTTTACGGTCTGGAGCAGTGACTACGCCCTGTACTGGAAAACCTGCTTCTAGAAGAGTTTCTAAACAGTAACGAGCAAATTCGGGGGTTCCAAAAAACACTAGAGAAGGAAGTCTTTTTTCGCTATTCATGAATCCAATAGTATTGCTGCGATTCGTTTTCTTTGATGTATTCAAACTCCAACCATTGACTTAAATAAGGACGAAGCGCCTGAGGCTCAAAATACAACTTTTGTTTAATCTCTTGTAGGGAATGCGGTGCCGATTTTAACAGGGTCTGGATTTTGTTTTCAAAATCATTTTCTACTTCCAAAGTATGCTTACACGATCGAGCAGAGCACTGCCCACAAACATCTTTTTTCTTTTCTCCAAAATAAGTTAGAATACCATTGCGCTTGCACTGATCCTGGTCTTCTACAAATCGAATTATTGATTGAATTTTTTTCTTTTTTATACGGTAGATTTTCTCAGCCCATTCTATCGCAGGACGCAGGGTATACTGATCCTCTCTTGGTGTCAAAGGGGTGACATAAATATTTGACTCATGCAGTGAAAACTCAACAATTCCTTGCTGTCTTAAAGTTTCAAACGCCTCCTTTAGTCGTTCTTGAGAACAATGTAAGGCCTTGCACAATTTCTTTGGAGACAAAAAAGAGGATTCTGTAAGAAGATGAGGGTTTTGACGTATTAAATATTCCAACAGTTGCCCTGAAGCTGTTCCTTTTGACATATAGAGTGTGCTTTCATTGGACGAAGCGGTGACGCGAACGTGAAACTGCTTTTCTCTAGAATCGGCAAGATGGAAAAGTCCTACTTGCTCAAATAGCCTTAAGGTATGCTCTGTCTTTGACAAACTTTTTTTGTACCGTTGGCAAAATCTGTTGAGATCCAAAGAATACAATTCGTCTTTCCCCTCCCCATAAGCAATTTGCAAAAAATTACACAAGTCCTTGTAGTTCTCTTGGATATCATTTTTTGAAGGAATGCGATCCAAAAATTGACTTTTTAATGTTCTAGCATCTCCAGAATGAACCAATAGATAAGTAGAAGCTGGTTTTTTATCTCTTCCTGCACGCCCAGTTTCTTGATAGAAATTTTCAATACTATGAGGGAGTTGGGTGTGAATTACCAATCGGACATCAGCTTTATCGATCCCCATACCAAAAGCAGTGGTAGCGATCATATGGGTTATACTACCCTTTTGCCAAGATGCTAATTTTTGCTTTTTTTCTTCTGCCAAAAGTCCTCCGTGAAAAAAGTCTGCACTGTGTCCACTCTGATTGATGAGTTCTGCTAAATGTTCGGTTTGTTTTCTCGTGTTGCAATACACTATACTCGATCCTTTATGGTAATTCAACAACTGAATAAGACTGTTAAATTTATCTTCAGTATTCCAGATTTTGTAGGCAATATTGGAACGTTCAAAAGAATCCACAAAACACCTGGCTTTTTCTAAGTGCAAAAGTGTCCGCATATTTTTAATGACCGCTGGAGTGGCGGAGGCAGTCAGGGCAATAAGAGGAACCTGAGGAAAGTGCGTTCGAAGTGCATCCAACTTCCGATAAGAAGGCCTAAAATCATGCCCCCACTCTGAAATACAATGCGCTTCGTCTATAGCAATCAGTCCAATTTTAGCACGAGTGAGTTGTTCCATAAAACTGGGGTTTAAAAAACGCTCGGGAGCACTAAAAACCAATTGATAATTTCCGTGAATACAATTGTCGATCTGTTGTTGTAGTGGGAGACTTTTGGGATGAGACTCGAAATACATGGCTTTGATCCCTCGTTTTTCAAGTTGTTTGACTTGATCTTCCATCAATGCAATCAGTGGAGAAATCACCAGAACTGTACCTTCCAAAAGCAGTGCGGGCAACTGATAACACAACGATTTTCCTCCACCTGTGGGTAGGATCGCCAGGACATCTTCTCCTTCTAAGACCGTATTGATGATCTGCTCCTGGAAAGGTCGAAACTCGGAGTGCCCCCAGTGCTTCTCGAGAAGTTGTAACTTATCCATAGGACTTGATATAGGATTCAATGAAGGAAATGCGCTCTAAAAGATTCAGTTGAGGTACTTCTATAATTTTATGCTGTTTGCTGTAAACTTCCTTAATAAAAGGGTAATACATTTCAGCTTGTTTAAAGGTTTCCAGTCGCTGCGCATCTTTTGCATAAATATCACGCCAAGGGGTCACTAGAAAGATAAGATCATACTGATACTGATATACGTGTTCTTCCCAAGCTGGAGTTGCCTTTCCAATGGCTTTTAAATAGGCATAGGTGTCGTGTATCCCCCGGTCATAAAAGACAACCTTGTTGTGGGCCGGATAGTGGTTTGCCTGTTCAAATTGCTCTTTTCTTCCCTTGAGTAACTCTTCACTAAAGCGCATAGGGGAAGTAGTAAAAAGATTGGCTGTACCTGCTTTTTGACCTGCTTGAATCACAGTTCGGGAATACTCTTCAAACGTGGTATAGCCGTTTTTTTTTAACCCTTCAATAAGGCTTGTCTTGCCTCCTCCAGGGCTCCCACTGACGACTATTCTTTTGTTGTTTTGCATTTGTAACAAGTATAAAACCAGTATCTTTACACAAAAGTAAGTGCCTTCATGCAATCCAACGACCAATCCGAGGATTTTTATTCACGTTTTTATGAGCAACTAGAGACTTCTCAAGCTTGGCCTGGGGTATACTTTTTTAAATTTATCGTAAAATCAGAATCACCACATCTTGAAAATCTAAAATCTTTTTTTGACGCGAAAGAAGCAATTTTTTCAGAAAAAAAATCTTCTAAAAATACCTTTACCAGTCTGAGTATTAAAATTGAAATGCATTCCCCAGAACAAGTCATTGAGATTTACAAGAAAAGTAGTAAATTAGAAGGAATTATCGCGCTGTGATTGTAGGTGCACGGCTTTGGGAATTAATTGATTTTACTATCTTGCAATATATTTACACGACACCTTCTCACTAGCAAAAACACTTTATGGAAACCTTGCAATACAACACCAAGCGCAAGCAGCTGATTATCCCCGAATACGGGAGACACATTCACAAAATGATCGAATTGGTCAAGGCGGAAAACGACACTGAAGAACGAAATAAAAAAGCCAAAGCCATTATCGGGGTGATGGGAAACCTGAACCCGCACTTACGTGATGTTCCAGATTTTCAGCACAAACTCTGGGATCAGTTTTTTATCATGGCAAACTTTGACATCGATGTAGAAAGCCCTTTTGAAAAGCCTCAAAAGGAAGTCCTCGATATGAAACCCGAGAAACTCCCTTACCCACAAAACTTTCCAAAATATCGATTTTACGGGAATAACATCAAGCGTATGATCGATGTTGCCATCGAATGGGAAGAAGGGGAATTGAAAGATGTACTCGTGTTTACCATTGCCAACCACATGAAGAAAAACTTCTTGAGCTGGAATAAAGATACGGTGGAAGATGTTGTAATTTTAGCTCATTTAGAAGAACTTTCAGGAGGAAAACTAAAAGTTGCCGCGGCTCAATTGCCCCTGAGTGAATCGGCAGATTTGATCAAAATAAAAAATAAAAACGGGAGTGGCCCAAGTAGTAACCACAGCAAACCAAGAAAACGCAACCGTAAACGGTACTAAAAATTTATGGAATCATTCGTTATTGAAGGAGGGCATCCCCTCAAAGGCTCGATAACGCCTCAAGGGGCAAAAAATGAAGCACTGCAAATACTCTGTTCTGTTTTACTTACTCCAGAAACGGTTACCATTCACAACATCCCTGACATTGTGGATGTCAATAAGCTTATTCAGCTGCTTAAAAATCTCGGTGTCAAAGTAGAACAAGTAAGCTCCGGTTCCTATCAATTTTGTGCGAACCATGTAAATCTGGACTACCTGAGTTCAGATCAATTTAAAACAGACGGCAAGGGACTCCGCGGCTCCATCATGCTGGTAGGCCCTATGCTAGCTCGCTTTGGAAAGGGAAGCATTCCTCGTCCCGGTGGAGATAAAATCGGGAGAAGAAGACTGGACACTCATTTTGAAGGGCTGATCAAGCTGGGGGCATCCTTTAACTACAATCGAGAGGATTATTTTTATAGCGTAGAAGCCAAAAATCTAAAAGGTACTGATATGCTATTGGATGAAGCCTCTGTTACCGGAACAGCAAATATCGTGATGGCTGCCGTTTTGGCAATAGGCAAAACCACCATTTACAATGCCGCCTGTGAACCCTATCTCCAACAATTGTGTGGAATGCTGAATCGAATGGGAGCAAAAATAAGTGGTATCGGTTCAAATCTACTAACCATAGAAGGGGTAGAATCATTAAAAGGCACCGACCATACTGTTTTGCCCGACATGATCGAAATTGGAAGTTGGGTAGGACTTGCCGCCATGACCCAAAGTGAAATAACCATCAAAAATGTACGTTGGGAATATCTGGGACAGCTTCCAAATGTATTTCGCAAACTGGGAATTACTCTCGAAAAGAGAGGAGACGATCTTTTTGTTCCAGCTCACAAGGAAGGCTATGAAATTCAAAATTTTATTGACGGTTCTATTCTAACCATCTCCGATGCTCCTTGGCCGGGATTTACGCCAGATTTACTAAGTATTGTTTTAGTCGTAGCAACCCAAGCCCGAGGCAGTGTGCTAATTCACCAAAAAATGTTTGAAAGTCGTTTGTTTTTTGTGGATAAATTGATAGACATGGGAGCTAAAATCATACTCTGCGATCCTCACCGAGCTACGGTTATTGGTCACGATTTTAAATCTCAATTAAAAGCAGCTACGTTAACCTCTCCAGACATTCGAGCAGGGGTTTCGCTCCTCATTGCTGCATTGTCTGCGAAAGGGCAAAGTACCATTCACAACATCGAACAAATCGATAGAGGCTATGAGAATATCGATACACGTTTAAAGCAGCTCGGTGCAAAAATTGAACGTGTACCCACCTAAAATTAGTGCCCCATGAAATCCTATTCCCTCTACCTACTACTTCTTTGCTTTAATATCCAATTCGGCATTTGCCAAGTAGACCTAGTCGGTCAGGTCATTGACGCAGACACAGAAGAACCGCTTCCCTATGTCAACATTGGTCTTGTCAATCAAAATATCGGTACCGTTACCGATGAAGCAGGTTATTTTGAATTAGAAGTACCTGGAAATGGATTTGCGGATGCTACGTTGCGTTTCTCAATGATTGGATTTGAACCTCAAGACTTTACGCTTCAAGAATACCGAGATCAAAAAATCCTAACCATCCCATTAAAAGAAAAAGCAACTGCATTGGAAGAGGTGGTTTTGACGACCAAAAGAAACAAATACCAAACTAAAATTCTAGGCAACAAGACCACCTCACAACTGATTTACGCCGCTTTCACCACCAATAAATTGGGGAATGAAATGGGGTTTCTTGTTCGAGGGAGAAAAAATCCAATGATTCTTAAGAAATTTAATGTTTCTCTAGTTGAAAACGATTACGGTCCCATTCGTTTTCGATTAAATTTTTACGATCTCAAAGACGGACTACCCAATGAAACTTTGTTGAATGAAAACATCATTGTAGATACCGACATTCAATCGGGTATCGTAAGTAAAGATTTGACTCCTTATGAAATAGTGATTGATCAAGACTTTTTTGTAGCCATTGAATGGATCGAAGACTTAGGGCCTGGAAAACTCTTCTTTTCAGGAGGATTTTTTGGATCGCCCCTCATCGCGAGAGAGGTGAGTCAAGGTACTTGGTCCAAAGTGGGATCAGCCAGTGTAGGTATGAACATCGAAGTGCGCTACTGAAGGTGACTTTACAAGCTGTCTATACTACTCTTTACGATTCGTTCTAGCACCTGAAAATCAATATCGCGAAGCTTTTTAATGTACAAACAGCCTTTCCCGTTTTTGTATTTCCCCAATCCTTCAAAAGAAAGTTGGGAAAGGTCACACATCAGGTATAAGGTCAAGGCATTTTTTCGTGGAGAAAAACCACAAATAAACCAATCGCCTTCACGACCTGTTTTGTATTTGTAATGATACTCTCCAAAGCCTACTATTGAGGTCCCCCACATGCGTCCTTTTGCATTTGTGAGACGTTCCATAAGCTCATAAAGTTTCCAACTGTCGGCTCTTTTTTCTTCTTCCTGTATGCCGTTTAGAAAAAGTTTAACAGGTACAGAAGTCGGTTGTGTTTTGTTTTGGGACATGACTTTTTGCTTTAAGATACAAAAAAATCATCTTTTAGATACTTTGTTGTTGCTGATGGTGCGTTGCCGAGAACAACGAAAACGCTTGACGTCTTCGGAGCTACTTTTGCTGTGTTTGGTACTTCTTCCCTGCACACGCGCGCGCCACATTTTAAAACTCGAAGGTTTCATCTCCCGACGCATCAGTTGGATAACGTCTTGTTCCTTAAGTCCAAATTGGAGCACAATAGCATCAAATGGAGTACGATCTTCCCACGCCATTTCAATCACTCGGTCTATTTGTTCCTCAGAAAGTTCTAGTTTCTTTTTTTTCATTTACTGCATTCTTCTGTTGTCTAAGGTATGTCTTTTCAAAATGCGCTTGCTTTCCCGATATACCTCGGGGTCTTTTTGCATTTTCCAAAGGGTTTCTGAGGCAAATTTCCGTGTTTTTTCTAAATCTACAATTGGCTTGGGATAACTTTTCCCTTTTTCAAATTGATAAATTTCTTCTTCAAAAGGAGTGATTTCCCAAGGCGTGTGAACCAATTCATCAGGAAGAAGTTTTAACTCTGGAATCCATTGTTTGGTAAAATTACCATAGGGATCGTGTTCTTGACCATTTTTCACAGGATTGTAAATTCGCAATGTATTGATTCCCGTTTCTCCTGCTTGCATTTGCAATTGTGGAAAATGTATCCCTGGTTCAAAATCGAGAAACTGACGCGCTAAAAATGCAGAACAAGCCTGCCAAGGTTGCCACAATTGATGTACAAAAAATGAGACGACTAAAGCCCGCATTCTAAAATTCAGATATCCTGTTTCGACCAAACAGCGCATCGCTGCATCGACCAGAGGAACTCCTGTTCTTCCTTTTTCCCAAGCATCAATATAAGCGGTATTCACAGGCTTTAACAAGCGGTGGTAGCCCTTATTGACACTATGGTATTCCATACTGCATTCCATTTCAAATTTTTGAATAAAATGGGACTGCCAGCGCAAGCGCGACTCAAATGCCTTAATCCCAAAACCTTTTTTACCTCGTGCTTTTTCTTGCTCCGTTCGCTGGAGTACTTGTCGCATCGAAAGGTTCCCGTAGGCAATGTAGGGAGAAAGCCTGCTACAACTCTTGCGGGCTAAGTCAGGTTTTGAAATGTGTTTTTGGTAATTGTGATGTCGTTCCTCAAAAAAAGAATCCAAATAACGGTAAGCATATGAAGTCCCTCCCGGTTGGATTTTTGAGTTGGGAGTCGTCTTTAGATTTACTAGTTTGAACCCAGTTTTTATTTTTTTTAGCTCATGGGACGTAACAAACTTCCGCTCCTTCTTGGGGAAGGGTTTTAAAGTTTTTTGCATAAATGCTTCCCACTCTTTCGCCCAGTTTTTTCTGTCCTTTAGTCCTCTAAATACTCCTTGTTGACGATACTCTTGCCACTTGATATTGTTTATAGTAGTCCATTTTTTGAGCTGTAAATCTCTTTGATAGGTAAGCCCTATTCCTGTCTCGTAATGGGAATAGATCGCTTGAATTTGAAAGTGTTCTTGAAGATTTTCCAAGGTAGGAATGACCTCGCCTTGTACGCATAACACTTCTGTATTGAAAGGAACTAAGCGACGATTCATATCCGCAATTGATTCCTTGACAAAATCCAGGTGACGAGAGCTAAAATGATCCTCAGCTAGTAAACGATCTTCTACCACGTAAAGCAATAAAACAGATTTGCACTCATTTAAAGCCGCGGTCAGGGCTTCGTGATCTTCCAAGCGAAGGTCGCGCTTCAGCCAAACTACAGCAAGAGGTGATCGACTAAAAGGCATCGGGTTCTTTTAAAATTTTATAAGCTCGGGCTTTGATTTCTGCTAATTCCGTTGCTGGAATTTTTTCTAATAAACGCAACATCATTGCCATCCGATTATTTTTTGCAAAATACTCTTTTTTATCGTCTAAAAAATTCCAGTACAAACTATTGAAAGGACAAGCGTCCTCCCCTAGGCGTTTCTTTTTATCG
Organism: Flavobacteriaceae bacterium UBA980; assembly: GCA_002292265.1. Classification (GTDB taxonomy): domain Bacteria; phylum Bacteroidota; class Bacteroidia; order Flavobacteriales; family Flavobacteriaceae; genus MS024-2A. The sequence continues at coordinate 30,497 of DBBQ01000041.1, read as the reverse complement.
TAGGTACAGCCTTCGCAGTAATTCCCCATTTTGTTAATATAAGACGCTGCAGACACATAGGGTTTTGTCGCTACAATCCCTCCATCAGCCCACTGACTCATACCCCGAGTGTTGGGAAGCTGTACCCATTCCACAGCATCGGCATAAATTCCTAGAAACCATTCGTCCACCTGATCGGGATCTACTTGAGCCAAAAGAGCAAAGTTTCCTAAAATCATCAGTCTTTGAATGTGGTGCGCATAGGAGTGCTCCAGCGAGTTTTTTACACTGTGATGTAAACAATTCATTTTGGTCTTTGCGTTCCAGTAAAATTCAGGCAATGGATTTCTATTTTCTAATGCATTCTTTTGCTTGTAGTGAGGCATCTGGGTCCAATAAATCCCTCGCATGTACTCCCGCCAGCCCACAATTTGCCGGACAAAACCCTCTACTTGGGAAATTTCTACATCCTCCGTATGTTCGCGGTAGTACGAAATAACTCGATCTACTACTTCTAAAGGTGAAATCATTTTGGTATTCATTCCAAAAGAAAGTCGGGAATGAAAAAGGTTCAACTCTTCGGTATGCATAGCGTCTTGATAGTCCCCAAAATGCACCAAAAGGTGTTCGCAGAAGTAGTCTAATTGGTTTAAACAGGCCCCACGGCTTAGGGGATAACTAAACGTATCTGGATCAAAATGTCCAATACTTTTTACCCCTTGCTCTTGAAAAAGTTGATAAAGAGCTTCCAACTCCTGTTTTGCTGGGGTATAAACAACAGGGATTTCAGGAGTCCCCTTCCATTTTTTACGGTTGTTCTTGTCAAAATTCCACTGCCCCCCTTCTGGTTGGGCTCCTAGCATCAAGAGGTCAAACTTCTTCCGCATGTTGCGGTAGAAAAACTCAAGGACGTACTGCTTTTTTCCCGTGAAATAGGCGGTCAGTTCCTCACGAGATGCCATAAAATGATGCGTATCCACCTCCTCTGAGGGAATCGTAAGTTCATTGCAAAACGCTTTTAGTTGCTCTGCCAATCGATACTCATCTGGGGTTTGATAGGCAAAAGATACGGCTTGGTATTTTTCAATAATCTCCTGAAGATTTTGAACCAAATCGTGTTGATTTTCTGGAGCATCAAGTGTCTTGTAAAGTACACGATGTCCTTTTTGCTCTAACTCGCGGTGAAAGTTCCGCATTGCTCCAAAAAAACCAATCAATTTTTGAATGTGATGTGGGGCGTAGTCGGTCTCTTGACGCAGTTCCATTTGAACGTAGAGCACCTCCGGATCAACGAGATCAAACCAGGGATGCTTCGAGTTTAGTTGATCTCCGAGAAGTAGTCGTATTTTCATTCAAAAAGAGTTTGCTGATTCCACAAGCGTTGAAATTTTCCGCCTTCGTCATACCGTTCCGCTTGCATTCGAACATTGAATTTTCGATCGCGGGGATCGTTTCCTACTCCGGCAACATACATCCAATTCCCATAATTACTGTGTACGTCGTAATCCATGAGTTGAGACTCAAAATAAGCGGCGCCTATGCGCCAATCCAATAGAAGATCTTTAGCAAAATAAGAGGCTACATTTTGTCTTCCGCGGTTGCTCATCCAGCCGGTTTTTTGTAATTCAATCATATTGGCATTCACAAAAGACTCTCGGGTTTCCCCATCGATCCATGTTTGTATGGTTTTGGGGTTATTTTTCCAGTGATAGTCTTTTTGTAGAATACCTCCCAATTGAAAAATACGGTCTTGGTGTTTAAGTGAAATAAATTTAAAATAATCTCTCCAGATCAATTCGAAAATGAGCCAGTAGGTCGATTGATTTTTTTGTATTTGTGCTTCGTATTCTTTGATCTCCCAATAGATTTGTCGGGCGGAGAGGGATCCATTAGCTAACCACGCCGAAAACTTTGAGCTGTAATCTAAACCCAATAATCCATTGCGGGTTTGCTTGTAGAAAGAGAGTTTTTCGGTTTCCCAAAAATAATGCTCCATGCGTTGCTGTCCCGCACGGCTGCCTCCTTTGAAAGGAAATGCTGTATGAGGAGGTTGTGCTATGGGCGAAAATCCCAAGTCTGTAATTGCAGGAATTTTGAACTCTTGAGGCAAACAATTTTCTTTGGGAAAAGTAGAAATTTCAGGAAAGCAGGGACGCACCTTACTCTGTTTTTCACAAGCTTTCCGAAAAACAGTAAACACTTCGGGAAGATTTTCTATCTCCATCGGAAGATCGTCTGGGTGAAATAAAAACTGATCGCAATAGTTGTGAATTTTGAGTGTTGGTGACAATTCGTTGCGTACAGCTTGCGCTGTCACTTCCTCTTCTCTAGTCCACTCTTCTTGATAGTATAGGTCCGTAATGTGAAGTTGCTCAACCCAATGTGAAATTCCCTTTTCAGGGGCTTGAGTCTCTACAATAAGGCTTATGTTTTTTTTGGCCAAGTCGGAGGATAACTGGTGAAGGGTTTCGATTAAAAATTGGGATCGAAACGGACCTGTTTTTTTAAAACCCCAAGGAGTCTCAGTAAAGTGATTGGGATTTAAAGAGTAATAGGCCACTACCCCCTCACACTCTTTTGCTGCGTGATGAAATGCGTAATGATCCAATAACCGCAAATCATTGCGTAACCAAATTAAAGCGTTCCTTTTTCCGTTCTGCATTTTCTACTACAATATTTTACTTGTTCCCAATCGCGTTCCCATTTTTTTCTCCACTGAAACGGTCTCCCACATTGAACGCATATTTTTTCGGGTAAATGCTGCTTTAAAACACCTCTCATACCTTGTTCAGAGCCATTTTATATGTGATCAAACAGCGTTCTCTAGCCATTTTGTGATCTACCATCGGCTGGGGATAATCGAGTTCCTGAAAATTGGGAACCCATTTTTTGATGTAATCGAGCTCCTTATCAAATTTTTTAATTTGTTCCGTTGGGTTGAAAATCCGAAAATAAGGTGCTGCATCCACCCCACAACCGGCTACCCATTGCCAATTTCCCACATTACTAGATTGTTCGTAATCAAATAATTTTTCAGCGAAATAAGCTTCTCCCCAACGCCAATCAATGAGAAGATGTTTACATAAAAAACTACCCACTAACATCCGAACACGGTTGTGCATGAAACCGGTTTGGTTGAGCTCTCGCATTCCAGCATCTACAAAAGGATAGCCTGTCTCCCCTGCACACCATTTAGCAAATTCTTTCTTGTCATTACGCCATTGAATTTGATCGTACTGGGGTTTGAAACTCTTGGTGGAAGTATGTGGAAAATGCCATAAAATTTGCATAAAAAACTCTCTCCAGATCAGTTCTTTTAAAAAGGTCGTATTAGAACGTGAAGCGGCTTTTTTCACCGCTTTTCTCACACTTACTGTCCCAAACCTCAGCGCCGTGCCCAATCTAGAAGTTCGATCTAATGCCGGAAAATTTCGAGTTTCCTCATACTCATCGATAATCTTTTCGTTAAAAACGGTTTTAGGTTGTGCCACAGCACTTTTTGAAAAACCTAAATCTTCCAACGTGCAAGAGGGAAGTGTTTCCTGTGCAAAGTTGTTTACTAAGTCTTCAGAGGGATACTGTGCGATGGGATTTTCCTCAAAGTGGGAAAGCCATTTTCTGGAGTAAGGAGTATATACTTTATAGGGAGTTCCGTCGTCTTTGGTGACTTCGTCTTTTCCAAAAATGACTTGATCTTTATAGGATTCAAAGCCTACACCATTTTCTGCTAGGAATTTTTTTATTGTCGCATCTCTTTCCGAAGCATAAGGTTCGTAATCTTCGTTGCAAACTACTTTCTCGATAGTCCCTTTTTCAATGAGTTTTTGAAAAATAGCCTTGGGGGTACCATGATATATTCCAACATTACATCGGTTCCTCTTCATAGCAACATCTATGGCACCCAAGGCTAATAAAATAAATTCTACACGTGCATCTTTTTTCGGCAATCGATCCAAGATGACAGGATCGAATATAAAAATGGGGAGTACCTTATTTTTTCCTTGTAAAGCTTGAAACAACCCGTGGTTGTCTTCAATACGCAAGTCTCTTCGGAACCAAAACAAGGTGTATTTCTTCAAATGGTTTACGTCTTTAAATTTCCAATTCCACCGTCGAGTTGTAAAACACGTCCGGTCATCCAACTGCTTTCTTCACCCAGAAGAAAAGCTGTGGCTTGTGCAATTTCTTTGGCACTCCCTACACGTCCCAACGGATGGCGCTCATTTGCCTTTTCCATTTTAGTTTCGTTATTTAAAAACTTAGACGCCAAAGGGGTATTTACTAAAGAAGGAGCAATGGCATTAACTCGTATTTTAGGAGCAAATTCTGCAGCCAAAGAACGGGTAAGACCCTCTATAGCGCCTTTAGAGGAGGCTACCGAACTGTGAAAAGGCATTCCCGTCTGTACAGCTACCGTACTGAAAAACACCACGGAAGCAGAACCACTATTGCTGAGTGGTGCCAAAACAGCTTTTAAAGAATTGATGGCACCCATAACGTTGATTTGAAAATCTTTTTCAAAAGCTTCCGGTGAAAGTCCTTTGAAAGGTCTGAGATTGATACTCCCAGGACAATACACAAAACCGTGCAACGTATCGGGTAATAATGTAACGTCCAACTGATCTGTAGTGGCGTCAAATGGGATGTGTTGTACATCTAGATTTGCAACCGAATCACCAGATCGGCTAGCCACAACTACTTTGTTTGAGACGGATAAGAGCTCTGCTAGAGCCAAACCGATACCCGAGCTTCCGCCTATTATTAGTATGTTTTTTTCTTTCATCATAAAGGATAAGGTCCAAATAGTTCGATTAATGCTTTTTTACGGTATTCAAATATTTCTTTCAACTTTGGAGCAACGATAAGAGGATGTGCAAACCTTCCCAACACTCCAAAAGGAATTTTATAATCTACAATGTCAATCATCTCCACCCCCTTTTCAATGGGTTTAATAAAATGTTTGTGATGCCAAAGATCATAGGGCCCAAATCGCTGTTCATCTACAAAATAATTCCCCTCCTCCACATGAGTGATTTCTGTGACCCAAGTAGTAGGAATATTCAAGAGCGGGGTTACAACGTATTGAATGATTTGGCCTGCAAACATTCGTTCTGCAGCACCACTTACAATCTTAAACCCCATATAATCTGGAGTAATACGCTTTAAATTCTTTGGGTCTGACAGAAAATCCCACGCCTCAGATTGGGAAATGGGTAAGTTTTGAATCGTTTCTAAACGATATATTTTCATAGTCTGTCATTTTTAACAAACTTACAAAATGTTTAACTATGCTTACTATTTATTAAACAAAAATATCTCACTAGTTTTTAATAATTAGGAATTAATCTTAAGTTACAGTAGTGTTTCGATGGAAAAAATTATATTTGATTCTAACTTAAAACCCAAATAATGAAACATTTAAAACTTATTATTCTTTTGTGCGGCGGCCTTGCTGTAGCGCAAATTCAAACTCCCCAACCCAGTCCCAGTACAACACTGGAACAAGTGGTTGGCTTGACGGAAGTCAAAATTGAGTATTCTCGACCCGCAATGCGTGGAAGGACCATAATGGGAGACTTAGTCCCTTACGGTAGCCTTTGGCGCACAGGGGCAAACAAAAACACCACCCTCAGTTTTAGTGATCCAGTTATGGTAGGCGGCCAAGCTTTAGCTGCAGGTACCTATGCCTTGTTCACCCGCCCAGGGAAAAGCTTATGGGAAGTCTTTTTTTACAACGAAACTGAAAATTCAGGACTACCAAAGGAATGGAAACCGGAATCAATTGTAGCAGTAATCGAAGTACCTACCCAAAGTCTGGCAGAACCAGAAGAATCGTTTACAATTAGTATAAACGAGTTAACGAATACTGGAGCCAACATTCACCTCAGTTGGGAAAACACAAGAGTAACACTACCCTTGGAAGTACCTACAGATGAGAAGACCATGGCGAGTATCAAAGAAACAATAAAAGGAACACCCAAAGCGGGAGACCTCTATCAAGCAGCAGTTTATTATCGAGAAAGCGGAAGAGACTTGCAAACTGCTAAAAAGTGGATTGGTAAAGCCATTGAGATGGATCCCGGAAAATATTGGATGTTTCGTCAACAAGCACTCATTCTCGCTGATTTGAATGAAAAAGAAGCAGCGATAAAAGCAGCCCAATCTTCTTTGGAATTGGCAGAAAAAGCTGGAAATCAAGACTATGTCCGGCTCAACACCAAGGCCATAGAGGAATGGTCAAAATAAGACTTAAGCCGCCTTCGGGTGGCTTTTTTTATACTTGGTTTTGTACCATACGTTCAGCACCAAACCAAAAATGACAAAAAAGGTCCCCAAAAGGTGGTAAAAATCGTAGGTTTCTCGAAGTACGAAAACACCAAAAACTAAGGTAAATAAAACCTCTACATACTTAAAGGGCGCCACCATATGAGCTTCCGCATTTTGAAAGGCTTTCGTCATAAACAACTGTCCGAAAAAACCAAATAATCCAAGGCTTGACAAGAGTAAAAGGTCTTCATGATTGGGCGTCTTCCAAGAAAAAAAACTCCCAACTCCTCCCACAAGGGTAGCGATCAACATAAAATAATGTACCACAACCACGGGATGATCCCCTTTTCCAATTTTGGAAATTAAAATATAGACTACAGCAGAAAAGAAAGCAGCTAATAAGACAAGAAAAACACCAAAACTAGATCCTGAAGGATCGTAACTTTTAATTAAAAACACTCCAGCGAAGGCCATCAGAAAAAAGAGCCACTGTATAGGTTTGATGACTTCTGATAAAAAAAATACCGCCAATATTCCTGCAAAAATTGGAGAGACATAGCGCAAGGTTACCGCACCTCCTATACTGATGTAATGAATCCCCCAAAAAAACAAAATCATAGAGGTAACCCCAACCAGGCCCCGCAACACTAAAAGTTTTTTTTGGTTTCCCCAAACTGGAATTTTTTGAGTTTTTAGGACTGCAAAAGTGATTCCCAAAGAACCTAGAGATCGAAAAAAGACCAACTGAAAAGTGGAATAGTCGATGAGGTATTTAACCAAAGCATTCATAAACGCAAAGGAAAGTGTACTCAACAACATAAACTGGATGGCTTTGCCAAAAGAGGACTTCAAATCTTATTTATTGCAAAGATGAGAAAGTGAAGTGGTTTGAACGAAGTTTTTTATAAAAAGACGAAATATGTGGTATCTTCGATTTTAAGAAATCACTACTTTTTGTTTGAATTAGAACTTTATAAATTCTCCATCGTAGCTTTTTGTGCTTTTCTTTTGGGCGTTTCCAAATCAGGAATCAAAGGGATTGCGGCTTTGATCGTTACAGGTTTTGCATTAGTTTATGGTGCAAAAACCTCTACTGGAGTATTGATGCCCCTTCTGCTGGTGGGAGATGTATTTGCAATAACCTATTACAAACCTCATGTACAATGGAAGTATATTGTCAAACTTATGCCTTGGATGGTTTTGGGCGTTCTCGCTGGCGTTGTGGGAGGATCCTATATTTCTGATGATTTGTTTAAATACGGGATGGGAGGAATCATTTTGTTCAGTGTGGGACAGATGTATTATTGGGAAAATAAAAAAGACAAAACCGTTCCCACTCATTGGAGCTTTGGAACTACAATGGGCCTTCTCGCTGGGTTTACCACCATGGTAGGAAATTTGGCGGGCGCTTTTTCAAATATTTATTTTCTAGCCATGCGTCTGCCTAAAAATGCCTTTATCGGAACGGCGGCTTGGCTGTTTTTTATCATCAATTCCTTTAAAGTACCCTTTCATATTTGGTCTTGGGAAACGATAAATACATCTTCTCTCCCTAAAAGTTTGGAGTTGGTTCCCTTTGTTGTTGCAGGTCTTTTTGTGGGGGTCTTTTTAGTCAAAAAAATCAATGATGACAGCTATCGGAAACTCATTCTTCTTTTTACAGCACTTGGAGGCGTCGTGATTTTGTTTAACTAGATTTAAATCCTTGTACTACCAAACGCAACGTCTCTGTATCACTTTCCCGTATCGACTGGTGTAAAAAAGAGAGCTCTTGGTTTACTCCTTTAGGAATTGATAAAGGAGTTCCATCTTTTCCCCCAGACAGATGAAGAGACGTAAAGCCCGCTTCTTTGAATCGTTCTACATTGGATACCCCTACCCCGCTCCCAGGCATAATATTGATTTGGGATCCAAATTCGGCATTCCAACGCTTTAAGTTTTCTATTCCGTCTAGGGCTTTTTCTTGTTGCCCAGAGGTCAGTACACAGTCAAATCCTAAATCGATGAGTTGCCTTAAAGCCACTTCGGGATTTGGGATAACATCAAACGCACGATGAAAAGTGATTTTCATCTCACCGGCTAGCCTCTTCCATGTTCTCAATACTTCCAGATCCAAGGTAAAATCCGAAGTCAAAGCTCCTACAACAACACCTGCGCAACCTATTTTTTTTGCCCTTACGATATCTTGTTCAATGATATTACATTCAGATTTGGAATAGGTAAAATGCCCTTGTCGCGGACGAATTAGACAATGAATAGGGAGTACTTCGAGAGCTACAGCTTCTTTAATAAAACCCCAGGAAGGGGTCAATCCACCCACTTCTAGTGCGGCACACAACTCAATGCGATCTGCCCCTCCAGCAGCTGCATTCTGAATGGATAAAATCGAAGAAACACAAACCTCAACCAGCATAATGGAGTTTAAAAATTAAACAAATTCAAAAGTAACCATAAAAAAAGCAACAATTTCCTTTCATCCTTTTATTACAATAAAATAGTTGCTATTTTAGAGCTTTATGAAACAGCTAGGTCTTACTTCGAACATGCAACGGAACGATTATTCAAGTGGTCAACTTCATTTTTTAACAACTATGACAACAAGCAACAAATGAAGAGAAGAACCTTTTTAGATCAAAGTTCTTTAGGAGTCACAAGTCTTTTGATTGCACCCCATGTTCTGGGATGTGCACCAAAAACAGAAACTCAAGCTGTAATAGGAAAAAGCACACCCTATGTAATCAGCACTTGGAATGTTGCTCAGGCCAATACAATTGCAGGAAAGGCATTGGAAGAAGGAGCAAACGCCTTAGATGCGGCTGTTGCAGGAGTTGCTTTTGAAGAGGCCAATATCCAAAACACTACCGTGGGAAAAGGCGGGGCTCCGGATCGGGATGGAAACGTCACCCTAGATGCCTGTGTCATGAATCACCTCGGTGACTGTGGAGCAGTCCTTGCTGTCGAAAACATCACCCATGTGGCGGCGTTGGCCAAAGACGTAATGGAACAAACCCCACATGTCATATTAGCAGGAACAGGTGCCCGTAAGTTTGCTTTGGAGCAGGGCTACACGCCTGAAGATCTCCTAACCGATTCCAGCAAAAAAGCCTGGGAAAAATGGAAAGAAAAAGGAAATTACCAACCTGAAATCAACGTGGAAAATCACGATACTATCGGGATGCTTTGTTGTGACGCGAAAGGCAACTTGTCTGGGGTTTGTACTACCAGTGGACTGGCGTATAAGATGCAAGGCCGCGTAGGAGACTCCCCAATCATTGGTTCGGGTTTGTATCTCGACAACGAAGTGGGAGGTGCCGTAGCTACAGGGCTGGGCGAAGAGGTCATTAAAACGGTGGGAAGTTTCCTAATCGTGGAACTGATGCGCCAGGGGCGGACTCCACAACAAGCTTGTGAAGAAGCGGTCCAGCGAATTATAAAAAAACAAAAAGGAAAACCTGATTTTCAAGTGGCGTACGTCGCAACGAATAAAAAAGGAGAAATTGGAGCCTACAGCGTACACTCAGGATTCTCCTATTCCTTGTATAAAAATCAAAACAATCAAAACATTGAATCTAATTCAGTTTTTTAAATCAAATCCAAATGGAGATCATAAAAAATGACAAAACCTACGATGTGGTCATCGTAGGATCTGGAGCCGGTGGAGGAATGGCAACAAAAATTTTAACAGACAATGGGCTAACGGTAGCTTTGATGGAGGCGGGTCCTTTTTTCGATCCTGCCAATCCAGATCAGCAACTTCATTTAAAATGGCCCTATGAGTCTCCTAGGAGAGGACGCGGATCCACCCGAGCCTTTGGTGATTATCACGCTTCCTATGGCGATTGGTCCCTGGACGGTGAACCCTACAAAATGAAAGAAGACACAAAGTTCAGCTGGTGGAGAAGTCGTATGTTAGGGGGACGAACCAATCACTGGGGAAGAATCTCCCTGCGGTTTGGTCCAAATGATTTCAAACGAAAAAGTATCGATGGATTGGGAGACGATTGGCCAATTGGTTATGACGACCTCAAACCTTATTACGATAAAGTAGATAAGTACATCGGTGTGTCCGGTTCTAAGGAGAATATCTACAACGAACCCGATGGCTTTTTTCTCCCTCCAGCGAAACCAAGACTGCACGAACTGTATTACAAAAAAGGAGCGGAAAAAGCAGGGGTAAAAGTGATGCCTTCTAGACTTTCCATAGTGACCAAACGTATCAATAACGAGCGTGGGGTGTGTTACTATTGCGGAAATTGTGGACGCTCATGTGGGGTTTATGCCGATTTTTCAGCTAGTTCTTGTTTGGTTTTTCCCGCCCAAAGAAATGCTCAGGGAAGACTGGATCTTTATGTAAACAGTATGGTGAGAGAGGTGGCTGTGGACAAAAACGGAAAACCCAATGGAATCATTTACATTAACAAAGAAGACAACAAAGAGTACCGCATCAATGCCAAAGTAGTGGTGTTGGCCGCTTCCGCCTGTGAAAGTGCTCGAATTTTACTCAATTCAAAAAGCACCTATCACGAAAATGGACTGGGCAACAGTTCCAATATGGTAGGTAAATATCTGCATGATTCTACAGGAGCAGATCGGATGGCATTCATTCCCGACTTGATGAATCGCAAGACCTATAACGAAGATGGTTTGGGAAATATGCACCTGTATTCCCCCTGGTGGTTAGACAACAAAAAATTGGACTTCCCAAGAGGCTATCACATTGAAATTGCCGGTGGTTTAGGAGCACCAATGTATGGTTTTGGTTTTGATTACAACAGTCTGAATAAATTCTTTGGTCTGGAAGTGGGAGGTTATGGAGATCGCGTTCGCGAAGAAGTAAAAAAATACTATGGATCTACTATATATTTTGCTGGGCGTGGCGAATCTGTTCCCAACGTCAACAACTATTGTGAAATAGACCCAGACACCAAAGACAAATACGGGATTCCAGTACTTCGATTTAACTACAAATGGTCTGACTATGAACGAAAACAAGCCAAACACATGAATGAAACCTTTGAGAAAATTGTTCACAACATAGGCGGACATATGCTTTGGGATAATGAAGGGCCCAATTACGGCCTGAAAAATCCTGGGGAAATTATTCATGAAGTAGGAACGACACGAATGGGTAGCGATCCCAAAACTTCTGTAGTAAACGAATTTGAACAACTCCACGACGCCAAAAATGTTTTCGTGGTAGATGGAGGTCCCTTTGTATCACAAGCGGATAAGAATCCTACATGGACCATCTTGGCACTCTCTTGGAGAACTTCAGAATATATCGTTCAGGAATTAAAAAAGCAAAATATCTAGTTATGAATAGAAGAGATAGTATAAAGACAATCGTAATTGGCTCTTTGGCTAGTGGTTTAGTTCTAGAAGGTTGTTTACCGAAAGAAAAGGAAGCGATTTATAAAAATATTTGGAAATACAAATACGGTCGAACTCCTGAAGAATTACAACGCGATCTCGAGCTGTTAAATCAAGTCTTTTTTTCCAAAGAGGAAATGAACACCATTCGGGTTATGGCAAATTTAATAGTTCCACCTACAGCAGAAGGAACGATTGAACAAGCAGAGGTCCCCGAGTTTATTGAATTTATAGTAAAAGACGCCCCCTCCTATCAGGAAGTCCTTAGAGAAGGACTGCAATGGATGGATGCTACGGCAACTGAAAAATTCGGCAATGCCTTTGTCAACTGTTCTGAAACAGAACGAAAATCCATACTCGATCAAGTAGCCTTTGCTAACGGAGAAAAGACCAAAGAAGAAGCCTTTTTCGCAACGATGAGAAACCTCGTCATTACAGGGTATTTCTCTTCTGAAGTAGGCATCAATGATTTAGGTTATAAAGGAAATCAACCGAATATTTGGGATGGAGTTCCAGGTGATGTGTTAGAGGCACATGGAATGTCCTATGACAAAGACTGGGAAGCCAAGTTTATCGATCAGTCAAAACGCAACGATTTGGCAGAATGGGATGAAGAGGGAAATCTAATTACATGATACATTTTGCGAATGAATAAAAATATAGTTACATGAATGATTATATCCTCGCCATAGATGCGGGAACCACCAGCTCCAGAGCTATCCTTTTTGACAGAAAAGGAAACACAGTTGGGGTTTCCCAACACGAATTCACACAACATTTTCCTAAGGAAAGTTGGGTAGAACACGATGCTACTGAAATTTGGGAAACTCAACTTTTGGCCATTCGAGAAGTACTTCAAAACCAATCGATTACTGCTACGCAAATCCATGCCATGGGAATCACCAATCAACGAGAGACCACTATCCTTTGGAATCGAAAGACGGGTATTCCTGTCCATAATGCCATCGTATGGCAAGATCGCAGGACCGCTTCAATTTGTGAAACCTTAGAAAAAGCTGGAAAAGCACCTTTGTTTTACGAAAAAACAGGCTTGCTCCTAGATGCATATTTTTCTGGAACTAAAATCAAGTGGATTTTAGATCAAGATCCTGAACTTAGAACACAGGCCGAAAAAGGCGAACTTGCCTTTGGAACAGTAGACAGTTGGTTGATTTGGAACCTGACACAAGGGGCTGTACACGTCACCGATGTCACCAATGCAAGCCGTACTTTACTTTTCAATATACACAGCTTGGATTGGGATCAGGAATTATTAGATGCGCTGGATATCCCAAAAGCCTTGCTTCCAAAAGTAGTGTCCTGTTCAGAAAAAGTGGGTAGCACAGCCGAAGGGCTTTTCGACAGCAGTGTTCCTATTAGTGGGATTGCAGGAGATCAACAGGCCGCGCTGTTTGGTCAAATGTGTATTGATACAGGCGACGTAAAAAACACCTATGGAACCGGCTGTTTTTGTATTATGAATACAGGAACAACTCCCGTTCAATCCAAAAATAAAATGTTGACCACCATCGGTTATCAACTTAATGGAGAAGTACATTACGCCCTGGAGGGGAGTGTTTTTGTAGCGGGAGCTGCTGTCCAGTGGCTACGAGATCAACTGGGAATTATTTCTTCAGCTCCAGAGATTGAAGCCTTGGCAGAGACTGTAGAAAATAATGGTGGAGTTACTTTTATTCCAGCATTAGCCGGTTTAGGTGCACCGCATTGGGACCCCCATGCGACGGGCTCCATCGTCGGAATCACTCGGGGTACGCAAAAAGGTCACATTGCCCGAGCCACTCTGGAAGCGATAGCTATGCGCACCAAAGAAATTATCACTGCCATGCAAAAAGATGCGGACATTACGTTCAAAAGTTTAAAAGTAGATGGAGGGGGAAGTACCAACAACTTATTGATGCAAATTCAATCCAACCTACTGGGCGTTGAGGTTATTCGTCCTGAAACCACAGAAACCACAGCGCTGGGAGCTGCCTTTTTTGCAGGACTGGCAAGTGGGTATTGGCCTTCGGTAGAGAGTCTTTCCGATATCTGGAAAATTGATAAACAATTTTCTCCCCTAGAAAACGAAGAAACTCAAAAAATAGTTTCCAAATGGAATGAACGTATTTCAAAAATAAGCAATTCAAAAGTCCATGAATAGATCTAAAAACCTCGAGCAAATCCATCAAACTCAAGAATGGGATATCGCTATTGTAGGCGGGGGTGCTTCAGCGCTGGGGATTGCTGTAGATGCTGCAAATCGAGGGTTTAAAACCGTTCTTTTTGAGAAAGACGACTATGCAAAAGGAACCTCGTCAAGAAGTACGAAACTGGTTCACGGAGGAGTGCGTTATTTACAAAATGGAGATATTTCCTTGGTGATCGAAGCCTTACGGGAGCGTGGGATTTTACGAAAGAATGCTCCTCACCTGGTTCGTGATTTAAGCTTTGTCATTCCTTCCTACGACTGGTGGAGCAGTCCTTTTTATGGATTGGGTTTAAAAGTTTACGATATGATGGCCGGCAGACTGGGATTGGGGCCTTCTACCCTTTTAAACAAAGAAGAGGCCCTTTCACTTATACCTAATGTCAACAAGGAGGGTTTACGCGGCGGAGTGATTTATAGCGATGGGCAGTTTGACGATGCCCGAATGGCTGTGAGTTTAGCCCTAACTGCAGCGCAAGAAGGAGCTACACTGATGAACTACACGGAAGTTGTCGGATTTCAAAAAGAAGAAGGGCTGATCAATGGATTAGAAGTTAAAGATAAGATCAGTGGAGAAAAAATTCAGATAAAAGCTAAAGTGGTGATCAACGCTACAGGAGTTTTTTCAGACCGCCTCATTGCTTTAGATCAGCCAGGAACAAAACCGATGATTCGACCCTCACAAGGAGTTCATATCGTATTGGAAAAAGAGTTTTTAAACGGTCCCCATGCCATAATGGTTCCCCATACAACCGATGGTAGGGTTCTTTTTGCTGTTCCTTGGAACGACTACGTTGTGGTGGGGACTACGGATACACCCATAGACGAAACACTTGATGAACCCATCGCGCTAGAAGAAGAAATTCAGTTTATTTTGGACAATGCAGGTGCCTATATGACAAAAAAACCGAAGAGATCTGATGTAAAGAGTGTGTTTGCTGGGCTTCGACCCTTAGCTGCTTCAGAAGGTAAAAAAGAAAGTACCAAAGAAGTCTCTAGGCACCATAAAATCACAGTCAGTACAAGTGGTTTGGTTAGCGTCCTTGGAGGAAAATGGACTACCTACCGTAAAATTGCTGAAGATGCCATCAATACCGTGCAGGTGGTCGGTGGTTTTTCAGAACGCAAGTGCAATACAGAGACACTTCCTGTTTTTGGCTTTGACACTAATTCTGATTGGAGTGACCCGCTCCATTGTTACGGGAAAGAGGCTTCAAAAATCAAAGCGCTCGATCCCAGCGGGAATCAATCTCTTTCTAAGAAATTGTTTATTACTAAAAATCAAATTCATTGGGCAGTACAAGAGGAAATGGCAAGTTGCTTAGAGGATGTTCTCGCCCGCAGAACTCGATGCTTATTTTTGGATGCCTATGAAACTGAAAAAATTGCCCCAGAAGTGGCTAGAATCATGGCTGAAATTTTAAATCAAGATCAGACTTGGATCGATAGTGAATTACAATCATTAAATTCTACAATTAAAAATTATCAATTATGATACTGAATCCGTATTTAGCTGAGTTTATTGGAACGACAACGCTGCTTTTATTTGGAGCCGGGGTGGTCGCCAATGTCAATCTAAAAAATACCATCGCAGAAAAACAGACCCCTTGGGTATTGATTACTGCAGCATGGGGGTTTGCTGTTTTTGTTAGTGTCTATATCACTTCTCAATCCAGTGGTGCCCACCTCAATCCGGCCGTTACTTTGGGTTTAGCAGTGGCAGGTAAATTCTCTTGGTCGCTGGTGCCTGGTTATTTTGGTGCCCAACTTTTAGGCGCTATGTTGGGAAGTTGGTTGGCTTACCTCACTTATATCGATCACTATCGCCTGACAGAGGATGAAGCTACGGTTCGAAGTACTTTTTGTACAGGTCCAGCGGTACGCAACTTAAAAAACAACTTTTTTAGCGAAGGCATCGGTACTTTTATGTTGGTATTTGGTGCCTTATTTATTGTAGGGCCCAATATCGAAATTAGTGGTTCTGAAGTTCAAAACTTTGGATTGGGATCTCTGGATGCACTACCGGTAGGTATTTTGGTTTGGCTAATAGGAATGGCACTAGGAGGAACTACGGGTTACGCTATCAATCCTGCCCGTGATTTTGGACCGCGTTTGGTCTATCAGTTTTTACCACGTAAAAATAAAAATGCCGATTGGGGTTACAGTTGGATTCCTATTTTAGGTCCTTTTACAGGCGGTGCTTTGGCCGGCTTGGTTTATGGATTTCTGATGACTCTCTAAACTTATCTAGCCACATTGACCGCACGAGTTTCGCGAATGACGGTCACCTTAACCTGTCCTGGATAGGTAATATCGGTTTGTATTTTTTGGGAAATTTCAAAAGACAAACGGGAAGCATGATCATCGGAAACCTTTTCACTTTCTACAAAAACTCTTAACTCGCGTCCTGCTTGAATGGCGTACGCTTTGTTTACCCCGTTAAAATCCAGTGCAATTTGTTCAAGGTCTTTCAGTCGTTGAACATAACTGTCTAAGACTTGTCTTCTAGCTCCGGGACGGGCTCCTGAAATCGCATCACAAACTTGAACTAAGGGAGAAAGCAAGGAAGTCATTTCAATTTCGTCGTGATGGGCACCAATGGCATTACACACTTCGGTCTTCTCTCCGTGTTTTTCGGCCCATTCCATACCCAACAAGGCGTGTGGTGTCTCGGCTTCTTCTTCGGGAACCTTCCCGATATCGTGCAACAAACCTGCGCGTTTTGCCAGTTTTGCATTGAGTCCCAACTCCGAGGCCATCACCCCACAAAGCTTAGCCACTTCGCGGGAATGTTGTAATAGATTTTGCCCATAGGAGGAACGGTACTTCATTCGTCCTACTATTCGAATCAGTTCGGGATGTAAGCCGTGAATTCCCAGATCGATTACAGTAAGCTTCCCAACTTCGATGATTTCATTCTCAATATGTTTTCTTGTTTTATGGACGACTTCCTCTATCCGGGCGGGATGGATTCTTCCGTCGCTGACCAAACGGTGCAACGATAGTCGTGCGATTTCTCTTCGTACCGGATCAAAACAAGATAAAATAATTGCCTCGGGCGTGTCATCTACAATAATTTCCACTCCTGTTTCGGCTTCCAACGCGCGAATGTTACGGCCTTCCCTTCCGATGATTCTTCCCTTCACATCATCAGATTCCAGATTGAAAATGGATACACAATTGTCCACTGCTTCTTCCGTACCAATTCGTTGTATGGTATTGATGACTATTTTTTTTGCTTCTTGTTGTGCGGTAAGCTTTGCCTCTTCTACACTGTGCTGTACAAAAGCCATTGCATCTGCCTTGGCTTTTTCTTTCAAGCTTTCCATCATTTCGGCTTTGGCATCTTCGGCAGAAAGGTTTGACAATTCTTCCAGTTTTGTGATCTGGATTTTAATTTTATCCCCCAGCTCTTGTTCTTTAACTAAAACCTTGGCTTGTTTTTTTTCCAAAAAAGAGGTCTGCTCCTCCAGTTTTCGTTGTAAGTCTGTATTTTTTTTGACTTCTTTATGCGCCACAGACTGAAGCTGTCGCACTTTGGTTTCAATTTCTGTTATTCTCTTTTCACGTTGATGAATCGCACTATCGTGTTTGGACTTCAATTCAATAAAGTGTTCCTTGGCTTGAAGTATTTTTTCTTTTTTTGTGGCTTCCGCTTCTAGCTGGGCTTTTCTCAGAAGTTCAACGGCCTGACTCTTAGCCTGTTCTACTATTTTTTTTTGAGTTCCTTTTTTAAAAAGTCCTCCTAGTAATAATCCTACTAGAAGTGTGATCAGTGCCGGTATAAAGTATATATAGGATTCCATTTCTTGTCATCATTTGTTAAAAAAAACCTGTATTAGCGTGCTTCTTGTATAAACTCCTAAAAATCAAGTTTGAGGCTACACAATTGGTCAAGGATCTGCTACAAGGCAGCTTGCTTTTACAACTGAAACTCACCTCTCTGAATTAAAAGCTCGTTGAGTTTATCAAAAAAATACTAATACAGGCAGTGTTGTATTGCTGTATTCAGAACTTAATAAGCAGCCAAATGGACTTCAATCATATCAATGAGCTCCTGAACTTTATCATCCTCTGAATATACAGGGCTGCTTTGACTTTTTGATTGTTCTAGTTGTGCTGCATATTGAAGGGAACACATTGCCAAGACATCTTGCTTGTCACGAACAGCATAGTTTTTTTCGAGTTGCTGAATCGTGGCTTCAATTTTTTTTGCTGAAGTACGGAGCGAGGCCTCTTGGTCTGGGGCTACAGATAAGGGATATACTCGATTTGCAATCGTTAGCTTTATTTTTAACAAATCACTCATAGATCTAATTTATTTCTGAAAGCTGTTGGATACAATAATCAACTTCCTTGATCAAACTATTTATTTTCGTTTTTGTTTGTGTTTTACCTTCATTACTGCCGAGCAAATTATTTGCAATTCTTAAGGACTTATTCTCTTCCTTTAAAGCCGAAATATTTTCTTCCAAAGCTTTGTTTTGAACTGAGAGGGATTCATTGGATTCTTTTAATTTGGTTAGGTTGAGATGATTTTCTTTCAACCTATTTAACAAGCCAATGATTTTTTCCTCTAAGGTAGCAATTGCTAAAGGCTTTCGATCCATTTTAAAAATTGATATACTTCACTCATTAACAAATTTATTGAATCTTTTTTCAATTAAAGCGTTCCTTGAATAGAGTTTTAAAAACTTTAACAACCCCCAAAAAATTTATCTAAACAAAATTGGTTTTTTATCTTGCAGAGAAAATTATTGTATTTGAAATCTAGTTTTTTTTTACTTCTAGCCTCATTAAGCCTCATTTCATTTGGGCAAACTCAGTCGGACTGGGTTGCGCCCGTGGATATTCCAATACAGCTTTCAGGAACCTTTGGAGAATTTCGCAACAATCATTTTCACGCTGGGCTAGACATCAGAACCCAAGGTCGTCAGGGACTGACTGTAAAAAGTGTCCAATCGGGTTGGGTTAGAAGGGTGCGCATCAGTGTAAGTGGATACGGTAAAGCATTGTATATAGATCACCCTGGTGGCACTACCTCGGTCTATGCGCATTTAAAAAAGTTTACTCCGAAAATTGAGGCCTATGTAAAAGAAAAACAATACCAAAAAGAGTCCTTTACGATTCAGCTCTTTCCCAAAATAAATGAGTTGTCCGTTGAAGCGGGTGAAATTATTGGGTATTCTGGAAATACAGGAGGATCCTATGGACCCCATCTTCATTTTGAAATGCGGGAAACGAAAGGGCAACTTCCGATCAATGCGATGCGCTATCCCCTGGACATAGAGGACAACCAACGTCCACAAATTCAAAACTTTTATCTCTATACAAATACGGGTCCTTTTAGTTCAAGAAAGGAGTTTCCTTTGGTGAAAAAAAACGACAGTGTGTACACCACAGCGGGAATCTGCGCTTCGGGTAAGGTCAATGTAGGTTTGCGTTTATTCGATCGACAAGACCGTTCGCACAACAAAAACGGGATCTACAGCGCATCGGTACGGTTGAACGGAATCGAATACTTTTCCTACCAGATGGATCGCATGTCTTTCACTGATGCCAAATACGTCAATGTCCTAATTGATTACCAAGAGCTTGCCAAAAGCAAAAGAAGAATCCAACGTCTAGTAGCCCATCCAGAACAAAAGGTTTCGTTTTTAAAAAACTTAACTGGGACTGGTGAACTTGAAATTGAATCAGGAAAATCCTATCAACTACTTGTAGAAATAAAAGATTACCATCAAAATACCACTACAATAGAAGCCTACCTGACAGGCACTTCAGAAAAAAGCACTCCCAACACTGATTTCGAAAATATTTTAGATCCAAGCAAAGACTATTTATTTGACTTAGAGGACAAATCCGTTTACTTTCCTAAAGAAAGCTTTTTTGATCCCGTAGATGTAAAAATAAAATCCCAAGGAGATACCCTTTATGTGGGAAAAAACAAATATCCCCTTCGAAACACCTATGAAGTGAAATACAAAGTACCACAAGGTGATAGTTTAACCCTTGCACAATCTTTTTTGGCTTTTGTAAACGACAAGGGAAATACTGGTTTTTTTACTAACTATGAAAAAGAAGGATTTTGGCAAGGAAAATCTAAAACCCTTGGGAGTTATGTCATTAGCAGAGATAGTGTGGCACCCACCATTAAAGCGGTAAACTTCAAGAGTGGACAATGGCTTTCCAATTACAGTTTTTTACGATTCAAAATTTCTGATGATTATTCGGGATTAAAAAAATTTCGTGGGGAGATTAACGGACGATGGATTCGCTTGGAGCACGAACCTAAAAACAATAGCCTTATTTATGATTTTAGTGACCTTGAATTTAAGGAAGCCTTACATGAATTGACCATTGAGGCAGAAGATCAAGTAGGGAATAAAACAGTTTTTAAACGAGATTTTTACAGAACGTACAACTAGTTAGAACTAAAAACCTAGCTCACGCTACAAACTCCTTTAAGGCAGCGATCACATAATCTACTTCCTGACGGGTATTGAAGATAGAAAAGGAAAAACGCAAAGAGGGACTACTTTGAAGAGCTTCCGTTTGGATCGCGTTTAAGACATGAGAGCCGGAGCTACTACCCGATTGGCAGGCGCTTCCCTTAGAACACGCCACTCCTTTTAGATCCAGGTGAAAATCGAGTAAACTTGCTTTCTCCTCAGCAATGGGCAAGGCTACATTGACCAGCGTGTAGGTACTTGACAAATCATCTCCCGAAAGACCGTTAAAATGTGCGGTTGGAAAAACTTCTAACAAGGACGACTTAAAGTATTTTTTTAATTCTAACACCTGAGTGCGTTCCTGCTCCAAATCCTGATAGGCCAGTTCTAGAGCCTTATGCATCCCAACAATATTATGAACGGACTCTGTTCCCGCTCGCAAGCCGCGCTCTTGTGCTCCACCGTGAATAAAAGGATTGAGTCCCGCATTTTTTCTTACGAAGGAAAAACCAATTCCTTTAGGCCCGTGGTATTTGTGGGCGGCTGAAGAAAGAAAATCAATGGGAAGTTGCTCCATATCAAAAGTATAATGGCCTATCCCTTGAACGGCATCTGTATGAAAAAAAGCACCCTGCGTGTGACAAAGCTCGCCCACTTTTTGCAAGTCTAAGATATTTCCTATTTCATTGTTGACATGCATCAAGCTGACCAGCTTTTTGGAATCGTCTTGCTTTAGTAAAGCCTCCAAATAATCTAAATCCACAGTTCCCGAAGCGTCAATTTTTACATAAGCTACTTGGACTTGATGTACTTTCTGTAAAGCTTCCAAAGCGTGAAGTACTGCATGGTGCTCTATGGGAGAAGAAATCAATGTTGTAACTCCGAGATCTTTTACGGCACAATTTAAAATCATATTGTCCGACTCCGTCCCTCCGGAAGTGAAAATAATTTCTTGGGGAGCTGCATTTAATAAGCTAGCGATTCCTTTCCGAGCTGTTTCAATATGAGTTTTCGCAGTTCGTCCAAAAGCATGTGTAGAGGACGGGTTTCCAAAACATTCCTCCATCACAGAAGCAATCGATTGGATTACTTCTTTTCGCATGGGAGTAGTTGCGGCATTGTCAAAATACACATTCATAGGTACTCCACTTTTAAGGCTCAAATTCAATGAGCGTTTTAGTGATGATGGAAATGCAATCATCCAGTTGTGCTTCCGTCATTACCAACGGCGGAGCAAATCGGATGATGTTGCCGTGTGTGGGTTTTGCCAGAAGCCCGTTTTCCATTAGCTTAAGACAAATGTTCCAAGCGGTCTTACTTTCTTCAGAATCGTTGATCACAATGGCGTTTAACAAACCTCTCCCCCGAACACTCAAAACAATGGAACTGCTGTCAATATACGATTGCATTGCATTTCTAAATTTAATTCCTAGTTTTCGAGCATTCTGAGTTAGCTTTTCATCTCGAATGACCTCTAGGGCTTCCTTGGCAACGGTACAAGCCATGGGATTTCCTCCAAAGGTACTTCCGTGTTGACCGGGTTGAATGACCTCCATAATTTCAGCATCACATAAAACTGCAGAAACAGGATACGTCCCTCCACTAATGGCTTTTCCTAAAATCAATACATCCGGACGGATGTATGTAGCTTCTTGTCTTTCACAAGAACCGCTGCAGTCACAATTTCCGCAAACGGCGAGTAGTGCACCTGTTCTACCGATTCCAGTCTGAATTTCATCTGCCATTAACAATACGTTGTAGTGGGAGCACAAAGCTCTCGCCTTTCGAATAAAATCAGGATCGGGGGTATAAACGCCCGCTTCGCCTTGTATGGGTTCTACCAGAAAACCAGCCACATTGGGATGGTTTTGTAAGGTTTTTTCTAAAGCATCAATATCATTGTAGGGAATGGAGATAAATCCTGAGGCATGGGGGCCAAAATGTTGTCTGGAACCCGAATCGCTGGAAAATGAGATAATGGTTGACGTTCTCCCGTGAAAGTTTTGTTCACACACGACAATTTCTGCTTGGTTTTCAGGAATGTTTTTTTTGGTATAGCCCCATTTTCGGGTGATTTTGATGGCGGCTTCTACCGCTTCTGCACCTGTATTGGAGGGCAACAGACGTTCAAAACCAAAATAGTCTGTCACGTATTTCATATATTCCCCCAGCTTGTTGTTGTGGAACGCTCGAGAAGTCAGGGTAAGTGTTTGCGCTTGATCCTGAATTGCTTTGACAATTCTGGGATGGCAATGCCCTTGATTTACGGCGGAATAAGCAGAAAGAAAATCGTAGTATTTTTTCCCTTCCACATCCCATAGAAAGACGCCTTCACCACGTTCCAATACAGCGGGAATTGGATGATAATCATGCGCGCCGTGTTGGTGTTCTAATTCAATTAAATTATAACTTTCAACTAGTGGTTCCATTTCAAAGGTGTTTAAATTATTCTAGGGCTAAAATTCTTGAGTAAAAATACTAAATATCCCCTCCAAAAACCTAGCTTAAAAGATGATTTATTTTCTTAAGCCCACTACATTTGCAGCATGGGTAGAAAACGTGTAGAACGCTTCGAGAACGAATTGGAAGTCATCGATATTAATGCCAAGGGTATGGGCGTAGCAAAAACTGAGGAAGGAGCGGTTTGCTTTATCAAAAAGGTAGTCCCTGGCGATGTGGTTGACGTGCGTATTTATAAAAAAAGAAGAGGCTATTTTGAGGCGGAACCCACACGATGGGTTCAAAAATCAAAGCAACGTACGGAACCCGTATGTGAACACTTTGGCGTTTGTGGTGGGTGTAAATGGCAACATTTAAGCTATGAAGGGCAATTGGCCTTTAAGGAAAAGGGGGTGTTGCACAACCTCAAACACATCGGAAAAGTAGAAACGAAGGAAGTTCTTCCCATACTAGGTGTAACAAATCCCTACTACTACCGAAATAAAATGGAGTTTTCTTTTTCCAACAACCGCTGGCTGACAGAAGAAGAAATTCAAACTGAAGGGGCCATCGAGCGCAATGGGCTGGGATTTCACAAGCCGGGGATGTGGGATAAAGTTGTGGACGTAAATCACTGTCATCTTCAGGCGGAACCCTCCAATGCCATTCGAAATGCGATCCGCAGCTATGCCCTTGAAAATGAATTGGAATTTTTTGATCCTCGACAAAAAAGTGGGTTTTTAAGAACCCTTATGATACGCAACACCTTGGGTGGAGAAGTCATGGTGCTGCTCCAATTTTTTAAAGAAGACAAAAAAAATCGCGAGGCACTGCTTGATTTTCTGGTTTCAAAATTTCTTGAAATTACGTCTCTTCTTTATTGTATCAACCCAAAGGCAAACGACAGTCTTTACGATCAAGAGGTTCACTGCTATCATGGACAAGACTTCATTACCGAAAGTTTAAAGGACTTACAATTTAAAATCACTGCCAAATCTTTTTTTCAGACCAATCCCCAACAGGCCAAAGCACTCTACAAGATTGCGAAGGATTTTGCTGCATTACAAGCTGAAGAGGTTGTCTATGACTTGTACACGGGAACGGGAACTATCGCCTTGAGTCTGGCGGGCTCCTGTTCAAAAATTATCGGTGTAGAGTCTGTCCCGGAAGCCATAGAAGCTGCCCGAGAAAACGCCCTTTTGAATCAAATTGACAACGCGCACTTTGAGGTTGGCGATATGAAGACAATTTTTAACGATGCTTTTGTAGCCCGACATGGAAAAGCTGACCTTGTAATTACGGACCCACCCCGGGATGGAATGCATGCAGATGTGGTGCACCAATTGATCAAATTAGCGACAAAAAGGATTGTCTATATCAGTTGCAACAGTGCGACGCAAGCCCGCGATCTGAATTTGATGAAATCAAAGTACGAGGTTCTAAAAAGTCAAGCTGTAGATATGTTTCCGCAAACCCATCATGTTGAAAATGTTGTACTTTTACAACTCAGAGCCACGAATGAATAAGCCGTATTTTAAAAAATTTCTTTATCTGGGAGCACTCTTTTTCCTGTTTAGTTGTGAAAGAGACGACATCTGTGTTGAAACTATTACGGAAAGTCCCGATTTAGTTCTACTGATGTTAGATAAAGACAATACGGAGCAAACTCGAACACCCGCAGGCTTTTCTATTCGGGCGCTAGGGACTGAAAAGGTTTTAGCAACGGAGCCCTCCGACTCCTTTGCACTTCCTTTGAAAATACAAGAGAATTTTATTCAATTAGAATTCATACTCAACCAGGGGACCGAAAATGAAAACATCGATACGCTGCAGATTAATTACCAACGTTTTGACAAATTTATCAATGCGGCTTGCGGCTATCGTTCGAATTATATTTTAGAGTCCCAACCTGTACTCATTTTAAACCCTGGAGACAATTGGATTCAGGGATTCACCATTTTAAAAGACACCATCACAGAAAATGAAAACCGTGCGCATTTGGGTATTCTTCATTAGTCTTTTAGGAGGCTTACACTGGGGACATGGGCAGCAGGAAGAAGTACTTCCTTCCATCGTTGCAGACAATCTAGAAGTAAAGGAAAAAATTCCTTTAACGCTCCGTTTTGGTGCTGATTTATCTCGAATTATACGCTCACAAACTTCAGATGATTTTAATGGTTTTGAAGCCGTGGCAGACCTTAGAGTAGGTGAAAAGTTCTTTTTGGCGCTAGAGCTAGGAAATGTGGAAACCACCCAGCAAGTAGAGCAAGTAAATTTTACCACAGAGGGTACTTACCTGAAAGTAGGCTTTGACTACAATATGTATGAAAACTGGGAAGGGATGGACAATCATGTCACCGTTGGGCTTCGCTTTGCTTCCAGCAGTCACAGTCAATTTCTGAACAACTACACCGTCTTGGATCGCACTCGCTTTTGGCCTAGTTCTGATATCCCCATTTCCACCGGATATGCTACTGGAGAACGTCCCAATTTAAATGCACAATGGTTTGAAGTGGTGGTTGGGTTTAAAGTACAGCTCCTAAAAAATATTTATATGGGGCTGAGTCTGCGCTTGAATCGTTTGCTCAACGACAAGTTGCCTGAGAATTTTGACAATATTTACATCCCTGGATTTAACAAAAAAACGGATGACAATATCTTTGGTGCGGGGTTCAACTATACCTTGACTTACAGTTTGCCTTTTGGCTCCAAAAAATAGCCTATTCTTCTTTTCGCAGTTTGTGTACTTTTTTAGTTCCTTCATAAATTGGAAAGAACAACAAACGGGATTCTAGTTTTCCATTAAAAACTTTAATCTTTCTACTGGGTCGCAGTCCGATGCATTTAATGGCTTCCATATTTGAGCTGATAAGCCAGGCCTGAGTATTGGGAAAGCTCTGTTTAAAGCCGTCTCCAATTCCCTGATACAGAGCGTTCATATCTCCTTCCAAACGCTCACCGTAGGGAGGATTGGTCAGCAGGTGCAGAGGGCCTTGATTTTCTTTTTCCAGTTGGAAGAAATCCTTTTTTTTAACTTGGATAAAATCACTCAGGTTGGCATTTTCGATATTCTGAAGTGCTTTTTCCACAGCAGAAGGTGCTTTATCAGATCCTTTGATCTGAACATTGGGATTGATAACTTTTTTCAATTGACTTTCGCGAATCAGATCAAAAAGTGCTGCATCGTAATCTTTCCACTTTTCAAAAGCGAAGCTTTTGCGGTTGATGTTGGCTGGAATGTTACAGGCAAACATAGCAGCTTCGATTAAAAAAGTACCGCTCCCACACATGGGGTCTAAAAAGTCGGTGTTGGCTTGCCAACCCGACAATTGAATCAAACCTGCTGCAAGCACTTCATTTAGCGGAGCGATATTGGTAGCTGTCCTATAACCTCTGTGGTGCAGGGAAGCCCCTGAACTGTCTAAGGAGATTGTACAGAGGTCGTTTTGTATGTGTAGGTTGATTCTTAAATCGGGTCGGTTTAAATCTACACTGGGTCTTTCGTTGTAGCGGTCTCTAAACTGATCCACCAAACCGTCTTTGGCTTTTTGAGATGCGTACTGCGAATGTGTAAACAGGGTGCCATTTACCACACTGTCGATCACAAATTTGGAATGAACCTCGAGATAATCTTCCCACGGAAAATTGTAAAAGAGCTGATACAATCCCTCTTCGTTTTGGACTCGCTCGCTGTGGATGGGCTTTAAAATTTTTAAGGTGTTACGCAGGGAGAGGTTGGCTTTGTAAAGAAAGCCTAAGTCCCCTTCAAAAGAAACCACACGATTTCCTTTTTGGATGTTTTTACCCCCCAGTAGGCGTACTTCTTTTTCTAAGATTTCCTCAAAACCATAAAAGGTTTTGGCTAGCATTTTAAAATTTTCTTCCATCGCTCGTTTTCGCCCTCAAAAATACTTTAATTTTGTCTACCAACACAGTTCTAAAAACATCCATGAGTAGCCCTCCTTTATTTAATTATCTGCTTCCTTTTTTAGGAGCGGTATTGGGGATGGGTATCGTTTTTGTTTCACGTCCTAAAAAACCTTTGGCCTTTAAGTTGGTTTTGGCTTTTAGCGGTGCTTTTCTTCTCGGGATTACCATTTTTCATCTCTTGCCTGAAGTTTTTTCAAAAACTACTTTTCAAGCGAGTGGTTGGATCATTGCGGGATTGGTGTTTCAAATTCTTTTGGAGTATATCTCGCAAGGAGCAGAACACGGTCATGCTCATGTAAAAGAAAACCAAGGACTCCCCTGGCTACTTTTATTGAGTTTAGGGATTCACGCTTTTATTGAGGGACTTCCGCTGTCCAACCAAAACGAATTGCTCTGGGGAATATTTGTACATAAAATCCCTATTGGGATGGTAGTCTTCTTTCTGGTGTGGGAAACGAGAGTTGCTACTTTTACGAAAGTCAGTATGCTTTTCTTCTTTGCTCTTATGAGTCCCTTGGGGAGTCTTCTCAACGACTACTCTACCCTCTTACAGGTCTGGCAATTTCAAATCACTTCGGTTATCATCGGGATGTTGTTTCATATCGCAACCACCATCCTATTTGAAAGCAATCAAGGCCATGCCTTTAATCTGAGAAAGCTGCTGACCATCCTCCTGGCCTTTGGTCTTTCTTTTATTTTATAGTAAATAACCGTTTGTTACACCGTAGCTACCAGTTAAGAATTTAGCCGTACCACAGGGTACTTTGAGACTTGTGTTTCGTTTCTTTTATCGCAATTTAGTACCAGAAAATAAAACGAATGCAAGTTCATTACACGTATAAAAATCACCTCCCGGAAGCATGGAATGTTACCACTTTTAGTTGTAAATCCTTTTTGCGCACAAATCTTGACTCTGCCCTACAACACCAAAAACATGTCCTAAGCCTCCCTAACGTAAATGATTCTAATTTGCCCTGATTTTTTATTTGATTTTTTTTTTGATTTTTCCTGATTAGCTCCACCGCCCCAAGTGGAGCTTTTCTTCAAATTCACTCACAGATCGTCAGGAGCAAAAACCCATTTATATTATTTTACCTAAATTTAAAAATAATCCTATACAAAACCGTTGTAGCTAATATCTTAAAAAACGAGATTAATGAACAAAACTCGTGTTATATTAATTTTAATCGCTTTAAGTATTTCTTGTCAAAAAAATCAATCTGACTTAAAACTAATTAACCGACAAAATTTTGAAAGTGTAGTTGATGGTAAAAAGGTTGATTTATTTACGCTAAAAAATAAAAATGGACTTGTTACACAAATCACTAATTATGGTGGCCGTCTCGTTAGCTTATGGGTGCCAGACAAGACTGGTGTCTTTGAAGATATTGTATTGGGATACGAAACCATTGAGGGTTACCTTCAGTCAAATGAGATATATTTCGGAGCTTTAATCGGGCGTTATGGCAATCGTATTGCCAATGGTAAATTTATATTGAATGACAGTATTTATACCCTAGCCTTAAACAATAACGACCATCATTTACATGGTGGGAAAATAGGGTTTAATAATGTAGTTTGGGATGCCCATCAATTTTCAAATTCACAATTAAAATTGAAATATCTTTCCAAAGATGGCGAAGAAGGTTATCCTGGTAATTTAAATGTAACTGTAGTGTACCATTTAACAGATAATAATGAATTAGAAATCAGGTATACTGCCACTACAGATAAGGACACACCGGTTAATCTTACCCATCACTCATTTTTTAACCTACACGGGGCAGGCAAAGGGTCTATCAATGACCATATCCTGCAAATAAACGCTACACATTTCACGCCGATTATGACCGGTTTAATTCCAACGGGAATGATACAAGCCGTTAAGAATACTCCATTTGACTTTACGCAACCAACACCAATAGGAGAACATGTAAATGATGATGGACAACAGATAAAATATGGTTTTGGATACGATCATAACTTTATCTTAAATGGCTCTGGTTTAAAAACTGCAGCAGTAATAATAGAACCTATTTCTGCTAGAAAAATGGAGGTGATTACCGACGAACCAGGTTTGCAATTTTATGGCGGTAATTTTTTGGATGGTAAAGATGTTGGAAAAAATGGCTTACCGTATAAATACCGAACTGCTTTTTGTTTGGAAACACAACATTTTCCAGACAGTCCAAATCAAGCGTATTTCGCCTCAACTATTTTAAATAAAGGCGAATATTATAAATCTACATGTATTTATAAATTTAGTATTAACAAAAAATAATTAAACCTCATGCATCAAAAAATCAATAAGTCGTCATTCTTGATCTTTTTGGCCATCTCTTTTTTTACTACATGCAAGCAAGAAAAGAAAGGAGTGCCAAGCCAGAATGAAGTATCCAATGAACTCGCTATCGCCAAAAGATGGTCAGAAGAAAAGGCAAACGCATGGGGGAAAGATAAGCCGTGGTTAAGAGGTGCGAATTTTAACCCATCTACAGCAATAAATCAATTAGAATTTTGGCAAGCAGAAACCTTCGACCCTGAAACCATTGATAGAGAGCTGGGGTGGGCAGAAGATATCGGGCTAAACTGTATGCGTGTATATCTTCATCATGTGGCTTGGGAAGTTAACAAAACTGGATTTAAAGAACGGATTAATACCTATTTGTCAATTGCTGAGAAGCATAATATTGCAACTATTTTTGTGATTTTTGATGACTGCTGGAACCCTACCTATTCCGCTGGAAAACAACCCGAGCCCAAACCTGGCGTTCATAATTCGGGTTGGCTTAGAGATCCTGGAGATTTACTTTTTACAGCTGAAAATTTATCCCCACAGCTTGAATCTTATGTCAAAGATATCTTGGATACATTTAAAAGCGATGAACGAATAATTTTGTGGGATTTATACAATGAACCTGGAAACTCAGGGTATGGTAATAAATCTTTACCTCTTTTAAAAGACGTTTTTAGATGGGCTAGATATATAAATCCAAAGCAACCCTTAACAGTTGGAGTTTGGAATAATAGTTTGTCAGACCTTAATAAATTTCAAATCGAAAATTCAGATATCATTACGTATCACAACTACAGTGATGAAGTCAATCATCAAAGGGCAATTGATTCCCTTAAAAAATTGAATAGACCAATGATTTGCACAGAATATATGGCTCGTAAACATAATAGCTTGTTCAGTAACATTATGCCTATTTTAAAAACACAAAATATAGGAGCTATTAATTGGGGGCTTGTTGCAGGGAAGTCTAATACAAAATATGCATGGGATGAGCCAATTCCAGATGGTTCTGATCCCGAACTTTGGTTTCATGATATTTTCCGTAAGAATGGTACTCCTTATAAAGAAGAAGAGATTAATCTTATTAAAGAATTGACTATGAAAAAATAAGATGGTATCGAAATTAAACAACTAATACTAGCTATAACATTGTATAAAAACAATAGCGGTTTGGGTTATAACTCAAACCGCTATTTTATTTTAATTAATTATTAGGGTTACCCATTTAGGTCGCATTTGATTTGATCTATTGTCACAGGCTGATGCATAGCACAGCGTTGCTATATCTTATCTAGTATGGATTCCCTGTGATTCCTTCGATTAAATCTAAAGAAATACTCATCGATATATTTTTGAAGATATTCTTTATTACAATAGGAATGCACACCTCTAAGCCAGTTTTTAAAGTAAACGGAGATATTGTAGAAATAATGGCAATTGTAGGAAGACAAGATTTGAATGAAAAACTGTAACCTGAATTAATAAAAACTTTTTTCCAACAATGACTATAAACAATTCGTTGGTCCCGTCTAGCCTTCGTCAGGCGCAACGACTCATA
>DBBQ01000021.1 GCA_002292265.1 Flavobacteriaceae bacterium UBA980 | reverse complement strand
CTAGTTGATGACGCCTTTTATCAATTTTCTTTAGCACAGAACAAAGAAGCCAAAGCACGTATTTATTCTCTTTTAGATCAATTAAAATTAACGTATGTAAAATCACATACTAATTTTATTTTCTTTCATGCAAAAAAGGACATCAGGGAGCTAGGTCCAGCGATGT
Source organism: Flavobacteriaceae bacterium UBA980 (assembly GCA_002292265.1). Classification (GTDB taxonomy): domain Bacteria; phylum Bacteroidota; class Bacteroidia; order Flavobacteriales; family Flavobacteriaceae; genus MS024-2A. Next base: position 8,717 of record DBBQ01000021.1, on the reverse strand, counting down.
TGGCCAAGGGAGTTCGAATTGGACGTCCCTTTCCACCCTTTTATGATTGGTGTAGAATTAGCACAGGAACGCAAGAAGAGGTTAGTATTTTTATTAAAGGAATGATGGAGGTTTACCAGGGGTAATGGTTATTTTTCTTTAACGATAATGTAAGTAGCTTTTACACCAGTAGCTAAATTCCAACGGTTGGCACCTACCAATTTTCCTTCATCATCAAAAACACGAACTTCAGCAGTGTTTGGACCTGAGGTACCTTGATTTAGCGCGACAAAATCAATTTTATTAAAACCCATTACTAAATCGATAGAAATACCCTTGAAGTTTTCAGTCAAAAGAACTCTTGAGACAACTTCTTTATCATTAAGCATAATACGAATTAAATCCCCATCAGGAGATTCGTGATCACGGACCGCAATTTGAACAAAACGCCCATTATTTTTAAAATCACCTAGATATTGATCTGTTTTAAACTGGTTGGGGTTTTTTTCTTTTTCCCTACCTCTGTTTAGCCGGTTTAAGTATTGTTTCCCAGCGTCCAAAAACTGTTCGCTAGCCCCCATATTAATTGGTGGGTTATTGAGGTCGCTTTTGGGATCTTTAAATTCTATAGTAGGATTAAAAAAGTCTTCGGATAGAAAAGCTTTTTTCTCTTTTGGCGCTAAAAGGCTTGGGCCTTTATTTTCTGGAGGGGGAATAACAACTTTGGGTTTTTTGGTAGTTTCAATAGGGACTTGCCCCCAAACCGAATGAAAAGAGAAGGAGAATAAAGCTATAAAAACAAGACGTTTTACGTGAATCATAGACCTAAAAGAGTAATCACTAAGCAAACCTAGTTGGAAATTAGCGTATTCTCAAGGGATTTAACAACAATTTATAGGATAAAATAGTTTTTTATTTACCTTTAGAAGCAAACCAAAAGAATAGACTTATGCAAATCGCTACAATAGATTGGATTATAATATTTATATTTTTTGCTCTTTCATTGGGGATTGGAATCTATGTTTCCAAAACCTCTGGTAAAAGTGCGAACGATTTTTTCTTATCCGGGCGAAGTATGCCATGGTGGTTATTGGGATTGTCTATGGTGGCAACTACTTTTTCAACAGACACCCCTAATTTAGTTACCGACATTGTACGTACCAATGGTGTTTCTGGAAACTGGGTTTGGTGGGCGTTTCTAATTACAGGTTTATTGACCGTATTTGTTTATGCTAAATTATGGCGTAAATCAAATGTCAACACAGACCTTGAGTTTTATGAATTACGCTATGGAGGCAAGCCAGCTCGTTTTTTAAGACAGTTTAGATCTATTTATTTAGGGATTGTTTTCAATGTTATTACCATGTCTGCAGTTACTCTTGCCGCAATCAAAATAGGGGGTATAATGCTAGGTCTTGAGCCCTGGCAAACAGTTTTAACAGCGGGGTTAGTAACCGTTACTTTTAGCGCCATTGGTGGATTTAAAGGAGTTGTCTATACGGATGTTATCCTTTTTTTCGTTGCAATGGGAGGCGCTATAGGAGCAGCATATTATTTGGTGAATATGCCGGAGGTAGGAGGAATCCAAGCCTTATTGGCGAATGAAAATGTAGCTGGAAAAATAGCGATTCTTCCTGATTTTGGAGATCGTGAGGCACTGATTACCTTACTTATTATTCCTTTGGCTGTGCAATGGTGGAGCTCCTGGTATCCTGGCGCCGAACCTGGTGGAGGAGGCTATATAGCACAACGTATGCTTGCAGCAAAAGATGAAAACCATGCAATTGGAGCGACTTTTTTCTTCAATATTATGCATTATGCTTTACGTCCATGGCCATGGATTTTGGTTGCGTTAGCGTCTTTGGTTGTTTTTCCAGATTTAGCAAGTTTACAAACGGCATTTCCAAATATTACTCCAGACAAGCTGGGGCATGACTTAGCGTATCCTGCAATGTTAACCAAACTTCCTACAGGCTTATTAGGTCTTGTTTTGGCCTCTCTTATTTCTGCCTATATGAGTACCATTTCTACTCAGCTAAATTGGGGATCTTCTTATATTGTTTACGATTTTTACAAAACCCAAATTAATCCTGATGCTTCTCAAAAGCGATTGGTTGCCGTGGGGAGAATTTCTACCGTAGTGCTTATGGTGTTGAGTACTTTGCTTGCCCTCTTATTACAAAATGCAATGCAATTATTTAATTTGTTGTTGGTCTTTGGAGCAGGAACTGGACTTATTTTTATACTTAGATGGTTTTGGTGGCGTATCAATGCGTGGAGTGAAATTACCGCAATGGTAGCCTCTGGAGTGGTTTCTTTATTGTTAACGATTCCTTCAATCAAAAACGCTCTTTTTGGAGGTGAAGGTGTTTTCCCATCCTGGGCAGAATTTCCTTTTGTCGTTTTTGTAACCACCAGTCTCTGGCTATTGGTAACCTTTATTACACCTTCTGAAAAAACGGATGTCTTGCGTTCTTTTTATAAAAAAACACAACCAGGAGGGCCGGGGTGGTCAAAAATCATTAGTGAAGCCAAGAAAGAATCCATTGAACTTGTTGATCATGATGAAGGGTGGAGTGTACCCTCAGGAATCATTGCCATGCTTTTGGGCTGTTTGATGATTTACAGTACCATGTTTGCAACAGGATATTATATTTATGGTGATTACCAACTGGCATTTCCACTTACTGGATTGACTATTGTTTCGGCTTATTTTTTAGTAAAAACGTGGAAAAAAGTAAAAGCAACAGTGCTTTAACCCAAAATAATTCCTGCAATTGTTGCAGACATTAGTGAGACTAAAGAACCAGCGATCATGGCTTTAAAGCCAAGTTCTGTTAAAAGCTTACGTGTTTTTGGGGCGATAATTCCGATCCCTCCTACTTGTATGCCAATGGAAGCAAAATTGGCAAATCCACAGAGCATATACGTAGCCATCACCACAGATTTTTGATACGTAAAATGGAGACTGCTGGCGCTATTTTTTAAATCGACTAACTGTGTATACCCAACAAACTCACTCGCCACTAATTTTATCCCTAGAAGTTGACCCATTAGGGTCATGTCCTCCCGAGCCACTCCTACGAGCCACATAAGGGGTGCAAAAAGATACCCCAATACAAATTCAATAGAAAAGCCGTCATAAACCGTATTGTTTACCACCCACACATTTAAGCCTAAAAGGTCACCCACCCCGCTAAAAACATTATTCACCAAGGCAATAAGCGCTATAAAAACCAATAGCATGGCGGCAACATTTACCGCCATTTTAATTCCTTCCCCAGTTCCAATTGAGATGGCCGAAAGGAAATTTTCACCAATTTTATCATGAGAAACTTCAATGTCGGTTGTGATTTCTTCTGTCTGTGGGTATATTATTTTTGCAATCACCACAGCTCCTGGCGCAGCCATCACAGAGGCTGCCAAAAGGCTCTTGGCAAATTCCAGGCGCTGAACAGGATCATTGCCTCCTAAAAATCCAATGTAAGCTCCAAGAACACTCCCAGCAACAGTAGCCATTCCTCCTACCATAACAAGAAAAATCTCTGAGCGGTTCATTTTTTCTAAATAGGCCTTGATTAACAATGGGGCTTCTGTTTGACCTAAAAATATATTCCCTGCAACGGAAAGGCTTTCGGCCCCTGAAATTTTGAAAAGCTTCGTTAATCCCCAAGCAAAAAAACCAACCACTTTTTGAATGACCCCAAAATAATATAAAATTGAGGTTAGAGCTGAAAAGAAAATGATAACAGGAAGGGCTTGAAAGACAAAGATAAACCCATAGGTTTCTACATTTCCAAATTCGCCAAGCAACATTTTTGTTCCCGCACCGGTATAGTCCAGAATTTTAATGAAAAAATTTCCAAGGGTTTCAAAAAGACGCTTAATTAAACTAATTTTTAATACCCCAATCGCGATAATAATCTGTGTCAAGAGACCTAAACCTACTGTTTTCCAAGCGATCTTTTTTCTGTTGGTGCTAAAGAGTACAGCAATTAAAAGGAGCACACCCATGCCCAACACCCCCCTAAACAAAGAAGTAACCGAAATACCCGCACTAGGAATTAATTCCATCTATAATTTATTGTAATGCTAAAGATAACAAATCGATTATCTTTGCGGACTAGATATTTTAAACATGAAGCATTTACTTTTTATTTTTTTAACGCCCCTTTTACTATTTTCTTGTCAATCGGATTTAACCGTCAAACAAGAAGATGATAATGATATTGTTGCTGAAATAATTCCTGAGGTTGAGGAAGATGACAGGGTTTTAGTTTGGTCAGATGAATTTGACGGAACAACGTTAGATTTGAACAATTGGAGTTTTGAATTAGGTGATGGGTGTCCTAATTTATGTGGCTGGGGGAACAATGAACTTCAATCGTACACAGACAGTAACCATCGTCTAGAGGATGGGATGTTAATTATTTCTGCAAAAAACGAAAATGAATACACTTCAACTCGAATTTTAACCAAGGGGAAGCAAGAATTTACATACGGAAAGATAGAAACACGCGTAAAAGTACCATCAGGTGCAGGTCTATGGCCAGCATTTTGGGCATTAGGCGGTGATATTGACACCAATTCATGGCCTGATTGTGGGGAGATTGACATCATGGAATATGTTGGTAAAAACCCAGGTCAAATTTTCACCTCTGTACATACACGAAGTAGCTATGGGAATACCGTCAATACCCAAATTACGCCCGTTCCTAATATTGAAGATGATTTCCATGTCTTTGCAATAGATTGGACTGAAAATTACATCGATTTTTATTTAGATGAGAGCCGGGTATATCGATATGCAGCTCAAACTCAAACAGCAGAAACATGGCCCTTTAACAAACCGTTCTTTTTATTAATCAATTTGGCAATTGGTGGAAATTTCGGAGGTCCAGTGGCGAGCTCGGTTCAATTTCCAAAGGAATACTTAATTGATTATGTAAGAGTTTATCAGTAGGGGGTTACGCCCCAGAGGCTAAAATTTCTTTGAGCACATCTCGGGCAGTCATGAGCTTTATTTTGTGGACACTATCGTTGTATTGACCAGTATTAATTTTATTTTCTAATAAAGTTAAAACTTCGTTTGCAGAGGGTTCATTCATGTTTTTTTAGAGTTAATTCATGGGTACTTCTATGAGTAAAATTCGTGTATTTTCTTGGGCAGTAAGGGAAAAGGTATTCGTCTCCCAAAGGCCTATTGCATCTCTTTTGTGGAGGGTTTCTCCTGCTATTTCAGCACCTCCTTCAATCAGGAATGCATAGACGCCGTTTCCTTCTTTGTGAAGGGTATAATTCACTTCGGTTTTTTGATTAAAGTCACCTAAATGAAACCAAGCATCTTGATGAATCCAAAGGGCATCTCCATTGGACTCTGGGGTAACTACTGGGTAAAGGGCATTGGTTTTTTTAAGTTCTTTGATGCTTTTTTGATCATATCTGGGGGTTACATTTTTTTTGTTGGGCATCACCCAAAGTTGTAATAAGTTGACCTGCTGATCTTTATTTTTGTTGTACTCACTGTGATACACTCCGGTGCCCGCGCTCATCACTTGAATTTCATCGGCTTCAATCACCCCAATATTATCCATACTGTCTTTATGTTCCAAGGCACCTTCCAGGGGAATGGTAATAATTTCCATGTTGTTGTGAGGATGTGTACCGAAACCCATTCCTGGTGCTATAATATCATCGTTTAATACCCGAAGGGCGCCAAATTGAATCCGTTCGGGATTGTAATAATTAGCAAAACTAAAGGAGTGTTTTGCCTGGAGCCATCCATGATTTGCTGCTCCGCGAGTTTCTGAAGTATGTAGGGTCTTTTTCATTTGTTAGGTTTATTTATTTCAGCGTCCTTTTTTTTATTTGCTTGAACTACGGTATCAATAAGTTTTTTTTTGGTGTCAAAATAAGTAATCAGTGTTTTGATTTTCTCTTCATTTTCCTGCTTTTCAGCCACTTTCGCTTTTTCTTCAGCAATGGTGTTTTTAATTTCCATATACGTACTTGCTACAAAACCAATTACGATTGCAATAGCAACAATAAAAGCAACAATTTCTTCAGAATCGGAGAGGTACATAAATGAGTATCTTTGTGCAAATTTAAAAAATAGGAGTTAGGATGAGAGTTGTTGTGAGACGAATTTGTGGTTTTGTTTTTTATGGATTACTTTTTTTATCAATTGAAAACATACGTGCACAAAACACAAGCCAAACCAGTACAATTACCCTGGAAGAAGTTTCCTTGAGTGCTTCAAAATTTGACACGCCCAGAAGTGTTCTTCCATTTTCATTAAGTGTTATTAACCTGAAGGATGTACAGGCGTTGCATCAGCAACTTTCGTTACAGGAATATTTGGGTGCTGTACCGGGGCTTTTTTCTTTAAACGCGAATAACTACGCTCAAGATTTACGCATCTCCATACGTGGTTTTGGGGCACGTGCTGCTTTTGGAATTCGGGGGATAAAAATAATTGTAGATGGGATACCAGAGACCACGCCTGATGGTCAGGGGCAATTGGATAATCTACCCCTAGGTTTGCTTCAAAACATTGAAGTTCTGCGGGGACCTTCGGCAAGTTTGTATGGAAATGCTTCTGGGGGGGTTCTTTCTTTAAATACAGTAGACCGTTTGGAAGGAGAGTCGGTGCGTTTTAGATCTACACTGGGTGCTTTTGGATTGCAATCTTATCAGCTCAGTGCATCTTTAAATTCCTCAAAAACCACCTCTTTATTTTATTTTAACAGAACACAAACCAACGGGTATCGTACTTTTAGTGGGTTGGAACAAAACGTTTTTAATGCCAAAATAAAGCATAAATTGAGTTCTAAATCACTACTTCAAGCCCAGCTCAATTATACCCAAAGCCCTCGTGCAGAAGATGCGGGTGGACTCACAATGGATGAGGTGATGGCCGACAGAAACCAAGCGCGACAGCGCAACGTGGACTTTGACACGTTTGAAAAAGTAAATCAATTTAAAGTAGGCTTACGCTGGCTTCAAAATTGGCGAACCCAATGGAAATTGGACACCTACGCATTTTATTCGCTTCGTGATTTTTACGGAAAACTCCCTTTTGAAAATGGGGGGATTATTGATTTATACCGAAATTATTACGGCTTGGGTAGCCGCTTGACTTATACCGAAGAAAATGAAGACCTCTTGCATCGCTGGCAAATAGGGACAGAGACGGCACTTCAGCGAGACCAAAGGGATCGGTTTTTAAATCAAAACGGAACCCAGGGAGCCAATGTGTTTTCTCAAGAGGAACGCTTTGGCAGTTTTGGGCTTTATATTTTGGATGAGGTACAATCAAAAAAATGGCTGCTCAGAACAAGTTTGCGTTTTGACCGCCAAAACGTGGGTGCGGACACTGTTATTGAAAATCAAATCTACACCGTTTTAAATCCAAGTGTAGGGCTTAGTTATTCCCTAGCCCCGCAGCAACGCATCTTTTTTAATTTTTCTACCAGTTACGAAACGCCTGCTTTGTCTGAGCTTTCTGCAAATCCCTCAGGGGAAGAAGGGCTTAATTTAAGCCTGGATCCGTCACGTGCAATCAACTATGAAGCAGGATGGAAGACACTGGGGGAGCATACCCGACTTGAGGCTAGCTTTTTTTACATAAAAAGTTCCAATGAAATTTTACCGTATGAGCTGGAGGCTTTTCCAGGGCGTTCTTTTTATCGGAATACTGGCGCTACTGAGCGCTACGGCCTTGAGCTTTTTGGGGAGGCCCGCTGGGACCAATGGAAGCTGCAGGCGAGCTTGACACAAGCGGCTTATCTTTTTGCGGGAGCAGATACAACTTCTGATATGGAGGGGAAAAGGCTCCCAGGAATTCCTAATTCTCAAGCCTTTATTCAAGTGGAATACACTACTTCATCCCAATGGCACTTTCAGCTGACAGGGGAGCATATAGGAAAATTCTATGCCAATGATTCCAATACTGCTGCTGTAGACGCTTATCAACGGGTGCGTTTACAGGGACGTAAAAGCATTTCCTTTGCCTGGGGAGAGGTTGCTGTTTTTGGTGGGGTTCATAACCTTTTCAACACTTTTTATTTTGACAACATCCGCCTAAATGCTTTTGGGGGGAGACACTATGAGCCTGCGCCGGGGAGAAATTTCTTTGGGGGACTTTCTTTCGGGTTTTAAAAACTCCCCTCTTAAAAGAGGGAAGTATTTTTAACAGTGGCGATTGCCTGCTTACCTTACGATTTGCATGACGCCTTCCATAAAGGTGTCTGCGTAGGAATCCCGATTGGGATCACGACCAATTTAGGTAATGAAGGTGCTTTCTATACTATGAACTTGAGTAGAACTCTTTTTAATATCTTTACGGGATGCGGGAGCGATTATTCATCTTTCTTTTTGTTTGTGTTTCTTCCCTTTGGAGCCAGCGCCTTTCGGAAAAGCGTGTGGGGCGGCAGGTGCAAAAAATTGAGGCCTTTCAAAAGGCCCATGTAGCCATTAGCATCTCCCCTTTGGAAGGGGCAACGCCTATGGCACAATATCAGGCGGCACACTATATGACGCCCGCTTCCAACACCAAGCTACTTACTTTTTTGGGCGCTAGCCAACAGTTTAAGGAGCTTCCTGCAGTTTCTTATTTCAAAGAAAAGGACAGCATCATTCACTTCAAGAGTACGGGCTACCCCTTATTATTTCACCCTTTTTACAAGGATACTATTCTAGACGCTTTTTTTAATCAAAAGGGATTGTGGAACTATCAT
>DBBQ01000033.1 GCA_002292265.1 Flavobacteriaceae bacterium UBA980 | reverse complement strand
CCTTTATTAATGTTGATTGCATTTCTTAAGGTTGCATTCTGATGCCAACTGCTTGATCCCTCCAGTACTGCTTCTAGATGTACAATCAATGCTGCAGAAATAGATCGTGAGGCACTTTCCCAAAAATAACTTGGGGTATGATCTACGGCATAATAATCAACATTGGCTACCGTAAATATTGGGTTCTTAAATGTTGTAGGCTTGGCAAAATAAAAGCCCATCCCTTCATCACAACTCACGTCTATGATGAGTGAGCCCCTCTTGAGGTTTTCTTTTTCATCCTCTAGCACAAAGTCAATGGGATCGTTAGTGTCTTGGTAGGTACCGTTTATGATTATGTCTGTTTCGTTGATTAAATCCAAAAGGGGGCGCTCCGACCCGTCGTGGTCAACCACCTTCAGCCTGGGTTCGCCGCTTTGCCCTTTTTCAATTCGGGTGTAGGTTACGTCCAAGACCTCCTCCCTAACTTCATGATCCGGCCGTTGGATACAAATGGTTATGTCTCTAAATCCATGGGCTTTTAGAGCATAGATAGCGCCTCTACTCACAGCTCCAAAACTGAAAATAATCACCTTCCGTTGGTTTCCGTAGTGACCGTCAATTCCTTTTAGTTGGAGGGCATGAATTACAGCGCAATACCCTGCCATTTCATTATTTTTATAAAATGTATGCCTCCCCATAGCCCCCGTGGGGGTCCAGACAAACATGTCTTCAAAAGCAATAAGCGTCAATTTCCGATCGATGGCCGTTTGTGTAATCTCTTGCTGCTGCTCGCAATGGGGATAACCCCATATCATTCCGCCTGCCTTCATTTCTTTTAAGTCTGAAAGAACGGGTTTTGCAATAATAACAGAGCCAATGTCAGAGAGAATTGATTTTCTGCTGGCAATCCCACCACTACGAGCAGCAATATCTTCATCTGAAATGTCAAAGGGGACACCGTAACCCGTTTCAAAAATAAGTTTTGTGCGCACGTGCTGCGGAAGTCTGATTAAATGGTCTGGATGGATAGGAACACGCCTTTCATCTTCTTTTTTTGAAGTTCCAATAACGCCAATTTGGGATAAATTCATCTGTTTTTTTTAGTTGATACGCATTACAAAATCCGTTTTTTAAAAAGTAGGAATAGCCCTACGCTTTGATTTTCAAAAATGAAAACGGCACTAAATTATAGGTTACTGTTTCTCTAATAAAGGTGCATTAAGGCAATAAATCCAGTGCCCCCATTTGAAAGTTTGTGCTTTAAAAAAAGCGTAAGAGAATATAATTATTTTTTGAAGGTAAGCTATTATAGAGCAATACTAGGGCCTACAGGCAGAAGATTCCTTATTGCCCCAACAAATAAGCAAAAATTAGGGGGGCTACAATTGTCGCATCGGATTCGATAATAAATTTAGGGGTGTCGATGTCCAATTTCCCCCAAGTGATTTTTTCATTAGGAACGGCACCAGAATAGGATCCAAAACTGGTTGTAGAATCTGAAATTTGACAGAAGTAACTCCAGAAAGGGGTTTCTGTTTGCTCCAAATCTTGATACAACATGGGCACGACACAAATGGGGAAATCTCCTGCAATTCCTCCGCCTATTTGAAAAAATCCAATTCCTTCTTTTCCTGCAGTTTGGCTGTAGTAGTCTGCTAACCACATCATGTATTCAATTCCTGATTTTACTGTGCTTGGCTGTAACTGCCCTTTGATGCAATACGAAGCAAATATATTTCCCAGAGTAGAGTCCTCCCAACCAGGTACTATAATAGGTAGGTTTTTTTCCGCTGCGGCAAGCATCCAAGAGTTTTTTGGATCAATTTCATAGTATTCTTCTAATACCCCGGAAAGTAAAAGTTGATACATATATTCATGAGGAAAATAACGTTTGCCTTCTTGCTCTGCCTTGTTCCAACAGTCAAACACGTGTTTTTGTAGGCGCCGAAAGGCTTCTTCTTCAGGGATACAGGTGTCCGTTACCCGATTTAAACCTTGCTCCAACAGCTCCCATTCTTCTTGAGGTGTTAAATCCCTGTAGTTGGGAACACGCTTATAACTTTTATGAGCCACCAAATTCATGAGGTCTTCTTCTAGATTGGCTCCAGTACATGATATCATGTGTACCTTGTCTTGGCGTATCATTTCAGCTAGAGAAATTCCAAGCTCAGCAGTACTCATGGCTCCCGCAAGAGAAATCAACATTTTTTTTCCCGAAGCCAGATGGGCCTCATACCCTTTTGCAGCATCTACTAATGCAGCGGCATTAAAATGTAAAAAATGTGTTTCGATGAAATTTTTAATTTCTTTAGCCATTAGAGGTGGTATTTATAGGATAGTAGTTTATAATAAAGTTTTGCTGCCATAAAATCAGGAGCACTCAACGAGGGTTTGGGTGCTAACTCCACNNATATCGAAACCAACTACATCGCAGTCAGAAAATACTTTTTTAAGTAAGTCTAAGGTTTCATTCCAAAGCAATCCCCCTGGTTCTGGTGTACCTGTGGAGGGCATGATAGATGGGTCAAACACATCAAGATCTATGGTGATGTATACTTTTTTTCCCAGGCAATTAATGACATCGTCCTGCCAGTAGTCATTCGAACGAATATCATAGGAAGTAAAAAGGGT
>DBBQ01000035.1:14538-39234 GCA_002292265.1 Flavobacteriaceae bacterium UBA980 | reverse complement strand
GGCTAAAATCCAGTAAAGGAAAGCAGATTTTAGATAGTTTATATAGGCTGGTTTCTTCTGTGCTTCATAAAGATAACGTACTTGAGAAGTTAAAGAGGGTAAACTGTGCCAGAAGACAAAGTAAATTCCAAATCCAAAAAGTAACGATCCCTTAAAAAAGAGTAAGGACAGCAAGGCGAGCAAAAGCAACTCCACAGCAAAACTTTTGTAGTCAGGGCTGTTTTTTATAAGAAAATATAAAACGAAGACACTACTTAAAATAAGAAGCCCTACAAACCATTCAAAAGGAATGCGAAGACTTGCAATCTGAAATATAACATCCGTCACCTCTGCATAATGGAATACAAAGAGGAGATTGAAAATTAGGCTCCCATAGGCACTGTAAAACAAACCAGGAACTTTCATGGACGGAAAGCGTGTTTCCCAATGTTGTTCTCCAAAGTGATAACAACTAACTAGTACAAAACACAACAATGCAATCCCCGGTATAAAATAAAAGAGATAAATTCCCAATAAAACCACTCCTATGTATATACCCCAAAAAGGAATTCCTGAAAAGTTATTCTTTTGAGGTTCTTTTTTGGCTAGAATTTTTAGATCATTGGCACCATGAAGAACTCCAACAGTTAAAATTCCGAAGACTGCGAAAGTATTTTGAAAGATTTCAGGGCTAAAAAAAGCTAAAATCACACAAACAAGGGTGATTAAATGAGAAAAATTCAGCTTTTTAAATATTGTAAATGAAGAAGTTATCGGATCCAAAAAAAATATTTAAAGAAAAATAAAGTAAATAAGTTTAATTTTTTCTAAATTTACCTAAACAAAAATAAATAATTGATTTAATCATGGAAAAAATTCTAAGCTTAATGACTGTAGCGCCAGCGATGGCCACAGATGACTACGTTGGATTCACGTTCTTCGTAGGTTGTATGGCGATGATGGCAGCATCAGCGTTCTTCTTTCTTTCAATGAACTCATTTGACAACAAATGGAAAACTTCTATTTTGGTGTCAGGTTTAATTACGTTCATTGCAGCAGTACACTATTGGTACATGCGTGACTACTGGGCAACAAATGCTACCTCTCCAACATTCTTTAGATATGTTGACTGGGTGCTTACTGTGCCATTAATGTGTGTTGAATTCTATCTGATCCTTAGAGCAGCTGGAGCAACAAAACAATTGATGTGGAAAATGATTTTCGCTTCTATTGTGATGTTAGTTACTGGTTACTTTGGAGAAGCAGTATACACAACAGGTTCAGGCCCTGCAGTTTGGGGTCTTGTTTCAGGTCTTGCATACTTCTGGATTGTTTACGAAATCTGGTTAGGTAGCGCTTCTAAACTAGCTGCTTCAGCAGGTGGTGCTGTTCAGTCTGCACATAAAACACTTTGCTGGTTCGTACTTGTAGGTTGGGCAATTTATCCTATTGGATATATGGCTGGAACTGAAGGATGGTACAGCGGAATTTTTGGTGGTCTTCCTATGGATGTTGTTTACAACGTTGGGGATGCGATCAACAAGATTGGATTTGGTTTAGTAGTTTATAACTTAGCCGTTCAGTCAAAATAAGAATTCCTTTACAGGTAAAAAATGCTGTGAAAAAGATTAAAATCGCTCCTTAGAGCGATTTTTTTTTTACATACGATTAGGCACTTCCATCCCTAATAAACCAGAAGCATTAGCAATCACCTCTGCTACTTTCTTTGAGAGAGCCACTCTAAAGTTTTTCTGTTTTGGGTTTTCACTACCCAATACGGTAATGTTTTGATAAAAGGTGTTGTAACTTTTCACAAGGTCGTAAAGATAATTTGCGATAAGCGCTGGACTGTATTGTTCCCCTGCCAGTACCACAACCTCTGGATAACGTCCCAACTGTTTGATGAGTTCGCATTCTTTTGAAGCCAACTCCAAGTTCAAGTCAATATCCTCTATTTCCATTGCCGCTTTTTGAATAAGCGTTTTAATACGTGCATGGGTATATTGAATAAAAGGACCTGTATTGCCGTTGAAATCAATTGAAGCTTCAGGGTCAAAGAGGATTCTCTTTTTTGGATCAACTTTTAGAATAAAGTATTTTAATGCACCCAAAGCTAGGGTGTGATTCAAGCCTTCTTTTTCCGTTTCAGAAAGTGTTTCTAGTTTTCCTACAGCTTCGGAAATGGTTTTTGCTTGAGCTGCCATATCGGACATCAACTCATCGGCATCGACAACAGTTCCTTCTCGACTTTTCATTTTACCACTAGGTAAATCGACCATTCCATAACTCAGATGGTACAGGGCTTCTGCCCAATCAAAACCTAGTTTCTTTAAGATTAAAAACAACACCTTAAAATGATAATCTTGTTCATTCCCAACGGTGTAGACCATTCCCTTTAATCCAGGCTCGTCTTCCAATCGGCATAAAGCAGTACCCAAATCTTGGGTCATATAAACTGAAGTCCCATCTGAACGAAGTAGTAATTTTTCATCCAACCCCTCCTGGGTTAGATCAATCCAAACCGAACCGTCTTCTTTTTTGTAAAAAACACCCGCTTTTAGTCCTTGATCAATGATTTTTTTTCCAAGTAAATAGGTGTCACTTTCATAATAATAGGAATCAAAAGAAACCCCTAAATTTTTGTAAGTATCCTCAAAACCCCGATACACCCACTGGTTCATAGTTTCCCACAAGTCTCGAACCTCTTTATCGCCTGCTTCCCATAGTCGTAGAAGCTCTTGTGCTTCCAATAAAAGTGGGGCTTCTTGTTTGGCTTGATCTTCTGAAGATCCTTTGGAAATGAGCTCCGCAATTTCTTTTTTGTATTCCGCATCAAAAATTACGTAATACCTGCCTACCAATTGATCTCCTTTGCTACCAGTGAGTTCTGGTGTTTCACCCGCTCCAAATTTTTTCCAGGCCAACATGGATTTACAAATATGTATTCCTCGGTCGTTGATGATTTGAGTTTTTACTACTCGATTCCCATTGGCTTCAAGAATTTTAGAAACCGAGTAGCCCAAGATATTATTTCGAATATGACCTAAATGAAGCGGTTTGTTTGTATTGGGCGAAGAGAATTCGACCATGAGCGTGGGAGAATCTTGGGTTTGGGGTTGGTGACCGTAGTCTTCTTGCTGAAAAAGGGTTTGAAATTGTTTTAGGTAGAAAGCATCACTCAAACTTAAATTCAAAAACCCTTTCACCACATTATAACCCACTACGGCTTTGTCATTTTTTTCAAGATAAGAACCTATAGTTTCTGCTAATTTCTCTGGATTTGTCTTTATGTACCGCAATAGAGGAAATACCAACAAAGTTATGTCCCCCTCAAATTCTTTACGGGTCTGTTGAAATTCAAAGCTAGCGATTGTCACTTGAAATTCAGAATTGAGAAAACGGCTTACAAAGTCCGTGAAGTGTTGGTTATAATCTATACTCATAGAACGATTTGGCGACAAAGATAATTATTCTCCATTGATTATGTCGCCCTAGTTTTATGACTTATATTTATAAAAATGCTGTTGAATATATCATACAACGATCCTGCACAAAAAAAAAAGATTGAAGAAAGTGTAGGCAAACCCTTTTCGCTCCAGAAGCGATGGAAAATGGGTGGAATAGGTTCCCAAAAATTAATTGTCAGTAGTGCATCGATCGACATTCACAACTTATTGATTTTAGATCACAATATTAACAGTTGTAATATTGAATTGCGTCCCAACGGGATCATTGTTCGCTTTCGCAGTCTCTTGGAAACTTATGGTTTGATCATTCCTTTTTACAAGTTAAAAATCTACAAGGGAAAGGCACAAGAGTACAGTGTTTATAAGGACCACTATTTTATCAAAGTGGTTGCAGATAATGAAGCAATTCACAAATTCTTCAATAAAATCAATGCACAAAAAATTGAAAACTTACCTCCTTCTTTAGAGGACTTATAAGGTCGTTAAATCGTACGGTGATTTTCTCCCGTATAAATTTGACGTGGTCTTCCGATCGGTTCGTTGTTTTTTCGCATCTCAGACCACTGTGCAATCCAACCGGGAAGCCTTCCCAAAGCAAACATGACAGTAAACATTTCGGTGGGTATTCCCAAAGCGCGATAAATAATCCCAGAATAGAAGTCCACATTGGGATACAACTTGCGATCAATAAAATAAGGGTCACTCAACGCCTCTTTTTCAAGTCCTTTTGCAATATCAAGTACGGGGTCATTTATTCCTAATTCATTCAAAACTTCATCCGCGGCTTTTTTGATAATTCGTGCTCTGGGATCAAAGTTTTTATAAACGCGGTGTCCAAAGCCCATTAAGCGAAAGGGATCGTTTTTGTCCTTAGCTTTTTGCATATACTTTTTGGTATCGCCCCCATCTGCTTTGATTGCTTCTAGCATTTCAATGACGGCTTGGTTAGCCCCTCCATGAAGTGGTCCCCAAAGTGCAGAGATGCCCGCAGAAACAGAGGCAAAGAGCCCCGCATGTGAGGAACCAACAATACGCACCGTAGAAGTAGAACAATTTTGCTCGTGATCTGCGTGTAGAATTAATAATTTATTCAATGCACTGACAACCACAGGGCTCGCTTCATAGTCCTGGTGTGGGAGCTTGAACAACATATGAGCGATGTTGTCTTCATAAGAAAGTGAGGTGTTGGCATAATTCAATGGAAGTCCCTTTACTTTACGGTGAGTCCAAGAAGATAAAATAGGAAATTTCGCCAATAACATAATAATTGCTTCACGCAAGTCTGACTCGGAAGCAATATCCACCGAACTGGGATTGAATGCAATTAATCCTGAAGTTAAAGAAGATAAAACCCCCATAGGGTGTGCGGATTTTGGGAAACTTTTTAAAATTGATTTTAAGTCCTCATCTACCAAAGATTCCTTTCTGATTTCTATATTGAGAAGTGCTAATTCTTTTGCCGTAGGTAAATTTCCAAAAATCAACAAGTAAGCAACTTCAAGAAAACTCGCTTTTTCACAAAGATCTTCAATAGAATATCCTCGGTAACGCAAAATCCCTTCCTCTCCATCCAAAAATGTAATCTCACTTTTACAGGAGCCTGTATTTTTATATCCAGGATCGTAGGTGACTAAACCTGTTTGAGCACGAAGGGTTTTAATATCAATCCCTTTTTCCTCTTCAGCACCCTCTAGTAAAGGAAATTCATATTCCTTGTCTTTGTAAGTCAACTTTACCTTTTCACTCATTTTTTCTAATCTTTAATTTTGGAACATATTTAAATAAAAAAATCCTTTTACTTCATTTCATGTTTAAAAGCCTTTCTTCCGGGGAAATAAGCTAATTCACCTAACTCTTCTTCAATTCTTAGGAGTTGGTTGTATTTTGCCATACGATCACTTCTCGAAGCAGATCCGGTTTTGATTTGACCTGTATTTAGCGCTACGGCCAAATCCGCAATGGTATTGTCTTCAGTTTCTCCCGATCTGTGTGACATCACTGAGGTATATCCTGCTCTGTGTGCCATCTCTACAGCAGCTATGGTTTCAGAGAGGGTTCCAATCTGATTTACTTTAATTAAAATTGAATTGGCAATATGTTGCTCAATTCCTTTGCCGAGGCGTTCTACATTGGTTACAAATAAATCATCTCCAACCAGTTGTACGTTACCTCCTGCTTTTTCGGTAAGGAATTTCCATCCCTCCCAATCATTTTCATCCATACCGTCTTCTATAGAAATGATCGGATATTGTGTTGCCAAATTAGCTAAATAACTAGCTTGTTCTTCCGAATTGCGCTTAACTCCTTTTTCTCCTTCAAAAAGGGTGTAGTCGTAAACTCCCTCTTTGTAAAACTCCGCAGCAGCACAGTCCAAAGCGATCATCACCTCTGATCCCGCTTTGTACCCAGCGTTTTCGATGGCTTTAATAATCGTATCCAAAGCGTCTTCGGTACCGTCCAGTTCAGGAGCAAAACCCCCTTCATCTCCCACAGCGGTGCTTAAGTTACGGTCGTGCAAGACCTTCTTAAGGTGATGGAAAATTTCAGATCCCATTTGCATTGCCTGAGTAAAAGAAGAAGCTCCAACAGGCATCACCATAAATTCTTGAAAAGCAATGGGTGCATCCGAATGCGACCCACCGTTGATAATATTCATCATCGGTACAGGGAGGGTTTTAGCACTCACTCCCCCGACATAGCGGTACAGAGGTAAGCCCAACTCATTTGCTGCTGCTTTTGCTATGGCTAAAGAAACCCCTAAAATGGCATTGGCACCTAATTTTGATTTATTCGGGCTACCGTCCAAATCGATCATAGCGCGGTCAATTTGCTCTTGTTCAAAAACAGAAGTACCGACTATCTCTTGAGCAATTACTTGATTGACATTGTCCACCGCTTTTCCAACAGCTTTACCCATATAGGCAGAACCTCCGTCTCGAAGCTCCACAGCCTCGTGTTCTCCTGTAGAAGCCCCAGAAGGAACTGCAGCCCTTCCTAAAATTCCATTTTCTGTAATGACATCAACTTCGACAGTGGGATTTCCTCGAGAGTCAAAGATTTGTCTTGCGTGTACGCTAATAATGATACTCATAAAGTTTAAATTCTAATTTGGTATTAATTTTTTATGTACTCCTTAAAGGTGTCAAAAAGGTAAGTGGCATCGTTTGGACCAGGCCCTGCCTCAGGATGGTATTGGACCGAAAAACATTTTTTATTTTTCATCCGCATTCCTGCAAGGGTTTGATCATTGAGATGTATGTGGGTGATTTCAATCTCAGGATGGGCTTGGGCAGCTTCAATTTCTACTGCAAATCCATGGTTTTGAGACGTGATTTCACCTTTACCGGTAAGTAGATTTTTTACAGGATGATTGATCCCTCGGTGTCCATTAAACATCTTAAAGGTTGGAATTCCATTTGCCAACGCAATAATTTGGTGTCCTAAACAAATTCCAAATAAGGGTTTGTTCTTTTCGATGATTCCTTTGGCAACGGCCTGTGCTTCTTTCAAAGGCTGTGGATCTCCGGGACCATTCGAGATAAAATACCCGTCTGGATTCCAAGCTTCAAGCTCTTCAAGAGGGGTGTCAAAGGGGAAGACCTTAACATACATATCTCGAGCCACCATATGATCCAAAATATTTTGTTTGATGCCTAAATCCAATGCTGCTATCTTATAGGTTGCCTCTGGTTTTCCCACGGTATAGGCTTCTTTGGCAGAAACTTTAGACGCTAGTTCCAAACCTTCCATACTCGGCGCTTCAGACAATTCTTTAAGCAAGCGTTCTTCTTCTCCTACTTCGGTAGAAATGACGGCATTCATTGCGCCGTGCTTTCGAATGTAGTTCACCAAAGCTCTTGTATCTACATCAGCAATAGTGACCAGTTTGTGACGCTCTAAATAGTCAAACAACGATTCATCCCCACTAGGACGGGAATAATTGAAACTAAAATCTTTACAGATCAATCCAGCAATAGTAATTCCTTTGGATTGAGATTCGTCTTTTTGTATGCCGTAATTACCGATATGAGTATTGGTTGTCACCATAATTTGGCCAAAATAAGAAGGATCCGTAAAGATCTCAAGATAGCCAGTCATTCCCGTATTAAAGCATATTTCTCCGAAAGCTGTTCCCTCTATTCCAATTGATTTTCCAAAAAATCGGGTTCCGTCTGCGAGAAGCACAAAGGCTTCTTTTTTTGATCTGTATTCCATGTTTCCTACAAAATAAATCAAAAAAAAGGATAAACTAAAACGTTTATCCTTTAATGTTACTGGTGTTGATAAAAAAAGAATTTATTCGTTTTCATTCTCTTTTTTATCTTCTTTTGGAGTCTCCTCGGCTTTAGGAGTATCTTCAGTTGGAGCTTCTTCAGTTGGAGCTTCTGCTTCAACTACAACTTCTTCTGTAGCTTCTGCCGCCTTGGCTTTGCTTCCTCCTCGTCTTCTTGTTTTCTTCTTCGGCTTGGCATCGGTGTTATAAACCTCATTGTAGTCTACCAATTCGATCAGTGCCATAGAGGCATTATCTCCCAATCGATTTCCAAGTTTGATGACACGTGTATATCCACCCGGACGATCTCCTACTTTTGACGCAATGTCTCTAAAGAGTTCAGAAACTGCATTTTTATCACGCAGTGCTGCAAATGCAAGTCGTCTGTTGTGGGTACTATCCGTTTTAGACTTGGTAATCAAAGGTTCAATAAATTGTTTTAACGCTTTGGCTTTAGTAGCTGTTGTATTAATGCGTTTATGTTCGATAAGAGAACAAGCCATATTGGCGAGCATAGATCTCCTATGGGCGGTCTTACGACCTAAATGCATTACTTTTTTTCCGTGTCTCATTTTTTTTCTTTAAAAATATGAATTAATCTTTATCCAGTTTATATTTCGAAAGATCCATACCAAAGGAGAGACCTTTGAGCACTACCAACTCTTCGAGTTCTGTCAATGATTTTTTACCAAAGTTTCTAAACTTCATCAAATCATTTTTGTTGTAAGAAACCAAATCTCCTAAGGTGTCTACTTCAGCTGCTTTCAAGCAATTCAAAGCACGTACGGACAGATCCATATCAATCAAATTAGTTTTTAATAACTGACGCATGTGTAGGGATTCCTCATCATAGGTTTCCGTCTGTGCGATTTCGTCAGCCTCTAGGGTAATACGCTCATCGGAGAACAACAAAAAGTGATGAATCAGTGTTTTTGCAGCCTCGGTAAGGGCATCTTTGGGATGGATAGAACCGTCAGAGATAATTTCAAAAATAAGTTTTTCGTAATCAGTTTTTTGTTCTACACGAAAGTTTTCAATACTGTATTTTACATTTTTGATCGGTGTAAAAATGGAATCGATAGCGATCACACCCAGCTCCGAGTTAGGTTTCTTGTTTTCTTCTGCAGGAACATACCCTCTCCCCTTTTCGATGGTGATTTCCATGTTCAATTGAACACTTTTTTCAAGGTTACAAATAACCAAATCAGGGTTCAGTACTTGGAATCCAGAGATGAACTTTTGAAAATCTGCTGCTTTGAGTTGTTCTTGCCCACCAATAGAGATCGTTACTTTTTCTTCTTCCGTCTCCTCAATTTGTCTTTTAAATCGGACTTGTTTAAGGTTCAGAATGATCTCTGTAACGTCTTCTACAACACCGGAAATCGTAGAGAATTCGTGTTCTACATTTTCCAATTTAACAGAAGTAATTGCAAATCCTTCCAAAGAAGATAATAAAACGCGTCTCAACGCATTTCCTACAGTCAATCCATATCCTGGTTCGAGAGGGCGAAATTCAAATTTGCCTTCGAATTCCGAGGAATCGATCATAATTACTTTATCGGGTTTTTGAAAATTCAGTATTGCCATAATTTTGTGCTTCTGTTTTCTTATTTAGAATATAGTTCAACGATGAGTTGTTCCTTAATGTTTTCTGGAATCTGGAGGCGCCCGGGAACACTTACATAGGTTCCTTGCAGCTGATCACTATTCCAACTCAACCATTCGTAGGCGGAGGAATCTCTTCCTTTAGCTTCAATAATAATATTGAGGGTTTTTGATTTTTCTCTTACACCCACAACATCTCCTACTTTTACTTGGAAAGAAGGAATATTTACTATGGAACCGTTTACAGTTATATGACGGTGTGACACCAACTGTCTTGCACCTCTTCGAGAGTTGGAGAGACCAAAGCGGTAGACCACATTGTCTAATCTTGATTCACATAATTGCAGTAACACTTCTCCAGTTACCCCTTTGCTTCTGCTCGCTTTTTCGAAAAGGTTTCGAAATTGACGCTCCAGAATACCATAGGTATACTTCGCTTTTTGCTTCTCCATCAATTGGATTGCATATTCTGATTTTTTTCCTCGGCGCTTTGCGTTTCCGTGTTGCCCAGGAGGGTAATTTCTTTTCTCGAAAGATTTATCATCTCCGAAGATGGGCTCGCCAAATTTACGAGCGATTTTTGTTTTTGGACCGGTATATCTTGCCATTTTGCTGGTTTTAGTTGAACTGATCGCTATGAATTAAGGTCACTTCCTTCGATAGCTTCCGATCAATTCTAGATCGTTATTAATTAGACTCTTCTTCTTTTGGGAGGTCTGCATCCGTTGTGTGGAAGGGGGGTAACATCAATGATTTCTAACACTTCGATACCATTGTTATGCAATGTTCGAATAGCAGATTCACGTCCATTCCCAGGACCTTTTACAAATACTTTTACTTTACGCAGTCCTGCTTCTTGGGCGGTTTTCGCACAATCCTCAGCTGCTGTTTGAGCCGCATAAGGGGTGTTCTTTTTAGAACCTCTAAAGCCCATCTTTCCCGCCGATGACCAGGAGATTACTTCTCCTTTGGTATTGGTTAGAGAGATGATGATGTTGTTGAAAGAAGCTGTAATATGTGCTTCTCCAATCGATTCAACGACTACTTTTCTTTTTTTGCTTGCTGTCTTAGCCATAATTACAAACTATTATTTAGTTGCTTTCTTTTTATTTGCTACGGTCTTGCGTTTTCCTTTTCGGGTACGTGAATTGTTTTTGGTGCGTTGACCGCGTAAAGGAAGTCCTGCTCTGTGTCGGATTCCTCGGTAACAACCGATGTCCATCAAACGTTTGATGTTGAGTTGTACTTCTGAGCGCAATTCTCCTTCGATTTTAAAACTCCCTACAACTTCACGGATACGAGCTGTTTCGTCGTCTGTCCAATCTTGTACTTTTTTACTTTCGTCCACTTTAGCAGTTTCCAATATAGATTGGGCACGGCTTTTTCCGATACCGAAAATATAGGTTAATGAAATAACCCCTCGTTTTTGCTTTGGAATGTCTACTCCTGATATTCTAGCCATAATTAACCTTGTCTTTGTTTGAATCTAGGATTCTTTTTGTTAATCACATACAGACGTCCTTTTCGTCGTACGATTTTACAGTCTGCACTGCGTTTTTTAATTGATGCTCTTACTTTCATACCTGTGTCTTCTAATCGTTAAAATCGAAATGTAATCCTCGCTTTCGTTAGATCGTAAGGACTCATTTCCAATTTGACTTTATCTCCTGGCAATAGTTTGATATAATGCAAACGCATTTTTCCTGAAATATGGGCAGTCACTACATGACCGTTTTCCAATTCCACACGAAACATTGCATTGGACAATGCTTCAATAATGGTACCCTCTTGTTCTATTGCTGCTTGTTTAGCCATATATTAATTTGTACTTCTTCGTGTTTTTCCTGTTTTCATCAATCCATCATAGTGTCTGTTCAGCAAATACGAATTGACTTGTTGTATGGTATCTATTGCCACACCTACCATAATCAGCAGGGATGTTCCACCGTAAAACAAAGCCCAACCTTGTTGGATTCCGATCAACTTGACGACCACCGCAGGAAATACGGCAATACCAGCAAGAAATAGGGATCCTGGAAAGGTAATGTGAGACATTACGGTATCTAAATAATCTGAGGTTTCGTTACCCGGACGAATTCCTGGAACAAAGCCTCCACTGCGTTTTAGGTCATCTGACATTTTGTTGGTCGGAACGGTTATCGCGGTGTAGAAATAGGTGAAAATGATAATTAATACTGCAAACAGTACATTGTACCACAAGCCAAAAATATCAGAGAAATTCGCTTGCATCCATTGTCCTGCGTCACTATCACCGAGCGCTCCACCAATATAGGCAGGGGCAAACATTATGGCTTGGGCAAAGATGATGGGCATTACACCAGAAGCGTTTAATTTAAGAGGTATGTACTGACGTGATCCGTAAACCGAACGATCTGAAGAGGCGCCTCCAGCTTGTCTTCTTGCGTATTGAACGGGAATTCGGCGTACGGCTAGCGTGAGCAGTATGGAAAGTAGAATAATGACAATCCAAAGAACCAATTCAATCAAGATAAGCATGAGTCCACCGTTGTTTTCTGAAACTCGAGAAACAAATTCTTGTGTAAAGGATAAAGGAAGATTTGCAATAATCCCTACCATAATCAACAACGAAATCCCGTTTCCAATACCTTTGTCCGTAATTTTTTCTCCCAACCACATGGCAAAGATCGTTCCGGTGACCAGGATGACTACTGAGGATCCAATGAATAACGGTCCTTTACCTAAGATAAAAGCACTTTCTGGTACCCCAAGTGCACTAAGTCCGTAAAGGTAGGCAGGGGCTTGAACCACACAGATCGCAATGGTTAACCAACGGGTGATTTGATTGATGGTTTTTCTACCACTCTCTCCTTCTTTTTGAAGTTTTTGAAGATAGGGAACTGCAATTCCCATCAATTGAACGACAATGGAAGCAGAGATATACGGCATAATTCCCAAAGCAAATACAGATGCATTGGCAAAAGCTCCTCCAGTAAAAGCATTGAGAATTCCTAAAAGACCTCCTCCATCGGTACGGCTACTCAGGGCGGCTAATTGGATAGGATCAATCCCCGGAAGCACGACTTGAGCACCAAGGCGATAAACCAATAACATCCCTAGAGTAAGAAGTACACGATCGCGTAGTTCTTCTATTTTATAAATGTTATATAGGGTTTCTAATACTTGTTTCATTGAGGTAGATTATACGGTTACAGCTTCTCCTCCCGCTGCTTCAATGGCTGCTTTTGCGGAAGCTGAAAATTTATGAGCCGTTATTTTGATTGAGCTTTCTAGTTTTCCACGACCTAGAATTTTCACCAAATCGTCTTTATGTGCCAAGCGCAATTCGACAAATTGCTCAATATTAATTTCTTTCTTTACTTTTTTCTGGGCCAATAATTCTTGAACTGTGTCTAAATTGATGGCACGGTATTCTGTTCGGTTAATATTTTTAAATCCAAATTTTGGAACACGTCGCTGTAAGGGCATTTGTCCTCCTTCAAATCCAATTTTTTTGGAATATCCAGATCGTGATTTGGCTCCTTTATGGCCTCGTGCAGCAGTTCCTCCTTTTCCTGAGGCCTGTCCTCTTCCGAGTCTTTTTCCAGCGGTTTTGTTAGACCCTTTTGCAGGGCTTAAATTTTCTAAACTCATAACGAATGTTTTATGCTTCGGTAACCGAAACCAAATGTTTTACTTTTTCTATCATGCCCAAAATACTTGGGGTAGCTTCATGAGTTACTTCTTTCCCAATACCTCGAAGTCCTAAGGATTCGAGTGTTCGCTTTTGTGTCTGCAAACGCTTGATGCTACTTTTTACTTGTTTTACTTTAATCTTTGCCATGGTGCTGATCGCTTATCCGTTAAAAACTTTATCAATAGAAATCCCTCTTTGCTTTGCTACAATTTGAGGGTTACGAAGTTGTAATAAGGCATCAAAGGTTGCTTTGACTACATTGTGAGGATTGGAAGACCCTTGCGATTTTGATAGTACGTTGTGTACTCCAACTGCATCCAGTACCGCACGCACTGCACCACCTGCGATTACTCCAGTACCTTCTGAAGCCGGTTTTAGAAAAACGCGAGCTCCGCCATACTTTCCTTTTTGTTCGTGTGGAAGGGTTCCTTTTTCAATCGGAATACGAATTAAATTTTTCTTTGCATCTTCCACCGCTTTAGCAATCGCCTCAGATACTTCTTTTGATTTTCCTAAACCTTGACCGACGACACCGTTTTCATCTCCCACTACTACAATAGCAGAAAAACCGAAGGCACGTCCTCCTTTGGTTACCTTAGTCACCCGTTGGACACCTACTAAACGGTCTTTTAAATCTAAGCCGGCAGGCTTAACGAGTTCTATATTTTTATAATCTTGATACATATGCTAATTAAAATTTTAATCCTCCTTCACGAGCACCCTCTGCCAATGCTTTTACTCTTCCGTGATACAAATATCCGCCTCGGTCAAACACGACCTCTGAAACACCTGCTTTTGATGCTAATGAACCGATACGCTTTCCTACTGTGGCGGCTACTTCTATTTTATTGGATGTTTTCTCCTCAGCAATTTCCTTGTCGCGTGAAGATGCGGAAGCAATTGTTTTTCCCGTTTGATCATCTATAAGTTGCGCATAAATCTCTTTATTGCTGCGATATACAGATAAACGAGGTGCTGAAGAAGTACCATTGACAATCTTGCGAATGCGTTTTCGAATTCTGTTTCTACGTTCTAATTTTGTTAAACCCATAGTTTTATATTATGCTGATTTACCTGCTTTTCTGCGTATCTGTTCACCCACAAACTTGACGCCTTTTCCTTTGTAGGGTTCTGGTTTTCTAAAAGAACGAATCTTTGCTGCCACATATCCTACGAGTTGTTTGTCGTGAGAGGTTAACTTGACAATTGGATTATTCCCTTTTTCTGAAATCGTTTCAATTTTTATTTCGGGAGCGATATCGAAAAGGATATTGTGTGAAAATCCTAGTGCAAGATCTAATTTTTGACCTTGATTACTAGCTCGGTATCCCACTCCTACAAGTTCCAGTTCTTTTGTAAATCCATTAGTTACCCCTTCTACCATATTGGCGATTAAAGAACGGTACAAGCCGTGTTTGGATTTTACCGTTTTGTTGTCTGAAGGACGAGACACAGTAATCGTATTGTCTTCCATTGTAATGGTAACCTCACTGTACTCTTGGGTAAGTTCTCCAAGTTTTCCTTTTACCGTGATATGAGTAGGCTGTATGTCTACAGTAACTCCTTCGGGTACGTTAATCGGGTTGTTTCCTATTCTTGACATGACTTTATACCTTTTTTAATAAACGTAACAGATTAATTCTCCACCCACATTTTCCTTGGTAGCCTGTTTTCCTGTCATAACCCCTTTGGAGGTAGAAACGATAGAAATTCCCAGACCATTTAGTATTCTAGGAAGGCTGTCAGAAGCAGAGTACTGGCGTAAACCAGGAGTACTGATACGTTGTAATTTTTTGATTACGGGTTCTTTGGTGACCTGGTCGTATTTCAATGCAATCTTGATGTTCCCTTGATTGTTCTCTGTTTCTTCGAACTTGTAACTCAAAATATACCCTTGGTCAAAAAGAATTTTAGTAATTTCTTTTTTAATATTGGAAGCTGGAATATCTACAACACGATGTCCTGCGCGGTTGGCGTTTCGGATTCGAGTTAAATAATCTGCAATGGGATCTGTAAACATAATCTTAATGTATTTTTATTACCAGCTGGCTTTAGTTACTCCAGGAATTAAGCCTTTGTTAGCCATTTCACGGAAGGTGACACGAGAAATTCCAAATTGACGCATATATCCTTTTGGTCTACCGGTGAGTTTACAACGGTTGTGCATACGGATAGGGGATGCGTTTTTAGGAAGTTTTTGTAGCGCCTCATAGTCTCTAGCTTCTTTCAAAGCTTTGCGTTTTTCTGCGTATTTGGCAACAGTCTTGGCACGTTTTCTTTCGCGTGCTTTCATGGATTCTTTAGCCATACTAATTCTTTTTAAAGGGGATTCCTAGTTCTGTTAATAATGATTTTGCTTCTTGGTCTGTATCGGCCGAAGTTACAAACGTGATGTCCATTCCGTTGATTCGATTTACCTTATCGATATCGATCTCGGGAAAGATAATTTGTTCCGTTACTCCTAGAGTATAATTTCCACGTCCGTCAAACCCTGTTGCTTTTACCCCTTGAAAATCTCGTACACGAGGTAGTGCTGTGGTGACCAAACGATCTAAAAATTCGTACATGCGTTCGCCACGTAAAGTAACTTTTGCTCCAATGGGCATCCCTTTACGAAGTTTGAACGAAGCCACATCCTTTTTAGAAATTGTAGCTACTGCTTTTTGTCCAGTGATCATGGTCAATTCGTCCACGGCGTGATCGATGAGTTTTTTATCAGCTACTGCTGCTCCCACTCCACGGCTCAATACTATTTTTTGAAGTTTAGGTACCTGCATAATGCTTTTGTAACTAAACGTCTCTTTTAAGCTGTTAACGATACGATCGTTATATTCCTGTTTCAGTCTTGGTGTATAACTCATGATTAAATGACTTCATCGGTTTTTTTAGCATAACGCACTTTGGTTCCCTCTTCCATTCGATATCCTACTCGGGTGGTTTTACCCTCTGTAGTTAGTAAGGATAGATTGGAAATATGGATAGGCGCTTCTTTTTCTGTAATTCCCCCTTGTGGGTTTTGGGCGTTGGGTTTGTTGTGTTTCTTAACCAAGTTTACACCTTCCACAACGGCCTTATTATCTTCTTTAGAAATACGCAATACCTCGCCTTCAGCACCTTTATGGGATCCTGTGATAACGCGAACGGTATCTCCTTTTCTTATCTTAATTTTTACTGACATATTCTTTACTTTATAGCACCTCTGGAGCTAGTGATACGATTTTCATAAACTGCTTGTCGCGAAGCTCACGAGCCACGGGTCCAAAAACACGGGTACCCCGCATTTCCCCTGTGGGATTTAAAAGCACACAGGCATTTTCATCAAAACGGATGTACGATCCGTCGGGACGACGGACTTCCTTTCGAGTTCGAACTACTACTGCAGTAGATACCTGCCCTTTTTTTACCGTTCCCGAAGGAGAGGCTTCTTTTACAGTAACGACAATTTTGTCACCAATGGATGCATACCGTCTTTTTGTCCCTCCTAGGACACGGATCGTAAGCACCTCTTTGGCTCCTGTATTATCTGCTACTTTAAGTCTAGATTCTTGTTGTACCATCTTACTTCGCTCTTGCTATTATTTCGACCATTCTCCAGCATTTTGATTTGCTTAGAGGTCGTGTTTCCATAATTTTTACAGTATCTCCGACATTACAATCGTTTTGTTCGTCGTGAGCTACATATTTTTTTGTTTTTAAAACGAATTTCCCATACATGGGGTGTTTTACTTTTTTAACCTCAGAAACCACAATGGACTTTTCCATTTTGTTGCTGGTTACGACACCGATTCGTTCTTTTCTTAAATTTCTAGTTTCCATGTCTTATGCTTCTTGGTTACTTAAGGCGGTTTGAAGTCGAGCTACAACGCGACGTGCTGTTTTAATTTGTAACGGATTCTCTAAAGGAGAGATTGCGTGAGTCATTTTCAAATCCTTCAACTGCTTTTGGTATTCTACCAGCTTGTCCTGAAGGTCTTCTTTTGAAAGCTTTGTGATTTCAGATTGTTTCATAGTGCATTGATTAAGCCTCGAAATCTCGAGCTACAACAAATTTAGTTTTTACAGGAAGTTTCTGTGCGGCCAAACGAAGTGCTTCTTTTGCAACATCATAAGGNNATGGGCTTGTCTGGAAAAATTTTAATCCAAAGCTGTCCTTCTCTCTTCATGTAACGAGTGGCGGCAATACGCGCAGCCTCAATCTGACGTGAAGTGATGAACACGGAGTCCAATGCTTTGATCCCAAACATACCATTCGAAAGTTGGTGGCCTCTTCCGGAAAGTCCTTTCATACGGCCTTTCTGTGCTTTTCGAAATTTTGTCTTTTTTGGTTGTAACATGATTTCCTATAATATTATTTACGACGACGTTGACGGTTGTTCCCTCCTCCTGAATTGGAATTGGATTGTGATTTTTTAGACATTCCTACCAAAGGAGAAAGTTCACGCTTTCCGTATACTTCCCCTTTCATAATCCATACTTTAACACCTAATCTTCCATAGGTCGTATGGGCTTCTACCAGTGCATAATCTATATCAGCACGGAAAGTAGAGAGCGGAATACGTCCTTCTTTGTAAGTCTCCGAACGAGCCATTTCAGCTCCGTTCAAACGGCCTGAAATTTGAATTTTAATCCCTTCTGCATTCATACGTATGGCTGCAGCAATGGCCATCTTGATGGCACGACGGTAAGAAATTCTACTTTCGATTTGTCTAGCGACACTAGCGCCTACTAGTTGAGCGTCTAATTCAGGTCGCTTAATCTCAAAAATATTGATCTGCACTTCTTTAGCAGTGATCTTACGTAACTCCTCTTTCAGTTTATCCACTTCTTGTCCTGCTTTACCAATGATAATTCCGGGTCGGGCAGTGGTAATGGTGATCGTAATGATTTTTAGCGTACGTTCTATGATTACGTTAGAAACGCTGGCTTTAGAAAGACGTGCGTGCACGTACTTTCGGATTTTGTCATCTTCAGCGATTTTGTCTCCGTAATTTCTTCCTCCGTACCAGTTTGAGTCCCATCCTCTGATGATTCCTAAACGATTACCAATAGGGTTTGTCTTTTGTCCCATATTATGCTTCAATAGTGTTAGATCCCAAGACCACGGTCACGTGGTTGGAACGTTTGCGAATTCGGTGTGCCCTTCCTTGCGGTGCTGGGCGTAATCTTTTTAGCATGCTTCCTCCGTCTACACGGATTTCAGAAACAAAAAGATTTGCTTTTTCAATGTCTTCAGACTCGTTTTTAGATTGCCAATTTGCAATTGCCGAAAGCAATAGCTTTTCGAGACGTCTAGAGGCTTCTTTAGGGCTAAATTTTAATATGGCCAATGCCTTGTCGATAGATTCCCCTCTAACTTGATCTGCAACCAAACGCATCTTTCGTGGAGAGGTTGGACAGTTGTTGAGTTTGGCGAAAGCGAGTGACTTTTTTGCTTCCTTAAGTGCCTCTGCGGATTGTCTTTTACGATTTCCCATGAGTACTTTTATTTTTTGCCTTTGTTCTTATTTCCTGAGTGTCCTCGGAAATTACGGGTTAACGAAAATTCTCCGAGTTTGTGACCTACCATATTTTCTGTAATGTAAACGGGTACAAAAGTCTTTCCGTTGTGTACACCGATGGTTTGCCCAACAAAATCCGGGGTAATTAAAGAAGCGCGTGACCAAGTTTTGATCACTGACTTTTTGTTTTCTTCAACGTTTTTCGTCACTTTCTTTTCAAGACTGTGATGGACATAAGGTCCTTTTTTTAACGAACGAGCCATATTCTCTTATTTTTTTCTACGTTCAACGATGAACTTATTACTTGATTTTGTTTTGGATCGGGTGCGGAATCCTTTTGCAGGGATACCGTTTCGTGATCTAGGATGTCCTCCAGATGCACGACCTTCACCACCACCCATCGGGTGATCTACTGGGTTCATTGCCACGGGACGTGTACGAGGTCTTCTTCCTAACCATCTGGAACGTCCTGCTTTTCCAGAGACCAACAATTGGTGGTCTGAATTGGAGACGGCACCAATAGTAGCCATACAGGTGACCAGGATCATACGTGTTTCACCTGAAGGCAATTTTACTGTAGCAAATTTTCCTTCACGTGCCATCAACTGAGCGAACGCTCCTGCACTACGCGCAATGGCCGCTCCTCTTCCCGGACTTAATTCGATACAAGAAATGATGGTACCTAGTGGGATATCAGAAAGGAAAAGGGCATTCCCAATTTCAGGAGCAGCCTTAGTTCCAGACACCACACTTTGTCCTACTTGAAGCCCACTGGGGGCTACGATATATCTTTTCTCTCCATGCTTATACTCAACCAAGGCAATAAAAGCACTTCGGTTGGGATCGTATTCGATGGTTTTGACTTCGGCAGCAACATCAAATTTATTTCGTTTAAAGTCGATAACGCGGTAGCGTTTTTTATGACCTCCACCGATGTGGCGAGCAGTCATCTTTCCTTTGTTGTTTCTACCCCCAGATCTTTTCTTGGGTTCCAATAAACTCTTCTCGGGCTTATCAGTAGTAATAGCGTCGAATCCATTTACTACTCTAAAACGCTGCGCAGGAGTTACTGGTTTTAATTTTCTTACTGACATCTGACGCTATTATAAGTTACTATAAAAATCTATGGCATCGCCTTCTGCTACTTGCACTATGGCTTTCTTAGTCGCGTTGGTTTTGCCTTTTTGAACTCCAGTCTTCGTGAAACGCATCTTACGCTCAGGACCGTAGTTTTGTGTTCGTACGTTATCCACAGTCACGCCATAAGCCGCTTCTACTGCTTTTTTAATTTCTACTTTGTTTGCCTTGGGATCTACCAAAAAAGTATATTTATTGAAGCGCTCACTTCCTAAAGTGGCCTTCTCTGTGATGATCGGTTTGATTAATATACTCATGACTAACGGTTCAAAATTGATTCAAGTTCCGCAATTGCACCCTCTGAAATAATCAAATGATTTGCATTTGAAATTCCATAAGTATTTAATTCTGAGTTAGTTACAACTTTAGAATTTTTTAAATTACGAGAGGATAAATATACATTTTTATTCAAATCGCCCAAGACCAACATGCTTTTTTTATCGGATAGACCAAGTGCAGCAAGCATTTTCAAGTAGTCCTTGGTATGTGGCTTGTCCATTTGAAAGTCTTCTAAAACGACAATTGCTTTTTGTTTAGCCTTGATACTCAAAGCTGATTTTCGAGCCAAACGCTTAACCTTTTTGTTGACTTTTTGGCTGTAGTCTCTTGGAGTGGGACCGAATACACGACCTCCTCCTTTAAACAATGGATTTTTGATACTCCCTGCACGGGCAGTACCTGTTCCTTTTTGCTTTTTGATTTTACGAGTACTTCCCACGATTTCAGCGCGCTCTTTGGCCTTGTGTGTTCCCTGACGTTTGTTTGCCAAATGAGATTTCACATCCAAATAAATTGCGTGATCGTTGGGCTCTATAGCGAAAACCTCAGCGTTAAGCTTTACTTTTCTTCCGGTTTCCTTTCCTTTTATGTTGAGTACGTTTAATTCCATTATTTCTGAACGATTACGTATGCATTTTTGTGCCCTGGAACGCATCCTTTAACTACAAGAAGGTTTTTTTCTGGCACCACTTTGACAACTTTCAGGTTGAGCACTTTCACCTTACTGTTTCCCATTTGACCTGCCATGCGCATTCCTTTGAATACACGTGCAGGATAGGACGCAGCTCCAATGGAACCTGGCGCTCGAAGACGGTTGTGTTGTCCATGAGTTGCTTGTCCTACACCTCCAAACCCGTGGCGTTTTACCACACCTTGGAATCCTTTTCCTTTGGAAGTTCCAGAAACATCTACAAAGTCTCCTTCTTCAAAGTGATCCACAGTGATTGTATCACCTAAATTTAATTCTTGTTCAAAATTCTGGAATTCGACGAGCTTCTTTTTGGGCGATACGTTGGCTTTTTTGAAGTGTCCTGCTTCAGCCTTCACCACCTTTTTTTCTGCCTTGTCATCGAAACCCAGTTGAACAGCTTCATACCCGTCAACCGCTTTGGTTCTGACTTGGGTAACCATGCATGGCCCTAGCTCGAGTACAGTACAAGGGATGTTTTTCCCGTTGTCATCGTACAGGCTGGTCATACCGATTTTTTTTCCTATTAACCCAGACATTGTTTTTTATTTAATTAGTTAATTTATTATTCGATTCAATTATACTTTGATCTCCACTTCGACACCGCTGGGCAATTCCAACTTCATCAATGCATCAATGGTTTTTGATGAAGAACTGTAGATATCCAACAAACGCTTGTAAGAGCATAACTTGAACTGCTCACGTGATTTTTTATTGACATGAGGAGATCGTAATACGGTGAAAATTTTCTTGTGTGTAGGCAATGGGATCGGACCCGTTACGACTGCACCTGTATTTTTTACCGTCTTTACGATTTTATCAGCCGACTTGTCCACAAGGTTGTAGTCGTATGATTTTAATTTGATTCTAATTTTTTGACTCATGCGATTTGTCTTTAGTCTTTTTTACCGTTTACCTCTGCAATTACTCCTTCGGATATATTAGAAGGGGTTTCAGCATAATGTGCAAATTCCATTGTAGAAGTAGCACGGCCAGAAGAGAGGGTTCGTAACGAGGTTACATATCCAAACATTTCAGAAAGCGGCACATCTGCTTTTACAACTTTAGAACCGGCACGATCGTCCATAGAGTTTACTTGTCCGCGGCGGCGGTTTAAGTCACCTACAATGTCTCCCATGTTTTCTTCAGGTGTCAGTACTTCCAGTTTCATAATCGGCTCCATAATGACGGGACGAGCTCCTTTGGCAGATTCTTTGAATCCTAATTTAGCAGCTAGTTCGAAGGATAACGAATCCGAATCCACAGGGTGGAAAGATCCATCGTGAAGTGTAATCTTCATTGAATCCAGTTCGAAACCTGCAAGCGGACCATTATTCATGGCCTCTTTAAATCCTTTTTCTACCGAAGGAATGTATTCTTTTGGAATGTTTCCTCCTTTGATGAGATTGAGAAATTCCAATCCAGGTTTTCCTTCCTCTCCAGGCTCGATAGTAAATACGATATCCGCAAATTTACCACGACCACCCGTTTGTTTTTTGTACACCTCACGGTGTTTGGATTGACCAGTAAGTGCTTCTTTGTATTCTACTTGGGGTTTCCCTTGGTTCACCTCCACTTTAAATTCGCGTCTTAAACGATCTACGATGATATCTAAGTGCAATTCTCCCATTCCTGAGATGATGGTTTGCCCTGAAGTTTCATCGGTTTTAACTTGGAAAGTAGGATCTTCTTCTGCTAGTTTTGCTAAGGCCATTCCGAGTTTATCCACATCGGCTTTGGTTTTAGGTTCCACAGCGATCCCGATCACCGGATCAGGGAAGTCCATACTTTCTAAAATGATGGGGGACTTTACCGCAGACAGCGTATCTCCTGTTTTGATGTCTTTAAATCCTACTGCAGCTCCGATATCTCCCGCTTCGATAAAATCGATGGCGTTTTGTTTGTTGGAGTGCATTTGGTAGATTCTTGAAATCCGTTCTTTATTCCCAGAACGGTTGTTCAACACATAAGAACCTGCATCTAAGCGACCAGAATAGGCACGGAAGAAAGCCAAACGCCCTACGAAAGGATCGGTAGCAATCTTGAATGCTAAAGCAGAAAAAGGTTCACTTACTGATGGTTTACGTGAAATCTGTTCCTCGTTATTTGGATTGGTCCCTACAATAGCTTCTTTGTCTTCAGGAGAAGGCAAGTAGCGGCATACCGCATCTAAAAGGAATTGGACACCTTTGTTTTTGAAGGAAGAACCACAAACCATAGGAATGATACTCATGTCTTGAGTCGCAGCACGCAAGGCAGCGTGGATTTCGTCAGGACTGATGCTATCGGGATCTTCGAAAAACTTTTCTAAAAGGTCTTCATCATATTCGGCTACTGCTTCAATGAGTTCGGCACGGTACTTTTCTACATCGGCAACCATATCCTCTGGGATAGGCACTTCATCAAAAGTAGAACCGAAGTTTTCCTCGTGCCATACGATGGCTTTGTTGGTTACTAAGTCGACAATTCCCTTGAAGTCTTCTTCCTCACCTATGTTCAATACGATAGGAACGGCATTGGATTTTAACATTTCACGAACCTGAGTACTTACATTTAAGAAGTTGGCTCCTTGGCGGTCCATCTTGTTGACGAAGCCGATACGAGGTACGCGGTAGTTGTCCGCTAATCTCCAGTTCGTTTCAGATTGAGGTTCTACCCCATCCACGGCTGAAAATAAAAAAACCAATCCATCGAGTACACGAAGTGATCGGTTTACTTCCACGGTAAAGTCCACGTGGCCGGGAGTGTCGATAATGTTAAAATGATAGGGTTTGGAATCGGAGGTGGGTTTTCCTTGGTCTTGTGGGAAGTTCCACGTACAGGTAGTAGCTGCAGAAGTAATAGTAATTCCACGTTCC
The DNA here is from genome assembly GCA_002292265.1 of Flavobacteriaceae bacterium UBA980. Lineage (GTDB taxonomy): Bacteria > Bacteroidota > Bacteroidia > Flavobacteriales > Flavobacteriaceae > MS024-2A. Next base: position 15,774 of record DBBQ01000035.1, on the reverse strand, counting down.
TGCTCCTGTTCCATCCAGTCCATAGTGGCAGCACCGTCGTGTACCTCTCCTATTTTATGACTCACACCCGTGTAAAAAAGAACGCGTTCTGTGGTTGTGGTCTTTCCGGCGTCGATGTGTGCCGCAATTCCGATGTTTCTTGTGTATTTTAAATCTCTAGCCATGTTCTTGTAGAAATGCGTATTAATTAAAATCTAAAATGTGAAAATGCTTTGTTTGCTTCGGCCATCTTGTGGGTGTCTTGTCGTTTTTTAACAGCAGCACCTTCCTCTTTGGCAGCAGCTAGAACCTCATTGGCCAGACGAAGGGCCATGGATTTTTCGTTGCGCTTTCTAGAAAAACTGATGAGCCACTTCATGGCTAAAGATACTTTTCGGTCTGGACGAATCTGCATGGGTATTTGAAAGGTAGCTCCACCTACTCTACGACTGCGCACCTCTACGTGGGGCATGACGTTGGATAGGGCTTCTTTCCATACTTCTAAAGCAGATTTTTCTTCGTCTTGTTTGCGTTCTTCTACAATGTCAATAGCGTCGTAAAAGATTTTAAATGAGACGGATTTTTTCCCGTCCCACATCAGCATATTTACAAAACGTGTAACCAGTTGGTCATTAAATTTTGGATCGGGTAATAAGGGACGTTTTTTGGCTTGTTTTTTTCTCATGATTCCGTAGTAAAAGAGTTACCTATATTATTTTTTGGGTCTTTTGGCACCGTATTTTGAGCGTCTTTGTAAACGTCCTTCCACTCCGGCAGTATCCAACGCCCCACGAACAATGTGGTAGCGGACCCCCGGCAAATCTTTAACTCGTCCGCCTCGTACCAATACTATCGAGTGCTCTTGGAGGTTGTGTCCTTCTCCGGGTATGTACGCATTGACCTCCTTACCGTTGGTCAAACGAACCCGCGCTACTTTACGCATCGCAGAGTTTGGTTTTTTGGGCGTGGTGGTGTACACACGAGTACAGACACCTCGTCGTTGAGGACACGAATCCAAAGCAGCCGATTTACTCTTCTTGGTAATGCTGACTCTTCCTTTTCGTACTAATTGTGCAATAGTTGGCATATATATTATCTAATTCCCCATTTTTATGGGCGTGCAAATGTAGAATATTTTTTTCGTGTTTCAAACCCTTCAATTGTAAAATTTTAACTTTTATTTAAAAAAAAATGCAGAGGTGAAAAAGGATCTCCAAAACATGACAAAAAAACGACAATTGGACCTCTTTCTTTTTT
>DBBQ01000035.1:0-14465 GCA_002292265.1 Flavobacteriaceae bacterium UBA980 | reverse complement strand
CCTGTTAGTTTAACCAAATCAATCTTTTACATGAAAAAACGCTACTTATTTTTGTCCCTATTGGGGATTTTAATGGTGCAAGTCGGATTTGCACAACAAAAAACGATCACAGGAACCATTACCGACGAAACCGGAGTTCCTCTGCCTGGAGCAACTGTTCTCATTGAAGGTACTTCACAAGGAGTGGCTGCGGATTTTGATGGGAATTTTTCCATTGAAGCGAGTTTGGGTGAGGTGCTTGTATTCACCTATGTAGGTTATGCCGAACAACGCGTTTCAATAGGAGATTCAGATAACTATCTTATCGAATTGCAATCCAGCTCCGCATTAGAAGAAGTTATTATTACTGGACAGGGATCTGGAATAGCAAGAAGGAAACTATCAACTACTGTTGATGTTTTGATAGAACGAGACATTGATAAATTACCTGCAAATCAAATTGATCAATTGTTGCAATCAAGTACTCCCAGCGTACAAATCAGACTGAGTTCAGGACAACCGGGAACAGCCTAAAAAAAGGATTAAACTATAAAATAGCAGATTCAATATAAAATAGAAACGATAAGCTTGGGGTACGGATGTCATAGAGTTACTTTTATAAATTAAAAAAAGTGTTTGGAACTATTCAATTCGAATTAATTTCAATTTATAACTTTTTCTCAAAAAGAATTAAAGTATTTTTGATAAATGGATACAATAACCATTTTTGGAATACGCGCCATTTTAGAGGCCATACAAAGTGAAAAGCCCATTGATAAAGTTTGGCTGTTAAAAGGATCACAGAGTCCACTTTTTGAACACCTTTTACACACCCTTCGTACAAAGAACATTGCCTTCAGTTTTGTCCCTGTAGAACGTCTGGAGCGCTTTTCTTCGAAAAATCATCAAGGTGCGGTAGCACGGATCGCCGCATTGGCAACCCAAGAAATGGAACCTCTTATTGAAACCATTTTAAACCAAAAAGAAAACCCTCTTTTTGTGCTTTTGGACGGTATTACCGACACCCGCAACTTCGGAGCCATTTTACGTTCAGCCGCCGCAGTGGGAGTGGATGCAATTTTTATCCCCAGTAGTGGTAGTGCTCCTTTAAATGGAGATGTAGTCAAAACCTCAGCAGGAGGTGCCTTCCAAGTTCCAATTTCCAAAGTCCAACACCTCAAAGATGTGGTATATCATTTAAAAGCCCACGAGATCCCCACCCTTGCCCTTACCGAAAAAGCATCGGAAACGGTGTATGAAAAAGATTTAAAAGGTCCTTTAGCGGTAGTTTTTGGATCGGAAGATGTAGGGATTTCTTTTGGGCTTTTAAAAGTCCTGGACGACCAAGCCAAACTCCCCATGCAAAACAATATAGCCTCGCTTAATGTTTCTGTTGCCTGTGGCGTTCTTTTTTACGAAATCATAAGACAACGCGGCTAGTTCAAAAAAGAGCTATCTTTAGGGTATGAATACTCCCCTGGCAGAACGAATGCGCCCCAAAACCCTCGCCGATTATTACGGTCAAGAGCACCTTGTAGGACCTCAAGGAAGCCTTACCCAAATGATTAAAAATGGAGTCTTTCCCTCCCTGATTTTTTGGGGGCCTCCAGGAACAGGAAAAACAACACTTGCGCAACTCCTCGCTTTAGAAAAAGAACGCCCTTTTTATCAACTTTCTGCTATCAATGCGGGAGTTAAAGAAATACGAGAAATCATTCAAAAAGCCGAGAATTCGGGAGGCTTATTTAGCAGTAAAAGTCCCATCCTTTTTATCGATGAAATCCACCGTTTCAGCAAATCACAACAAGACTCCCTACTCAACGCAGTGGAAAAAGGAATCGTAACGCTAATTGGGGCCACCACAGAAAACCCCAGCTTTGAAGTCATCAACGCTTTGCTCTCCCGTTGTCAAGTATATATGCTCAACGCACTGACAAAAGAAGAGCTTGAAAAGATTTTAAAACACGCTTTAAAAAAAGACACGCTGTTAAAAGGCTATGATTTGAAGATCGTTGAAACAGCTGCCTTACTCGAGCTTTCAGGGGGAGACGCCCGAAAGTTACTTTCTCTTTTGGAGTTGGTCCTCCAAGCACAGCAAACAAAAACTATTGAACTCAACAATGCTCTGGTTTTTGAAACCGTACAAACCCAAACCGTCCTTTTCGATAAAAATGGAGATTTTCATTACGATATTGTCTCGGCCTTTATCAAATCCATACGGGGTAGTGACCCCAACGCAGCAGTTTATTGGCTCGCAAGGATGATTGAAGCTGGAGAAGACATCAAATTCATCGCCCGTAGAATGCTCATTCTCGCAGCGGAAGACATTGGAATTGCCAATCCAACGGCACTGGTGTTGGCAAACAGCACCTTCCAGGCTGTGGCTACCATAGGCTATCCGGAAGGGAGAATTCTACTTAGTGAATGCGCTATCTATTTAGCCACTTCTCCCAAAAGCAATGCCGCTTACAGGGCCATCGATACCGCTTTAGAAAAAGTGAAAGCCACCGGAAATCTTCAAGTTCCCCTACCTCTGAGAAATGCTCCAACCCAATTGATGAAAGAAATGGGCTATGGAACGGGCTATAAATATGCCCACGACTATGAAAACCAGTTTGCAGAACAAGAGTTTTTACCCGAAGAATTAAAAGGAACAAAATTGTATGAGCCGGGGGGAAATCCAAAGGAAAAAAAGATCCGAGATTTTTTAAAAGTCCGTTGGAAGGACAAGTACGGCTACTAATTTCTTTTCCAAAAGAAGGGAGTAAATAAAATCAAAACAGTAAAAAGCTCCAGCCGTCCTAGAAGCATTAAAAAGCTGGCCCACCATTGCCCGAAATTAGGCAATGCAGCATAGGTGTTACTGGGTCCAAATTCTCCAAGGGCAGGACCCACATTTCCCAAAGTTGATGCTGCTATACCAATTGAAGATTCAAAATCGAATCCCATCAGGCTAAACCCCAGAGCTCCTATTATAAAACTTAACATATACAAAATGAAAAAACCCAATATATTGTAAGAAATAGAGTCGCTTACAGTTCTTTCATTATAGCGGGCTTGAATAATTGCATTGGGATGTAAAGCGCGTTTAAACTCCAAAAGCCCACTTTTAATCATCAGCAGGTGTCGGACCACTTTGACTCCTCCCGAAGTAGAGCCCGACGACCCCCCCAAAAACATAAGTCCAAAGAAAACAACCGTCACAAAGGGAACCCAGTGGGTATAATCTGAGGTAATAAAACCTGTGGTGGTAATGATCGATACGACTTGGAAAACTGCTGCACGTACAGTAGGTTCTATGCCATCAATGGAAAAAGAAGGATGTAGATACGAGTTCAACAGAAGAACAACAACTACTAAAACAGAAAAGAAAAGTAAAAATTGGAGATAAAGCCGGAATTCTTCATCGAGGATGATTTTTTTGAATTTTCGGGTAAAGGCGAAATAGCTCAATACAAAATTGGTCCCCGCCAAAAACATAAAAAAGAGAATGATGTATTGAATCAGGGGTTGGTCATTCCAAAAGGCAATACTGTCGTTTTTTGTGGAAAATCCCCCTGTGGAAACGGTACTCATCGCATGGTTAACCGCATCAAAGAAAGACATCCCAGCCACATAGAGCAAAAGGGTTTCGATAAACGTATAAGCGACATAAATAAGCCACAAACGTTTTGCTGTATCCGTAATTCTGGGGTGCAATTTGTCTCCTGCAGGTCCAGGAGCTTCAGCAGAAAAAAGTTGAATTCCCCCAATCCCTAAAAAAGGTAAAATCGCTATAGCCAAGACGATGATTCCCATCCCCCCGATCCAATGCGTCGTACTGCGCCAAAATAAAATTCCTTTGGGCAAAGCCTCTATATCATTTACTATTGTGGCTCCCGTAGTGGTATAACCCGACATGGTTTCAAAAAAACTAGCTGTAAAGTCAGGAATGGCACCCGAAAAAAGATACGGAGTTGTTCCTGAAAGTGCCATCAAAATCCAGCCCAGACTCACAATCAAATAGCCTTCCCGCTTTTGGATTTGTTTGTCGTATTGTCTTCCGAAAAGCATCAACAACGCGCCAAAAGACAATACCACAAACGAAGCTAGCGTAATCTCAAAGGTGACCCCATCCTTAAACAAAAAACTAATCAAAGCCGAAAAGAGCATCAACCCTCCGTTGAAGAGTAATAAAACCCCCATCAAAAAGACTACAATTTTATAATTAAATGAATGCATAGTGTTTATAAAAACAATCGCTCAATCCGCTTTAACGATCGAGGCAAACAGCAGACTACAATTCGATCTCCTGGAAGAATCGTATAATCTCCCAAAGCGATGACTCCCCTACCCTCTTTAATCACCCCACCAATTATGGCGGTTCTAGGAAAATCAATGTCTTTGATTTTGTAATTCGCTACTTTAGAATTGGCATTGACTACAAACTCTAAAATTTCAACATTGAGGTTGTTTAGGGTTGTCATGTCCACCACTTCTCCTTTTCGGACATAGCGAAAGATCGTATTTGCAGTCAATAGTTTTTTGTTGATCAACGTATCGATTCCAATGGAGTGCGAGAGTTGAAAATAATCCATATTCTCAACCAAAGCAATGGTTTTTTTGACTTTCTTGGAGTGTGCCATCAAACAACTCATAATGTTAGTCTCCGAGTTTTCTGTTACCGAAATAAAGGCATCCATACCCGTAAGATTTTCTTCATCTAGCAATTCGGCATTTCTACCATCTCCGTGAATCACCAAAGTATTGGGAAGTAAATCCGCAATCTCAAAAGCTTTTTTCTTATTTTTTTCAACGAGGGTTACATTAAATTTTTTCTCGCAAAGCTCACGAGCGGTGTTGTACCCAATACGACCTCCTCCTAAGATCATCACATTTTTGATGGAGGCCTTGGTTTTACCAGTCAATTTATACAACTCTTCTACACCCTCTTTCAGGGTGATGAAAAAAACCGTATCGCCCTCTTCAAAACACGTATCGCCACGGGGAACCAGTGTGATCTGAGTACCTTTCCTTTGTACGGCGACGGGCATAAAATGGACGTCAGGAAAAATAGTGGCTGCTTCTTTTACAGACTTACCCACAAAGGGAACATCTTCTTCCAAACGAGTGCCTATTAAGGTCAAAGCCCCTTCCTCAAACTCGTAACTGTTGGAGAAAGCCGACTGATCCAACAATTGCTGAATTTCCTCAGCAGCCAACTCTTCAGGAGATATCACTTCGTCTACGCCAATACTTTGAAAGCTAATCGAGTCTTGTGCTTTGATCAGTTCTATATTGGAGATACGCGCTATGGTCCGTTTACTCCCTAATTGTTTCGCTAGGGCACAAATCGTAATATTAAGGGACTCCTCGGCAGTGACCGCAATAAAAAGATCAGAACTGGCCACCTGTGCTTCTTCCATTAGAGTCAAGGACATTGCATCGCCCCGAATCGCACGAATATCTAGATGGGATTCAGCATAATTGAGCCGGTCTTTATCGGTATCTATTAAGGTAATGTCAAGCGACTCATAGGAAAGGAGCTTCGCTAGGTGGAATCCGACCTCTCCCCCTCCTGCAATAATTATCTTCATCTGTTACGAGTTACTTTTAAACCGTTAAGATGGAATGCAGGACTTGTCATTTCGTTTGTTAACGCCTTGCTTATCATGACTGATTTCATAAAAGAAATTGAAGTACACTACAAATATACGAATATTCACCATCGGGATCTAAAAACAAGAATAAGATGCCCTTCAAATCATTATCTTTGGTGCCGCTATGAAACAATCTGTAAAACCCAACCAAAACAATCCTGAAACTAAAAAAAAGCAGGTAACCCAGATGTTTAATGGGATTTCAAGAAGTTACGACCTCTTAAATCGAGTCATTACATTGGGAGTGGATGTGATCTGGAGAAAACGCGTGGTGCGTTTGATCCAAAAAAACAAACACCAGGTGCTCTTAGACATCGCTACTGGAACGGGAGATTTAGTTCTGGCTCTTTCCAAATTGAAAACCAAAAAAATCATTGGTTTGGACATTTCTCCAGGAATGTTGGAGATTGGCAAACAAAAGGTAAAAGCACAGGGGCTGGACCAGCGAATCGAAATGCAGCTCGGAGATTCGGAAGCCTTATCTTTTGAAAACGACACCTTTGATGGGGTCACCATTGCTTTTGGTGTACGAAATTTTGAGCACCTGGATCTCGGCCTTCAAGAAATACGAAGGGTTCTCAAACCCCAAGGGGCCTTGGTGATTCTGGAAACAGCAGTCCCCCAAAATCCAATCCTAAAATCTTTGTATTCTTTATACACCCAAAAAGTGATGCCTTTTATCGGAAAGCTTTTTTCTAAAAATAGAACTGCCTATCAATATTTATCGGACTCCGCAGCGGCTTTTCCCTGTGGTAAAGCATTCAACAATATTTTAAAGAAAAATGGGTTTATAGCAGTGGAAGATTTCCCACAAACCTTAGGGGTGGCTTCTATCTATTTTGCGAAGAAACCGTAGCTTTTTTAGTGTTATCGTTTGCCTTGTTTTTTGTTTGTCAATAAACAAAATAAAGGCTCAATACCCTGTGGTCAAGGAACGGATTATAAATCTTCCCAATTTTGACAAAAGACCCGTACACTATGGTTATTTCTTGGGAACCAATCAATACGATTTTAAATTTGAATACATCACAAATTATTATAAAGAACTGATATACAAAGACATTGAGGTCATTCAAAAAAATGGTTTTAACGTAGGTCTTATCGGAGATTTGCGAATCAATACGTACTTCAATTTGCGGTTTGAGCCCGGACTTTATTACAATCAGAGAGAATTGGTTTATCCTGAATTTCCGGAGTTTACTAGGGAATCAGATCGTTTTCGAGAAGTCAAATCAACCTATATCCACCTTCCGCTTTACATAAAAATAAATACCAAGAGAATTAATAACTTCCGTCCTTTTCTTTTAGCTGGAATTTCTACTGATTTTAATCTTTCCAGCAATGAAAAAAATTCGGATGACAACGCAAGTAATGTCTTCAGAACTACGTCCCAAAATTTAAACTACGAGTTGGGGCTAGGCTTTGAATTTTATTTGTATTACTTTAAATTTTCCCCGTCACTACGCAGCATTTTTTCTTTTCAGAACGAATTGATTCCCGATGCATCCCCAGACAGTCCATGGACCAGGAATATTGTAAACATATTTAGCCGAGGCATATCGCTAATCATCACCTTTGAATGATTGTGCCCCTCTAAAAATTTCACTCAAAAAGATAGCTGTTGCCGTGGCGACATTTAAACTCTCAGCCCCCTGACCGGAGCGTAAGTTAGGTATTGCTATTTTGGCCTCTAGTAGTCCATTTACAACCTTTGAAAGGCCATGCGATTCGCTTCCAAAAACATAAGTTGCTGCTATAGGGAGTTGGGTCTGATACAAGGATTTCCCTGTGCCATCAGCACCAAATATAGGTTTTTCTAAAGCTGTGAGACAGGATGCCAGATTCGTTTCATAACGACAAGAAACCCGTGCGATAGAACCCATGGAAGCCTGTACCACTTTGGGATTAAAACAATCTACGGTTTCTGCACTACAAATCAATTCATCCACTCCAAACCAATCACAAAGACGGAGGATGGTTCCTAAATTTCCAGGATCTCCTATTCCGTCCACAGCAAGGGTAATGGGTGAAGGTGGAACAATAGGAGGTTCAGGAATCTCAAAAACACCCAAAAAAGGACTCGGAGTTTTAAAATGAGTAATCTGCTTCATGGTTTTCAAATCCACGGGAATGGCTTGGGGATGAAAGTGGTCTTTCTGGGAAAATAAAGAATTATATTTCCAATTTGAGGCGAGCAATTCTTCTACAACTTTAGTCCCCTCAGCGACAAAAAGACCGAACTTCTGTCGGTACTTTTTTTGTTTTAATTGGAGGATTTGTTTCTGTTGACTCTTACTGACCATAAAAATGACTTATTTTTGAAGCTATAAACAAGTTTCGTGTATCGCCTCCTTACAAAATTAATCATTCTCCTTGTCATCAGCCTAATTTTGGGTGCTTGTTCTGGTACACGTGCATTTAAAAATCAAAGCCCTACTATCGAACGCAACGAAGTCTATGAAGCCGGGCGTTTGTCAAAAAATAATCCGGTAAACTTTATTATCACCACTCCTTCAAATAAAAAGTTTCTAGGAATTCCTGTAGGGAAAATTCTTTATGAAACAGCACACCCAGATCCCAAGGGCCAGTTTGAAAAATGGCTCAAGAAAAAGAAAAACAGACAAAAACGTTTGGAAAAGTGGATTTCACAAAAGCAAATTGATGCTTTGAGCACGTACGGAGAAAAATTTAATGCATGGCTAAAAAAAACAGGAGAGCCTCCAGCAGTTTTGGACAGTACGGCAGTCGAAGTTTCCAAAAAAAGAATCGTTCAATACTATAAAAATTTGGGATATTACGATGTTGAAGTCATTAGTAATACCGAAGAAATCGAAAGCCAAAAGCTCGTTTTAAAATACCAAATCCAGCCGAACAAAAAATACCTTATTGATTACATCACCGCTGCAATAGAATCCTCCCAACTTGAACGCTTGTATGTAGAAAACCGAGAAGATCAAATCATTCAAGAAGGCGCCCCTTTTGAAATCAACAAATTTGAAGAGGAAAGAGAACGCTTGTTTTTACTTTTTAGAAACAATGGGATTTATAATTTTCAACAAAACAGTATCCAGTTTACCGCAGCCATAGACAGTACGGGAAAAGATTTAAAGATACCCGTTACCATTAGAATCGAAGACATCCAACAACGGATCAATGATACACTTGTAAAAATTCCCTATACCCAATTCAAAATCAAGGATATTGACGTATATATTGATAATTTGGATTCTGAAACTAGCCTTTCTCAATTTACCGATTCATTGGCTTTTAAAGACATCACACTTTTCAGTAAAGGGGCTCTAAAATATCGTCCCAAGGCGATCCACTCTGGGATTTCAATTCAACTTGAAGATTTGTACAGTGATGAAGATCGAAATTTAACCTACCGTTATTTTACCAATCTGAAAAATTTTAAATATCCCAGCATCAATTACACCCCAATAGCTGGAGAAAAAGAGGCATTGAAGGCTACAATTTTATTGACTCCAAGGGAGCGATTTTCATTGGGGTTTGATCTGGATTTATCGCATTCGAATATTCAAGATTTTGGTATTGGTTTGGGCGGTGGTTTGGGAATACGAAATGTATTCCGAGGGGCAGAGCTTTTGGAGGTAAATCTAAAAAATACCCTGGGAGCCTCTAGAGACATTGCCCAGAGTGGGGATCAATTTTTTAATCTTTTTGAACTTGGAGCAGATGTTAAATTAAGTGTTCCCCGACTGCTTCTCCCTTTTAGTAAAAAAGACTGGATACCTCCCACCATGGCACCAAAAACTGAGCTCATATTGGGAACCAGTCTTCAAGAAAACATTGGTTTGGACAAGCAGTTTTTTAAAGGGACCTATCAGTTTGATTGGCAACCCAAAGAGAGAAAAAGAATACAGTTCAAATGGATCGATCTCGAATTTGTAAACAACAGAAATTTATCCAACTACTTTAATGTTTATCGAAACTCCTACGACCGCTTAAATCGAATTGCACTAGACTACAATACGGATCCAAACAGCTTAGATTCTTCAGGAAATTTAGTGATTCCAGAGGGGACAAGCCAATTTATTGCCGCTGTACTCAATAATGAAACACCTCTAGACATAGAAGATGAAGCTTTTAAAACGGTGAATACCGTCAAAGAACGCCTAGACCGACTTACGGCAAACAACCTAATCTTGGGATCCTCGTTCAGTATGAACTTCAATAGTCAAGAAAGCATTTTTGACAACACCTTTTATCAACTGAGATGGAAATTGGATTGGGTAGGTACTCTTTTAAACCAATTTTTAAAAACTATTAATTCCAATCAAAATGAGTTGGGTCAAAATATTCTAGGCGGAGTGAGCCCCTCCCAATACATTAAGACGGAGTTAGATTACATTAAGCACTGGTCGTTAGGCAGGGAGCGGGTCTTTGCATTTCACGCCTTTACAGGAATCGCTTTGCCTTTTGGAAATGCTACGAACATCCCTTTTGCCCGATCGTATTTCTCAGGGGGAGCAAATGACAACAGAGCTTGGAAAGCCTATAAACTAGGTCCCGGTATCAGTAGTAACATCAATGAATTTAACGAAGCTAATTTTAAGTTGGCCTTTAATCTGGAATATCGTTTTCCCATTACAGGTCCTTTGAAAGGAGGGCTCTTTATCGATTTGGGAAATGTGTGGAACCTATGGGATGATATCGAAGATCCAAAAATGAAATTTGAAGGTTTGGAAGACCTCTCTGAAATTGCTATTGGCTCAGGATTTGGACTGCGTTATGATTTTGATTTTTTTGTCTTCCGCTTTGATACGGGTTTCAAAACCTATAATCCAGCGCTTCCCTTAGAGCAACGCTGGTGGGCGGAATACAATTTTAAAAACGCCGTTTTTAATATCGGAATCAATTATCCATTCTAAAATCAAAATAGTTTCTATTTTTGCATCAAACCAAAATTGATGAATCATTCTATCCCTTCTGGTGTACTCACTGGAACCCAACTGCAAGAAGTCTTTAAACTTGCCAAAGCAAAAGCTTTTGCCCTTCCCGCAGTAAATGTAATTGGCAGTAACAGCATCAATGCTGTGTTGGAAACCGCTGCTACTTTAAACAGCCCAGTAATTATTCAATTTTCTAATGGAGGCGCTCAATTTAATGCTGGAAAAGGCCTTTCAAACGAAAACCAAAAAGCAGCTATTGCAGGAGCCATTGCTGGAGCAAAACATGTTCACGAACTGGCAGAAGCCTATGGAGCTTCCGTTATTTTACATACTGACCATTGTGCAAAAAATCTTCTCCCGTGGATTGATGGATTGTTAGACGCTAGCGAAACTTACTACCAACAACACGGTAAGTCTTTGTTCAGCTCGCACATGATTGATCTTTCCGAAGAACCCATAGAAGAAAATATCAGCATTTGTAAAAGCTATCTAGAGCGCATGTCCAAGATGGAAATGACTTTAGAAATCGAATTGGGAATTACCGGAGGAGAAGAAGACGGTGTGGACAATAGCGATGTAGATGCTTCTAAACTTTACACCCAACCCGAAGAAGTAGCCTACGCTTTTGAAGAATTGAGCAAGGTAAGTTCGCAATTTACTGTAGCGGCAGCCTTTGGAAATGTTCACGGAGTTTACAAACCGGGGAATGTTAAACTAACGCCTAAAATTCTGAAGAATTCTCAAGAGTATATTTCAGATAAATACCAACTTCCAAAAAACACGGTTGACTTTGTTTTCCACGGCGGTTCTGGATCTACCCAAGCAGAAATTGAGGAATCTATAGGCTATGGCGTAATCAAAATGAACATTGATACCGACCTTCAATTTGCCTTTACAGAAGGAATTCGAGATTATATGAATGACCAGGTAGAGTACCTTAGAAACCAAATCGGAAATCCCGAAGGCGCTGACCAACCTAACAAAAAACACTACGATCCCAGAAAGTGGCTTCGCCTGGGTGAAGAAACGTTTAAAACGCGTTTAAAAAAGGCGTTTGAAGACTTAAATAATGTAAATACGCTCTAATTTTCATTTATTTTTATCATTGATTAAAAGGGACATATGAGTTGGTTTAAAAGAAGCGAAAAAGGGATTCATACCAAGACGGAAGAAAAAAAGGACATTCCCAAAGGACTATGGTATCAAACCCCTACGGGTAAAATTATTGAAGCCAAAGAACTCGCTGAAAATAAATATGTCAGTCCAGAAGACGACTACCATGTTCACATTGGCAGCAAGGAGTACTTTGAAATTCTTTTTGATGACAACGAATTTGTAGAACTCAATGAGAAACTAAAATCCAAGGATTTTTTAAAGTTCGAAGACTCCAAAAAATACAGCAACCGTCTCAAGGACGCTTATCAAAAAACGGGGCTTCATGACGCCATACGAACAGCAGTAGGCCCTTCCAAAAGTAAAAAACTAGTCCTTGCCAGTATGGACTTTCGTTTTATAGGAGGTTCTATGGGGTCTGTAGTGGGAGAGAAAATTGCTCGTGCCACGGACTATGCAATCAAACACAAACTCCCTTTGGTCATTATTTCCAAATCAGGAGGGGCACGGATGATGGAATCGGCAACCTCCTTGATGCAAATGGCCAAAACCTCAGCCAAATTAGCGCAGCTCGCCGAAGCAAAATTACCCTACATTTCTCTCTGTACGGATCCCACTACAGGAGGAACTACCGCATCCTACGCGATGTTAGGGGACATCAATATCGCAGAACCAAAAGCCTTGATCGCGTTTGCAGGACCCCGAGTGGTGAAAGACACCACGGGAAAAGAATTGCCCGAGGGCTTCCAAACTAGTGAATTTCAATTGGAAAAAGGCTTTTTAGACTTTATCTCACATCGAAATGACCTCAAAGATAAAATCAATTTGTATATCGATTTAATTCTAAATCAGCCTGTTCGAAAATAATTTCATCCTTATTTGATTGAAATTAATTGGTTTACATTTCTTTAATTGTATATTTGCCGCTCGTTAAAATAACGAATACATAAAAATCATTAAAATTAATATTGGCATGTACAATTCAAAAGAAGTTACAGAAAGTATCTTTAAAAAGCACGGAAAGTCTGAAAAAGACACAGGCTCACCTGAGGGACAAATCGCCCTCTTTACCCACCGAATTCAACATTTATCGGATCACCTAAAATCAAATCGTAAAGATTTTAACACGGAACGTTCCTTGGTTCGTTTGGTAGGAAAACGCAGAAGTCTCCTGGATTATTTAAAATCCAAAGACATTGAGCGTTATAGAAGTATTGTAAAAGAATTAGGTTTACGTAAGTAATCCAGAAAACCCTAAAGTTATACTGAATCTTGGTTTTCATTGGTTGCAACAACACACAACAGAAGTTTTAACCAAAAAATGAAAAATGATTCCAAAAACATTTACCCAAGAAATCCGTCTAGAAGACGGAAGAACCATTACCCTAGAAACGGGGAAACTAGCCAAACAAGCCGATGGGTCTGTAGTAGTCCGAATGGGCAACTGTATGCTCCTAGCTACAGTAGTTTCCGCTAGAACTGCTAGTCCAGTAGACTTTCTACCCCTGACAGTAGATTACCGCGAAAAATTTGCAGCAGCCGGAAGATTCCCAGGAGGGTTCTTTAAAAGAGAAGCCCGTCCTAGTGACCAAGAGGTTCTCACCATGCGATTGGTGGATCGCGTATTACGCCCTCTTTTCCCTAGTGACTATCACGCTGAGACGCAAGTCATGATCCAATTGATGTCTCATGATGACCAAGTAATGCCCGACTCGCTAGCAGGCTTAGCCGCTTCTACAGTGATTCAACTTTCTGATATTCCTTTCGAATATCCTATCTCCGAAGTACGTGTAGCCCGCGTAGACGGAATGTTTGTTATAAACCCCAGCAAAGAACAACTCGCTGGGTCGGATATAGACATTATGATTGGTGCAAGTGAAGATTCTGTGGCCATGGTTGAAGGTGAATTTGATGAAATTTCTGAGGAAGAAATGCTCGATGCAATCGCTTTTGGACACGAAGCAATTAAAGATCAAATTCGTGCTCAAGTTGCTTTAGCAGAAGCCGCAGGAAAAAAAGAAACCCGCACCTACGAAGAAGAAGATGCAGATGCAGAATTACAAAAAGAAGTCATAGAAGCTACCTATCAGAGCTTTTATGACATCGCTAAAAAAGCACTCTCCAAAGGAGAACGTTCTGAACAATTCTCTGAAATCAAAGAAAACTACATCTCAAAGTTTTCTGAAGAAGAGCTAGAAGAAAAAGGAGCGTTAATCTCCCGATACACCAAAGAAGCACAAAAGAAAGCAGTTCGTGACTTAGTATTGAATGAAGGTGTTCGTTTAGACGGAAGAAAAACAACAGACATCCGACCTATATGGTGTGAAGTGGATTACCTTCCTTCCGCACACGGTTCTTCTATTTTTACGCGGGGAGAAACGCAAGCTTTAGCTACAGTAACCCTTGGAACATCCAGGGAAGCCAATATCATCGATCTACCGACAGAGCAAGGAGAAGAACGCTTCTATCTGCATTATAACTTCCCACCTTTTTCAACAGGTGAAGCACGACCCTTACGCGGAACGTCAAGACGTGAAGTAGGTCACGGAAACTTAGCACAACGTGCATTGAAAAAAGTAGTACCTGCGGACAGTCCCTATACCATCCGTGTCGTGTCTGAGGTTTTAGAATCTAATGGTTCGTCATCTATGGCCACTGTTTGTGCAGGGACCATGGCTTTGATGGATGCTGGAGTTCAAATTAATAAGCCCGTTTCTGGAATTGCAATGGGATTGATTACGGAAGACGAAAAATATGCTGTATTATCCGATATTCTAGGAGATGAAGATCACCTTGGAGATATGGATTTTAAAGTAGCAGG
>DBBQ01000068.1:2093-5871 GCA_002292265.1 Flavobacteriaceae bacterium UBA980 | reverse complement strand
GAGTCCAGCCCTCGCTACTAAAAACCCTTCTAAAAGAAGGGTTTTTTATTTGTCCCAAACCATAATATCATGTTTGTCGTTTACATTCTTAAAAGTCTTTCGTTTGATAAAATCTACATTGGATACACCTCTAATCTCATTCAACGGTTTTATTCTCACAATCAATTCGCAACAAAAGGCTATACCAGAAGATACCGCCCTTGGGAAGTGATTCATGTGGAGGTTTTTCGTTTTAAAAAAGAGGCTTTAAAAAGAGAAAAGTTTCTAAAATCTGGAGCCGGAAGAAAATGGATTTACTCCAAACTAGTAAACCAATAGTCGGGCTCTTATCCGCCTGAGGCGGACGCAGGTTCGAGTCCAGCCCTCGCTACTAAAAAATAAAATGCTTTTTAAAAATTGGAAGCCTTTTGTTATGTGTACTATACAAAATAACATTTTGTAAATAAAATGTAGTTAAATTATTATGTTGATCCCCCCAAGATTGCCTTTGAACGCTTCTAAAAAGTTATTTTGGCAAAGGGGTTATCTCCTTTTGCGTTACCCCTTTTATAAAAACAGGCAAGGCTTCCTTTCGCTGTTTTCTCGTTAAATAATGGAGTGAGTAGTTTTTAAATTCCTCCTCTTGTTGGAAGGGTAGTTTTATCCCTACCTTTGAAACTTAATTTTATCCTTGGAAGAAAAAAAAGAACATCACTCTGGATTTATTTCCATCATTGGAAATCCCAACGTAGGCAAGTCCACCCTTATGAATGCTTTGGTGGGTACTGAGCTGTCGATTATTACCTCAAAAGCCCAAACCACAAGGCACCGCATTTTGGGAATTGTAAACGGTCCTGATTTTCAAATGGTGCTGTCCGATACTCCGGGGGTCATCAAGCCGGCTTACGAAATGCAAAGCTCAATGATGAATTTCGTCAAAGAAGCCCTTGTCGATGCAGATGTGCTGCTCTATATGGTTACAGTAGAGGAAACGGAATTGAAAGACGAAAAACTTTTTGAACGCATTAAAAAAAGCAAGGCTCCCTTATTTGTTCTGATCAATAAAATAGATCTTTCTAGTCAAGAATTGGTTGAAAAGACAGTTGCCCATTGGCAATCCATCTTTCCAAAAGCAAAGGTCTGCCCTATTTCTGCGCTCACCGGTTTTTTTATTCCAGAGTTGTTGGAACTTATGATCGAATTGCTTCCGCTTTCTCCACCCTACTTTCCCAAAGACCAACTCACGGACAAGCCCGAGCGTTTTTTTGTTAATGAATCCATCCGAGAACAAATCCTTCAGCGCTATGAGAAGGAGATTCCCTATTCGGTAGAAGTCAGTACAGAGGAATTTCAGGAAAGTCCAAAAATCATTAAAATCCGATCTGTTATACTAGTTGAGCGAGAAACCCAAAAAGGGATTTTAATCGGTCATAAAGGAAATGCGCTAAAACAAGTAGGAATTGGTGCGCGAAAATCCTTGCAAAATTTCTTTGGAAAAAAAATTCATTTGGAACTCTATGTCAAGGTTTCTAAAAATTGGCGTTCCAACAGCCAACAACTGAAGCGTTTCGGATATCAGAATTGATTTTTTAGAATTGTGTATCTTTAAAAAAACGTCAAAGTTCATTCTTATGAAACCGCTTATTTTTGGTGTACTCTCCAGCCTACTTTTTTCCTCTTGTTTAGCGCCCAAAGAGACCCCGCCCAACATAGTATTCATCATGTCCGACGACCACGCTTTTCAGGCGGTCAGTGCCTATGGTCAGGAATTAAACCATACCCCCAATATTGATCGAATCGCAACCGAAGGGGCTTTGTTTGAAAAAGCCTTTGTGACCAACTCCATTTGTGCCCCCAGTAGAGCGGTGATGTTGACCGGGAAGCACAGTTTTATAAACGGAAAAGTAGATAACATCCAAGACTTTAATTGGGATCAAGACAGCTTTGCAAAACAGCTTCAAAAGGGAGGTTACCAAACCGCACTGGTCGGGAAAATTCATTTGCGCGGTTTGCCACAAGGGTTTGATTATTCTGCGGTTTTACCTGGGCAAGGACATTATTACAATCCTGACTTTATCATCAACGGAATTACGGAGCGGATTCAAGGTTATGTCACAAGTATCACTACAGATTTAGCATTGGGCTGGCTCAAAACGAAACGCGATAAAAACAAACCCTTTCTATTGCTCTACCACCAAAAGGCACCTCACAGAAATTGGCAGCCCGAAGAAAAATACCTCACCCTTTTTGACGACAAAACCTTTGACCCACCCGCCAATTTTTTTGATACCTACGAAAACAGAGGAACTGCAGCCAAAACCCAAGAGATGTTGATTGCAGCTACAGATGAACAAATTGAAAACACCTATGGCTATGGAGGGCACGGAAGATGGGGACATGATTTTAAATTGCTAACCGATCCCAACGGAAGAACCACCCGTCTTGAAAATCAATTGAAACGCTTTACCCCAGAACAAAAAGAAGCTTGGCTCAATGCCTATACTCCAAAAAATGAAGCGATGAAAGCGCAAAATCTAAAGGGAAAAGAACTGGCATTGTGGAAATTCAATCGGTATTTGAAAGATTACCTACGCACCATCCAATCCGTAGATGACGGAGTAGGTGAAGTTTTGGACTACCTCGACCAAGAGGGACTTACAGAAAACACCATTGTGGTTTATACCTCTGACCAGGGGTTTTATCTTGGGGAACACGGTTGGTTTGACAAGCGTTTTATGTACGAAGAATCGCTTCGTACTCCCCTTTTGATGCGCTATCCCAAAGAAATTAAAGCAGGTGTCAAAATAGATCAGATGATTCAAAACTTAGACTTTGCTCCTACCTTTTTGGATTATGCGGGTATTCCTGTACCCGAAGATATTCAGGGGGAATCTTTCCGCGATGTGGTCAATCAAAAAATATCACGATGGCGAGATGCGATTTATTACACGTATTACGAATATCCCTCTGTTCATATGGTCAAAAGGCATTACGGAGTTCGTACGGAATGCTACAAACTTATGCATTTCTATTACGATATTGATGAATGGGAATTGTACGATTTAGAAAAAGATCCTTCAGAGATGAACAATCGCTACGGCGATCCGGAGTACAAAGAAATACAAGAAAATCTTCATCTGCGACTTTCGGAACTTCGAAAACAGTACGGAGATTCGGATTCTTTAGACCAAATGCATATTGACCGTTATCTTTCTACAATCCAGAACTAGCGTGCTTTTTTTAATTATTTTTGAAGTATTGAATCAAAAATAAAGTTGCTATCCAAAGTATTGACCTCCACGGCATCCGACACAAAGAAGCCCTTGAAAAGGTGCATGAAACCCTTGCCGAAGTAAAAGAACAGGGCGCTTTTTCATTAACGATCATCACGGGAAATTCTACCGTGTTACAACAACGTATTTTCGACGAAGTTCTGGTACAGAGCCCGTTTACGTATTATATCCCCAGTTGGAACTTGGGTCAAATCGTTGTAGAATATATGAAGTTATAATCTTTTAGTTGACTTTATCTTACCGCACTCCGTTACTTTTTGAAAGAAGAAAACGGAGCGTTCCTGTAATCGACAGGTATCAACTCAAATACATTTCTGAATATTCTTAGTTAACGTATCTGCAAACAACTCACTCTGCTCTATTACACGATCTGCCTCGGTTTTAGCAACAGACAACTTCTTTAAAAGTGCGAAGAGATTTTTTATATAAAAATTTACTTTTAAGCATGCAGTATTTTTGCAGTATTCATTGCTATTTATAAAAAGTAGTTATGCTTTATTTTTACA
>DBBQ01000068.1:0-2019 GCA_002292265.1 Flavobacteriaceae bacterium UBA980 | reverse complement strand
AAAACGTTAAGATGAATCTTAGGGAATTTATTCAGATTCTTCTGGTTTTGATCCTAAGCATTATTTTATTCCTATTTTTAAAAAAATAATGTTATATGAGAAGGGTTTTTCTTCTTTTTTTTATTTGCTCCTATTTAGCTTCAGCCCAGAGCAGCAAACAGCTGAGGGACTCTATTTTAAAATACAAAACAACAAATCCAACTCTGGCAGTAAAATTCGGTCTTGAATATGATATACTTACTGCAAAACGAAAACCGGATAAAGAGAAACAAAATACGTATGCACTTTTAGGAGAAATCCTTATTGAAATGGGATTATTTGCAAGTGCATTAAACTATTTAAATAATTCGGTTCAAATTTATACTACGCTTCCAAGGAGTGATAAAAACTTTCCAAATATAGATCAACCACCTTGGGTAATTCTCAATATTGGTAGTATTTATCTTAAAAATAGAGATTACAAAAAAGCTGCTGAAAAATATCAACAGGCCCTGAGTTTATTTGAAAAGATAGGAGACAAAAACGCTAAATTTTATGGTCTAAACACCGCCAATTCAAACCTTGGATTGATTGAAGAAAGGAAAGGGAACTATAAAAAAGCCGAAGAAATTTATTATCAAATTTACCAAAGAAGGCTTGAAAAAGAGAAAAAGGAAGACATATTATTCTCTTTATCGCAACTTATAAGTGTCAAATTATTACAAGGAGATGAATTAACAGCTCAAAATAAATTAAAAGAAGCTGAAAGCGTTTATCAATTAGCTGATGAGAAGCAGGACAATTCTCTTTTGACTCGCAATTGGGGATATGTGCAACTGGTTTACGGTGCCTATAACCAATCTGTGAAAAAATATGATTTGGCACTTAACTATCTTTTCAAGGCAAAAGAAATTTTAAAGGCATTCCCATCTGAGATTCATGCTCTAGGGTCAAGAATAGCAGAATGTTATCTGGGATTAGATAATTTTAAAGAGGCTGAGCGAGTCGCTAACGAAAATCTTAAAATTCAAAATTTGAACGATACTGAGAAAAAATACAATTTCAAAGTATTAGAAAAAATTTACAAGTATAAAGGGCAAGATTCGAAGCTTTTAAATATAAAAGACTCATTAATTTTAATTTCTTCGGGAACATCTAATTCAAAAATTTTTAGCACCTTAAACAATTTGGAGATTCAAATCCAAATGGCCAATACTGTAAAAGAAATAAATGAAAATAAAGTAAAATACAATACCTATATCTACATATTAATCATCTGTTCTATTATACTATTTTTCTCCCTGATTACAATTCGAATTAATTATAATTTACAAAAAGAAAAAGGAAACCGATTAGAGATTGAGAAAAAAGCCATTTCATCTAAACTAGGAGAAAAAAATAGAGAATTAATGAGTAAAACCAATTTCATCATTCAAAGAAATGAATATTTGAAAAAAATTCAGAAGGATGTGAATTCTCAAAAAGTTGATAGCGAAATATCGATTAATCGCATATCTAGAGAATTAAATTCAGTCATTAAATCTGAAAAATCTTACAGTGATTTTGATAAAATGTTTATTGAAGTTTATCCTGATTTTTATAATAAACTAAATGCTATGGCGAGCTTATCACAAACAGATTTAAGACTCGCTTCGTATATCAAAATGAACATCTCAATTAACGAAATTACAACCATCTCTGGAGTATCCTTACGAACAGTTGAAAGTCAACGATACAGACTATCTAAAAAGCTTAATCTTAAAAAGGACCAAAACTTAAATTCCTTCTTACTTAGTCTTTAATTACTTAAAAAATACTTGATTTTGCCAATAGGCTTATTGTATTTCTAAGGTCTAATAAGTAATACTGCATTTCTACTGCATGCTTGTTCTGTAATTATTTATAGTATAAATTTATGATGTGCTTAAAATAAAATAATGCAAACTAATTTATCATTTGAACTTGAATTTGCAAAAGCTTATCCTACTTTCACAAGTAACTTAAGCAAGCTTGCGCCTAATTTGACTCCTAGAGAAATTA
>DBBQ01000037.1 GCA_002292265.1 Flavobacteriaceae bacterium UBA980 | reverse complement strand
GCAAGCTTCCCCGCCCAACCCATTAACTCTTCAACAATTGCTTTATTTCCTTTAGCTTTAAAAGCACAGCGTAATCCTTCAACCAATAGCATTTCACGCTCTGAATTTTCACTCTGTTCCAACATTTGACGAAGACGATAATAGTCTCCTTCTGCCTGAGTTAATAGCTGGTCCGCATTTTGAGTTTCCTCAGGTAACGTATCTTTCAATGCTGCAGCCTCTATGGGACCTAAAGTGAGCTGTTGACAACGAGATAAAAGCGTGGGTAAAACAAGTTCAGCTTCTTCAGCAATAAGAAGGAAGAAGGTGTCTTTTGGAGGTTCCTCTAGCAATTTTAGAAAAGCATTGGAGGCTTGGGCGTTCATTTTTTCCAGCCCCCAAAGAACACATACCTTTCGTTTTCCATAAAACGCTTTGAGATACATTTTTTGGTGTAGTTTTTCAACCTCCCCAACATTGATCATGCCTTGTTTATTTCCCACCTGAATGGCATCAAACCAAGAGGTGAAATTGGCGTAAGGTTGTGTATCTAAAAATTCAGACCATTCGGAAGTGTAGTCTTGAGCAAACACCACTTTTTCATTTCCCTTTTTTACCACGGGATACACAAAATGAAGGTCAGGATGTTGACTTTTTTTGCCTAAGCCTATATCCTTATTATCAATGCGGTCAGATTTCAATAAGCATAGAGCAAATTCGATCGCCAAAGGGAGTGCGCCATACCCTGAAATTCCAGTAAAAAGCTGTGCATGAGGTACTTGACCAGAAGAAACAAGGTATTCCAGTTGTTTTTTGAGTCGTTCCTGCCCGATAACGTGTGACCAAATCATGAGTAAATATACAGTTTCCCTACCGCACAATTTTAGAGAAGTTTAAAAAATGACTTGTACCGCCCTCCCTTTATTGTATTTTTGAAAAAAACTAAAATGCGAACCTTAGATCAGATCAACTTTAAAGACCAGCGCGCGGTAATTCGTGTTGATTTCAATGTCCCACTTAATGACAAATTAGAAGTAACGGACAGAACCCGAATAGAAGCAGCCCAACAGACGATCCAGCACATATTAGCTTCGGGGGGGAGTTGTGTACTGCTCTCACATTTGGGAAGACCTAAAGGAAAAGACCCCAAACTCTCTTTAAAAAACATCACCAATACGGTAGAAGAAATTTTAGGAGTCCCAGTTTCTTTTTCTGAAAACTGTGTTGGAAAACAAGCAGAAGATCTCGCTGCGGCCTTACCCGTAGGAGGCGTTTTATTGATGGAAAACTTGCGCTACCATCCTGAGGAAACATCAGGAGACCGCACCTTTTCCGAACAACTTTCCAAATTGGGAACGGTTTATGTAAACGATGCCTTCGGAACCGCACACCGAGCCCATGCCTCAACGACTATTATGGCTCAATTTTTTCAAGAAAAGTGTTTTGGAAAACTTTTAGAACAAGAAGTTTTAGCCATTGAAAAAGTAATGAAAAACGGAGAAGCGCCGATTTTAGCCATTTTGGGAGGTGCCAAGGTTTCCTCAAAAATCACCATTATCGAAAGTTTGTTGGATAAGGTGGATCATTTGCTCATTGGCGGAGGAATGGTGTATACGTTTACCAAAGCACTTGGGGGCAACGTAGGCAACTCAATTTGTGAACCCGACTACTGCGATTACGCCCTTGAATTACTTGAAAAAGCAAAACAAAAAGGAGTAGAAATACACCTTCCTGTGGATGTTGTGGCGGGCGATGCATTTAGCAATGACGCCAAGCAAAACATTTTTGATGTTATGGAAATTCCCGAAGGGTGGGAAGCAATGGATGCAGGGCCAAAAAGCAACACAACATTTCACGAACTCATTTTAAAATGCAAAACCATTCTTTGGAATGGGCCAATGGGGGTTTTTGAATTTTCTAATTTTGCCAATGGGACTATTTCGGTTGGAGAATCCATCGGAGAGGCTACGCAAAAAGGGGCGTTTTCATTGGTCGGCGGCGGAGATTCTGTCGCTGCTGTAAAACAGTTTGGTATGCAATCCAAAATGAGCTACATTAGTACAGGTGGAGGAGCCATGCTGGAGAGCCTGGAAGGGAAAACGCTACCAGGGATTGCCGCCTTATCTTAAAGAGATGAAAAAATACAGTCTACTTCTTATTGCAGTACTTTCGTTTTCATGTAATTCTAAAAGCGATCGTTCCCAAGCATTTTTTGCAACCTCTAGCGGGAATTTAAATCACGTTACTGTAGTGATGCCCAAGGCAGATTGGGATGCGGATTTAGGTAAAACGGTTCGAGATCAGATGAGCGTAATCTATGAAGGCTTACCGTTAGACGAGCCACAATACTCACTAGATTATTTAAATCCAAAAGCATTTACGGGTTTTGCCCGTCAAAGCAGAAACATCATTTGGTTTCAAAAAGATTCTATCCCCAGGTTTCAACTGGCAAAAGACCAGTTTGCGCAACCTCAAATCGTGGCTTTGATTACTGGTGAAGATGCAGAAGTACAGGCATTTTCGTTTGAAGAAAATGCGCAACTGTTAAGACAAACCTTGGCCGAAAACGAACGGAAAGAAAAACTTCGAAGGATCAATAAGTCCCCCACCCCAGACACCAATTTAGACAACCGGTTTGGAATTCATTTAACCTATCCTTCTGCGTATAAAACGGTTCAAGACACCACCAATTTTGTTTGGATTCAAAAACAAATTCAAAAGGGACATTTGAATCTTATTGCGTATACCCTACCAGAAGGGGTTCTGGAGGGACGATTTAACGAAAAGATTTTAACGATCCGCGATTCTATAGGAAAGCTTTACGTTCCAGGACGCTTACCGGGAAGTTACTTGATTACGGAACGCGCCTTTCGACCGTATTTCTTTAGCGTTTCTCTAGATGGGAAACCAGGGTATCTAACCAAAGGCACCTGGGAAGTTGCAAATGATTTTATGGCAGGCCCGTTTGTGAACTACATGCTTCGGGACAGTGTAAAAAAGAAGTGGATCGTGGTAGAAGGCTTTGCTTTTGCCCCTTCAGTAAGCAAGCGTGAGTATATGTTTGAACTCAACACCATACTCAGCACGTTTAAAGAAGTAAACTAGTCTTTTTTCTCCTTTTCAACTTTTGGAGTGTCCTCTTCTTCCTTGGTTGCGTTTTTGAATTCTTTAATTCCGCTACCTAAACCTTTCATTAGTTCTGGAATTTTACGCCCTCCGAAGAGTAAGAGAACTACAGCGATGATTAAGATTATTTGTGGTGCACCGATCATACCTAAAAATGTTAAAACCAACATGATTTGTCATATTTAAAGACAAATGTACAGAAATATTTAGTTTCCTAAACATGAAAAGTAGAGAGGAGTCTTTTGAGCACTTATGGATTGCGTATCTTTGCTCTTAAGATGGCAAAAGAAGAAAAAAAGAGAAGACAATTCTTACAAAAGCTTTTGAATCCTTATTTGGTGATGATCATCGATGAGGAGACGTTTGAACAACAAACACAAATTCGTTTTTCCCGTCTTAAAATGATTTTTGTAGGACTCCTCACGATCGGGGTTTTAGGGACACTGATCTTTTCTACAATTGCCTTCACGCCGCTCAAAGAGTATATCCCAGGTTATGATTCTTCAGAATTGAGAAAAAAAGCGGTACAAAATTTATTTTTAACCGATTCATTAATTACCCTTTATAATCAAAACATTCAATATTTAAATTCGGTTAGAAAAGTCTTGTCTGAAGATATTTCCTTTGAGGAATCACAGCTTTCGGTGGAGCAATTGGAAAATCAAAACTTGGCCGTCCCCTCTTTTACCGAGCCAATTTTAGAAGATTCTTTATTGCGAGCTTTTGTGTCCCAGCAGGACAAATACAATCCCTTGATAAGCGACAAGGTTGAAATCAACAGCTATTTGTTTCCTCCCGCACTGGGTCCAATTTCTCAACCCTTTGACTTGAAGGAATCTCACTTTGCCGTTGATATTGTTGTAAAAGAAAACACCCCCATTAAGGCTATAGCAGACGGAACCGTGATCTTTTCAGAATGGACAGCAGAGACGGGTTATGTAATTATTTTAGAACACAGTTTAGGGATTTTATCAGTATATAAACACAACGCTTCCCTAACAAAAAAACAAGGGGATTCGGTATTAAGCGGAGAAGTTATTGCTACTGCCGGAAATACAGGGGAGCTTTCAACAGGCTTTCATCTCCATTTTGAACTGTGGATGGATGGGTATCCTATGAACCCGGAAAACTTTTTTAATTTTTCTGAAGAATGATCAAAGCTCTGGGCGCAAAACTGTATGCCGCTTGGTCCCATCATAAAAATGAGAAGTGGATAAAGACCCCTTTAGAAACTCAGGAAAAGGTCCTCAAAGAGCTCATAAAACAAGGTGCTCAAACCCGTTTTGGGAAGGATCACAACTTCGAGAAAATTAAAGACCTAAAGACGTATCAAAAAGAAGTGTCCGTTCGAGATTATGAAGGATTTAAACCTTATATCGATGCGATATTGGAAGGCGAAAAAGATGTGTTGTGGAAAGGAAGACCTTTGTATTACGCCAAATCTAGCGGAACGACATCGGGGGCGAAATACATTCCTATCACAAAAGCTTCGATGCCACAGCACATACGAGCAGCTCGGGAAGCGCTGTTAAACTATATCTATCATTCGGGGAATACCTCTGTTGTAAAGGGCAAGCACATTTTTGTTCAGGGCAGCCCAGTACTAGAAGACTACAAAGGGGTAGCTCTGGGACGTTTATCGGGTATTGTCGCGCACTATGTCCCTGGCTATTTGCAAAAAAACCGAATGCCCAGTTGGGAGACCAATTGCATTGAAGATTGGGAAACCAAGGTGGATGCTATTGTAGGGGAAACCCAAAAAGAAGACATGACCATCATTGGAGGAATTCCCTCTTGGGTACAAATGTATTTTGAACGATTGACGGCACAAAGCGGAAAACCCGTAGGGGAGCTCTTTCCAAACTTCTCACTTTTTGTTTACGGGGGAGTGAACTTTGAACCCTACCGCGGGGTTTTCGAAAAGCTCATCGGTAGAACACCAGCAAGCATCGAATTTTATCCTGCATCAGAAGGGTTTTTTGCCTATCAAGATCGGCAAGAGGATTCCGGGTTGTTATTGCTTTTGGACCATGGCATTTACTATGAATTTATTGTTGCACAAACCTTTTATGACGAACATCCTACAGTTCACAGCTTGGCAGAAGTTGAACTAGGAGTGAATTATGTCATGATTATTTCTACGACAGCCGGACTGTGGCGCTATAATATTGGCGATACCGTACAATTTACTAGCACCCATCCGTTTCGCATAATCGTCAGCGGGAGAATTAAACATTTCATTTCCGCTTTTGGAGAACACGTTATCGTAAGTGAAGTAGAGCAGGCATTAAAAGAAGCAATTGAACAGCAAGAGGAGTCCGTTCGCGTTCGGGAGTTTACCGTTGCCCCACAAATTGAACCCAAAGAAGGGCTTCCATATCACGAGTGGTTTATCGAATTTGACACTCCACCTCAAGATAAAATTGCTTTTGCCTTAAAAATTGATCAGGCCATGCAAGCCAAAAACATTTATTATCAAGACCTAATTGTAGGAAAAGTCCTACGCCCTTTGATAATTCGAGAAGTGGTCAAAGAAGGGTTTACAAATTATATGAAAAGTATTGGCAAATTGGGAGGGCAAAATAAAGTCCCCCGAGTAGCAGACAATCGGAAGATTGCAGATGTATTGGAAGCCTATTTAGTAAAAAAGTAAAGATGCCTTCTGGAAAAGTAACCCTAGTGTGCAACCTCAAAAACACCTTTGTTGTCAAAGACATTGCGCTCTTGGAACAAATGGGATATCAAGTTTTAGTAATTCACTCACCCTCTTACAGTGATCCTTTGCGTTTTTTTTGGAATCGGATACGAGAAGTGCTTTTAAGCGTGATTTACCTTCCCCAGTCCAAAGCCTGCTTCAGCTGGTTTAATGATTACCACAGCAGTATTCCTTTGTTCTTTTCCCTTTTTTTTAAAACCCCTTTTACTTTGATTGTAGGCGGTTATGATGCGGTGGCAAGTCAACGTTTAGAGTACGGGATTTTTTTAAAAAAGAATTTTCGTCAAACTCATGCCCGCTGGAATTACACCCAAGCGAATGCCATTTGGGTGGTTCATAAAAGCTTAGCAGAAGGATGTCCCAATGCGGAAAAAGACTCGGGAGCACAGTCTGGAATACAGTTTTTTATGCCTCATTTAAAAACAAAAATCAAAGAAGTTCCTACTGCCTACGATTCAAACTTTTGGAAAAGCAACAAATCCAAAACCCCCAAGTCCATTCTCACAGTCGCCAATATTTCTGATCAACGTACTTTTGAAAGAAAAGGAATTCCTTTGTTTATCGAGATGGCAAAAGCATTACCCGATTTTAAATTTACCCTGGCGGGAATGGAAACCACAGCGGAACCAACGGCTATCTATCCTAAAAACGTGACACTTTTAGGAAAACAAACTCGGGGAGCCTTACAAACACTTTATGGGTCACACACGTACTATTTTCAAGGCTCGCAAATTGAAGGTCTTCCCAATGTTTTGTGTGAGGCCATGCTCTGCGAATGTATCCCAATTGGCAAAAAGGTTTTTGGAATCCCAGACGCTATTGGAGACACAGGGTTTTTATTCGACTCCACCACACCCATTGAAGAGATCACTTCTTTTTTTAGTTTTGAAAAGACAGAGTTGGGAGTAAAGGCACGACAGCGAATCAAGGCGCACTATCCTATGACCCGAAGAAAAAAAGCCTTTGAAACAAGCCTAATGCAAAAGGAAAACGATGGATAAAACCTTTGGTGTTTTGGCTTATCCTCATTCGGATAATTTGGGAGACTTTATCCAAAGCCTGGCAGCGGCACAGTGGCTTAAAGATGAAAAAGTTCAGCCATTAGATCGAGATCAGCTTCACGATTATACAGGACCCCAAATTCGTCTGGTCATGAACGGCTGGTTTATGGAAAGCCCAAAAAATTGGCCCCCTTCAGACAAAATTCTCCCTCTTTTCATCTCATTCCATCTCAATCCAACCGCGAGAAGGGAGATGCTAACCGCGGAAGGAGTTGCGTATTTAAAAAAACACCAACCCATAGGTTGCCGAGATTTTTATACACAGAACTTACTTCAAGGATATGGAATTGAGACGTATTTTTCCGCCTGCCTTACACTCTCTTTAAACCGGAGGGACTATGTTGAAAAAAATCAAAAACGCAACGGGATATATGTGATTAGCCCTATGGAACGGTTGAACCCAGAAAACGATCCTGTACCAAAAGGATTTTTAAACAAAGGTATTCAAGCGCTAAAAAAACCTTTTAAAAGAAAGCGCTATTCCAAAGCGATCAGTCGGCTACAAAATTTTCTTGTCCCTCAAAGCGAAGAGATTCATTACAATTCTCAGCTGCGAGATCCCATTGTATTTTCCGAAGAGGCGCGAATAGATGCAGCAAAACAACAACTCAAAGCAATTGCAACTGCGCGTTTGGTAATCACGTCTCGAATTCACACTGCTCTCCCAGCTGTAGCTTTTGGGACACCGGTCATATTTTTATCGGACGGCCTCGAACATCCGAATCAGAAGAGCCGCTTAGAAGGAATGGAATCGTTTTTTCCAATTGTAAATTCAAGGGATTTAGATCAGTGGGAATCTACATTTCCTAAACCCAACCAAGCGCATCATCCTTTTATTGAAAAGTTCAAAAAAGAAATCCTCCGTTTTTTAAACGAATAAACCCATCGCAAAGCAGGAAGCCATTATCTTTGCAAAAACAAACAAACGAGCATGAATATATTGGTCATCGGAGGTGGAGGAAGAGAGCACACCTTATGTTGGAAATTAAATCAAAGTGCACAGTGTAAAAATCTTTTTGCGGCTCCTGGAAATGCTGGAACCGCTAGCTGCGCTACAAATCTTCCACTAGGTGTTTCCGATTTTGAAGGCCTTAAAGCCGCTGTCCTAGAACACCAAATCGACCTGGTGGTTGTAGGGCCTGAAGACCCTTTAGTTTTGGGCATACATGACTTCTTTTTACAGGACCCTTTATTGGCAGATGTGGGTATCATTGGACCACAAAAAGAAGCAGCCACTCTAGAGGGAAGTAAGGCTTTTGCCAAGGCATTTATGAATCGACATGACATTCCTACGGCTGCCTATGCTGAATTTACTGCCGAAACGGTTAGAGAAGGCGAAGCGTATTTAGAACAAAGCCAGCCGCCCTATGTTTTAAAAGCAGATGGACTTGCAGCAGGAAAAGGGGTACTTATTTTGGACGAGCTCGAAGAAGCAAAAAAAGAACTGCGACACATGCTTTTGGAAAGTAAATTTGGGAAGGCATCAAGCAAGGTGGTTATTGAAGAATTTTTAAGCGGGATAGAACTTTCCTGTTTTGTTTTGACCGATGGGAAAAACTACATCACTCTTCCTATGGCAAAAGATTACAAGCGTATCGGCGAGGGAGATACAGGGCTCAACACGGGAGGCATGGGCGCCATTTCACCGGTACCTTTTGTGGACGATTTGTTCAAAGAAAAAATTGAAAACCAAATTGTCCGACCCACGATCGAAGGTCTTCAAAAAGACAGTATTCCTTATCAGGGGTTTATTTTTATAGGTCTGATCAAAGTAGCAGGAGAACCTAAAGTTATCGAGTACAATGTCCGTATGGGCGACCCAGAAACCGAAGTGGTTATTCCACGGGTTAAAAACGATTTAGTAACAATTTTTAAAGCAGTGCAGGAAAAGCGTTTGCACGAAGTAGAATTGGAAGTAACACCAGAAACGGCAGCTACAGTGATGGCTGTATCGAAAGGGTATCCAGAGGCGTATGAAAAAGGAAAAGTGATTCTCGGGATAGAGAAGGACAAAATGATTTTTCAGGCAGGAACTCAGCTTGTAGAAGGAGCAATTCACACATCAGGGGGACGTGTTTTGGCAGTAACTTCTTTAGGGGAAGACCATCAGCAGGCCGTTCAAAAGTCTTATAAAACACTTTCAAAAATAGATTTCGAAGGCATTCATTACCGAAAAGACATCGGGTTTGATTTATAAAAAGGAGTGGGCAGAAGGATCTTTGTCTTCTTCTCCATTTTTGTCAAAAAGATTCAGCTGAAGTACCCAGTAAATCAATGCGGAAAAACCAACGATCAAAAAAAGCCAGTTCACGGAATTGGCCAAGGTCCAACTCGTCTGTTCGAGTTCTCTTAAAATACTATAGGGAAGAAATAAGATTTCTTCAAACAACCACGCGATTCCTTCAAAAAAGTTTTTCATAAATAGGAGTTTACTTACCTTGCAAATTTAAGGGAAACCAACATGTTAGCCAACCTTTTTCGAAAAACAAAAATCATTTCCCTTTCATTAGGAGCGTTTTTGATTTTTTTGTTGTTTGTCTTTTATCACAAGGGCGCTGCTTTACGATCTCATAACACTGTTGGATTTTTGACTGATTCTGCGTTGAAAACAGCACTTTTAGTTTTGGTATTAGGGAACTTGATGTGGTTAGAAGGCCGCTATCGTCATCTGAAAATTGTTCCATTACACAGCTTGAGTTTTGTACTTGTCTTGTTTTATCTTCCCCAAGGAAACGTCGGAGTTCCAGGTCTTCTGACACTCTTTTTTTTAGGGATTGTTTTACATTATTTAAGCCTGACTCTTCAAACAGAAAACACCGTAAAGTCTATCTTTAATTTGTCCTTAATTCTCTCTGGACTAGTTGTTTTTGAACCGTTGTTTTTTTGTTTTTTTATTAGCCCTGCGCTCTTTTTTCTAGACAAGCGTTTTCAGAATTCAAAACACCTTCTCGCTCTTATTTTACCCATAGTGATAACATTTATCTGCGTAGGAACCTTCTTTCATTTTTTCGAGAGCGAGTATTTTTTTCAAAGCACAAATACGGGGAATTTCATTGGAATTAAAAACCTGGGTAAGGAAGAAATACTATTGATTCTTTTGGGACTTATCGCCACTCTTTTCCCTTTAAAGAATGAAGTAAGAAAGGGAGTTACATCAAATCCTGCAGCTCATTTTTTCCTCATAACGTGGTTTATTTTGGGGCTTTATATTTCTTTTACTGGTGGAACGTCAAACCTAAATCCTTGGGAAATGCTATTTTTTCCTTTAGCTCATTTGACAGGAATATTTTTAAAAGAAATATCCAATTGGGCAATAACTATTTTCATTTTGACCCTGATCCTTTTAAAAGTATTCAGCCTATATTTTCTGACCTAAAAACCGTTTATACGTCATCGTAGTCTACACAGACACGCTCTGACTGTGCAATGGCTTGACAGGTTAGGACTAACCCTTCTTCAATTTCCTCATCCGTCAGAATCTGATTGGTTTGCATTTGGGCCTTTCCTTCTGTTATTTTACCAATGCAACTGCTACAAACGCCCCCTTTACATGAATAGGGCACGTCAAGTTTTGCTTGTAGTGCGATATCGAGTAAGGTTTTTTCAGGAATCAATTCTACAGTATGAACGACCTCATCACAGGTGATCTTTAAGGTGCCTTTTCCTACTCCATCTGAGACTTCAGTAGATTGGCTACTGGCTGTAAAAAGTTCGAAAAGAATGTTTTCTTTGGGAACGTTTTTTTCAATCAAATGCTGCTCCGAAAGACGAATCATCGCCTCGGGGCCACAGAGGTAAAAACGTTCAGGACTTACAGCAGCTTGATTTAAAGCATAGTTTAAAAAGGCGGTGTCAACTCTTCCAAATTGAGCACCTTCTACATTTGCTTGGCTAAAGATCCAGTGAACTTTAAATTGCTCTGGATAGGCTTCTTCAAGCGAACGTAATTCCTTGTAAAAAAGTGTTTGATCTAGGGTTTTATTTCCATAAACTAAAGTAAAATGAAGAGAAGAATTTTGATGCAAAACCGATTTTAAAATAGAAAAAATCGGGGTAATTCCACTTCCCGCGGCTACTGCCATGATCGGCGCTTGGTCTCGCTCCGCTTCATAAATAAAGCGGCCTTCAGGAAGGCCAACCTGTATGGGATCACCGACTTTAAGTTTCTGATTGATGTAGGTAGAAAACACCCCTTTTGGAACCTCTTTAACGCCCACCTGAAGAATTCCTTCATGTGGCGCAGAACAAATGGAATAGGAACGACGTACAGTTGTACCCTCTATAGGGAGTTCTAAGGACACATATTGCCCCGGGCGGAATTGGTATTTTGGCACTAAGGCTTCAGGGACCGCGATACTCAGAACAACGGCTTCTGAAGTCAACCGATCTATTGCAGCAATTTGCAATGCGTGAAATTCAGACATAGCTATTTTTTTGGTAAATTTAGGAAAATGATTATCATTGATAAATCAATTGTTGAAAAACAAATTCATGGCCTCATATGCTGTTATCGACAGCATAAAGCTTTCTAAAAAAAAATTTTTCAGGGCTCCCCAATGGGAACTAAAACTCGCCATTCGCATCTTGATTAGTTTTGTAGTATTGTACTTTCTAGCTGCCTTTTTATTCCTGGGAGTAGGAATTTATTTTATTGCTCAAAAAAGTGCACCAGAACAAAATCCAGTTTTTTTAATCAATCAATTTTTAATTTACTATTTCGGGATTGACCTTTTGATCCGTTATTTTGTCCAAAACCTTCCTATAACGAATATCAAACCGCTGTTGATCCAACCCATCTCTAAAAATAAAATTGTCCAAGGGGTCATGCTGCGGTCCTTGGGTTCGTTTTTCAATTGGATTCCACTGGTCATTTTACTCCCTTTTTGTATTGTTTATACCTTGAATGAAACGACAACTTATACCTTGTGGATCTGGCTTTTGGGAGTCCTCTTTTTTGCGGGGATCAATAATTTTTTGGTTTTTTTCATCAATAAAAGTCGCGTTGTGGCAGTGGGTCTTTTTCTGCTTCTACTGCTGGGATCGGTTTTTCAAAATGTACTGGGCGTTCCGTTGCTGTCTTTTTTTGAAAAAGGATATGATTTTCTCTTCCTAAATCCTGAAGCAGTTGCAGCCCCCTTTTTGTTATTTATTCTAACGATAGGGGTACAATACGTTTTTTTAAAAAAGCAACTGTATCTCGACAAAGGCTTTAGCGGAAAGAAAGAGCGTATCGTAGGATCTGGATTAACCGTTTTTGACCGAGTCGGGAGCCTGGGTGTTTTTATAAAAAATGACATCCGATTGATTTTGAGAAATGTTCGTGCTCGTCAAGTAGTTTTTATGGGCTTTTTGTTTCTTTTTTATGGAATCATCTTTTTTACTCAAGAGGTCTATATGGAATCCTACGTGATGCTGATCTTTGCAGGGATTTTTACAACAGGGGGCTTTATGCTCACCTTTGGACAATTGGTCCCGGCCTGGGATAGTGAGTACTTTAGTTTTTTGATGTGTCAAAACATTCCCTACAGAAACTACTTAAAGTCCAAACTGTATCTGATGATGTTTTCTGTAGTCCTCTCCCTTATTTTATCCCTGCCCTATCTGTATTTCGGTATAAAAATCATGACGATCATTTTAGCGACTGCCATTTTTAATTTTGGGATGGGTAGTTTTATCACGTTGTATTCTGGAGCGTTTAACGCTACACCAGTAAAACTAAATGTCAAAGCCAAAGCCTTTGAAAATACGCAAAACTTCAGCTTCTCCCAATTGCTCTTTACCCTTCCCAAGATTGTCTTGCCGGTCTTGGTGTTTTATGTCCCCTTTCAGTTTTTTGGATTTACGGCAGGGATTATCGGACTGTGCCTAACCGGACTTTTGGGATTGCTGTTCAACGGGTTTTTATTGAGCAGAATCGAAAAGACATATCAAAAAAGAAAACATCAAACCCTGTCTTCATTTCAAAAAACATAATTATGATAACGGTTACTAATTTATCAAAAACCTATGGGGGAACTCTTGTTCTAGAGCTCCCGGAGTTAAGCATTCCAAAAGGCCAACGTTTCGGGTTGGTTGGAAATAATGGAGCAGGCAAAACAACCTTTTTTAGTTTGCTCTTAGATTTAATTGAAAGCAGTAGCGGCCGTATTGCGATCAATGATATAGACGTCCAATCCAGTGAAGACTGGAAACCGTTTACGGCGGCATTTATCGACGAGAGTTATTTGATCGGTTATTTAACGGTCGAAGAGTACTATTATTTTTTGGGGAGCCTCCGAGGGTTAAGCACTAAAGAAATTGACGAGTGGGTGTTGGGTTTCGAATCGTTTTTTAACGGAGAAATTCTAGGGAAAAAGAAATACCTTCGAGACCTCTCAAAAGGGAACCAAAAAAAGGCAGGAATCGTTGGAAGCTTGATTGGCTCCCCAGATCTGGTAATTTTAGACGAACCCTTTGCAAACCTAGACCCCAGTTCCCAAATCGGGTTAAAAAAATTAATCGAAGACATTGCAAAAAAAAGCACAATTACCTTTTTGATTTCAAGCCACGATTTGACCCATGTCACCGAAGTTTGTGACCGAATCGTCTTATTAGAAAAAGGGAAAATATTGAAAGACATCAAGACAACGCCCTCTACCTTGAAAGAACTGGAATCGTATTTTAGTTTTAAAGAATAAAGAAATATACTAAAAGCCCTCTTTTTCAGTTATTATCTAGCAAGCTTACACCGATGTTTTTAAGGCCTTACACTTTTTTGTTTACTACATTGTTCTTTTTTTCTTTGCTGTCTTGTAGTACAACAAAAAAGGGAGTATTGAATCAAGGCTATCACGCTTTGACAACCAAATACAACGTATTGTTTAATGGAAAAGAAGCCTTTACTGTAGGAGAAGCCATTTTAGAAGAAGCGTTTGAAGACAATTTTTATGAACTACTTCCTGTAGAACCGATTAATTTACGTGGGGAAAACATCGATGATACGACGATTGTTCCCGGCTTTGATCGCGCCGAAGAAAAAGCGGTAAAAAGTATTCAGAAGCATTCCATGAACATCAATGAAATCCAGTACAATAGTCAAATGGATGAGGCCTATCTCCTTTTGGGAAAAGCCCGCTATTTTGACCGTCGTTTTTCCCCAGCCTTGGAAGCTTTTAATTATCTTTTAGAGAGCGGGGCAAATCCGTCCAATTATGTAGAGGGAAAAATATGGAGAGAAAAAACAAACATCCGTTTGCGGAATGTAGAGCTTGCTATTGACAATTTGACGCCTCTTGCACGATCCTTAGTTCCAAACAATCGATTTTATCCTCAGGCCAATGCCACTCTTGCCGATGCCTATATAAATTTAAAGCAATTGGATTCCGCATCTTTTTATATCAAAAGAGCCGCTTTGAAAGAACCTAAAAGGGTAAATAAGGCACGGTATTTATTCATTACAGGACAACTTTTTGAAAGCTTTGACAAAAGAGATTCTGCGCAATGGGCCTATTCGGAGATTCTGGCATTAAAAAGGAAAGCACCCAGAAAATTTTTAATTCAAGCGGAAATCAAAACCCGAATGGAAGAGGAGGAAATGGGTTTTGAAGAACGTGTCGGAGCGATGCAAAAACTATTGAAGAACTATGAAAATCAGCCATTTGAACACGTATTAAATCGAGCGATTGCAAAGCTCTATTTACAACAAAATCAAGACAGCCTTGCGCTAGATTATTTTAACAAGTCTATGACATCGACTTTTTTGGATTCGTACACGGAGATCGAAAATTTTCAAGATCTCGCCGACTATCATTTTGCAAAAGGGGCCTATCTGAAATCTGGAAGCTTCTTAGATAAATTACTGCCTCTTTTTGACGAAAAAATGACAGCCTATAAAAAATTAAAAAGAAAACGAGACAATTTGGAAGAGGTCATCGCGTATGAAAAAACCGTTCGGGATACGGATAGCCTTTTAGGGCTTATGTCTTTGACACAAGCGGAACAGTTGGTCTATTTTGAAAACTATATTGAAGAAAAGCAACAAAAAGAAATCTTGCAACTCCAAGAAGATAATGCCGAAAAAAGATTTCAATTTTTAAACCGTACAAAAACCGCTTTTTATTTTTACAACCCGAACCAACTTCTTCAAGGGAAACAAACCTATTTGGCCAATTGGGGAAACCGTCCCAATGTGGACAATTGGAGAAGTGCCAGTGCGATTATAAATCTAAGCCTCGAAGAAGAAAATGGCGAACTTTTGAAAGAGGGTACGGCATCAATTATTCAAGAAACTCCAGAAAGTTTTATTGCGGAATTGCCCAAAACAGAGAGGGAGAAAGACAGCCTGATCCTGCTCAACCAAAAAGCGTATTTACAGTTGGGAATGATTTATAAAGAAAAGTTTAATGACTTTCCTTTGGCGCAACAACGCCTGCAAAAAGTATTGTCCTTAGACCCGACAGATGAGATCGCTGTGCAAGCGCTCTACCACCTTTACCGAATGGAAGAGCAAGAGGAATCCACAAATGCGAATACGTACAAACAACAATTGATTACAAATTATCCGGAGACGCCCTTTGCACGGTTGTTGTCAGATCCTGAAAATTACGATACCTCAGGAATGATTACACCTGAAACCTTATATGCCAAAGCACTGGACTTATTCGAAAACCAACAACTTTTAGAAACCTTAGAATCCCTAGAGGAGCTGACCGTTCTGGCAAGTGGAAGCCCTATTGAACCTAAAATTAATTTGCTTAAAGCCCACACCCTAGGACGGTTAAATGGAGTTGCAGCTTGGAAAGCATCATTGAATGAAGTGGCGACAAATTTTAGTGCCGTTGAAGAAGGGATACAAGCAAAAGCTCTTTTGGCAGAGATAGAAGCGCTCAATGATTTGGAAGAAACCGGAGTTATATATAAAAATTACAAATGGGTGTTTCCTTTTCCCATAACTGAAAAGGAAAACGCACAGAAATTTTTAACCGTACTAGGAACAGAAGTTAAAACGTACAATAGATTTTGGAGTGTGAGTTTGGATGCCTACAATAAAGAGTTTGTTTTTGTAGTGGTTCACGGTATTCGCGACCCCAAAGAGATCGAAAATTGGAAGATACAACAGGAACGCTACAACAGTACTACTGTGCAAAATGATAATTTTGTAACTTTGGCTTCCCAATATCGTGAGTACATGAAAAACAAAACGTGGATAAACACAATTAAATGAGAGGAACAGACAATAACGGACAGTATAGTAAAATTGAAAAAAACACAATTTTCAAAGGGGCGATCCATTCAAAAACAGACATCCGAATTGATGGAACTGTGGAAGGAGAAGTAGTCACCACAGGCAAAGTGATTTTTGGAAAAGACGCAAAGGTAAAGGGAACAGTATTGTGCGGTAACGCCGATGTCGAAGGAACATTTGATGGGGAACTCACGGTTTCAGGGACACTGAATTTAAAAACGGGTTCTAATCTAAAAGGGAAAGTTCGCATTCAAAAATTAATTGTAGAGTCGGGTGCAACCTTTAATGCAAATTGTTCCATGCATTCTGCCGAAGACGGCGTTAAAAAGCTAAAAAAAGTCAATGAAAAAGAGGAGGAAGCCGAACCAGTGGCTAATATTCTCTAGTCTCGCTTTTCAAATCGCCCTAATCATGTGGGCAAGCATCCGTTTAGGGCAATATTTAGACCAAAAATTTCAATCCTCAGAAAACCAGTTTGGACTGCTTTTTAGCAGTTTGGGCCTGGTCGTGATTCTTTGGACCATTTACAAACAAAGCAAACGCTTTTGGAATTAATAATGAGAAAAAATTTAACCTACACCTTCATTTTTTTTGTCACCCTAGGACTTGTTTTTAGCATTCATCTTCAAGTGTTCCCTCAGGCTCAGACTTTTCTTATTCAAAGTTATACCATCAACGCCGTTTTGGCAATAGCAGCTTTACTTCTTTTGGGTATTGGAATGCGGAAAAACAACAACAACTTGGCAAACCTGTATTTGATTACGGTTGCATTAAAGTTGATTGTTTATTTTCTCTTTTTTCATCCCCAATTCCAATTGGATGGGACCGTGACACGGAACGAGTTTTTCATGTTTTTTGTTCCCTATGCCTTGGGCTTACTCGCAGAAATTATTTTTTTAGCAAGGCGATTCAATTAAATCAAAAGGGTTTTGTGAAAGATGTTATCTAAAGGGCGATCTCGAGACATAGAATCAATCAAAAAAGAAGTTTAAAAAAACATTTAAAAGTTTCTTTATTTCTGCGAAAGCCTTACATTTGCAGCGCTAAAAACACGATTTAAACCAATGTTTTATGCTGTCTATGCAAATCAAAACCAACGCCAATTTAGTATTGCTCTTTGCGTTGTTTTTGACACCCTTTTTTCTACAAGCGAAAGACAGCAAATCTTCCGAAGATTTAAAGACAGAAATTAAAGAATACATCTCGCATCACTTAGAAGACGCCTATGATTTTAGTCTGTTTTCTTATACCGATGCTTCTGGCGAACACGTTTACATCGGAATCCCACTTCCCGTAATACTTTTGGATAACGGGCTTCAAATTTTTTCTTCTTCCAAGCTCCACCATGGAGAAGAGGTTGCACAGGTAGGGTCGAATTATTACAAACTGGATCATGGGAAAATTTACAAAACGGACGCCGCAGGAACTATTAACTACGACGAATCGCAACACGCCACAAATGTAGCTCCTATAGATCTTTCCATTACTAAGGGAGTGGCGAGTATGTTTTTGATTGCTGTATTGATGTTTTACCTTTTTACGAGCCTTGCCAAGTCCTATACCAAAACAGGTGGGGTGCCAGCAGGGATCGGACGTTTTTTTGAACCAATTGTTTTGTACATCCGAGACGATATAGCTCGGCCTAACATCGGGGAAAAGAAATACGGAAAATACATGAACTTCTTGCTGACTATTTTCTTTTTCATTTGGTTTTTAAATCTTTTGGGGCTTACCCCGTTGGGTGTAAATGTTACAGGAAATATTGCGGTTACTTTTGGGTTGGCTTTATTAACCTTTTTGATTACAAACCTTACGGGAACAAAAGATTACTGGCTTCATATTTTTGATCCCCTAGGCGGGTCTATGAAGTGGTATGCCAAAATACCGTTGTACATTATTTTAATTCCCATCGAAGTTTTGGGAATTTTTATCAAGCCCTTTTCACTTTTGATTCGTTTGTATGCCAATATGCAGGCAGGACATATCGTATTGATGAGTTTGATTGGGTTGATGTTTATTTTTAAAAGTTGGTTGGGGAGTCCCTTGTCCTTTGGACTGGCCTTTGCCATCTCAATTATAGAATTGTTAGTTGCGTTGTTACAAGCGTATATTTTCACGATGCTTTCTGCGCTTTATTTCGGTTTTGCCGCAGAAGAACACGAGCATCATTAACCTTAAACACCCTAGTTGTGTCAAAAAAGAGAATGTTTAATTTAAATTTTAGAATATGGAAATTCCAGTAATGGTAGGTGCCGGTTTAGTAGTAATCGGTGTAGGTATGGGTATCGGTAGAATCGGTGGTTCTGCAATGGAGGCGATCGGTCGTCAACCCGATGCGTACGGTAAAATTCAAACAGCGATGTTAATTGCTGCAGCTCTTGTAGAGGGAATTGGATTTGCTGCTTTATTTGCAGTGTAATCTAAGGGCCTTTAAGGCTGTATTAACCTAAGGTTTTAAACGATGGAAAAATTAATTAGTGAATTTTCATTAGGCTTGTTTGTATGGCAAACGGCAATTTTTGTAGGCCTGTTATTTCTACTGAAAAAATTTGCATGGAAACCCATACTAGACTCGGTCAATGAACGGGAAACTTCAATCAAGGATGCTTTAGCTGCTGCTGAAGAAGCGCGTGCAGAAATGCAGAGTCTTCAGTCGGACAACCAACGTATCTTAAAAGAGGCTCGAGCCGAAAAAGAAGCCTTGCTTAAAGAAGCACGCGAAGCCAAAGCCGATATGATAAATGAGGCAAAGGCAGAAGCGCAAGAAGAAGCACAAAAGATTTTGACTCAAGCTCAAGAAGCGATCCAAAATGAAAAAAGGGCTGCGGTAAACGAGTTGAAACAACAAGTCGGAACCATCGCTTTAGATATTGCAGAAAAGGTTCTCCAGAATGAATTGGAGAGTAAAGAAAAACAAATGCAGTTGGTCAATCAACTGTTGGAAGACACGGATTTAAAATAGATGAAAAGAACACGCGCAGCACTTCGTTATGCCAAAGCAACGTTATCTTTTGCCCAAGACAATAAGGCAGCAGAGATTGTGGCCAAGGACATGCGGCAGTTAGGGACTTTGTTAAACGAAAATGTGACATTGAAAAGCGCTTTAGACAATCCCCTTCTGCCCGTTGAGAAAAAGCATGCGGTAGTCACAGCCCTGCTCCCAAATGCGTGTGAGTCGACCACTAAGTTATTTTCCCTTTTGGGAGAGAACAACCGTTTGTCGTTATTGCCCGCTACGTGTGTGCAATACCTTAGCCTCTTCGCGAAAGCGCAAGGGGAGCAAACCGCCGTAGTCACGTCTGCAGCGCCCCTTTCTCCAGAGCTTGAAAAAAGAGTATTGGAAAAGGCCAAATCTGTTTCCAATCAAAAGATTCAAATTGAAAACAAAGTAGATCCAAGCCTTTTGGGAGGATTTATTTTAAAGATTGGCGATATGCAGTATGATGCAAGTGTTGCGCATCAGCTCAAAGCAATCAAAACATTAGTAACTAAAAAGAATACGATCTAAAGATATCGATCATGGCAGATGTAAACCCCGCTGAAGTATCAGCAATACTAAAAAAGCAATTGGAAGGCTTCAATTCCGCTTCCGCAATGGACGAAGTAGGAACCGTCCTTGAAGTAGGAGATGGAATTGCCCGAGTCTTCGGCCTATCCAATGCCCAATACGGAGAATTAGTCTCTTTTGAAGAAGGACTAGAGGGAATGGTTTTAAATCTAGAGGAAGATCATGTGGGTGTGGTATTACTGGGCCCCTCTAAAGGAGTAAAAGAAGGGGATACCGTAAAAAGAACGCAGCGTATTGCTTCCATCAATGTAGGTGAAGGTGTGGTAGGTCGTGTGGTGAACACACTTGGACAACCTATTGACGGGAAAGGAGCAATTGAAGGCGACTTAAACGAGATGCCTTTGGAGCGAAAAGCCCCAGGTGTGGTTTTCCGTCAACCGGTAAACGAACCTCTTCAAACGGGAATTAAATCTATCGATGCAATGATCCCAGTAGGTCGTGGACAACGCGAGCTGGTCATCGGAGATCGTCAAACGGGGAAAACAACAGTTTGTATTGATACAATATTAAATCAAAAAGAATTTTACGATGCTGGAGAGCCTGTATATTGTGTCTATGTAGCCATCGGACAAAAAGCCTCTACAGTAGCCGGAATAGCAAAAACATTAGAAGACCGTGGGGCTATGGCCTACACTACCATAGTAGCTGCCAACGCTTCTGATCCAGCACCCATGCAAGTTTATGCACCTTTTGCTGGAGCAGCAATTGGAGAATATTTTAGAGATACGGGGCGTCCGGCTTTGATTATTTATGACGACTTGTCCAAACAAGCGGTAGCCTATCGTGAGGTATCCCTATTACTGCGTCGTCCTCCAGGACGAGAGGCCTACCCAGGAGACGTCTTTTACCTTCACTCCCGTTTGCTAGAGCGTGCAGCAAAAGTAATAGGGGATGACAGTATCGCCAAAGAAATGAACGACCTCCCAGACTCGTTAAAAGACAAAGTAAAAGGAGGAGGTTCCTTAACGGCACTGCCTATTATCGAAACTCAAGCAGGAGATGTATCGGCTTATATACCTACGAATGTCATCTCCATTACAGACGGACAGATCTTTTTAGAGTCAGATCTTTTTAACTCTGGGGTACGTCCGGCGATCAATGTGGGAATTTCCGTTTCGCGAGTAGGAGGTTCAGCACAGATCAAGTCCATGAAAAAAGTAGCAGGAACCTTAAAACTGGATCAAGCGCAGTTTCGCGAATTGGAAGCCTTTGCCAAATTTGGTTCGGATCTTGATGCAGCCACCCTCAATGTAATCGAAAAAGGAAAACGCAATGTGGAAATTTTAAAACAAGCGCAAAACGATCCCTTTACTGTGGAGGAGCAGGTCGCCATCATTTATGCAGGTTCAAAAAACCTTTTGCGCTCTTTACCAGTAGAAAGCGTAAAGGCTTTTGAACAGTCGTACCTCGAAACCTTGCGCAAAAAACACAAAAAGACACTTGCTGAACTCAAGGCAGGGAAATTGACAGATGCGGTTATAGACACACTAAACGCAGTAGCAAAAGAAACCGCAGCGCAATTCGAATAAAACATGGCAAACCTCAAGGAAATACGGAATAGAATTACATCGGTCTCTTCGACAATGCAAATCACAAGCGCCATGAAAATGGTGTCTGCCGCAAAGCTTAAAAAGGCCCAGGACGCCATCACCGCCATGCGTCCGTATGCTTCGACCTTGACCGAGCTGATCCAAAACCTTAGCGGTGCTTTGGAAGGAGATGCTCAAAACCCGTACACGGAAGTACGGGAAAAGAAAGCCGTTTTGATTGTAGCCATCACTTCAAATAGAGGACTATGTGGCGCATTCAATGCCAATATTATTAAAAAGACCCGTCAACTCATGACGGAAAACTATGCCAATCAAAAGGTATCTCTACTTACTGTGGGGAAGAAAGGATCTGAAATTTTAGCCAAAACAAATCAAGTTGTTTCCAGTCACGACGCACTCTTTGACGAATTGACCTACAGTAAGGTTAGTGAAGTTGCTCAACAGGTGATGGATCAGTTTGAAGAGAAAGCGTATGATGAGGTTGTATTGGTTTACAATCGATTCAAAAATGCGGCAACTCAAATCGTTCAAACGGAACCGTTTCTACCTATAGTAAATGTTTCAGAAACAGAAACTGCCTCCAGTGCAGATTATATTTTTGAACCGAGTCAGGAAGAGATTGTAAATGAATTGTTACCCAAGTCGTTAAAGATGCAATTTTTTAAAGCCTTACGCGATTCCTTTGCCAGTGAGCATGGAGCTCGAATGACCGCAATGCACAAAGCCACAGATAATGCCACAGAATTGAGAGATCAACTCAAATTGACTTATAACAAAGCACGTCAGGCTGCGATTACCAACGAAATTCTTGAAATTGTTGGGGGAGCAGAAGCGTTGAATGGGTAGT
This sequence comes from Flavobacteriaceae bacterium UBA980, assembly GCA_002292265.1. GTDB lineage: Bacteria > Bacteroidota > Bacteroidia > Flavobacteriales > Flavobacteriaceae > MS024-2A. The sequence continues at coordinate 26,453 of DBBQ01000037.1, read as the reverse complement.
GTCAGGATATAAATAAAAAGTTAAAGCTCCTTTTATGGAGCATTAAACGGAACTTCGGAATCAGAAGTTGTTTTACTTGCAAATGATATTGAATTTGAGCCTTATGAAGGAGGGGCAGAAGGCTGTGTGGCAGGAGTTGGCGGTTCGGTCTCACTTTGTGAAAGACCTGTTTATTCCGCGGGTAATCAATATCCCAACCCTGGTACGGAAGTAGTTTTCAACTGTCAAATTTGGAAGAATAAATGGTATATCAATCCTAATGAGACTCCTGGAGAAAATGAAGGCTGGGAAAAAATAGAAGATTGTAGTGAAGGAGAAGGGTGTGGTTAATCTAAACACAGTACAACTAGTTATAGCGAGGGCTAACTCAAGTTGCTTTTTACAAATGTATTGTGACGTTCTTTTAGCAAGGAATCGTTGTGATGGACTTGAAGAGAAAGTAGAGTTCATTTTTTACTCTGGGTATAAAACTGGAGGACCCGACTTGTGGCATCGGTGAGAAGTGAAGCTGCGTTTTCCATAGAATTTTCTACTGACCGAGGGCCGTTTTGAATCGCAAAAACCCCTGTAAACCCTGAGGCGTATAAGATCTCATAGGGTTGTTCCACAGTCCCTCCCAAACCAATGAGAGGAATCTCATATTTTTTACAAAGCTGAGCCACACTGCCTGTGAGTTTCCCTTGAGTTGATTGCGCGTCTATTTTCCCTTCAGCGGTGATAACCAAATCTGCAGATTTAATTTTATTTTCAAGACTGATCTGTTCAGATAAAAGTGAAAATCCAGAAAGTAAATTGGCATTAAAAAATCCGAACATCCCCGCGGCGGTTCCACCTGCAGCGCCTCCCCCTTTCAGGGTGGTTAAGGATCGGTTGAAATGCTGTTTGAGTACTTTCGCAAGCTGACTCATACTCTCTTCCAAAAGTTTAACGTCTTCTTTAGTTGCACCTTTTTGTGGGGCATAAACTGTGGCGGCACCCGTATTTCCCAATAGGGGGTTATTGACATCACAGGCAACCTTCCAGTTAATTTTTTCAGAAATTTGAGGTGGGATGAGGGACTTTAGTGAACACAGTGCTGCTCCTCCGCGTTCAATTGGCCTGTCTTTCTCGTCCAAGAAATAGCCCCCCAAAGCTTCATAAATTCCCGCTCCACCGTCATTGGTTGCACTCCCTCCAACACCCAGGATAATTTCTGTACAACCTTTGGTAAGCGCATCTTTGATTAATAGTCCGGTTCCATAGGTGGTCGCTTTTAAAACATTGCGTTTGTTTGGGGGAATTTGGGCTAATCCAGAAGCTTGAGAGAGTTCAATCCAGGCTTTTTTCTTTTTTCCGAACAAAAAATAGGATGCCTCTATAGCTTCCCCTAAGGCATTTTCAGTTGGGCAAGTGACCAAGATCCCCTCGGTGTGTTTATTCAAGACCTCTAAGGCACCTTCACCCCCATCCGAAAAAGGGAGCTCTTCAACTTTAGCCTCAGGAAGTATCGATACGACTCCTTCTTTAATAGAAAACGACACCTCTGTAGCACTCAAGCTTTCTTTAAAAGAATCGGGAACAATTAGAATTCGCATGTGATATCAGAGTTTTAAAAGAAACACATCAGCCTTTAAGGTTGAAGGAATTCACATTTCTTATTTTAATGCTTGACTTAAAAATAGGTAAAAATTAACGGAACGCTTAGGAATTTTCTTACAAGAAAATTAGTAGTATTTGAAACAATAAAAAGGAATAGGATCTTTTAGTCTGTAAAAAAAGAAACGGAAAAAAATAATGCCTTAGTGGAGGATGAGTAGGAAAATAAAATTATAGATCTGAAATTTTAATTCTTCAGAAAACTAATGTAATTTCCCCCAGGTTCAAGCCCAACGTTTTATCCCAAATCAATGCTGAAACCTCAACATTACTTCGATCAATTTGTCTTGTGTTGGTTAGCCACGGTCTCAGAAAAAGGAGTACCAAATGTCTCCCCCAAAGAACTTTTTATTTTTGAACGAGAAAAACAACTCCTCATTGCCAATATTGCCTCTCCGCAAAGTGTAAAAAACATACAAGCCAACCCACAAGTCTGTTAAAGCGGCGTAAATATTTGGACAAAAAAAGGGCTGCAATGCAAAGGCAAATCCGTGGTAATTGATCCAAAGAACAAAAAGTTTGAGCAAAAGGAAACACTTTTTAAAACGTTGATTCAAGGAAAATTTAAGGTGCTACACATCATTCAAATTCAAATTGAAACCGTTAAAGAAATCATGGCTCCTTCTTACTTATTTATCAAAGAGACCACGGAGCAAAATCAACTTGAAGCCGCTAAAATGGGGTACCGAGCTTTGTTTGTAGAGCAAAAAGAATAGTATTATTTTTAAAAATGGAATTACTGCGACTCAGTCCACTTTCGTTGATCCTTGTCCTAACCGGATTCCTTTTTTTTATAGCGGGACTCATTCACTACTACTATCCGCCAAAACGGATCAATCACTTTTATGGGTATCGAACCAAAAGATCCATGCGCAACCTAACGGTTTGGAAATTTGCTCAAACCTACGCAGCTAAAAAAATGCAACGTTTAGGCCTTTATATAGTTGTTTTGGGTTTGTTGGTGAGTGTAGTAGAGATTGACAGAATGATTGGGACTTGGCTTGCGATTGCGTTAGTAGTTTTAGCACCCATTCCGATGCTTTTGGAGACTGAAAAAGAACTTAAAAAACGGTTTCCTAAAGACGAAGATTAGTTAACAAAAAGGGGAAAGAAACTTTTTAATTCACCAAATTAAGAAGGCTGATTTTGTAAATTGTAATTCTTACAAATTATCTAAAATGATTAAAGTTTTTGTACAGAATGAAAGCCCTTACGACCTCCCTTCTTATGCAACAAGTGCTTCCGCTGGAGTTGACTTAAGAGCTGTTTTGGAGGCCCCTCTAGAGTTACACCCCTTAGAACGAAAAATTATTGGTACAGGTTTAAAAATAGCCTTGCCTGAAGGTTTTGAAGCCCAAGTCCGTCCTCGGAGTGGACTGGCTGCCAAGCACGGCATTTCGGTTTTAAATGCACCTGGCACCATCGATGCAGATTATCGTGGGGAGGTAGGGGTTATTTTGGTCAACCTTTCCAACGAAGCGTTTACTATTCATCCAGGAGAACGGATTGCTCAACTGGTGGTCGCCAAGTACGAACAAATACACTGGAAGGTAACAGAAGAACTTTCATCTACAGAACGCGGCTCGGGAGGGTTTGGTAGTACCGGAAAAAAATAAGGCATGAAAATCATTGTACCCATGGCGGGGAGAGGTTCTCGTTTAAGGCCCCACAGTTTGACAACTCCTAAACCGCTGATTTGCGTTGCCGGAGCGCCTATTGTACATCAGTTGGTGCATGAAATTGCCAAAGTGGTAGAAGAGCCTATCACAGATATTAGTTTTGTCATCGGAGATCCAGCTTTTTTTGGAGAGGAGGTTGTAACTTCTTTACAGCAACTCGCCGAAGAACTCGGTGCAAAACCCCATATTTTTAGACAGGACCAACCCTTGGGAACGGGCCATGCCATTATGTGTGCGGAACCTTTATTAGAAGGACCTACGGTTGTGGCTTATGCCGACACGCTGATCCGTGCAAAACTAACTTTAGACCCAGATGCTGATGCTGTGATTTGGGTAAAAAAAGTTATTGCCCCTGAAGCTTTTGGGGTGGTAGCACTCAATGCAGAAAACCAGATTGTGGGTTTGGTAGAAAAACCAACCGATTTTGTTTCTGATTTAGCGGTGGTTGGGATTTACTATTTCAAGGAAATTCAATTTTTGAAACAAGCACTTAAAAAAGTAGTAGCGCAAGACCTTCAGGCTGGAGAAGAATATCAAATTAATCACGGGATTTTAGCGATGATGGAGCAAGGAGCGATTTTTAAACCAGGAGCTGTGGACACTTGGATGGATTGTGGAAATCCAGAGGTGACGCTCCAAACCAACACAGAGATGTTGGAAATCAAACAAAAAGAGGGGGAGGAATTACAAGACCCTTCTGCAGAGATCACAAACAGCACCATTGTTCCGCCTTGTTTTATAGCAGAAAATGTAAAAATCAGCGACAGTACCATAGGACCTGGGGTTTCCATCGGTGCTGGAACCCAAATTCACAACTGTCAACTTCAAAATTGCTTGATCCAAAGCGATAGTAATTTGGAAAATCTGACTTTACAAAAAGCAATTATTGGAAATCAAGTACGTTATAAAGGAAACCCTACCTTTGTAAGTCTAGGCGATTATTCACAGCTTGAATGATGAAAACATATTTTAAAATAATTTTACTCTTCCTAACGACAGTTATAGTATTGACTGGCTGTAAAACCGTTGCCGTGCTTCCCACCAAAACACCGGTAAAAAATGTAAACTTGGAATCTTTGGCTTCAAAAATCCGAAGCACTTATCCAAAGGTCAACAAAGTACGCTCTCGGGTTAAAGCAACTTACGACAATGGAAAACGCGAGCAGCAAGTCATCGTACAATACCGTATGGAGAGCAAAAAGAAATTGTGGCTCAGCGCGACCATGCTTATTCCCATTGCTAAACTATTGATCACCCCGAACGAGGTTTCCTTTTATGAGAAATTTCAAAAAACGTATTTCCAAGGAAATTTTGATTTAATAAATGCGCCATTTAACACCTCTTTTGGCTATACTGACATCGAAAATCTTTTTTTAGGGAAACCTTTTCTAGATCCTAGTGAAGGAAGATGGAAACAAATTTCAAACCCCCAATATTACATTTTAATTCCACAAGGAAAACGAACAGGTTTAAAACCCACCTTATTTTTTGATCCTGTAACTTTTCTTCTCAAAGAACAGCGCTTTATGATTCCTGGAAGCGGGTATAACCTGACAATAAAATACTTACGTCACCTCAGAGCAGAGGGAAAATCATTACCCAATCTAATTGAGATCACCCTTTTTGATGGCACTCAGTCACAGCGGTTGGAACTGGAATTTACACGAACGGACCTTACCGATCAGTTGAGTTTTCCTTTTGAAATCCCCCAAGGCTATTCAAAAATTGAATTTTAAATGAGAAGAAGTGCTTTTTTTCTCCTCTTATTTTGGATTGGATTGGGGACTGGTTTTGCACAACAAAGCTCAAAACAACAAAAACAATTGGAGGCCCAACGGCTCCAATTAAAGAACGAAATTAAGCAAATCAACAGCCTGCTTTTCTCCAATACCAAGACGCGCAAAAATGCTCTTTCTGAGGCAGAAGACTTACAAGTAAAGCTCAATGTTCGATCCAAATTGATTAAGGTGACTAATCAACAGGCAAACTTGTTGACGCGGAGAATCAGACTGAACGAAAGAACGATAGCTGATCAAAGAAAAGAACTGGAATCACTTAAAGCCGAATATGCAAAAATGATTCAAAAGTCGTATGCCAGTAAATCGCTGCAGAACCGTCTGATGTTTCTGTTTTCCTCTGAAAACTTTTTGCAAGCCTACAAGCGCATTCAATACTTAAAACAGTATGCTCGTTATCGAAGAAAGCAAGGAATTGCTATTGCAGAAAAGACAACACTCCTGCAGGAACTCAACAAAACCTTAACTCAGGAAAAAGCAACAAAGCTAGCCTTGGTAGAAGAAAACAGAGCGGTACAAGAGGAGTTAGAAAAAGAACGCAAACAACAGCAGAACCTGATCAAAACTTTAAAACGCAAAGAACGTTCTCTTGCTGCACAGATTGCCAAAAAGCAAAAACAGCGCAAAGCTATAGACCGTGAAATCAATCGGCTGATACGCGAGGCCATTGCCGCATCGAATAAAGCTGTGGGGAAAAAAGGAAACAAAACCTTCCAACTTACCCCTGAAGCCAAGTTAATCGCGGCAAATTTCCAGGCAAACAAAGGGCGTTTACCTTGGCCTTTAGAAAAAGGAGTGGTGATTCAAGGCTTTGGACGACAGCAGCATCCTGTAGTAAAAACGACAACAATTCAAAGTAATGGGGTGGTCTTGGCGACAGAAGCCTCAGCTCAAGTCCGTGCGGTTTTTGAAGGGGAGGTGATGTCGGTAATCGTAATTAAAGGGAGCAACCCTTCGGTGCTCATTCGCCATGGTAACTTTATCACACTTTACACCAATTTGGCAAAGCTTTATGTCAAAAAAGGTGAAAAGGTAGCTGCAAAACAACCCATCGGGGAAGTCTTCACAAACCAGCAAACAGGGGAAACCCAATTACAATTTGGGATATTTAACAATGTAAAAGCATTGAATCCCAAGGACTGGGTGTATCAGATGTAGTCTAGCGTTCTTCCAAATACCAGGCTTCTTCCTCTAAGGTATACTTTAGAAAATAAAGCATGTTAATTGCCTCTTTTTTAGAGGTATATCGTCCATATGCAACGCGATAAAGACCTTCTGGATTTATTTGAGCATGTGCGGCAGGGTAACCTTCGGCTTTAAGGTCAACAACCTTTTTTTCTGCGTTTTCTTCAGAACGAAAAGAGCCTGCAATTACACTGAAATAGACTTGGTCCAATACCACTTCTTCGTCTAAAGGGTTTGCGGCAACAGCGACATCAATAGAAGAGAGGCTTCCCAGATCAAAAGTAGCGTCTTGGACATTCTTTTCGATCTCATTTTGAGCCTTTTCTTGAGCAACAATACGCTGTTCTGTAACATAACGGTCGCTAAAATAGTAGGAAGCGCCCAAGAGAGCGATCCCAATTATACCAATAGCTGCATAGCGCAGAACTGGAGATTTTTTTGAAGCCTCCTCTTGTTCGGGAGTAAACATTAGTTCGTCTTTATTTGTGTCTTCCATATCGTAATGGGTTTTTATGTGATTAACAGATTCCTGGATCGGTTCACGTTCAAAATAGTGTAAACCAAAGGAGTTTAGATCAAAGTTGATTCTCTCCCAGGGGGTAAATTGTATTTTTCGTTCTTGGTTCAATTGAATTTCTCCTACACCAGGAAAACGCAAGGTTTGAGTTTGCAACTTTTTTTTCCAACTACTAACTTCTTTTTCGATTGTTCGCAAGGCATTTTCGTAAGTAATATTTTCTTTTCTAGCGATATAATGGGCTAACAATCCGTCGTTTGCAGTTAAAAGTTGATTGAAATTAACCTCTTTTCGAGGTGGATAGAAGAAGCCTCTTGGGTCTACCTGCGCATTAAAAGAGCGCGTCAAAAAGGCTCCGAAATGTGGAATAGTTACACATTCGTATTGGTAGAGTAATTCTTGTATAAAACGAGTTAACTGCATCGAATCAAAAATAGTAAAATAATGCCACTTTTTTAAAACGCACAGAATGAAGGTTTAGTATCTTCGTAAAATAGACCCCCAATGCCATGACAGAACTCGAAGCTTGCCTTGTTTTGCAACACCTTTCAGGGATTGGCTAGCAGCGCAGCCAAAAACTTCTAATGCATTTTGGAAGTACGATTGCTATTTTTAAAGCCAGTGCTAAGGAGTGGCAAACCGTTACTGGGCTTGGCGAATATGCCTGTAAAGGACTTACAACCTGGGAAAAAGCGTATCCCAAAGCAAAACAGCAAAGAAAATTTTTAGAGAAGTACCAAGTTGAATATTAAAAATTTGGTACGGAAGACTATCCACTACCTTTTTCTTATTGTTCCGATGCACCGATACTGCTATTTAATCAAGGCACCACTAAATTTAAAGACCGCAAAATCATCAGTGTCGTAGCAACTAGACAAAACACCCCCTATGGGAAAGCTTTTTGTGAAGAGCTCATCCGTTGTTTGCGTCCGTACAATCCGATTATCTGCTCCGGCCTAGCACGAGGAATTGACATTATTGCGCATCGTGCAGCACTAAAGGAGGACTTAGAAACCTTATCCTGTTTGGCACACGGCTTGGATTTTATTTATCCGAAAGAACACAGTAATACTGCTAAAAAACTAGTAACTAAGGGTGCACTACTCACCGATTTTTTTACCAGAGACCGAATTTCACCGGGTCAATTTTCCAACGAGAAACCGCTTGATTGCGGGCATGGCTCATGCCACGGTAGTGATCGAGTCAGGAGTGCAGGGGGGAAGTATGAATACGGCGAACCTTGCCCATCAATACGGGCGGGAACTCTTTGCTGTTCCGGGCCGTTATTCCGATCATAAAAGTCAGGGATCTCATCAATTGATCGTCCAACAAAAAGCGCAATTGCTCTCTGATCCCCAAGAATTGGTCACTGATTTGGGGTGGGAAAAAGACTCCCGTCCAAAAAGTGTACAAAAAACTCTTTTTACACAGCTGAGTCAGGAAGAAAAGAAAGTGGTCGAAGGGTTGCAGCAGCGGAGTAAAACACATTTGGATGCATTGGCTTTAGAAGTGGGACAAAAAATCAGTAAGACCGCAGCGATGCTTATGGAATTGGAGATGAAAGGCGTGGTTCGGGCACTGCCTGGAAAGTACTACGAGCTGATCTAGTAACCTACTTTGTCACGAACTCTCAGTAGTACCTCCTGGGCTACTTTACGTGCTTTCTCGGCACCTTTCGCTAGGGCAATATAAACCTCTTCAGGATGCTGGTGGAAGTAGTCGTATTTTTCGCGTTCCTCGGAAAAGCGGTCTAGGATGAGGTCAAAAAGTAATTGTTTTGCATGCCCGTATCCCATTCCACCTGCTTGATAGCGCGCACGCAACTCCTGAATGGAAGAAGCGGGGGCTAAAAGGGAATAAAGGGTAAAGACTGTACATGTATCGGGATCTTTAGGATCTTCTAGCGCTGTGCTGTCGGTTTGGATGCCCATGATCTGTTTTCTCAGTTTTTTTTCAGGTAGAAAGATGTTAATAGTATTGTTTTTCGACTTACTCATTTTTTGGCCGTCGGTACCCGGGATGTGTTGCGTAAGTTCTTGGATTTTCGCTTTGGGAACCACAAAGGTTTCGCCCATTTGGTGGTTAAAACGCGAAGCGACATCTCGTGTAATTTCCAAATGCTGCAATTGGTCTTTTCCTACCGGAACAAGTTCTGCATCGTACAAAAGGATGTCGGCAGCCATTAACATGGGATAGGTAAACAAGCCCGTATTGACATCGGCTAAATCTTCCGATTTATCTTTAAAGGAGTGTGCCAAGGTCAGGCGTTGGTAGGGAAAAAAACAATTGAGATACCAGGCGAGTTCCGTCACCTCAATTACATCACTTTGTCTGTAAAAATGTGTCTTTTCAATATCCAAACCACAAGCCAACCAAGTCGCCGCTGTAGAAAAGGTGTTATCCCGAAGGGTTTCCCCGTTTTTGATTTGGGTGAGCGAATGCAAGTCAGCAATAAACAAAAACGAGTCGTCTGAGGTCGCTTTGGCCATTTCAATTGCCGGAAGTACTGCGCCAAGGAGATTCCCTAAATGAGGGGTACCCGTGGACTGTACACCAGTTAAAATCCGTGCCATTTCGAAATTTTTAACAAAGGTACGGTTCCTCACATCGGGGCGCAACTATTTTTTAAGGGATGAATAATAATGAAAGAGCGAGGGAAAAATAAATGTCTTTTAATCAATATCTTTACTTCATGAGTAAAGTACTATTGGTCTTGTGGCGGATTTGGTTCTATTTCCTCAGTGCGATTCCCGTAATCCTCCTTTTCATTCCTTTGGCGCTGTTTTTAGTACTTCCCAACGGGTACCGCTATTTGTATTGGGTAGCCCGAAATATTTGGGCTCCTTTTGTCCTTTTTGGAACGGGGTTTTGGGTAAAACGACTCAATTCCTTTCCCCCCGAAGGGGTAAGTATGGTTTTGGTTGCGAATCATTCCAGTTATATGGATATTATGCTGATGTTTCGCATGCGAAAGACCCCATTTGTTTTTGTCGGAAAAAAAGAAATCGGTAAAATTCCCTTTTTCGGTTATTTGTATAAGCGCGCAGCAATCCTGGTCGACCGAAGTAGTGCGCAAAGCCGTCTTGAGGTCTATGACCAAGCACGTAAGGTGATTGCCAAAGGGTACAGCATTTGTATCTTCCCAGAAAAGGAGTATCTGGACGAAACTGTACTTTTAAACTCGTTTAAACGGGGTGCGTTTAAATTGGCAATTGAACATCAACTCCCTATTTTTCCAATGATTTTTTTGGATTGCAAACGAAAATTTCCCTGGAACACGACCCATGGCTTTGGAGGGGCACTACGAGTAAAAGCTTTGGATTTAATTGAAACAAAAGGCATGAATGAATCGGATATTAAACCCTTAACAGAACACATGCATCAAGAAATCAAAAACGAACTTTTAGCAGATCCCAAACAACACGCAATTAGGGCGATTGAAGTTTGGAAAAAGAGGACTGCTTAGTTACCCGTTTACCTCTTTTAGAGTAGCCATAATCTTTTGTTCCAGTTCTTCCATTAATTCGGGATTGTCCAAGAGCAAGTTTTTGACAGCATCGCGACCTTGGCCAATTTTGGTATCACCATAGCTAAACCAAGATCCACTTTTTTTGATGATTTCGTAGTTGACGCCTAGGTCAATGACTTCTCCAATTTTAGAAATCCCTTCTCCGTACATGATATCAAATTCAGTAGTTCGGAAGGGTGGAGCGACTTTATTTTTGACCACTTTAACACGGGTTTTATTTCCCATTACTTCTGCTTCTGCACTTTTTATTTGTGTTGAGCGGCGGATGTCCAAACGAACGGAAGCGTAAAATTTCAGTGCATTTCCTCCAGTGGTTGTTTCTGGATTGCCAAACATCACTCCAATTTTTTCACGGAGCTGGTTGATGAAAAATACGGTACAGTTTGTTTTGCTGATAGAAGCGGTGAGCTTTCGTAAGGCTTGCGACATGAGTCGGGCGTGGAGGCCCATTTTGGAGTCTCCCATTTCGCCTTCAATTTCACTCTTTGGTGTCAAGGCCGCTACAGAATCGATCACCACTATATCGATGGCTCCGGAGCGGATGAGGTTGTCCGCAATTTCGAGGGCTTGCTCCCCGTGATCGGGTTGTGAAATGATAAGTTCTCCTACATCTACACCTAATTTTTCTGCATAAAAACGATCAAAAGCGTGTTCCGCATCGATAAATGCAGCGATACCCCCTTGCTTTTGACATTCGGCAATGGCGTGTAAAGTCAAGGTCGTTTTTCCGGAAGATTCCGGTCCGTAAATTTCGATTACTCGCCCCCGTGGATAGCCTCCTACTCCCAGTGCGATATCGAGACCTAAAGAACCCGAGGGAATAGCCTCTATTTCTTCAATGGCTTCGTCGCCTAATTTCATTACAGCCCCTTTCCCATAGGTTTTGTCCAGCTTGTCTAGGGTTAGCTTTAGGGCTTTTAACTTTGCACTATCTTGATCTGCCATAACTCACTTTTTCAGCTAATGTACAGTTTCTTCCTCCCGCTTCCAAGTCTGTTTTGGTTGCATTATTAACAATTTTTTTTCGTAGGTTTAATGAATATTTATCTCTTATGAAACTACTTGTATTTTTACTCAGCCTGATAGCAATGCCCCTCTTTGCACAAGACATTTTACCACTGCGGGAACGCGCCACGTTAATCGATCAAATTCAAAAAGATCGCATTGAAAACCTACTTCCCCAGCTGATGGAAGAACAGGACATCGACCTTTGGGTCCTGATTACAAGGGAGTACAACGAGGACCCTGTGGTCAAAACCTTATTGCCTCCTACCTGGTTGAACGCACGTAGGCGTACCATTTTGGTTTTTTCAAAAACCAAAGACGGAATAGACCCTGTAGCGATTACACGATACAACTTCGGGAATAATATTCGCTCCATTTGGAATAAAGAAGAACAGCCCGATCAGTGGAAAGCCTTGGCAGATTATATCGTGAGTCAAAATCCAAAAAAAATAGGAGTAAACATTTCCCAGCATTACGGCATTGCAGACGGCTTGGTGAAAACAGACTACGACGGGATGATGCAAGTCCTTCCTGAGAAATTTAAAAAACGAGTCATTTCTTCGGAAACCCTCGCCGTACGGTGGATCGAAACGCGAACCCCATTGGAAATGACGCTTTTTAGTCAGCTGTCAGAAATCACTCATAACATCATTGCGGAGGCGTTTTCTACGGACGTGATTACTCCCGGGGCCACCACTACGGAAGATGTGGTGTGGTGGATGCGAGAAAAAGTTTCTGCATTAGGACTTAAAACCTGGTTCCAACCCACGGTGGACGTACAACGAACAGGAGCCAGTGATTTGTACGCTTTTGATGGCCAATCTAAATTTGATGTCATCCAGCCGGGTGACTTGGTGCACTGCGATTTTGGGATTACCTATTTGACCTTAAATACAGACTGCCAAGAACTGGCCTATGTACTCCAGCCCGGAGAAACGGAAGCTCCCGAATTTTTAGAAGAAGCCTTACGCCAAGGCAATGCCGTTCAAGATGCCTTGACGGATCATTTTAAAACGGGAAGAACAGGAAATGCGACTTTAAAAATGGCTATCGAAGCAAGTAAAGCGGCAGGCTTACGTCCCCAAATATATACCCATCCTTTGGGCTTGTACGGCCACTCAGCCGGGACGACCTTCGGGATGTGGGACGCCCAAGAAGGCATCCCCGGTTCTGGGGAACACCCTCTTTATGAAAATACGGTCTATGCCATTGAGTTGAACGCCAAGGTCTATATCGAGGAGTGGAAAAAAGATGTACGTATCATGTTGGAAGAGCCAGGCTATTACGGTCCTGATGGATTTCGCTATGTGAATGGCCGTCAAACGGATTTAATTTTGATCGGAAAGAAAACAGGTCATTTGAAATAGGGCTTTGGTATGGTTTTTGGCTCCTGTGATTTTTTAATTTCAATCCAACAGCCATGAAAACAAGCCTACTTTATTTTCCCTTCTTTTTTCTTTCACTTGTCTTTTTCGCCTGTGATACGGATGCAATCACCTTTCCCGACCTTAATCCCGATTCCATTTTAGGTCATTGGGACATTGACGGAGGGGGAACCCTCCTTTTTGAAGAAGAGAATTTTTCTGCTTCTGCAGGATGCAACACCCTTTTTGGAGGATTGGCGATCCAAGAAGAGACCCTAACTTTTTCCTTGATAGCCTCTACCTTGATTGGCTGTCCTGAAGCAGAAGGAAACCGAGAGCAAGAATTGGCAGCCCTTTTTGAAAACGCGGCATTGACCTTTACTCTAGAAGAAAACCGAGCCCAATTGCGCAATGCCGAGTGGAATGTTGTACTGACCCTAACCCGTCCAGAAAACGCCGATTTGGTTAATGCCTGGGAAGTGGTTTCCCTCCGAACACCCAACGCGATTTCTTCTTCCATTTTGGATGAAGATACAGGTATCACCTTTTTTGCCAAAGGCACCCTAGACGTCCAAACATCCTGTAACAGCGGAGGAGGAAGTTATACAACCAAAGAAGACAAGCTTACCTTTACCGACTTATTCTTTACCGAACGCGCCTGTGAAGGGGAGCGCAACACCCGCGAACAGGAATTTACCAATACTTTACTGGAGATTAACAGTTACTCCATCCTGCGCAATAACCTTACTCTAGAAAAAGACGAGGAGGTTTGGGCAACACTGCAATTGGAGGAGTAAGGTGATAAATGTTAAAATACCCACAGACCCCTTGACCAAGGGGTCTTTTTTTTTATTTAAACTCTAAACCCAAATCGCGACGTACTCCATGAAAGCCCTAGCCCGTATTTCTGTTTTAAAAAAAGAAGAGCAGCTGGAAAAAAACACATTTGTTTGAGTTTATCGAATGGGTGCATTTAGACAGCTTGTGGGGGTGGATAAATGAGATATTTGGGATATATATTAGTGTACCCAAGTTATGCAACGAAACGGAATTTGAGTATAATTTAAATAAATCAAAATGTCATTTGGAGCAGGACATGTTCAGGATATGAATAATCGGATAAAACAAAACCGAGCACAGCGTCCATCAAATCGACCAAAGTTTAAAGAAAATAATCGTGAGGGAATTTACTCAACTGACAAGAAAACTGAACCACTGAATTTTAAGACTGTACCTGAAAAAGAACTAATTGAAATAAAAAAACGGATTCGTAACCGTGCTGAAAATCAACGAAAAAAGGAACAATTAATTTTCGGAATTTTTATTTTTTGCGGATTGATTTCAATAATTGGAATTTTATTATGGCTGAATTAAAAAAAACCTGCGAACAACAATGTATAACCGCAATTATGGCGGATTCGACTGCGTCCGAATACACTCAGAATTGCTAAAGTCCGTGTCAAATCCAAAATTAATACATATAAACCCGTAACTGAAGGTTATACGAGACCGTTAACTTAATTAAAAAATAGTTTGACTTTCCTTCCCATACAGTTTCGGAGTAAATTAGAAATTTTAGATAATGAAATAAATGTAACTGATGCTTTAGACATAGTTGAAGATTATTTTAGGGAAAATAATTACAATTATATTAAAAGAAAGACAGAGTTATTTTTCACAAAGCAAATGGATGGAGTTCTTTAAATTTTAAATCTTTTTTAGTCAGTGGAATTGTTAAAATAAGAAAAGAGCAGAACCAATTAATTATAACAAATGGGAATTGGTTGGTATTCTCAATTGTAGTACCATTTTTGATTATCTATTTACTAGGCAATATAAGCAAACTTTCATTTGATGAATTTGATTTTCAAATGCTCTTTTTCTCATTCGCTTGGTTGTTTGGAGTTAATTTATTGGCTAGGATTTTTGCTCATTGGAAGTTAAAGAGCATTTTGAAAAAGAAAATAAATAGCTTTGTACAACAAGAGTTATAAAACGAAGCCAAAACCGTTAACAAACCACACCAAAAACTCCCATAAATTGATAAAACAGCTTTATTTAGACCAAGAATAGCTAAACACCTCAAAATGAACCTCTTTGAAACCCAACGTCTCTTTATACGCTCTCTTAGGTCAGAGGATTTCCCTTTCTTTAAGGAACTGTTTACGGATTTAGAGATTTTAGAGTTCATTCCCCAGAAGCCGTTATCGGAGGAAGAACTGCTTGGGCGGTTTAACCGCAATCTGGATTGGGAACTGCAGGATCTACAGGAGCGAAAGGTTGACTGCGGCATCTTTACAAAGGAAAAGGAAGAACTGATCGGTTTGGCGTTATTTTTAATTAACGAACAGAGAGGACGTGAAATGGGCTATCGTTTTAGAAGTGCCTATTGGGGAAAAGGCTACGGTTCAGAAACTGCGAAAGGAATGCTGCACTTTTATTTTATGGAACTAAATGTCCCGCAAGTCCATGCAACTGTGTATATTGAAAACAAAGGGTCTCTCAGAATTTTGGAGCAGATGATGACGTTTGAAAAAGAATTTTATAACGGAAAAGAGGGATGTAGGGAACGCAGCTATGTCCTTACCAAAGCAGACTGGCTCAAACAACAGAACGAAACACTAGATGAATAAAAACTATTTGACTAACGCCCTCCTCCAATTTGAGTACTACAAGCAGCTGGGGGAGCAAACCTTTGAGCAGTTGGAGGAACAAGAATTGTTTTGGGAAGCTGAGAAGGGCAGCAACTCCATCGCCCTTATCGTTCAGCATATATCAGGGAATATGCACTCCCGCTGGACGGAGCTATTCACTTCAGACGGGGAAAAGGAATGGCGGAATCGGGAAGGGGAATTTGAGTTATCAATCCAAACTCGGCAGGAGCTACTCCAAAAGTGGGAAGCGGGGTGGTCGTGTCTTTTCAATGCGTTGAATGGAGTCGGGGAAAAGGATTTTGATCGAGAAATTTTAATCCGCAACCAGCGCCACACGCTGGTAGAAGCGCTGAACAGACAAATGATGCACTACGCCTACCACATCGGTCAAATTGTACTGATAGGCAAGATGAGCAAAGGTGCCGCATGGCAAAGTCTTTCCATTCCCAAAGGAGCTTCTAAAGCCTATAATGACAAAAAATTTTCTCGTGGACTTCGGGGGGGACATTTTTCAGAGGAGGAATAGAAATAGAGCCAAAACCCCTCTTTTTTTGTATTTTTCTGCTACAATTGAAAACCAAAGCCATGCATCAGGAGTATTTAAAAACCCCTTTTCCGCTAACGGAAGCGCAAATCGCGTTTTATCAAAAAAACGCCTACATCAAGATCAAGCAGTTGCTTTCCAAAGAAGTGCTGGCTTATTACAATGCTCGGATTTCAGAAAAAGTAGCGGAAATGAATCGGATTTCTGTACCCTTGGAAGAAAGGGACACCTATGGGAAAGCATTTTTGCAACTTTTCAATTTGTGGCGTGAAGATGAGGGGATCAAGGAGCTTATTTTTAGTCCGCGTTTGGCGAGAGTGGCTGCGGGATTGATGGAAGTTTCGGGCGTACGTCTGTACCACGATCAAGCCTTATTTAAAGAAGGCGGAGGGGGCATTACGCCTTGGCATGCAGATCAGTACTACTGGCCTTTGTCTTCCGATAAGACGATTACGGCCTGGATTCCCCTTCAAGACACGCCTTTGGAAATGGGCCCCTTAGAATTTAGCGCGGGGAGTCATAAAATCCAAGAGGGAAGAGCCTTGTCCATCAGTGACGAAAGCGAAACCTTGATCGGAGACCGCCTCCGTGTCACGGACTTTCCCCACACCATTGCGCCTTTTGATCTCGGAGAAGTGAGTTTTCATTCAGGGTGGATTTTTCACAGGGCAGGAGCCAACACCACGGACCAAGTCCGTAAAGTGATGACCGCTATTTATATGGATCAAGACATCAAGTTAAAAGCCCCCGAAAACCAAGGCCAACAAAACGATTGGGATATCTGGTGTCCCGGAGTGGAAATTGGAGAAACCGTAAATTCGCCCTTAAATCCTGTTTTGTTTTCAGAATAGTACAATTCAAGCTGAAAGGAGCACTTTAAAAGAAGATACAGTTCTTATTTTAAAGGAGTTATCTAATTTGTGGCGGAAAATTTCCACCGCAAAACCAAGCTTTTCCCTACCTTTGCGTTACACTTAAATCGTTTATAGCATGCAACTGTACAACAAACTAAGTGCGCAAGAACGAGCTCAAATGTTGAAAGAGGCGGGTACGGAACGCCTGACTTTATCTTTCTATCAGTATGCGCACATCGGCAATCCACAACTGTTTCGCGATCACCTGTTTATTTCTTGGGATCCCCTAGAAGTCTTAGGACGTATTTATGTCGCTTATGAAGGAATCAACGCCCAACTTTCGGTTCCCGCTCCGCGTTTTGACGAATTTAAAGCCCACCTGGACAGCATTTCTTTTTTAGAAGGCGTTCGACTAAACATCGCCATCGAGCAAGACCTCAAATCCTTTTTAAAACTTACGATCAAAGTACGCGACAAGATTGTAGCGGATGGATTGAGCGATGATCAATTTGATGTAACACAAAAAGGAACACATATCAATGCACAGAAATTCAATGAATTACTAAATAGTGAAGGCACCATTTGCGTGGACATGCGCAACCATTACGAAAGTGAAATCGGTCATTTTAAAGGGGCGGTCACACCGGATGTCGACACCTTCCGAGAATCGTTACCCCTTATCGAAGAAGATTTAGTGGCACATAAAGAAGACAAAAACCTAGTCATGTACTGTACAGGAGGGATTCGCTGTGAAAAAGCCTCGGCCTATTTTAAGCATAAAGGGTTTAAAAAGGTCTATCAACTGGAAGGTGGGATCATCGAATATGCACGGCAGGTTAAAAATCAAGAGTTGGAAAACAAGTTTGTAGGGAAAAACTTTGTCTTTGACGAACGTCGCGGCGAACGTATTTCTGAGGACATCATTGCCCAATGCCACCAATGCGGTGCCCCTTGTGACACCCACATAAATTGCATCAACGAGGCCTGTCATCTGTTGTTTATCCAGTGTGATTCCTGTGGAGAAAAGATGAACCAGTGTTGCTCCGATGCCTGTAAAGAAACTGTAGCGCTTCCTGAAGAAGCCCAAAAAGCACTTCGAAAGGGCACGCACAACAGCAACAAAATCTTTAAGAAAGGACGTTCGGAAGTCCTTAAGTTCAAACAGTAAATTAAGAGTTTATTAGCTTTTGATTTGTTGAAATCCCTGTATCTTTAAGGTCTAAATTTGCAATACATTCATGAGTTGTTCCAGCTGTTCCAGCACTAAAAACGGGTCTCCCAGGGGTTGTCAAAACAACGGCACTTGCGGGAGCGACAGTTGTAACAAACTCACCGTCTTTGACTGGTTGGAAAACATGCGTCCTCCCCAAGGTGAGGAGGACTGCTCTTTTGTGGAGGTGCGGTTTAAAAACAGCAGAAAAGAATTCTTTCGTTTCCCCAAAGAACTAAAACCTCAGGCTGGAAGTTTGGTCATCACCAAAGTGGACCGAGGGTATGATTTGGGTAAAGTCACCTTAGCTGGTGCGCTGGTAGCTGTACAAATGAAGCGCAAAAAAATCAAAGCGGAGAGCGATAAAATTGGAACTATTTTACGTCTTGCTAATCAGGAAGAAATTGATATTTGGCAAGCCAGTCGTGCGAAGGAGGCGGAGGTGCAAAAGCGGGCACGCGAGTTGGCAATTGCGTTAAAACTTAACATGAAACTTTCGGATGTTGAATTTCAAGGAGATGGTAAAAAAGCCACTTTTTATTATTCGGCAGGCAAGCGGGTGGATTTTCGCCAATTGATTAAAGATATGGCGCGTGCATTTTCCATTCGGATCGAAATGCGTCAAATCGGACTGCGAGAGGAAGCCTCTCGACTGGGCGGTATTGGATCTTGTGGTCGGGAGTTGTGTTGTTCTACATGGCTTACCGATTTCCGATCGGTCAATACCGCTGCGGCACGCTACCAACAACTTTCACTAAATCCACAAAAACTAGCAGGACAATGCGGGCGACTCAAATGCTGTTTGAATTACGAATTGGAGGTCTATCGCTCTGCGTTAAAATCCTTCCCTAAAGCCGAGGTGAAACTGCAAACCGAAAAAGGAATTGGCGTTTTCCAAAAGATGGATATTTTTAAGGGATTAATCTGGTACGCCTACAAAGGCGAATGGACGACTTGGCACAAATTGACCGTTTCGGCGGTCAAGGAAATCATTGAAAAAAACAAGGCAAACCAAAAAGTGACCAGTTTGGAAGCCTATGTAGAGGAGGAAGTCAAAGAAGAAAAAAACAAACTGTTTGACAGTGGGGTAGGACAAGACAGTCTGAAGCGTTTTGATCCCCCGCGAAGTCATTCAAAAAGAAATAAAAGAAGACGATTTGAAAGCAAAGCCAAAAAATAGTTTTTATCTAGTGCGTATGGTTTGTGCCAGTCTGCTGCTTGGGTCTTGTGCTTCCGACTCGGGTTATGTGACCTACCAAACCACAGCTCAGAAAGGTCTTTCTACAACCCCTGTAATATTTGAGCTACCGGAACAAGTCACCGATACTTTGATAAAGAATGTTTTTATACGGTTGCGCAATGACAACACCTATCCATTTGCAAATATTTTTCTAATTGCAAGCCTTACAGCGGGGGGAGAATTGGTTACCCAAGATACTTTGGAATATGCTATGGCAGCCCCAGATGGGAAATGGTTAGGGACGGGTTTTACCGAAGTAAAAGAAAGCAAGTTGTGGTGGAAAGAAGGAGTTGTATTTCCTGCGGCACGTCCACTGAAGATTTCAATTTCCCAAGCGGTACGCAATAATGGAGTAGCGGAAGGCGTTTCTAAGCTTAAGGGAATTGTAGCTGTAGGAATCAGTATTGAAGATCAATAAAGATGGCAAAGAAAAAAGGGAAACAAAAGCAAAGCGCATTTCGAAAGTACATCCGTGTTTTATGGGGGATTTTTCTTCTAGGAGTGACTGGAATAATCGTCCTATTCGGAGGTGCAGCATTGGGAATTTTTGGTCCCATGCCAGACCTTCAACAGTTGGAAAACCCCAGAACCAACTTAGCCACTCAAATCATTTCATCAGACGGAACCATTTTAGGAAAATATTATTTCGACGACAACCGAACCCCCATTGGGTTTGATGAAATTCCCACGGACATGGTGGAAGCTTTGATTGCTACGGAAGACGAGCGTTTTTATGATCACGCGGGAATTGACTGGCGAGGAACACTTCGCGCTTTTGTATTTTTGGGTAAACGCGGAGGGGCCAGTACCATCACCCAACAGTTGGCACGTCAGATTTTTGTGGGTGTCCGTTCCAGAAATGTTCTTAAAACCATTTTCCAAAAAGCACAAGAATGGGTCATCGCCGTACAATTGGAACAACGCTACACCAAAAAAGAAATTATGGCGATGTATTTAAATAAGTACGACTTTGGTTATCAGGCAGATGGAATCCGCTCGGCAGCAAAAATCTTTTTCAATAAAACTCCTCAAGAGCTCAGCATCGAGGAGTCTGCGACGCTTGTTGGAATGTTAAAAAATTCCTCTCTCTTCAATCCTATTCGCCGACCTGAACGCGTTAAAGAACGAAGAAACATTGTCTTTCAACAGATGGTTCGGAATCAACGGATCACGGAGCAAGAAAAGGATTCTTTAGCTCAACTTCCGCTAAAAATTACCTTTACTCCAGAATCCCATAGAGAAGGGCTCGCAACCTACTTTAGAGCGTATTTAAAGGAATTTATGGACGAGTGGATCGACGCCAACCCCAAACCCGACGGCAGTAAACACAACCTGTACCGCGATGGGCTGCGGATTTATACGACCATTGATTCTCGTATGCAAGAATTGGCTGAAGATGCCGTAAGTATGCATATGAAAAATTTACAAAAGGAATTTTTTAAACAAAACACGGAAGAAGAAAATCCAACCGCTCCTTTTTTAGAACTTCGGGAAGGAGAAATAGACACGCTGTTGACCCGAACGGCCTACCGAACCGAGCGGTGGCGTAAAATGAAGTTGGCAGGAATCGAAGAAGAAGAGATTTTAGCTTCCTTTAAAAAAGAAGTCCCCATGCGGGTTTTCAGTTGGAAAGGAGAAATCGATACAATTATGACTCCGATGGATTCCATACGCTATTACAAACATTTCCTCCGCGCTTCGATGATGTCCATGGAACCCCAAACTGGTCATGTAAAGGCTTGGGTAGGCGGGTATAATTATAAACATTTCCAATACGATCAGGTCAAACAAGGACGTCGTCAAATTGGCTCTACATTTAAACCCTTTTTATACGCCACGGCCATTGACCAACTGAAACTATCCCCCTGTGATTCTCTACCTGACGCCTTGTTTTGTATTGAACCGATGAAACACGGAAACATGGATGCATGGTGCCCTAAAAACTCAGGAGACAAATACGGTCGCACCCGGACATTAAAAAATGCGTTAGCCAATTCTGTCAACACCATTAGTGCTCGAATCATGGATTTAGTCGGCCCCAAACCAGTAATTAATTTAGCCCGAAAAATGGGAATTACTTCCTACCTCCCACAGGTCCCCTCGATCGCTTTAGGGACACCGGACATCAGTTTGTTTGAGATGGTAGGTGCCTACAGTACTTTCGCCAATCAAGGGATTTATGTCAAACCCATTATGATCACTCGTATAGAAGACAAAAATGGCCGCGCCTTGTATGAGGTGCTTCCTGAGACACAAGACGTATTGAGTCAAGAGGCAGCCTACGTGACCGTAAATTTGATGCAGGGCGTAACCACAGCAGGTTCTGGAGCACGACTGCGGCACGCGGGACTGGAGGAAACCAACTACATCTACAAAAATGTGATAACAGGCTATCCTTATATTTTTGAAAACCCAATTGCAGGAAAAACCGGAACGACTCAGAATCAAAGCGACGGATGGTTTATGGGTATGGTACCCAATTTGGCTACAGGTCTATGGGTAGGGGGCGAAGACCGTTCCATCCATTTTAAAGAAATTGGATTTGGTCAGGGTGCCACCATGGCTTTACCCATTTGGGGAAATTATATGCGTTCCTTGTACGAAAACCCTGATTTTGGAATTTCTCAAGAGGATTTTATTGCTCCAGAAGAGTTGAGTATTCCCGTGGACTGTGATGAATTGGCAGACGCAAAATCAAAAGAAAACGTAAAGCCCAAAGCAGATCTAAAGG
The DNA here is from genome assembly GCA_002292265.1 of Flavobacteriaceae bacterium UBA980. Taxonomy (GTDB): domain Bacteria; phylum Bacteroidota; class Bacteroidia; order Flavobacteriales; family Flavobacteriaceae; genus MS024-2A. The sequence continues at coordinate 4,510 of DBBQ01000037.1, read as the reverse complement.
CCTTAGGGTTTTAAACCTCTTGGTCTGAGGCGTACCATTCAGCATAAGAAGTTTCAGTTTCTCTTAAAATTAAATGATGCAGTCTGAGTTGCTCAGGTAATCGGGCTTTGATTTTTTCAGCAAAATCAAGGACCATCATTTCACTGGTGGGTTGGTATTGGACTCGCATAATTTTATGTCCTCTGCTTTCCATGGTATCTGCCAGTTCTTTGTGCGGAGAATCCACATTCAGTACCGTAGCGTGATCAAAAGGGGTAACGATGGTTTCATTGACGATTTTTTTAAGATCGCTGAAATCCATCACCATACCGTATTTCACATGATCGGGGTCAGTGATAGGAGTTCCCAAAAGGGTTACCGAGAGTTTGTAGCTGTGGCCGTGTACATTTTTACACAATCCGTCATAACCGTATAGGGCGTGGCCCGTTTCAAACTTAAACTCTTTTGTGATTCTAATTACCTTATCCATATGTTTTACAATGATTTAAGAATATTTTGTGTTGCTTCTTCCAAAACGAGTTTTGCTGTAATTTCTGCATTTTGAGGAAGGAGGGTTTCCCAATGATCAGTCTCTTTCCAATGGAGTTTTCGAAGATTTTTTACTGCTTCAGGTGCATAGCTTACCAAACGCAGGGCGGTTTCTGTAACGTTTTTTTTAAGGCTTTCTTCGGACGATACCACCGAACTGTAAAGCCCTTTCTCTTCGGCCCAGCGGGCGGATTTAAAACGTTCGGCTTCTAGTGAAAGCTGGGCAAAGGCAGTTGTTCCGATCTTTCTAGAGACGGCCGGTTCTATGACAAAAGGGCCTATACCGATGGACAATTCGGACAATTTCACACCAGCACTCTCATGTGCAATAACATAATCACAAGCGGCCACTAAACCGACGCCTCCTCCAACTACTTTTCCTTGAACTTGGGCGATGATAAACTTGCTCAAGTTTCGGATCTGATTGATGACTTTCGCAAAACCCATAAAAAAGGCAGTAGCTTCTTCTACCGTTTTCAATCCTTTCATTTCGGAAAAGGAGGCTCCCCCACAAAAAGCTCTATTTCCCATACTTTGAAGAACGATAACGGCTACTTGGTCATCCTCTTCTAGGTGATGTAATTTTTTGTGGAGTTTTTCGAGGAGTTTTCCGGGCAGGGAATTCCCAGCGGGATTCCCAAATTCAAGAATTCCACAAGACCCTTCACGACGATGTGTTACATAGGCTTCCATATGGCGGTAAAAGTACATAAAGTCTAGGGCTTCTAAAACTTTTTAAGCAGAACCGACAAAAAGCAAAGGATAAACCGATGGGGTTGAAGTAAACTCTTTGGTTTTGTGGATTGGGAAACGCTATATTTTATGTTAAAATGCAAGTGGATCACACAAGTCTTGGTATTTTTGTAAAAAATTTTAGCATGCGACACATCCTTGTACCGATAGGAATTTCTGATTATGCCGAAGCAACCCTAAAATATGCACTAGATATGGCGAAAACAATGGGGAGTATTGTTTATGTGATGGATGCCTATCCCACACACGCCAGTCTGACCGCAATGACCAATGTCAATGCGCGTTTAGCAAAAGAAAACATCCAGCGTATCCGGACTTTGATTAATCATATTGAACCCCAAGATACTGAAATCAAACTGGTTTCTAGTGAGGAAGATTTAATAGGTTCTGTAAAGAAGCTGAATCAATCCATAGGAATTGATCTCATTGTTACAGCACCCTTGAATAATGAAATCAACGACACGGTTTATCTGGGTAGTGTTGCGGGGAGTTTGATCAAACGAACCACCATTCCCGTTCTGGTTGCGCCCCTAGATAAAATATTTAATCCCCCCAAAAAGATGCTACTTGCTTTTAAAACAGGAGAGGTAAAAGATTTAGTTACTCTAAAGCCGATGATTGAATTTCAAGATCACTTTAAAACCATACTGAAGCTGTTGTTGGTCAAAGTTCCTGGTTTTGCAAACCGAAATCACCAGTTGGACGACGCTCTGCTGCAACGCTCCGAGGGCTTGCTGTATTCTGAAAATGCGACCGTTTATCAAGGGGTTTTGGAACATTTTCAAGCGCATCAACCCGATCTGTTGGTCGCGTTTAAGCGCGAGCGTGGGTTTTTTGAAAAATTGTGGGAACCCGACCGCATTTACAAAAAGGATTTTTACTGTACCATTCCTCTATTGGTGTTAAAAAACAAAGCGTAAGCTCGTTTTGTTGCGGCGCTTTGGCTTACCGATTTTACTTTTGATGACCTGGTCTTCAAGCCTCATCGCTCAACGGTATGTGGGGTTGAACGTGGACAATGATTTGTATTTTGGTATCGACCGCTATTACAGTAGTGGAATTTTTTTCGAATTTGGAAAGCTCCTCAAAAAACCTCAAGATTCTCTGTCAAAATGGGGTTATGTTTCTAGACATTGGACTATCGGACAAGAAATCAACACCCCTTCGTTTCGTTATACAGAATCCTTATCCAACATGGATTATCCCTATAATGGGTGGTTGTTTTTAGGTTATAAAAAAGAAAGATTTCAGCATCCTGATTTAGGATATGGCTGGGGGGTTCAGTTTGGCACTACAGGTGCCGAAGCTTCTTTGGCTAAGGTCCTACAAAACACATATCACATTTATATTCTCAATTTAGATCCCTTGACCTGGACAAGTTCCCTTCCCCAGGCGTTTCATTTGAATGGGAATGCTTCTTTTTTCTGGGGAAAAAGGTTGGGAAACAAGTTGAAATGGGCGCATCATAATCAAGTACAAGTAGGGACTTTTCGGACAAGCTTGCGTTCCCGTTTTGGTTTTCAAATGGGGAAATTACCGGGGCTTCCTTTTTTTGGGAATCGTTTGGAACAACTGGACAATGGGGTTTCGTTTTTTTTGGGGATGGTTTTGGAATACAATATACACGACTACTCTTTATCTGGGAGTGGGTTTCGAAACAATACCCCTTTCCAATTGACAGCAAATCCGCTGCGCAATATCTATCAAGCAGGGTTTATGTATTTTAAAACCCCTTTTAGGGTGCATATTTTATTGAATAATAGTTCGGCATACATAGAAGGGCAACGATATAATCGACATCCTTTTTTAAATATCTCTATGAGTTACTTATTTTAGTAAAAAAAACAAATGATACGCACGCTCCTTTATTCCTTTATTCTTTTGCTTTTTACTTCCTGTTTGGTGGTCAAAGTGTACCAAAGTCCAGAATCTTCAGAATCCAAAACCGAAAAACCTCAAGTGGTGCATCGGAGTGTGATCCGATCTGGAGAGGTTCTTGATTTGGGTGAAAAAGGGGTTCACGACATATTATTTTTTTCCAATGACAAAGGACCAGAAGGGGTTTTTATAGTTTCTGGAGCGTCTAAACATGAGGAAGACTCCCTTTCCACAGAGGGAAACACTTGGGTTTCTAAAAAGGCGAATCAGCATATCAAGATAGTCCAAACGGACAGTCTGAAACCCCTTCTTGTAATTGATGGTAAAATCAATGAAGACCGGGCACTACTGGAATCTTTAGATCTCGATAAGATTGAGTCAATTAATGTTTTAAAAGGAGAGGCAGCCGAAAAATCCTATGGAGTAAAAGGAGTTCACGGAGTGATTGAAATCACGTTAAAAAAGCAGTAAGTCATAGCCTTTTTTTCGAAGCCCAAAGGGTGTAGTTGATTCCCAACTGAAAGCCAGAATTTGTATTGGTTTGAGGTAGGGTTGGAGGATTGCTCCGCGTAGCCCAGCGAAAATTTAAGTAGGCGTAGCACTTTTTAAAAAAGTGATATCCTACTTGTACAACACCTCCAAAACTGTTTTTAAAATGTTCTTTGGGATAGGGGGTTTCGCTCTCAAATTCTTCAATTCTCCGTAAAAAACGCCCTTTATTAAAGCTATTGTATAACGCGCTTAAACCTAGGCTCACCCGTTTGGTGGGATGGAGTTGGATGCCCAGAGGGATGGACCAATATCGCAATTTATCAATGCCAATGGAATCCTGCACGGGATAGGAGTAAGCAATACGTGTATCGTACAGGCCCGTTGTAAAGCCTACTGTAGAAGAAACTCGATATTCAATTTGAAGTAATGCTCCTAGGGCGAGTTTTGGGCTGGTACTTTCCAGATCGGTATTGATGTAGTTGAGCTGAACTCCAGGAACTAACGACCAGCGGGAGTAAGCCCCATCCAAAGCGGGACCTTTCTGGTATTGTTGAATTAAAAGGTCTCCCCCTTGGGCATTCCCTTGAGGAATTTCTAGTATTCCAAACAACAACAGTACCAAAAGACAAAAACGATAACTAGGATTCATCAAAGACATTATAGTAATAACCCATCCTGTTGTGAAAAATTGTTTAGAATTCTAAAAAGCCCCAGATTTTTTAAAAACTAGATCGTCGTGAAAATCAAATCAGAGCGGGTGTCTTTCGAGAAAGTCATTACAGCATTAAAATTTTGCTTAGTTTAGCAGTCAGCAAAAAGGGGATGTAGCTCAGCTGGCTAGAGCGCTTGACTGGCAGTC
>DBBQ01000046.1 GCA_002292265.1 Flavobacteriaceae bacterium UBA980 | reverse complement strand
AAGTAGTGATACGCACTATGCTATTTTAGATGGAATGTCACAAAAGAAAGCCAAAGTCGTTCGAAAGGATGGCGATCCAGACGGCATGTTTAAAAAAGCAGCTAAAATAATCGAAAGAAGCTACACCTGTCCTTTCTTGGCACACAACACCTTGGAACCCATGAATTTCTTTGCTGATGTAACCGATGAAAAAGCGGTATTGGTAGGTCCAATTCAAACACCTGAAATCATGGAAAAAAGTGTTTCCAAACGCTTGGGTATGCCTTTAGAAAAAATTGACATTCAAATGACCCGTATGGGAGGTGGTTTTGGTCGACGTTTGTACGGACATTTTTTAACGGAAGCCGCTGTCATTTCAAAAGAAATGAAGCAGCCCGTAAAATTGATCTATACTCGGGAAGACGACATGACCCAAGGGACCTATAGACCTTCATATCACGCCCTCTACCGCGCCGCACTGGACGAAGACAATAACTTGATTGCTTTCCACGTCCGTGCAGGAGGTATTCCTGAAAGTCCTCTTGCTGCCAACCGTTTTCCAGCAGGAGCACTGGCCCATTACAAAGCGGAAGAATGGTCTCAACCTTCAAACATTACCGTGGGAGCCTTTCGTGCACCAAGATCCAATTTTATCGCAGGTGCAGAACAAGCCTTCCTGGATGAAGTTGCCGAAGCTGCTGGAAAAGACCCGATAGATTTTCGTTTGGAACTCTTAGATCGTGCAGAAAAAAATCCAGTTGGAGAAAACAACGACTATGAAGCCTCCCGCTATGCAGGGGTCTTAAAACTCGTAAAAGAAAAAGCCAATTGGAACACAAAAGATCCTAACGTGTATCGAGGAACGGCGGCATATTTTTGCCATAATTCCTACGTTGCCAATGTATTGGATATGGTGATTGAAAAAGGAAAACCCATTGTTCAAAAAGTGTATTGTGCCATTGATTGCGGTATCGTAGTCAATCCAGACGCCGCAACGAACCTGGCTGAAGGAGGTGTTGTGGACGGTATCGGACACGCCATGTACAGTGCAATTACTTTTAAAGAGGGAGCGCCGGAGCAAAACAATTTTGACAATTATCGTTTGATCCGACACGATGAAGCCCCAAAGGACATTGAGGTGCATTTTGTTGAAAGCGATATTCACCCAACGGGACTAGGCGAGCCTCCCTTCCCTCCCATCATGGGCGCGATGGCAAATGCCTTGTATCGAGCTACGGGGAGACGCTATTACAATCAACCTTTTATCACAGATAAAGCCCTTATTGGATAATTAAACGTCAAGACAGAAGTATAAAAAAATTCGATTTATGATAGCCGTTGAAGAAGCCTTAAGGTTGATTCAAGAGGAGCGCTTGGATTTGAACTTCTTTTTCGACACAACCCCCACTTACGGCTCCAAAGCTTGCCCCTAAATCATTTAAGAGCATTCGAACTCCGGGACGTCGATACGAGGAACCTTCCATCGCTACCACTGTGGCTAAAACAATTTTACGATTGTCTTTTTGCCAAGCCAGTGCTTCTGCTACAAGGTGTTTGATTTCATGCGTCATTTCGAAAAACTTACCCTTTAAAGATATTAATTCACGCTTATTTGAAGCGGATGTTTCTTATCATATGCCCGTAGAAAAAATTTAAAACGTAATAAAATAATTTCCTAGACCTTAAAAGTTGGGAAGTCACTCCCATCTTCCCATCGCACTTTGCCTTGTAACCCTGATGTTTTATATCAGTTTAGAAAGCTTGAGTTAAATTCAGTTTTTTCAAAGAGCTTACTGAGTTTTCGTTTACTAATTTGAATCGGGGTTTCTTCCTTTCGCTGTACAAAGAATAGTTTTCTGTGGATGTATCGCGGGGGAAATCCAATTTCTATGGTGGTGGGCGAAAACGTTGCCGGACGGAAGGTCACTTCATTTTTCCCATAAATCTTAAGGGAGTCCAAGTCCATAAGCAAATTCAAATAGCCCACATTAAAACGTTTTTTATTTTTATAATAATAGGGTAGAAAATAATAGTTTAAGGAATCGTAAGTTACAACCTTAGTCAGCTCTCGCTCCACATTTTCGACCTCAAGATCTGACCTTTCTTTCGCTTCAAATTGATCTGCATACTGGTCGTACCTTAGTAAATATTCTTTTTCGTTTACTTTTCCTAAGACAAACGCTTCGTTGTAGTACCGTTTTCCTTTAATTTTTCCGTTCCACATGGAGCGGAAACGTTCTGCTTTAAGTTTGGTGCTTTTATTCACGCTGTCTCCCAGTATGGTTCTTATGTATTGTTGAGCCTGGATATTGAAAGAGAATAAGAGGAACGGTACGACTAAAAAAAGACGTTTCATATTTTTACTTCATCATAAAAGGAAGTTCCATAGCCGTGGGCTTGGTTCCTTGTTTGGATTCACGAACCATTTTTTCAACCTCGGTCATCAACTTTTCATTCTCAATTACGATGCCGTCTTTAATGGTGTGGAGGATACCTCCTTTACGCACCATTTCTCCTGAGGGTTCTGTTGTAAGAGCTCCAAAACTATACATGTTTCTCAAATTGTAAAGTGGACTTTCATTGACAATTATTAAATCTGCCATATAACCAGGGCGCACCAAGCCCAATTTTTCTTGTCGTAAGGTTTTCGCCGAATTAAGCGTTGCAGATTTCAAAACTTCCAGGGTATGCATTCCCGTTTCACGTAAAAGTTGTAATTCTCGAATATTGGAAAAACCCGGTGTAGCGAAAATGTAACTATCATCTGTTCCGTATGCTACACGCCCTCCTTTTTTATTGAATTCAAAAATCAAATCGCCCCACAAATCAAATGCCTTAGACCAAAAGTATTCATCGTCACTGGTCCAGTCATAATGATAGGCACCGTGATAGTTGGGGTCGGGACCGTTGCGCTGAATCAGCAAATTATGGGTGTATTTTTTGTGCCACGGAAGGCTTTGTGCTCGTAAAATATCCCTATTGGCCTCATAGACAACCCGTGTTGGCAGCATGGTAACTCCGTAGTGAAGCAGGGAATCAACTACTTCTGTAAGCAGTCGTTTTTCGTTCGTTTCTGACCAGACCTTTCCCGCCTGTCGAAACCTTTCATTTTCATCATTGTAATTGTAGGTCGGCTTAAAATTTTGCACTTGACGGTCCAAAGCAGATTCTGCGTAGGCATAGTGATGTTCTATCATAGTGACTCCCAAACGCGCAGCATCTACCGCTTGAGTTACCGCAGTAGTACTGGGAGGAATGTGATAGGTTGTAATTCCCCCATTGGCAGTCACTTCACGACATACGGCCTTGAGTAACTCTTGACTCCAACCCAGGTTCCCAGCATTGACCACATGCGCCCCTTTGGCAAACATTTGTTTGACCACCTCAGGTGCATTTTTAGGATCGTCTAATGCGATTTTATCAAAATTGGTCATGGCACCATAAGACCAAATAGGAAATAACTTAGGTGCTAAAATTTTATTTTGCTTGCTCAGCTTTGCCTGTTCCATTCCTGATTTTAATCCGCGATCCGAGCCCGGAACCATGGTGGTAACCCCATGGGCTAATTTTAAATAATAGACATATTCCAAGGGCATCGGATCCGTTCTCAAGTGCATGTGCAGATCGATCATCCCAGGAAGGACATATTTACCTTTTGCATCTATAACACGGTCTCCGGTTACTCGTTCCACCGCTCCCCTAGACTTTGCAGTCACAGGATCGAATGGAATCATATCCGTAATTTTATCTCCTTCGATTACAATATCATAGGGTCCCACTGGAGGTCCACCATGACCCGGGATTACCATAGCTTCACGAATCACTAATTTTTTGTAAGGTCCTGCAGCTAGTCCATTAAATTTTTCTTGAGCTGAGGAAATAGTAAAACTCAATAATGCGGCTAGTGTGAGAAGTGTAAACTGTTTCATTTATTTATAATTTGTGCTTACCAAGGTACTAAAATCTTTCAAGCGCTCATATTGCGATCCTCTAACTTGCCCGGGGTGTATTTATTAAATTAAATTTCATTAAATTGAGATTTAAAACTTTATTTATGGAACAAATAAAAAATTTGTCAGCAAGGCTTTTGTATGCCCTTTTCATTACAGTACTTCTCAGCGGGTGCACACCCTCAGACACTCCCCTATTTGAGATTACCTATGATGCGGAATTAGGTAAGGAGACATACGACGGGCGCCTTTTGGTACTTATTACGAAGGACGATTCTAAAGAACCGCGTTTTCAAATCAACGATTCTGATGAAACGGGAATTGTTGTAGGAAAGAATGTTCAAAATTGGTCAGCAGGACAAAAGGAAATAATTTCCTCCAACGCCTTAGCCTATCCCATTGAAAAATTAAACGAACTAGAAAAAGGGGAATATGTTGTGCAAGCCCTACTCCATAAATACGACACCTTTAACCTTTCCAATGGACACACAGTTCAACTGCCCATGGATCAAGGAGAAGGACAACATTGGAATACCTCCCCAAAAAACATCTATAGTAAACCTATTAAAGTTTCCCTAGACTCTTCAAATCCAAGCCCCATTTCGATTAAAATTACAGAAGAGATTCCTCCGATTGACCCTGTGAAAGACAGCAAATATGTAAAACACATCAAAATCAAAAGCGAGCTGCTTTCAGAATTTTGGGGGCGCGACATGTACCTTCAAGCCAACGTTTTGATCCCCGAAGGATTTGACAAAGACAGTAAAACAGAATACCCACTAATGGTTTTTCACGGGCATTTCCCCAAAACGATCGGCGGTTTTAGAACCACTCCTCCCAGCGCTCCGAAAGAGGACACCCTATTTAGTGATCGATTTGGTATCACCGGATACAAATACATCCAGGAAAAAGAGGCGTATGATTTTTACAAACAATGGACTTCGAAAAACTTTCCGAGATTTTTGGTTATAGAAATTCAACATCAAAATCCCTATTACGACGACTCTTACGCTGTAAATTCGGCAAATTTAGGTCCCTACGGCGATGC
>DBBQ01000063.1 GCA_002292265.1 Flavobacteriaceae bacterium UBA980 | reverse complement strand
CTGGTACTACATGGAAATTTTTGCTGATCCTCAGGATGAAAATAAAGTGTATGTCTTGAATGCTCCGACCTTAAAATCTATTGACGGAGGAAAGACCTTTCAGCGTTTATCTACACCTCATGGAGACAACCACCACCTTTGGATTCACCCAAATAACAATCAGTTGATGATCAATTCCAACGATGGGGGTGCCAATGTTTCACTAAATGGTGGGCAAAGCTGGAGTACCCAGCAAAATCAACCCACTTCCCAATTTTATCGCGTCATTGCAGATGCTCAAGTTCCTTACCATGTCTATGGTGGACAGCAAGACAATTCTGCTATTGGGATAAAAAGTCGAGATAGCGATAGTGGGATTGACTGGAAAGATTGGTATTCTGTAGCAGGTTGTGAAAGTGCCTTCCTCGCTTTTGACCCTAAAAATCCTGAAGTTGTTTATGGAGGATGTTACCAAGGAATCATCGAACGATGGCATCGTGCTACCAAATCGGGAAAAGAAATTAAGGAATATCCAGAACTTGCTCTGGGTAACGTACCTAAAGATTTTAAATACCGTTTCAATTGGAATGCACCTATTTTGAGTGCCCCCACGGATTCTAATACAATCTATCACGCTGGAAATGTTGTATTTAAAACACAAAATGGTGGAATTGATTGGGAAGTCATTAGTCCCGATTTGACCCGAAACAACAAAGCACAGCAAATTCCTGGCGGGACTCCTTTTACCAATGAAGCCGCTGGAGGAGAAAATTACAACACCTTGATGAGTTTAGCTACCTCTCCACACAGCCCTCAGGTACTTTGGGCAGGAAGCGATGACGGTTTGGTTCATATCACCCAAGATGGAGGTAAGAATTGGAAAAATGTAACTCCTGAAGGGCTTGAAGAAGGAATCATCAACAGTATAGAAGTATCTCCCCACGATGCAGCAACCGCCTATATTACTTTGATGCGCTACAAGTTTATGGATTTAACACCCTATATCTATAAAACAAAAGATTTTGGAGCAACTTGGGAATTGATTACTGAAGGAATATCGGGGGCTCATACCTTTGTGCGAGTAGTACGTGCCGACCCTAAAGTCCCGGGACTACTTTATGCTGGAACAGAGACAGGCTTTTATATTTCCTACACTGATGGGGCACAATGGGAAGCGTTTCAAAACAACTTGCCAGTGGTCCCGATCAATGATTTGTATATCCAAGATAACGATTTAATTGCCGCTACTGCGGGACGCTCCTTTTGGATTTTGGACGACCTGAGCCCCATCCAAGAACAAAAGCAAGTGGCAGGAGTTCATCTCGTTACTCCAAAGCCCGCTTATCGGATCTTTTCTCGAAGCACGCCAAAGAAAAGTACTCAAGGAACCAATCCGTTAAATGGGGTAATCCTAGATTACTATCTTCCAAAAGTTATTGATTCTCTAGAGGTAACAATTGAGATCTTAGACGGGACCGAGGTAATTCGTACCTATACCTCTAAAAAGGAAAAAACAAAAACATGGCAAGGCGGTCCAAGCCCTGAAAGACCATTATCAAAAAAAGAAGGCTTTAATCGTTTTCACTGGGACTTGAGAAGAGGGCAGTTACCCAGCGTAGAGGGCGTTTTTGTATATGGGAACTACTCCGGGAGCCGGGTTGCTCCAGGAAATTACAAAGCGCGATTAAAGTACAATACTACAGAAAAAGAGGTGTCCCTAAGTGTTATGCCCAATCCCAATCTCTCAACCACTGCTGCAGATTTTGAAGCTCAACAGCAACTTTTAAGACAAATAGAAGGAGGAATCAAAAGTATTCACCAAACAGTGACTGAAATGCGAAGTGTTCAAAAACAACTACAGCACTACCACCAGATTTTGGAAGGACAGGACAAGTACCAATCTTTACTAGAGAAAGCAGAAATGATCGATGAGAAACTCAAAAACTGGGAAAAAGAATTGATTCAACCCGATCAGAAGACCTTCCAAGATGTGATTAATTTTCACAATAAACTCAACGCAGAGTGGATGTATCTCAAAGATTTTGTAGATTCCGAAGACCCCAAAGTGACCCAAGGAGCACTAGATCGACACTATGATCTTGAAAAGCAGTGGGTGACACAACGAACAAAGTTAAACCAGATAATTGAACAAGATTTTCAGGCCTTTGAAAGCGAATTTAAGTCTGCAGAGGTTCCTGTTCTAATTTTTTCTGAATGATTAATATAAACTAGTGGGTGCGTTGAAACAAACAGTAATTGGGAATGCAGAATGGTGTAGCTTCGAAACCTTAAAAATTCCTGCAATTAAAGCGAGAATTGATTCTGGAGCAAAAACATCCTCTATTCAAGCTACGCATATTCGCCGCTTTAAACGAGGTGGAGAATCTTGGGTTTCTTTTGAGGTCAATCCGTTGCAGGACAATTTGAGTTTTTCGATTCATTGCGAATCACGTATAAAAGATACACGACTGATAAAGAGTTCCTCCGGAATTGCCGAAAAGCGTTTTGTCATCCAAGTTCCCGTTCAAATGGGTAAAGAAATTTTTGAAATTGAATTGACGCTTGCCAATCGAGATGGGATGGATTTTAGAATGCTCTTAGGAAGGGAAGCCATGCGAAATCGATTTTTAGTGGACCCTTCAACAAGCTACCAACTGGGAAAGTACAGTGAGGAAGAGTTGAAGTCGATGTACAGTTATTTATTGTATAGAAAATCTGGATTAAATATTGGTTTACTAGCCACAGACCGAACCTTATACAGTAACAAACGCCTGATGGAGGCTGCCATTGCTCGCGGACATGAAATGCGTTTTTACAACATCCAACAGTGTTATATGCGGATGGATGCTGACACCCCCGAAGTTCGATATCGAGGGGGGAGTATCATCAATGATTTGGATGCGATCATTCCGAGAATTCGGCCTAGTATGACCTTTTACGGATGTGCTTTGTTGCGCCAATTTGAATCTATTGGAACCTATTGTTTGAATTCGGATACTTCCATTTCTCAATCCAGGGATAAGCTGTTTTCGAGTCAGCTTTTTACTGCGAATAAAATTAATATTCCTATTACGGGTTTTGCAAAATCACCGCTAGACACTAAAGACCTTATTGATATGGTGGGAGGAGCTCCTTTGATCGTTAAACTTCTACAAAGCGCTCAGGGAAAAGGAGTTGTTTCTGCCGAAACAAACAAAGCCGCTGAAAGTGTAATCAATGCATTTAAAAGTCTCCAAGCCAATATTTTGGTTCAAGAGTTTATCAAGGAAGCTTCTGGAAAAGACCTGCGTTGTTTTGTCGTCAACGGCAAGGTGGTAGCAGCCATAGAGCGGACTGCACTCAAAGGAGAGTTCCGATCTAATATTCATATGGGTGGGTCTGCAAAAAAGGTTAAAATAACAGCAGAAGAGAGGAAACTAGCAGTGAAAGCATCCAAAATTCTAAATCTTGCAGTGGCTGGGGTAGATATTATCCGTTCTAATAAAGGACCCTTACTCTTGGAGGTGAATTCTTCTCCAGGGTTGGAAGGGATTGAAACCGCTACGGGTAAAAATATAGCCAATGAGATGATTATCGCCATTGAGAAAAAATTAAAGTTTAATCCAGAGCCCCAGTAATTTATTAGAATATGGTAAAAAGAAACACGGCCCTGCGGATTAGAAAAACCCATCGTTATCTCGGCCTGTTTATTGGGCTACAATTTTTGGCATGGACGGTTTCTGGACTCTATTTTAGCTGGACCGACCTTGATGAAATTCATGGCGATCCGTTTAAAAAAACCCCTTCCACAGCTGGGGTATTTACAAATCTGATTCCCTTGGATAGTATTCCAGAAGCTATTGAAGATCTGAGTTTGGTTGCGATCAACCAATCGCCTTATTTTTGGATCAATAACAAAACGCTGTACCACGCTCAAACTGGCGTCCTAAAGAATGGGATTATGGAGCAGGAAGCCATAAAAGTTGCTGAAGAAAACCTTGTTGGGGATTTAAAAATAGACCGTGTGGAACTCTTGACGGAGACGGATTCCCACCATGAATTTAGAGGACAGTCACTCCCTGCTTATGCGATTCACTATGACCATCCTGATCTTTTAGTGGCCTATGTAGATGCGCAAAGTGGGATTTTTAAAAAGGTGCGCCATGCGAGTTGGCGTTGGTTTGATTTTTTGTGGATGGGGCACACTATGGACTACCAAGGACGTGATGATTTTAACAATCTCCTGCTTCGCGTTTTTTCATTGTTTGGGTTGTTTACCGTGTTGAGTGGTTTTTTACTTTGGGGGACCAGTTCACCAACCTTGCGAAAGATCAGAAAGCGATAAGTAGATGAAAAAGTTTTTTTGGTTATTGTTTTTCGGTGTTCACTTGATTTGGGCTCAGGATGTTCAATCTCCAGAGAACATCCAATCCTTGGGTTTTGGATCGTGCAATCGCACAGATTTGGATCCTAAAATCTGGGAGACCATAGCGGGAGAAGCTTTGGATGCCTGGGTCTGGTTAGGGGATATTGTCTATACCGATGAAGAGAGCATGCAGGATTTAGCACAAAAATACGCCCTTCAAAAGTCGTTGCCTGCCTACCAAAAGTTGATTGGCAAGGCTTCCGTCTTTGGCGTTTGGGACGATCACGATTTTGGTACAAATGATGGAGGAACTCAGTTTAAAAAAAAGCAACAAAGCCGAGATTTATTATTTGATTTTTTAGCGCTTCCTAAAACACATCCCGCACGAAATAGAAGCGGTGCCTATCAAAGTTATTGTTTTGGTGAAAAAACTGAAAAGGTGTGTTTGTACCTTTTGGATGTACGCTATTTTAAAGAAGCATACGAAGTAGATCCAAGTCCAAAACAGCGTTACAGGAAAAATAACGGGAGTTTGCTAGGTGAGGTACAATGGAAGTGGTTGGAAAACGAATTGATAAAAAACGAGGCAGCGGTAAATTTATTTGCAGGTGGAATTCAGCTGCTTTCCTCCGAACATCCGTATGAAAAGTGGGCCAACTTTCCTCTGGCACAACAGCGCTTTTTTGATTTATTGATTCGCTATAAAATCAAAAACCCCGTTTACCTCAGTGGCGATCGACATATCGCAGAAGTATCACGCAAAGAAATTGCACCCAACTACTGGCTTTACGATGCCACTTCTAGTGGCTTAACCCATTCCTATGAAGCTTTGGAACAAGAGTACAATCCCTACAGGGTGAGTCCTTTGATGACCCACTTAAACTTTGGAACCCTCCAATGGGATTGGAACAACAGGAGTATTGTCATACAAATACACGACGAAAGCGGAAAAATTCGATTTCAAAAAAACATTCCCCTTCAATAACTCAGAGTTCTTCAGACTTTCTTTATTTTTAGCAATCAAAGTCTTTTTTTTATGGAATACGTGTCCTTGGTTTTCTCACTTGTGAGTGTTGTACTGTTAGTTTTTGTGCTTCTCAAATCAAAATCTAATGGGAGCAAAGACTTTGAGGAATTGTTGCGCAGTCAGTTTCAAAAAGAATTTTTGAATAACAGGGAGGAGCTCTCTAAAAACTTACAAGAAAACCGCAATGAACTCACCCGTAGTTTTGAACGTCTCAATGAAACACTTTTAAAGAAAGCAAAAGACGACCGGGAAGAATTGCGTACTACACTAAAAGATTTCCAAGCCAGTTTTTCTAAAAATGTAGAAACCTTTAACGCTATTCAGAAAGAAAAGTTTGACCAGATGAAGTCCAAACAAGACGAGATGATTAAAACCACAGAATTGCGTTTGGAGCGAATGCGTGAGACGGTGGATGAAAAACTACACAAAACCCTGGAAGAACGATTAGGAAAATCTTTTGAAATGGTGACCAAGCAGTTGTTGGTCGTTCAAAAAGGATTGGGAGAAATGCAAAACATCGCTTCTGGGGTAGGAGATTTAAAGAAAGTATTGAGCAATGTCAAAACCCGCGGTGTACTCGGAGAAATTCAGTTGGGGAACATTTTAGAAGAAATCATGGCGCCGGATCAGTACGCAACCAATGTCAAAACCAAACAGGGATCGGATGCGCTTGTAGAATTTGCCATTAAGCTTCCCGGAAGAG
>DBBQ01000032.1:4869-6589 GCA_002292265.1 Flavobacteriaceae bacterium UBA980 | reverse complement strand
TGATCCCATAGAGGATGAAAATGAAGATTATTTAGACTTTATTACTCCTCCAGATTATGAGAATCCAGGGGATGCCAATGGGGATAATATTTATGAAGTAGAAGTTGAGTATGTCAATACAGATGATGGAGCACCAGAAGTTCCCATTGTGGTAACTCAAACTAACATTCAGGTTCCTGAGGGCAGTACCACCACGATAGAGCTTCAATCTCAACCGGTACTTCCTACTGATGATAATGATGGAGATGGAGTTCCTGATATTATTGACAACAGTCCGCTGGTTGCTAATGCTGACCAAACAGATGAAGATGGAGATGGTGTTGGAGATGTTTCAGATGACTTTGATCACGATGGGGTATGGAATCCATTTGATACTTGTCCGGATACACCTTTGGGAGAAATAGTAGATTCAAATGGATGTTTAATCTATTACATTCCATCGAGTAATTTCAGTATTTCAAAAACAGAAAAGTGTGCAGGAACAAACTCCATTAATATTGAAGTGGTAGATACCTCAATAACATATAATGTTTCGGTGAGTGGAGCGACCACTTTATCGGATAGTTTTTCTTCGTCTTCATGGAGTTTGGACAACCTCTCGGCAGGAGTTTACTCGATATGTATTACGGTAGAAGGTGTTTCTTCCGCAGAGTTTGAGCGTTGTTTTGAAGTGACTATTTCAGAGCCTGATCCACTGATCGTAAACTCGATGTTCAACAAGAATGATCAGACGATTACTTTTGGACTTAACGGGGGTGTTTCATACGATATAACACACAATGGAATAACCACACAAACAACCAAGAGCAGCTATACGGTTTCATTGGCTAAAGGATTGAATCGTATTTCGATTTCAACAGGTATTGAATGTCAAGGTTTGTTTGAAAACACGTATTTAAACTCCTATGAAGTGAAATATGCTCCAAATCCATTTAGTAGCGAATTAACCTTTACCATAGGCGGGGAAGATCGCGTGTTTGGTTTGGAAGTTTATACCCCTAGTGGACAGCTCATCGATCAAAAGGTAATCACACTTCCTTTTGGAATACGATACTACACCCTTCAAACAGATAACTACAAACAAGGAGGATACTTTATTCGTGTCAAAGGTTCTACAATAGATCAATCCTTCCAAGTAATAAAAGAATAATGATAATGAAGAGTCAAAACTATTTAGCTGTTTTAGTGTTTCTTTTTCTAGTGTTTGCTTGTCAAAAAGAAACAATCCCCACGATAGTAGATCCCGGGGTAGCAACTCTTATAGCACCTTTGGATGCAGAAACCTGCTTGGATGGTACTTCGATAAATGATTCCCAGAGCAACGTCACCTTTGTGTGGAGTGCTGCCAGTGACGCGTTGTCCTATGAGGTTTTGGTTGAAAATTTACTCACCCAAAGTTCCCAGACCTATACCAGCCAAACCAATGAAATTAGTATATCCTTGAGTAAGGCAGAGCCATATTCGTGGAGTGTAACAAGTATTGGAGAATCTGGATCTGTTCCGGCAACAAGTGACACTTGGAAGTTTTATTTAGCAGGAGATGCGGTGGTTAATTATGCTCCTTTTCCTTCTGTGTTAATCACTCCTCGTTCGGGAGCAAATGTAACGCCAGACATCAACAATCTTGTGATCCTTCAATGGACAGCTACCGATGTAGATGGTGACCTGAGTCGTTTTGAGGTGTATTTAGATCAAACAGATGGAACGACTTTAAACCAAA
>DBBQ01000032.1:0-4826 GCA_002292265.1 Flavobacteriaceae bacterium UBA980 | reverse complement strand
TTGCTATTGACACCAATGGAAATCAAAGTAGTTCCGGAGTCTATTCGTTTAGAACGAATTGATTAAGTGTTAGGCACTATTGAAAATAGAATCCAAAAATCGTATTATAAAGCGTAGGATAAGAATAACAAAAAAAATCCAAAGAGTATTCCTCTTCAAGGGACTCAATCCAGAAAACCACTTTTTCAATCTATCAATCATTTACGCCGATTAAAAAAATCTACTAAATAAACAAGGATAGCATGAAGCATCTGTTTAGATATTAGATAAATCCTCACCTCTATCTCTCAATCTATCTTTTAGGTCTAATAGCCTACAATAATCTCTACCCCCTATTTTTACAACCCGTATCTCACCAGAGGAACTCCAACGCTCAAATGTTTTAGAGGATATGCTGAAATAATCACAAACTTCTTTTTTACTCCAAACATCTTTACGCTGTAATATCTCTGCATCTGTCATTTTTATATCAGTCACATCCTCAAAGTTCTCTACCTTCTGTTGCAACTCAAACAACCTACTCTCGTAATCCTCTAAAATATTAAATGTAAAAAGGCGTTGGTCTTCTGCACTAAGGTTGTTAAATACCTCACGGGTAGTCCAATCTTCTGCACTATTTAATGATTAATCAAAAGATTTTTTATTATCAGTCATAATCAAAGATAAATAAAACAGGAATAGTTAATGATATACACAAAATAGGAGGCGAATAAGGAGGCAGTAATAGATGTAAAACACAAAAACCCCCTGTATAACAGAGGGTTATGAAAAATAATAGTGGAGTCGGCGGCTCCTTTTCATTTGTCCTCTATTGTCCTGTATTTATGTGCAAATAGCGGACAACCATTGATTTTCATTGAAAACTGTCCATAATTGTCACCTTTTTTGGGGTACTCTTGTGACATAGTTCAGGCAACTATCCAGGCAACNNAGAGTTGTTAATGTTTAATTTTAATCAATGTAGTATGAATTCAAGTTAAAAACACCAAAATCACAGTCAAACTCTCTCATTTTATCTTATGTCACATTAAAGAAAAAAAACGTTTTGTGTACTCTACAGGTCAAAAGATCCCAGTAAGACTATGTGATAAAAGCTGTTAGATTCCAATCAAAACATTTAAAAAGGAAATTAGCTTCCCTTAAACTTAAACTTTTGAGTTTGTTCTCCAGTCGTTAGATTTCCAAGCGTCTTCTTGATAAAAATAATTAGGTTTCAAAATTTTATTAACCATATCCATATGGAAAGCTTCAACAGTTGATCCTGAAATGGGAGGGACAATCCATTTCCAATCAGCATGAACTGACCTACCGGCATCCAGTTCTTCACCGTGAAACTTCATAAAATAGTCCACTATAGTATGGTGGTCTAGCATCCTAATTTTATGTTTTCTATAAGACCACTGTACGGCAAGATTTAATTCTACCACAGCTCGGTCTTTCCAATGAGTTTCATCTGAGCTCATATCTAGTTCCATTTTTTCTGCAATAACAGGCAGCATATTGTAACGAGAAACATCTCCCAAATCACGAGCACCTACTTCCGTACTAATAAAAAAGCCGTTAGAAGGGGCACAACGATATTGAATGCCACCTGCGTCTAAGGCAAGACCCGCCACAGCAGGCACCATAAACCACTCCAAATTAAGGTCTTTAAACCACTTAAATTCAGGATGTTCTATGGGTATAGTACGCGTGAGATCTTCAGGCCATTCAAACCATTTTGGCTGATTTCCATCAATTTCTAAAACTAAAGGTAACGGGTCAAAACGGGTTTTTCCTTTTTTGGGCTGCCACCCCAAATCGAGGGCAATTTTTGTTAGCTCAACAGTGGCCGGATCTCCTAAAATGTTCCCGTCTTCTTGGATATAGCCAGCAAACATCAATAAAAGTGGATTATAGAGTCGGATACTAGGTTTATTTTGACTAAAAATTGAAATTACAGCTCTTAAATTACCTTCATTAATGCCTAAGCGTAAATGCTCTAATAAAGTCTCAAAAACCGCTTTTTCGTCTTTGATGTCTCTACAGTCTCGAACAATCATATTGCCCCAAAAATAACGCCCCACACACCGGGTACTGTTTCTCCAAGCTACGCGAGAGGCAAAAGTTAGCTCGTCTAGCGTATGTGAATAGGTGCCAGTTGTTTTTATGGCAGTTAGTACTTCTTCAATTCGCTGATTTAAAGCCTTTTCAGAAAGGCCTTTTTCTCTATAAAATTGCTTCAGAAAAACCACTGCCTCATGTTTTATGTCTTCAACGGGACTAATAAAGAAACTATCTGATTCAATAGCTTCATCCTGTTTTTTGAACGCATAGCTTCTTTTATGATTTTTATCCTGAGGAACGGCTTCTAGCAACTCTCCTTCTGTATCAACCTGGGAACTAAAATTCTCAATTTTAATGGCTTCGTCAGGCCAATTGGTTTGTTTTAAAAGCATTTGAACATTTTCCATAAAGCCTTCAGGACCACATAGAAAAGCTACTTTACCAGGCGTGTAAGAATACTTTTTTTCTATAATAGCTTTCGAAATACGTCCTTCTTTTTTAGTGGCTCTGTAGTTAATTTCAAACTGTTGGTTTTGAGCATAGCCTTCAAATTCCTTTTTGAGAATAAAATTCTTTTCATAGGGGGCAGACCAATCTAATGAGAGTGGACGAGAATCATCGGTAGAATTGAGGGTACGTAGCATAGAAAGGGCGGGTGTAACACCAATTCCGGCAGCAAAAAACACAATTTCTGTGTGTTGATCTTCTAGGTGATAATTTCCTTTGGGTTCAGAAACACGAATAATAGAACTTGAATCTGCATGATCATTCAACCATCTAGAAAGAGCACCCAACTCTTCTCGTTTGACGGCAATTTCATAATGTTTTGAAGTGTTGCCAGAGGAGATTAGACTATAAGCTCTGGTTACCCATTGGCTTTGAAAATAGGCCTGAACAACAATATGTTGTCCAGGCTTAAATGGCTTTACATGGTCTTCAACAGGTTTTAGCGCTAAGGTTTTAATGTCTCTATTTTCAGTTTCAGTTTTTTGATTAAGCACTGCCAAAGACATACTGCTAATGCCACAAAGGGCTTCCACTAAAGGTTCACAGCCACCGCAAACCGTAGTGGCTTTTGTTTTTTCAATTAAAGTGGCAAGTTCTTTTATTCCTGCCTTTATGAAGGGATGAAAATCTTTTTGACACAAACTCATGCAATTACACACTACCCGATCGGGGGCATTGGTGGCGGGGTCTTCTATGGTAAATCTTCCCATTTCTTTCAAGACAGATTGTTGCCAGGGTTTTAGAGGTGTTTGGAAAAGAATTTTTTCCATTGCTGCCGGTAATTTAGGCCATTTTCCCTCCACTTCAATTACTCGAAGCAAATCGTTCGTAACCGTTAAGCGATATACAAAAGTGTCACCTTTGCCCTCAATAATATCTTGAGATGTTGAAGAGAGATTGTTGTTAAAATAAACTTTGACAGATTCCTTTCTTCGGTCAATCAAAAGTTGTTCTCCATCTGGATAGATCAATTGGGTGGACTCAAGCCATTGGCCCTCTGAAAAAGTTCTTCTATTGGTAAAGAGTCCTTTACCTGGAAGTACTTCAACCCCTAAAAAAGCAAGTGCTTTTGCAGTCATCCATTCAGTTAAGGCATTTTTTTCTTGTTCCTCTTGGTGGGCTACTGAGACTGCAGTTTCTTCCATCCAATGAAGGATTTCAGTGGCAGTTTGGGGGTCAAATTGATGTTGTGTAATCAAAAACTCAAGATATTGCTCTTTTTCAATTAGGCTAGAGACAAGCTGTGTGTCAACTTTTCCCAACATTTTTTGAAGGTCTTGATGAATGTTGGCTTGAAATTCGTCATAGGTGAGCACGCCGTCTTTGTTCTTATCCGCAGCAGCTACTAAAGATTCTACCTCGGTTTTAGAAAAGCCCATTTGAGAGAGGAGCACATAGATTTCAACAACGGTTAAGGTCCCGTCTTGGTTTTGATCCATCTTTTGAAACTGATTCCACAAAAAACGATCACTATCCTTTGCCTTTTCTAATCCCTTCATGAGGGTTTCAGTAAGAGTTTTAAGGGAAAGCACCTCTCCAGATACTTTTAAGCGGTCTCCAGCTTTCACTTTTTTAATGGCCTCTTCAATAGCTTTTAAAGAACTCCAAATGAGTTTTTCAAAAGGAAAGGCAAACGTACGCTCTGTTTTGATAGACTGTTCGTGAAGGAATAAAAACTCAAGCAGGGGAGGATAATAAAGCATGGCTACAGCCACGCCACTTTTTGCTAAAATGGTTTCGGCTTGTGAGATAGCGTTGTTATTTTGCATAGCGGGTGCTATCCAAACTAAGAGTTCCAAATTATTTTTTTTGCAAGCATTTACAAAGGCTTTTGCTTGTTCGGGTGCTTTTGATAGGTTGTTGATTTCTAAAAGATGTATCCCTATTTTATCATGGTCTATAAGGCTCTCGGCCAATTGAGAGAGCAATGAAGTTTCAGTTTGGTCTAGGAGAGGAAAAATTGGCATTTTTGGAATATTAAGGTATTAGAAATTCAATATATGTTTTTTTTTTGTTTTATAAAATAAGATAGTCGAGATGCGTACAATAAATATTTTTTTAAATTAAAAAGCAGCATGAATTGGAAAAAAAGTCACAATCAGTGTTCTTACTAATTTAGAATAAAAAAGTATTATGATATAATGGACTCCAAACTCAACAGAAAACTTCTAATTAGTGATCTTTACATGAGGTGTGGCAGGTTTAATTATGACTCAATAGCCCAAATCTAACACAGCACGTATCCACACAAACCCCAAACAACTCCCCCCTAA
>DBBQ01000029.1:1713-3713 GCA_002292265.1 Flavobacteriaceae bacterium UBA980 | reverse complement strand
AAGAAGTTCACGTAATTGTTCCTGACCTTCTTTCCAATTTGGAGTAAACTCAGTGATATCTCGTTGGAACGGATCGCTCTTATCTACATTAATTTTGTCTTGTTCCTTGTCAGCAAGGCCCAACTCATCGCTAACGGCATCGTCGCCATCCGTTGCCTTTAAGCCAGGCCTACCGTAAGTCAAAGTGTCTCCCTGAATATTACGATCTGAATAAAAACCCGTTCGGAACTCATCAAGAAGTTTTTGAGCCTTGTCCCAGTCTTTATCTTCACGTGCGTCGTTGGCCTTAGATAGGTTNNAGCGATGCTTCCAAAATGAGGGGCCAAGTCAAAGTACTTGGTTCCAAAAAATTCGATATTTTAAGCAATATCTTTTCAGCTCGATCGTATTCTTTTTTTTGGATTAAATCCTTAGATTCATCTAGCATTTCCTCGGCAAATTTGGCTTGTTCTTTGTTTTTTTGATTCGCCTTACGAATCTCAGCATCAAAATCAATTTCTGCAGATACACCCAAAGTGTTGGTTTCTACTTTTCTGCGCGATTCCTCGGTTTCACGATAGATAAGAGTAAGCTCCTGTACTTCAGCAACTTTCCCCTTAAGCATAGCCTCTCCGACTTTATACCAGATAACCTGCTGCTTCGCTTTGTAAAGGTCACTGATTAGAGCAATTGTACCCGCACTGGGACTGAGTAGTCCTAGTGCCTCATCTAATTGTTCATCGGCAAGCTCATACCTACCCTGCGAAGAATCAAACCTCGCTTTACGTAAAAGATTTTCTGCACCAAGCAGAGATCTTCGCATTTGGGCTTTTTCTTCCTCCACTAGCCGATCTAGATCAGGTTGAGCATCATTCTTGGGCAGTCCGGTTTTGGCACGTATTTGAACAAGGTCTTTTTTGGCCTGATCCAATTCTTCTACTAAACGACCTACTAAACTTACATCTTGAGATTGACTTAACTCTGTTTTAATTTCTCTACGAAGCTTTCTGCTTGCAAGCTCTTCGGCGACATTAGCCCGATATTTTTCAATATATTTACTAGCTTGTGAGTATTCCTTTTGTAGCATCGATGAGTTTGCTAGTTTAAAATAAAGTTTTGTTTCTTCAGATTTGATCTGGCGCAGATAAAACTCATTTTGTTCTATTTCAGAAATGTTTGCTAGTGCCGCACTGGCAATTTTTTGAGCCTCTACGAGTCGTCCGTCTTGAGTTAAAGTTCGAATTTGATCTAAGAGAATAACCAAGTTTGTATTAGGTCCAAGATCACTCGCCTTGATAGGTGTGAGGCTTTTTTGTAACAAAGGAGGCGGTGCTTGCTCCGGCAACTCAATCATGGGCAAGCTTTGTGCTCCTAGTAGATATGGAATACAAACAGAGAAAAATAAAAACACTGCCGGCAAAGGCAAAATTTGATAGAATAATCTTAGAAATCCAAAAAGCATTACAGGGCAGTCAAAGGTCTTTAGGTAGAGCAATATAGTAATAAATTATTCCATACAGAAAACTCGTCGGGTCAATCTATAAAAGACGCAGTTTAGATACCTTTTAAAATGAAAAAGTTTTGGTAAATATTTCAGCTTGTCTTGGGTCTTCTTTTGTTACCACCAGGGAGCTATCTTCATAATTTGCTGAAGAAATTCTGTAAACCCTCCCCCCGTAGTCAAAAGTAGAATCAACAGATGAACTTTCAAAAGAAAATTCTTGCGGGGAAAGATTGGGTAAATTAGCGAGGAAATGAAAAGTATAATTACCAGCGAAAACTTTAGTCATTAAAGTATTGATTTCAAAAGCGCTTCCTCCAAGTTGAAAATCTTTAATCATCGCACGCCCAACGGGTCTAAGCCCCCCAGTTTGAGGGTTTCGATATTGCTGGACAACGAAATGTTGAACAATGAACATTTTCTGTGAGTCATTATCGTCACATTGTATAAGGGAGGGTTGCCCGGGTTTGCGCGACAAATCTCGCTTGTAAGCTTTGCCAAGTTCAACCCGATTACGAAC
>DBBQ01000029.1:0-1684 GCA_002292265.1 Flavobacteriaceae bacterium UBA980 | reverse complement strand
CCAACCCAACTTTTAAGAATTAAAGGGTATTCAGATTTTGAAACTTTAGTAAGAGTAAGTCCAAAAGGCTCAAGTTTCTCAGTTTTTATCTCTTTCTCAGGGAGTCTTGTTGTTAAATCTCCATTATGAATATAAATGATTGGAGGAGTAAATAAATCATAAGGTGTAGAATTTTCATCGCTTACAGGATTAGTCCATTTTAATTTGTCAATTTCCGTAATAATGGGCTCATCAGGTAAAGTTCGTTGGTAAAAAGATACTTGAGTTTGATTATTCTTGATTGTTTTGGAGTCAATATCAGTTGAAAGCCAAAGGGTGCCTGTAATCCTTGATATATCGTTATATTGAATATTGAAGACTTTTTTGCCATCACGAAGGGCAATAATACCGTGTGATTTTTTCCAGTTTTTTTCTAAAATAACATCTTGGCGAGTGGTGCCATGTACAACCCCAGAAGAGGTGGAAAGTTGTATTTCCTGACGGGCCAATAAAAGAATACTTTTAATTTCATATGGGCTCCAATCGCTTTCTTCATCCTGACTTAAATAAATAAAATCCCCGGGAATAAGTGAAGTTTCTCGGTTTAAAGAAAAATAGGTTTTTCCATTTTTAGTTTTTAGCGAAAAAATTTGATTCGAGGATACAACAGAGGATGACTGAGTTGATACATTTGTAAATAAAGTAAATAATACAATTAATACAACAAAAGAAAGTAATAATATATATTTTTCTAAATGCTTAATTTTCACTGATTATTATTTTAGAAGACTAAGAAGTTCTGAACATTTAGTTGGATTGTTGAAATGACGTAATTCTTCAGTTAACCAACCCGATAGATCGTTAGAGGCATCGTATACATACTCAATTTCCATTGTGAAAATCGATGTTATGTCTCTAATTATCGGTAAAATGCCTGAATCAGTATTATTAGAATTTGTTTCTACAAAATTACTTTCAATTTGATCAGTATTACTTGTTTTTCTACTGACATGCAAATTTCTCAAACTAAATGGAGGAAGGAGCTGGTTGATGAAAGATCGGCAATTTTTAGTTTTACCTGAAAAAGATATTTCAAAAAGAAAAGATTTAATTAATTTACTGCTTCTCAGTGTAGTTGATTCAGATTTAGGGTAGAAAATATCGTCTAGTATGTGAAGACTGTCAGTGCTTCCTGCTGACTCTCTTTTAACAGAAATTAAATTTGTACTTTCAGAGTCAAAGGAAGATAAGTAATACTGAACAACTTCCTTAATTATTTTGGATTGAATATAGATAGTATTGGCTTCCCTTTTGTCAAAACTTGGCCAAAAGCCATCATAAGAGGTAAATCCAAATCCAAAAGATTCTTTTTTTTCGATAGGTGCATCAGAAAATGAATTTTCAAATTGATTGGGTATATCAAAAGTTACATTCTTTCCCTTACAAGAGCGATTTAAGTAAGAGAGTAATTTATTAATCTCAGTACTTATAACTGAAGAGGATTTTGTTGTATGTGAAGTATGTAAATTGTTAATTGAATTTAAGAATTCATTCCAAAATAAAATATTTTTTTTGCCTAATTTAGTCCAATGCACCCATTCACTTTCAGCAATTCTGAGGTCTGAAGAAAAGAGCATTTCTAATTTGAGGTCTGTTTTTATTTGAAATAACTCTTTTTGACAGCCATCCAAATTTTTAGATAACA
>DBBQ01000014.1 GCA_002292265.1 Flavobacteriaceae bacterium UBA980 | reverse complement strand
TCAGTTCTCTGCCATTTATCTCGAAGGTTAAATTCCCTGAAACCACGATTCCTGGAAGGATTTTTTGTCTTTGCGTCCTTTTCTATTTGGGACGAAACCTCATATTTTTGGTCTTCTGGGTCGGCTTGAAATTCGCTCAAAAAAGAAAAAGCCGAATCCACTTGGTCCTCTTCCGCTATCCAAACTTCCCAGTTTACCTCTTTAGGGGAATCCGCTTTTTCAAGGGACGATTCTATGCCCTGTTTTTTGATATAACTCCAAAAACGAAGGGCGTGCTTTTCCGTGTTAAAACTTCCAATAAGTCGCATGCAATCTTGTTTTATTGGAATCGATCAAGATTACGAGTTATTTGCTTCCGAATGTTAAAACTTAAGGTTCGATTGAATGGTCTGAACCTTGGTCGCGAAAAGACATTTCCAATGATAGTTCTCCATTTGAAAGAAATTTTGCTATTCTTACATCACGCCTAAAATCTTCAAGCATACGGTCTTCAAGGAGTTGTTTTGTAATTCGTTTAATATTTTCAAGGAGTGGATCAGTGACGAATGGTACAGTTTTTAGGTAACCTGATTTTAATGTTGGAGGGTGTTGGTTTTCTTTCGTATCAAATTTATGCTTATCGACATCTGAAGGTGGTAATTTCTTTTTAATCAAAGCTTTTTTTAATAAATCCGTCCTTTGCCTAATCACGCTAGCAGACTTAACTGAGTTTAAAAGGGTGATGGCTTCATCCTGTCTTTTTAAATCAATTAAAACTCTAGCTTTTCCTAATTTTAAGTAATCAATTTCAATCTCACTTCTCTTGCCAAATTCTTTTATTAGAATGTTCCAGGCGATCAACGCGTCGGCCTTATCAGAAGAGTTAAAGTCAAAAAAGCTTTGTGCATATCTTAATTGATAATCGAAGTTGGCCGGTTGCAATCGTGCAGCTTCTTTAAAACTTTCATGCATTAGAAGACCCATCTTTTCACCTTTATTTAACTTGGTTAAATGTTCTTCAAAAAGAAAAACAAAATTACCTAGGTTGTAGTGATAAAAAGGTTCATTGGGGTCTAGTCGCGTTGCCATTAAGAAAAATGGGAATGCTTCCATAGGTTGATTATTTTCAACCAAGTAATTTCCTAACTCTTGCTTAACCACGGCGATGTTAGGGTTCGCTTGATCGGCTCTTAAAAAAAGAGCCAGGGCATCTTCGTTCTGCCCTGTCTTTCTGAGGAACTTACCAAACAAAATAAGGGCATTGGTGTTATTTGAATTTTCCAAAAGATAGGATTCATAAAGGTTTACAATCTCTTGAGCTTGCCTGGTTAGTTCTTTTTCGGTCCAACTACTGCCCTCTTTGAACAATCGATTCTGATGGTCAACGATTTTAGAAAGCTCCAAATCAGATAGACTCGTGGGATTTGCTAATATTTTCTGTTCTAAATGATGAATGAAAAAAATAAGCAAAATTAGTAGTCTGTAAGAACAAGCAGGCATTTTTACCTTATCTTTCCCATTGTGGGAAGTCTTTCAAGCTTGGAACATATGTTCCTAAGACTTAATCATGTATAAAGATGGATCCTAAAAGCACCTTTATATTCCTATTTTCCTTATTCTTGTATCTGAGCTCTGCCAGCTGGGCAAAAGATATCTGGGATTCATCCCTTTCATATGGACAAGTAGTGGCCAAAGCAAAAGATGGATCTCCTTATCATATGGGACTTCTGGGGATTTATTTGAGGTCCGGTGAAGCGGGTTGCTTGGTAAATGTGGATGCGTCTAGACAATGGTCCGAAGCAGCTTTAAAAAAAGGGCATCCTTTCGGGTCTTATAATTTAGCTAACCTTGCTATGTTAAAAGGAGATTTTTCTGAGGCAACCAGGCTTTATCAAGATGCAGCCCTGCTTCTTCAAAGAAGAGCATCAGATGGAGACGCCGTTGCTATGTACTGTATGGGGGAGATTGATTTTCAAGTTCTTCCCACTAATGTACCCCGAGCTTTAGACCTCTTTCAAAAGTCCGCTGATGCAGGTTACCCTCAGGCACAGGCTACCATAGGAGCTCTTTATTTGAAGGGTTTGCCTGGTCTGTTGGATAGAAATCCAGAAAAAGGGGTTGATCTTCTCTCAAAAGCTGTTCGAGCCAAATCTTTGACTGCAAGATTTAATCTTGGTATGGCTTATTATAACGGAGATGGAGTACCTCAAGATCCTAGCAAGGCTGCCCAGTGGTTGCAGGTTGCAGAGAAGCAAAACTTTGTCGAAGCCCAGTATGTCTTAGGGATGCTGTTGGCTGAAGGTGAAGAAGGCTTGCCTAAAAATCTTAGTCAAGGCGTTCGTTTGCTAAACAAGGCTGATAAGCAGGGTCATAAACTTGCTCGGGCTTATTTAGAAAAAATGGACCTTAAGCCAGGGACGATTTCTAATAAAGTTCTTCAAACTACCACTTCAAATTTTTCTAATATGACGAGTAGTGAAGATGAGAAAATTTTGCATGAAGCTAGAAAGTATTACACTGGAATTGGAAGGCCTAAGAATTATGAAAAGGCCTATTCTATGCTATTGCCCCTGGCCAAGGGAGGTTATCCAGAAGCAGCTCGTTTAGTTGGTTTGATGAAATTATCGGGAAAAGGAACAGAAAAAAATCCAAAGGATGCTAAGCAGTGGCTATCCGTAGCCGCACAAAAAGGAGATGGGGTGGCTCGAAGAATGTTAGAACAATACAAGAGACTTTTTTGACCCTTTTCTTTGGGGTTGAAAAAATTCAAAACTCGTAGAGCGTTTTTCTGTGGATGCGTTCAGTGAATTACCTGTTTTTCAAGAATTTGAAAAATTTAAGCAAAAATGGGAAACTAATTCCCATGTTATTCTGAAATCACCAACTGGGTCGGGTAAATCCATTGCACTTCCTTATTTACTGTCGAAATCTGGATTGGCTACTGGCAAAATTCTGGTTGTTCAGCCACGAAGAATAGCTGCACGGGTACTTGCAGGTCAAGTTGCCCGTATGGTGGGCTGGTCAATAGGTAAAGAAGTTGGTTATCAAGTTCGCTTTGACAAAAAATACTGTTCAACAACTCAAATCGTTTATGTAACCGATGG
>DBBQ01000062.1:2120-3836 GCA_002292265.1 Flavobacteriaceae bacterium UBA980 | reverse complement strand
CCCGGACCAGAAGCCCTGCAAACGCTTATTTCCAAATCCTGTGCATCAATGGAAATTTCAACTTCTTGAGCTTCGGGTAGTACAGCAACTGTAGCAGTAGAAGTGTGAATTCTACCGCCCGCTTCTGTAACAGGAATCCGTTGCACGCGATGAACGCCACTCTCAAAACGCATTCGTGACCATGCATCTTCTCCCTTGAAAATAAAGACCACTTCTTTAAAGCCTCCACTTTCAGAAGTACTTTGGCTAAGACATTCAAAGCCCCAAGTTTTATTCTCACCATACCTACAGTACATTCTAAACAGATCGGCTGCAAATAAAGATGCCTCATCACCACCAGCACCAGCACGAATCTCAACGATTGTATTCTTTCCTGTATCAGCTTCTTCTGGAAGCATTGCCAATATCAAATTACTCTCCAATTCCTCCAACTTTTTGTTTAGAAGATCAATCTCTTCGAGTGCTGAAGAACCCAATTCTGGATCATCTATTAACTCTTTTGTTGATTCAATTTCTTGCTTACAGTTAGCACTAGAATCATGAAGCTCGATGATTTTTCTTAACCTAGTGAGCTCGCGATTTAGCGAACTTGCTCGGAAGGCATCTTTAAAAACATCAGGTTCAGACAGCTGTAATTCAACTTCATTGTAACGTTCCCTAAAAGGATCTATATTTGGTAGCACTTCCATTTAAATTCATTTATAGTGTATCCCATGGAGGAAAACGATTAAATTGAGTAAAGCTGCTAAAAAGGGCCAAATACACAGTCAAAATACATTGGCCTGTGTTTGGGATTTTGATAAGACTTTGATCCCTGGGTACATGCAAACCCCTCTTTTTAACCAATTTGGGGTAAACGAAAAAATATTTTGGTCAGAAGTAAATAAGCTTCCACAAATTTATGCAAATCGTGGTCTTTCCGTATCTGCTGAAACCATTTACTTAAATCATCTCTTAAGTTATGTTAAGAATGGCCCCATGAGAGGTTTGACAAATCAAAAACTCTACGAACTTGGTAATGAACTTGAATTTTATCCTGGTCTACCACAATTTTTTGATGAATTAGCCTTAATACCAACAGAAAATGAATATAAAGATTACGATTTCAAACTTGAGCATTATGTGATTAGCACGGGCTTGTCTCAAATGATTCTTGGTAGTAAGATTGCTTCACATGTTCAAGGTATTTTTGCATCTGAATTTATCGAATCCGCACTTCCACCAAATTTTTTAAGCCAAACTGATTTATCTCTGCCTATTGATCCTGAAATTTCTCAAATTGGTCTCGCAGTAGACAATACAATCAAGACGAGGTTTATTTTTGAGATTAATAAAGGTTGCAACAAAAGCTCATCAATAGATGTAAATTCTTCCATTCCACATGAGTTGCGTAGGATACCGTTCGAACAGCTCATCTATGTAGCAGATGGACCTAGTGATGTCCCTGTCTTTGCGGTTGTTAAACAAATGGGAGGAAAGACTTACGCGGTTTATGACCCAAATGATGAAAGTGAATTTGCTCAAACTTGTGACCTTGTTGAGAGTGGGAGAGTGCATAATAATGGTCCTGCCGATTATTCGTTCCGTTCAGCCACCTCGATTTGGATGAAACAGAAAATCCGAGAAATATTATCCTCCATGCGTATCAAGCGTGAAGAAAGTTTGAGGCAAAATATTACAGCTGCACCCAAACATATGCCAAAAACTGAAAATATT
>DBBQ01000062.1:0-2072 GCA_002292265.1 Flavobacteriaceae bacterium UBA980 | reverse complement strand
GCACAATCAATAAAAGCACAAAAAACTATTGATGGATCGATTACGGAATCACTACGAGGAAAACGAATTATCAATTTATTTATGGAGCCGAGTACGCGAACTCGGGTGGCTTTTGAAATAGCGGCAAAATCTCTGGGCGCTGATGTAATTTCAATTGCTGGAGAAGCAAGTAGTTTAACAAAGGGAGAAACGTTAAAAGATACTGCGATGAATGTACAGGCATTGGGTGCGGATGCTATAGTACTCAGGCATTCGTCGCCAGGCTCACCTCTTTTTCTATCTAAAATAGTCAATGTCCCCATTATTAATGCAGGTGATGGAGCCCACGAGCACCCAAGTCAGGCATTACTAGATATTTACACTATGCGTGAAAAGTTAGGAAACCTTAATGGTAAAAAAATTACTATTTTGGGTGATATTCTTTTTAGTAGAGTTGCTAGGTCTAATTTATGGGGACTTCTTAAATTAGGTGCAGAAGTTACACTTGCAGGTCCGTCAACCTTAGTTCCCAAGGAATTCGAGAAACTTGGGGCAAGAGTAACACATGACCCAAATGAAGCTCTTCAAGGCGCAGATGCTGTGATGCTATTAAGAATTCAACATGAAAGGCAACAAGCCTCACACTTTCCCTCATTATCAGAGTATGCAAATGTTTTCGGCTTGGGGCGCAGTACATTTAATCAAATGAAAAACAATGCGATCATACTTCATCCAGGCCCCTTGAACAGGGGCGTTGAAATCGAATCTGAATTAGCAGACTCAAATCGGGCTGTAATATTAGAGCAGGTAAGTAACGGTATTGCGGTACGAATGGCAATTTTACAGTTATGCATTAACTGTGGGGAAATTCGAAGATGAAGGGAAAAGCTCTTTGTAACTTCGACTTAATTGGTGGAAGGTTGGTGGATCCTTGTTCGGGAATTGATCGAGTAAAAGACTTGTTTGTAAGAGAGGGCATTATTTATTCATCCATTCCAGCTGGAAAACCGGCAGAACAAACTTTTAATATAAAAGAACATATTATATTACCCGGCTTACTGGATTTAAGAGTACACAATCGGGTTCCAGGCGATACACAAAGTGAAACCGTTCAATCGCTTACACAAGCGGCCGCAAAAGGCGGATTTTCTTCTATTTTGGCAATGCCAAATACTACCCCCCACTCAGATAACCCGGGTACAATTCGTTATATTCAGGACCGAATCAAACAAGCCTCCAAAATAAAAGTTCATTTAACCGGCTGTCTAACAATTGGCTCGAATGGAAAAGCACTGGCACCTCTAGGATCACTTAAGGAGGCAGGTGTGGTTGCAGTAACTGATTGTCCCCACTCCGTTAGAGATAACCAAATTTTTACAAATGCTTTGAAATACGCAAAGATGTTTGGGCTGAAAATCATAGAGTATCCACAAGATCCTTCTTTGAGTGAAGATGGTCAGGCTCATGAAAGTTCTTTGAGTCTAAAAATGGGACTTACCGGCAACCCCCGAATGGCTGAAGAGTTGGCTGTGCAACGAGCTATAACCCTATCTCGTCATTTAAAGGTGCCAATTCACATAAGCTCAATTTCATCTTTTGGATCAGTGAACTTAGTAAAAGAAGCAAAAAGGTTAGGTGTAAAGATTTCTACCGATGTATCAGCACACCACTTACTTTTAACTGAAGAGGCAATCAGTGAGTATAAGACACAAGCAAAAACAACCCCACCATTGAGAGAAGAAATCGACCGATTGGCTTTAATTGGAGGACTAAAAGATGGGACGATTGATTCCTGCAACTCTAGCCACGAACCATATGCGGAACATTTGAAGCAAGTCGAATTTGATTTAGCACCTAGTGGTGCCATTGGACTAGAAACAGCATTAATGACTGTAGTAGAGGCACTTAGGGAAAATGATCCATTTCCTAAAATAGCCGAAAAAATGTCGACTAACCCTCATCAAATTCTTGGATTACCCCCGCCATCATTCAAAGAAGGAAACATTGCAGATTTTGTTGTAATCAACCCTGAAAAAAAATGGACTTACAATACAGATACCGGAATGAGCCTTTCAAGCAACTCTCCCCTGGGG
>DBBQ01000055.1:147-4133 GCA_002292265.1 Flavobacteriaceae bacterium UBA980 | reverse complement strand
ACCAAAACGACACCAAACTCTACTGCCTAGAATCGGATAAAAACCAACCCCTAAAACACCAGAAAAAGCCGCGCCTATTCCAAATCCGTACCATTTTTGTAGTGTATAACTATTAATGAATAAAATATTTTTCTCGCCAGAAAAAGCTTGAATACTCAATACAGCTATTAAAATTATGCCAAGGCTCAATAAAGTGTATTTTGCGTCTTTATTAAGGCCGTCTTTTTTCCAAAAGAATAGTACCCCCATTAAAATTAAAATAAAGACAACGACCCCTCCAACAAACTGTTCTCTACTAATGATACTCATCGATTTATTTGAGGACAGAAAAGACCAGAGCACAGCAATAGTAGTTATGCTAATAAAGACTAAAACCACATGGATCATCCAGCGCTCAAATTTCCAAACACTTACTTTTTTACTGGATAATTGTCTGAAGGGATCACCTGCAGTTTCTGCTAAGGCACCACATCCACATACCCAAGAGCAATACCATCGTTTCCCATATAAATAAGTTAGAATAGGTGATATTAAAAACATTAGGGCAAGTCCTGTTCCTAAAAAAACGAGACCTAGATTCCCGCCATTCAGCATGTTTTTTAAGTGCCATTGGTCTAAAAAATAATAGTTTAATGGCCACATATTTTTTAGGTCTTTTGCGAAATAAGGCGTTTCAGGATTTAATTTTCCTAAAATTTCTGGAATTAAAAAGGCAAAACACAATTGAAAAAACATAACGGAAACGGTACGGATGATTTGATAGCGATTATGTCTGTATTTCCAAATAAACTTTACGCCAAAGATTAAAATTGCTAAAGTGTAAAGGGTTCCATATAAAAACCATTGTGTAGCTGGATTCCCATTAAGAACATAGCTAAGAGGATCAAAAAGGGAAACAAAACCAGAACTCGTTCCATTGGAATTAAAGCCTAAAACTTCGGGAAACCAATAAATTGCAACATAAAAAGCGGTAAGTGTCATTCCTAAGACCCAGCCCCAAATTCCTTTGGCAGTTAGTGCATTAAACCATACGCCATTGTTTTTTATTCCTGACAGCGAACTCCCATACACCTCTTTAAAGTAAATAAGGCTTCCTGAAACTAACATCAACATACTTGCTGATAGAATGATTAATTTATTTTGTGGGGTAAAGACTAATGTGCTTAAGAGTAATATGAGCCCTGAAGCTCCCACCAATAGACTTCCTTTTTGTCGCGTTACAATCATAGTTTTTTGGTTTTAGGGGTTGTTATGTCTTTTGAGTGTTTCCCATTCCATGGTTAGTTCTTTTTCGTATGTTGGATAAAATTCTGGATCAAAATTTGCTGTCTTAAAATTTTTGATAACAGAGTCCATAGGTTCTTTGTTTGTAAGCCATTCATCAAACACGGAATGTCTTAAACGAACTCCCATAGTGATGCAGCCCAGCAATGTATTAGTTGAAGGATTGAAACTTAAACGGATGGAGTTGTTTTTTTTAGGGTGTTTCCAAAAAAGATGTTGTTCTTCTTCATATACCGGGGTGGAGGTTACGGTTCCATAAGTTTGATATTCAATATCAAAAAATTTAGCTGAGTTGAACCAATTTCCAGGAACGTATTTTGTTTTCTCCCCAACAAGTGTTTTAGCAAGTGTTTCTCCCATCATTCGACCAGTATACCAGACGGCTTCAATTGGCTGTCGCCCTTCAAGAGGCTCCGTTTGCTCGGCACAATCTCCTATTGCATATACATGAGGCAGATTGGTTTCAAGAAAAGAATTTACTTTAATTCCTTTTCCTGTTTCTAGACTACTGTTTTTTAAGAAATCTATGTTTGGAGAAACGCCTACAGTGAGTCCAACCCATTGACATTCAATAAATTCATTTCTTGTGGTGTGAACCCCTTTTGCCCTTCCTTCCTCGTTGGATTCAATACCTTTTAATTCAGTTTCAAGTTGAAGATCAATTCCATGTAAGCGGATGTGCTGATTGATCATTTCTGATTCTTCCTCAGGTAAAATTGCATTCCAAAAACTAGATTCCCGTACTAGAAAGTGAACTTTCTTTCCTCGGCTGTGTAGCATTTCTGCAAGCTCAATTCCAATGAGTCCCCCACCAACAATAGTTGCAGATTTGATAGACCCACTCCAGGCTTCCAATTGTTCCAAGTCTTGTTTGTGATATAATCCCTGAACAGCCTTTAGATTTTGACCAGGCCACCCAAATCGGTTGGGCTTGGATCCAGTAGCTATTACTAATTTGTCATAGACTATTGAAGAACCATCTTCAAAAGCAAGCATATGTTTTTCGCTTATGAGTTTGGCTACTCTTTTGTGAACTAGACTAATTTTATTCTTTTCCCAAAAATTATTTTCATAGGGCTGTGTATGTTCAAATTGCATATGTCCCATATAGACATACATCAGCGCTGTGCGAGAAAAAAAATAGGGGCTCTCATCAGAAATAATTGTGATTTCGACATTCGATTGCTTACGAATATGTCTAGCAGTTGTTATGCCAGAAATTCCATTTCCAATAATGACAATAGAACTTTTGGGTTTATTTGAAGTCATAAAGCTAAAGTACAATTTTTGAAAAAATTAATTCGTATATTGGTATAACCAAATCAATCCTAATCAATGAACCTACTATTCAGCTCTTTTTCACGTAAGTGTTATTATTCATTCATTTTTTTTAAATAGAAAAAGTGAAAAGCAATACATCTTCTTTATGGGCTAAAGTTTCGATAACGGTTCCTATTACAAAGGAAAAAGTTTGGGATGTACTCACCTTGCCTGAATTAACGCAACGGTATATGTATAATTGTCAACTTCATTCAAGTTGGGAGTTGGGTTCCAAAGCAATTTGGAGTGCTCAATTAGAAGACGGCTCATGGCATGATCATGTTGTTGCTAATGTAGTGGTTCATAATCCTTATGAACAAATCACTTTAGAAATAATTCATCAAGCTACTGAGGAATATCCTAGTGAGGTTTCAAGGTTGTATTACAATTTAGAAACCGTTCCAGAAGGAACTACTTTCAATCAAACAAGGTGATTTTAACACGATTACCTCTGGTGAAAAAAGACACCTATCCTGTCAACAAGGGTGGGACTTCATCTTACCAAAACTTATAGAAACCTGTACTTAATATCAAATCACATGAATTTAAATTTCCAAAAAGTTTACGAAAGTTTTATTGACTTTACCTTTTATTATGGCCCAAAAATAATTGGGGCAATTCTAGTATGGATCATTGGTCTATGGTTAATACGACTCCTTGGTAAAGGGGTCAATCTTATGTTTGAACGAAGTAAATTAGACGCTTCCCTTAAAACCTTTTTGCACAGTTTGATTTCGGTGATTCTAAAGGTATTATTAGCCATCAGTGTATTGGGAATGCTAGGGATTGAAATGACTTCATTCATTGCTCTTTTGGCAGCTGCAGGACTTGCAGTAGGAATGGCCATGAGTGGAACACTACAAAATTTTGCTGGAGGCGTTATGATTCTTGTTTTTAAACCTTTCAAAACAGGAGATCTTATCGAATCCCAAGGGTATATAGGTGTCGTTAAGGAAATTCAAATTTTCGTTACCATTTTATTGACACCGGATCATAAAACGGTACTTCTTCCCAATGGCGCAGTGGCTAATAATGAAATCACAAATTATGCAACTGAGGGAACCATACGCGTTGATTTAGAATTTGGTATTGGTTATGGGGAGTCCATTGATAAAGCCAAGGATGTTTTAAATAAAGTAATGATGGATCATCCCATGGTTCTTAAATCCCCAGAATCATTTGTGGGAGTAAACGGACTGGGGGATTCCTCTGTAAATCTTGCTGTTCGACCTTACACCGAACCGAAAAACTATTGGGAAGTTTATTTTGATGTTTACGAGCAAGGAAAAAAAGCTTTGGATGCAGCAGGAATTGAAATTCCTTTCCCACAACGTGTAATTCATTCACCAAAAACTTAAAATTATTAATCTAATAACCCCAAT
>DBBQ01000055.1:0-127 GCA_002292265.1 Flavobacteriaceae bacterium UBA980 | reverse complement strand
TATATCTTTTTATTTTCACTCCTTATCACTTATTAAAGGGATAAGCTTAGGTATTAATTAATATTTCGAGAATAATACTTATAAAGCACATGGGGTCTAGCGTCCATCCAGTGTAAAATATGAATCA
>DBBQ01000006.1:10066-110883 GCA_002292265.1 Flavobacteriaceae bacterium UBA980 | reverse complement strand
TGGCGTTTTCATCCATCCATTTTCTCATAGGGGCGTAAGGCCCTTGGTCGTGGAATTTTTCGGTTAGTAGTACATCTCCGTTTTGGGGCTTTGAGCCATCTATCAGATCAACATCGGTCCCCCAATGGTGTCTTGAAGTCCCAGGAAGGGTGGAATATTCGATAATTTTTCGAATATTTTTTTCGGGGGAAAGTCCCTGCTTCGCATTGGAAGTATATTTCCTGTTCCAGATCCTTTGCTGACGTTCATAGGAACGGTAAGCGGAGACGATTTCCAGTTCAATACCGGCTTTACGTGCTTCTTTTTGCATCTCTTCAAAGGCTTTACCCACTTCGGGTAACAAGGGTATGGAAGCACTGTATAAATTGGGGAGACTTTGCCCCAGTAAGGTCTCTTGAGAAAAAGAGGGTTGGTTTTGGGCTTGATTGGGTTGAAACTTAAAAAGTAAGATCAAAAGAAAATATAGTTTAGGATTCATAGGAAAGTAGTTTAAGATAACGTTGATGTGTTCCAATGGGCTCAATTTCAAAAGTCGTACCAATGGGGACAAAGCCATTGGATTCATAAAGTGCATTTGCTGCTATTCGTGCATTGAGCCAGATGCAGTCGGGATGTAAGTTTTCTTCAATTCTTTTGAAAATACTTTGAATGAGTTGGGAAGCAATTCCCTTGCGTTGGTATCCTGTGGCGACGGCCATGGCTCTGAGCTGAACACCTTTTAAATTGGGGTGTTGAGGACAAGGGTTTGAATACGCACTGAGAATACCGACGAGGGTTTCGGACTCAAAAGCACCGATATGAAGGGTTTCTACGGCTTTGTCTCCCTCCAAATGACAACTGCTTAGCGGCATTCCCTTTCGCAGTAAAGCATGTCGGAGTGGGTAGGTTTGACGGGCTTCAATTTCTACGATTTCAATATTCATTATTAAAAAATTAACAGCTAAAAAACAGGTTCTTTCGTCTTACAAAACTATCTTTATAAAATCAATCAACACGTGTGGAACAGATGTTTTACAGGATAGTATATTTGAATGTTATTGTCTAATCTTTTTAAAATTGCTAGAAATTTACAGATGAAAAATACATTAATTTTATGTTTTTTACTCTTGATTTCTGGTTTTGTTTTTGGGCAGGAACGAAGACCGATCAAAGGTCAGCTGCTTTACAAAAACACCAAAGTAGTAGCGGCCAATGTTGTCAATAATACCGCTCAAACCAATACCATTACCGACAGTGAGGGTGCCTTCGAAATAGAGGTTGCAGAAGGCGATGAAATTATTTTTTCTTCTGTGCAGTATCAGATTAGAGCCGTTCGCATTACCCCAGAAATTCTTGCTAAAAATCGACTCGTAGTTACAGTAAATGAACAAATCAACGAGTTACGAGAAGTCGTGGTAACAACGGAGGACGTAGAAAAGTTTTTGGATCTAAAAGAAGAGGAGTTTAAGGGATTTGATTACGAAACTGATAAATCTTCAAAACTAGAAAACAGGGCGGTTCGGGATCGTGTGTTGTCTAATGGGATCGATTTTGTAAATATCGCAAAACTGCTCGCAAAAGCGTTTGCGAACAAAACCCCTGAGGAACAACTTCGGATGAAACCCAGTGAAATTCTTCCACTGGTTTTTGAGACCCGTTTTTTTGTAAATGATTTGAATATAGAAAGAACTCAGTTGACTGGATTTTTGGAATTTATTGATCAAGAAATGAAAACAGGTGCTTTGCTAAAAAGGGACAAACAGTTTCAACTTATTGATTATTTGATTGATCAAAGTAAGCGTTTCAATGCCTCGCTTAAGGAACCACAAAAATAGAACGATTTATGTCAATCTTTTTCTCTCTTTTTTTTATGATTACTGCTTTCGTCATGCCTGAAAAAAAAGGACATAAGTTCTATATCAGTACTACCACAATAGAATATAAAGAGGAGTTCGGTACACTCCAAATCACCAGTCAACTTTTTATCGATGATATCGAAGCCCTCCTTCGAAAGTATGAGGCAGAACTGAGATTGGCACCCGATTCGGATGCCCAGCGTATTGATAAATTGTTTGAACTAGAGCTCAAGCGGTATTTTCGAATCAAATTTGATCAAGAATGGGTGGACTTTACCTTTTTGGGAAGAGAATATAAAAACGAAATTCTTCAATGTTATCTGGAGGTCCAGGTTCCCGAAACTTCACAATCTTTGATCTTGCAAAATAGAATGCTCTTTGAACTCTTCGAAGAGCAACAACATATTATACATTTTAAAAATAAAGGGAGTCGCAAAAGCTTTTTGTTGCATGGCGCAGCTGACACAAAGACCATTGCTTTCCACTAAGAGTCAAATTACTTTGTATATTTGGATCTCTGAATTACTTAAAAAAAACAAATTTACATTATGAAAAAAACACAAAGCCCTTGGATCAATGCTATATTACTGTGTTTTTTGATTTCTTTTGGTGTTGCGGCACAAACCCAACAAGGACATACCAACCAAAATAAGTTTAGACAATTGTACGATCAATTTGCCGATCCAAACAAATACCACAATGCCTCTGGCGCTCCAGGGGTAGAGTACTACCAACAACAGGTGGACTATGTGATGGATATTGAGTTGGATGATGAGAAGAGTAGACTTTACGGAGAAGAAACCATCACCTATACGAACAATTCTCCAGACCACTTGCCTTATCTCTGGTTACAACTCGACCAAAATATTCGGAAAAATGATGCCCCTGCCTTAGAAAAAAACGGTTCTGGAAATTCTGTTACCCAAAGACCTTCATCCTTTGTGAGTACGTATGTTAATGATCCTTTTGACGGAGGATTCAATATCGAACGGGTTGTAGATGCTCAAAATAATGCACTTCCTTATAAAATAAATCAAACCATGATGCGGGTTGATTTACCCAAAGCACTAGCACCAGGTGGAGTTTATGTTTTTAAAATCAAATGGTGGTACAACATCAACAACCACGTGGAAGGCAGAGGCCGATCCGGTTATGAATTTTTTGAAAAAGATGGAAATAAGGCCTACGTAATCGCACAATTTTTTCCTAGACTCTGCGTCTATAATGATGTAGAGGGATGGCAAAATTATCAATTTTGGGGCAATGGAGAGTTTGCTCTAGAATTTGGAGATTATGAAGTAAATATTACCGTACCCTCAGATCATATTTTGGAGGCAACGGGAAGTTTGCAAAACCCTAAGGAGGTTTTGAATCGAGAAGAATACAAACGCTTTCAGGCTTCTGAAAACAGTTATGACAAGCCCGTTATCATTGTAAATCAGCAAGAAGCCACAGCTAAGGAGTCCGATTTTTCACAAAAGAAAAGCACCTGGAAATTTTATGCTGAAAATGTTCGTGATTTTGGCTTTGCGACCTCAAGAAAATTCATTTGGGAACGTCAGGCAGTTCAGGTAGGAGATCAGAAAGTGATGGCCGTTTCGATTTATCCCAAAGAAGGTAATCCCTTGTGGGAAGAATACTCAACCAAAGCGGTAGTCCAGACGTTGAAAACCTATTCCAAGTTTACATTTGATTATCCTTACCCCAAAGCGGTTTCTGTACATGCAAAAAATCAAGGGATGGAATACCCCATGATCTGTTGGAACTACGGTCGCCCGGATGAAGATGGAACCTATTCCGATCGAACCAAATTTGGTATGATCAGCGTGATAACTCACGAGGTGGGTCACAACTATTTCCCGATGATTGTCAATTCTGATGAACGTCAGTGGGGATGGATGGATGAAGGTTTGGACACCTTTGTACAGTATCTTACAGAACAAGATTTTGGGATTTCGTATCCTGAAGCGATTGAAGGGCTAGATGCCTATCCCTCTCGAAGAGGAGCTC
This sequence comes from Flavobacteriaceae bacterium UBA980, assembly GCA_002292265.1. Taxonomy (GTDB): domain Bacteria; phylum Bacteroidota; class Bacteroidia; order Flavobacteriales; family Flavobacteriaceae; genus MS024-2A. The sequence goes on along the minus strand of DBBQ01000006.1, from coordinate 107,038 downwards.
CAAATAAAATCGTTCCCTATATGGCAGGCAATCAAGATTTTATCTCCCCTATTATGTCCAATCCTGAAAATGTTTACCAGTTGGGACCCAACGCCTATGCCAAGCCTGCTACCGCTTTAAATATTCTTAGAGAGACCGTGATGGGAAGAGAAGCTTTTGATCATGCTTTTAAGACCTATGCACAACGCTGGATGTTTAAGCATCCTACTCCCGAGGACTTCTTTAGAACCATGGAAGACGCCTCTGCCATTGATTTGGACTGGTTTTGGAGAGGCTGGTTTTACAGTACTGATGCAGTAGACATTGGGGTAAAAAATGTAAAGCGATTTTATTTTTCCGATACGCCCGATCTAGAGGCTCAGGAACGTTTGGAAGCCTATGGCTATAATTTGGAAAACCTTCCCGAGATGGTATTTAAAATAGATGAAAACAGTGAGTCTTTTGATCCAGAGCTTGCGGGAAAAACAGGTATTGAATCCTCACAAATATTGAAGGACTATCTGCAGAATGAAGGTCTAGATTCTAGCGCAACCATTCCAAACTATTTTTATGAAGTGGAGTTTGAAAAACCAGGAGGACTGGTGATGCCGCTTATTGTAGAATACAGCTATGCAGATGGTTCTACAGAACTAGTAACCTATCCAGTTCAGTTGTGGAGAAAAAATGACGCCAGTGTTAAAAAAATAATTGCCTCTGACAAAGAGTTGGTTGGGGTTACGGTAGACCCTCAGTTGGAGACAGCAGATGTCAATACCGACAACAACAGTTGGCCAAAACAAGAAGCCCCTTCAGATTTTGAAAAGTTTAAAGAAAAAATAAAAGGTTAAGAATCACGATCAAATTGCTGAATCTAAATTTAGATTCAGCAATTTTTTTCTCAAACCTTTTATCTTTGTTGAAAAGAATTAGATGCTTTTATTTATTAGCGGTGCAGAAATCGTATTTGTCTTTTTCATAGTCCTTTTGGTCTTTGGAGCAGATAAGATTCCCTCTATTGCGAGAACACTGGCAAAGGGAATGACTCAAGTGCGCCAAGCAACAAACGATATCAAAAGCGAAATTCAAAAAAGTGTAGATGTAGATGTCGAAAACCCTACAAAAACACTAGCTAAAGATTTTACAAATGAGGTGGATAAGGTCAAAAAAGATTTTGATGACCTAGGGGATTCCATAAAACGCGATCTTTAACGAACCCAACTCAAGGTAAGTCCATCTCGGAAGGGGAGTAGTACGGTTTTTACTCGAGGATCTTCTTTACGTTTTTTGTTGTAACGTTGCAGGGCTAGGGTGCTTTCATCTTTTGCGTCGGCTTTGTGAAGTACTTTTCCACTCCACAGCACATTGTCCGAAATGATTAAACCCCCTGAACGTGTTTTGGGGAGTACCTGTTCAAAATACGTGTCGTAATTTACTTTGTCTGCATCGATAAAAACCAGATCAAAGGGGCCTTCCAATTTTGGCAGTACTTCTAATGCATTGCCTAAATGTGCCCGAATGTTATTTTTGAACTTACTTTTCGTAAAATATTTTTGTTGAAAATGTACCAGTTCTTCATTGCAATCAATCGTATGGAGCACCCCTTTTTTATCAAGCCCTTCTGCAAGGCATAGGGTAGCATAGCCAGTAAACGTTCCGATTTCTAAAATTTTTTTAGGCTGTAAAAGATGAGAAAAAAGACTCAAAAGTCTTCCTTGTAACGGTCCGCTCAGCATCCGGGGCTGTAATACTTTCTGATGCGTTTCTTTTTCTAATTCCAACAGAAGTTCAGGAACGGAATCGCTGTGCGACAGAGCATAAGCAATCCATTCTTCTTGGATCGCTTGGTGATTAAGATTTGGGTCTTGCATAGGGAAAGCGTTCTAAAAGTTTTGGGTTGGCATAGCCATCCAATCCGTTGATACTTACAACTTCTCCTTGGTCTAGCTGAACCCAACCATCCTCTAAAAGTAAGGGATCTGAAATGTAAAGATGTTCGATACGCCCTACAATTAAAAGGGTATCGTTCTCCTTGATGTGGTATTCATTTTCATAACGACAACCCATTTGAATCGGGCTCCCCTTGACATAAGGAGCTTCCCAAGATTCTTTGCGTTCTACTTCTAAATCTGTGCGGTCAAATTCGGATACTCCTTCAGGATATTTGGCCGAGGTATGATGGGCATCTGCTATCTGATTTGTTGTAATGGCATTTAGGGTAAAAACACCCCTCGCTTTCATATTGGAATAGGTATGTCTGGGAACGGTTGTTGGACGTAAAATAAAACCGATAAGTGCTGGATTACTACCTAGATGAACCACAGAACTGAAAACAGCTAAATTCTCTTTTCCTTCTTTCGATTGGGTCCCGATTAGATGAGCAGATTTATAGCCCGTGACACTATTGATTAAATTCAGACGATAGATTTTCGGTAATTCCTCAAGATCTTTGAGCTCAAAATGATGCATTGCTTTTATTTACAAAGATACTAAAGGAAGATTAGGTTTATTAAGAATTTACATTCTTGTCAAAACGAAGTACAGCAAGAATTAAAACACTTATCACTACAACTAAAGAGCCAATAAAAAGATAATGATCGGGAATCTGATTGGTCTCCAAAAACCCTGAGAGTATTTTTTTGTCCAAAAACGAGATGAAAATAGCTAATGGGATGAGGATAAGTGCAAATCTAAAGCGTTTGATAGAATTCATTTTTAGTTTTATTGTAACACTAAAATAAGAAGAGATTTGTTATTTTTAATAAAAAAACAAAGAGATCGTTCTATGACACAATTTTACATACTTCTAATTGCCCTATTTTCAAATTTATTTCAGCCTACTTCAGTAGAAGGGTTGTGGATCACCCAAGATGACGAAACAGGGAAAAAGAAATCTGAGGTTTTGTTATACAAAGAGGACGGGAAACTCTATGGAAAAATTGTTCGTTTACTTTTGCCCGAAGATCAAGGAAAACGTTGTCAAAACTGCAAGGGAGCTGACAAAAATAAGCCCATTGAAGGGTTGGTTATCGTAAAGGATTTGGTCCTAGAAGATCAGGTTTGGGAAGAAGGGACAATCATGGATCCGAAGTCGGGAAAAGTGTACGATTGTTATTTGAGTTTAGAAGACTCTAAAACCCTTAAAGTTCGGGGATTTTTAGGATTTTCTTTGTTGGGAAGAACCCAAATTTGGAAACGCCAAGAATAAAACAGACCTGTTCTTTAGCGTCCTAATTTTTTATCTATACTAAAGTTACTTAAAAAACTGTTTTTTTATTTTTTATTCTTTACAGGAATCATTTTGTCTACATCGCATTTAGGAGACAATTATATGGGTATTAGTGATGAAGAAGGGTATTTGTTACTTTATAGCTTTCTTTTTAGAATATTTTATTCCAGATTATAGAAAATAATAAGGCATACCCTTTGAGAGAGTAACTTATTAATTTAGATACAGAATTGAATTTGTTTTGTTTTCTAATTAGATTCATACTTATATAACTATGAATAAGTATAATTATTGTGATATGTTATAATAAAGGAAAGCTGTTTCCTAAAAAATAACCTAATACCAAGCCAAGCACTAACATTATTAGTCCTTTAGCATTAAAAAACCATCCAAATTTTTCCTCCCAAGAATCGGGAATAAAATTTCCATCTGCATCTTCTGCTTTACCTGTTCTTGTTAAATATCCTGCATAAAAATAAACACCTGAAACAAGTATAACAATAAAGATTAATGTTACAATAAATTCATTCATTTTATTCTTTTTCAGTAAGTTACAATTTTTTTTTTAATCTTGGTCAATTAATATTGCCATATACCTAAATCCAAAAAAAACAGCGAGTATAACAGCCAAAGGAATCCAAAATCCAAATTCCTCTCCGATAGGAAAAGAGCTCCATTCTGCCTTATCTAAATCACTTCCTATTATATTTAAATTATCCTGAATAAATAATAAGGTGTTTTTCATTTGTTTTTGGTTTGCTATAATATACTAAATCTATCGCAAAGTTTTAGTGAATCCTTAATACTTCAAACACATTGTGTTTAAGATTTTAAAGTATAGAAGAATTTGAGACAGATTAAAGAAGTAAATATCCTGATTTAGATGCGTTAGATATTACACAGTTATACCTTGTTGCTAAACTTGACAAACAAGCTATTAGAAACGTTTACAGAGACCTTAAAATGCATTCTAAAGTGCCTGTAGATAAGGAGAGTTATACGGTTAAAATACCTGCAGAAAACGCATTAGAATAGAGTCAATATTTAGCGATTGTACAAGCGTTTACTGAACTGCGTAAGACTAACAATAAGATTAATATAATGATGCTACCTCAACTAACTAACAACAATATAGTTTTTGATGTTAGAAGTGGTTCGCTTCGTGTTAATGCTTACAAATTTTCAGAAAGCTACAAATGATAGTGACAGTATATAATAACGGATTTGAGAGGTGTACGATACAACTCACTTCGGTTCAACTATTACAGTTCAAGATGAATAAATCAGGGGGGATAGTGGTCGGCAGCGCCTTAAAAGTTGTCAACCTTGCAGGGTTCTTTACTCTGCCCCTCTGTTAATATAGGAATGACGGCAGGTTTTACTTGGTTTCATATATCTGTTCTCCTGCCTGATTTCCATTTAAGATGAAAGACCAAACCAAATGATGGCAACTCCTCCTAGTATCATTAATAAAGCAACTGATTTTAAAAAAATCTGAATTTTCATTTAAAAGAATTTAAAAAGTTAATTAAAATTTATTGAATAGTAGATGATTACTGATAAAACAGAAAGTAAAGCAAATATTAACCCCGTGTTATTCATTTTGCGATTAATTAATAAAAAAAGCAGAAACTCCACACAAACACTTTTGGCAACTGTTAATCAAAAGGAGTCTCTGCAATTTTGAATGAAAAGTTGCACAATATTAAAGGTTTGAAAACATATCTAAAGAAAAACAAATACTGCAATTTTACTTCATCAAGATGAAGATAGAAATAGACTTGACAAAGACCGAAGTAAATAAGTTAAGACGCTTAATTGGACTAAAGACACAAACAAGAGCAGACGTGGTGTTGAGGTCATTTGTAAAGATGATAGTAAACGACCCTGATTCATTAGAAATTATACAGTATGAGCAAAGAAGTTAAAGAAGCAAAGAAAAAGATTGAGATGCTAACCAATCATTTACTTGACAGCATCGATGTTGATTTACTCTCTGACAATCAAAAGATAGCTTACCTAAAAGCCATTCAGCCTTTCGTGATGCCTAAACTACAAGATGTGAAACAACAAACTTCATTTGATGTTAGCGAAAATTTAGAGTGGTTGATTGATAGTGACGAAAAGGATATAGAAAGAAATATTCACAGAGAACTTGGAATCGGAACTTATACAGGAGACAAGGGATTGGCTTAATCCCAAGAAGAAGATGGGTATTCAAAGAGCCACAAAGCAGCTATTATTCGTATTAGTGACCCTTTTGGTTTGTTTGCTACTCATATAGATAGAATGGGAGTTAGATACGAATACACCAACGTTAAAGTAGAGAGTGTTCATTATAATGGAAAGAGTGTTGATTACACCTAAAGAAGATTGGATACATATTGTAAAGCAGGAAGTGTATAAAGACAAGTACGGATATAAAGGAGAGGCTGCTTGGTACACCGATAGAAACGAAAATATTCAAAGGATTAGTTCAATACACCTTGATTTGAGTAGCAGGTTTAGAAGATTGTTTGAAATAAAAAAAGCCTTCAGGAGATAGTCCCAAAGGCATATTAATCATAAACCAATTCGTAATCAAGGAATTGATAAATTAAAATTACAATTATAAATAAAAATACTCTGTAACATAGGTTACACAAAAAAACCGTCTAATAGAAATCAGACGGTTTCAAAAAAAAACAAATTGGTTTATGATAAAAACTTTGGTGAATTTATACCAAAAAACTTTAGCGGAGCGTGATTTTTATCACATTTAAAATTATTAAATAGTTAATGAAGAACTATAACTACGATTTTGAAGAACGTAATCGGTATGAAGAAAACTTTGTAGAGAACAATAGTGCTTTAATAGAAGAACTAACAGGTGCAAGTAGGGTATTTGATATATCACGAACACCGATGGATAAAAGGTCAGGAGTTGATGCAATCCTACAGTTTGATAGAGGACTATCAGGAGTAGCTTTAAGGATACGTAAACCACAATACAAGAAGTTCTCTAAAAGGCTCACTATTGGACACCATATAAGCCAACCTAACAGTCAAATACATTGCATACTAAACAGCACTAATGATTCTAACGTATTCTATCCTCATTTAGTCCTGCAAGTAAATGGAGTTGGATGAAGAGGGATATTGTAAGGAGTGCTACGCTATAATGCTACAAACAAATGTATTTGCTAACTATCTGAAAGAACTAATCAAAACAAATACGCTAGAAGATTATTGTAATACTAGATTAAATGCCTACGAGTTCGAGTTCACAGAGGTTTTCTATCAAACCGATACAGGCGTAGATTTATTTCGCATTCAAAATAATAATATTAAGTATGTCAAAACTCACGAAGAAAGTAGTTAATGGTAAGGTGCAATTCCTATATTTAGGGAAGAGAATAAATGCATCAGAGTATTATAAGTTGAGGTATGAGTTGTCTAAAAAATAGTAATATATTTGTTCGCCTCTTAAAACATCTGGGCACGATAGATATGTTAATAAGAGGTAAACCCAAACGGGTGTTTAGCTCAGTTGGTTTAGAGCGCTACCTTGACAGGGTAGAAGTCGGGGGTTCGAATCCCTCAACACCCACAAAGGTTCCCAAGAGATTGGGAACCTTTTACTTTTTACCTCTATCCGTTTATTTTTTCACTCGATTTAACGAAACTTAATTGAATTGTAGCATAAATAGCTTATATTTAATTCATGGAAAACATTGCAATTTTAGCACAACTTGTCATAGCAGGATCTATCGTAATTGTTTGGGTCTTTCGTTTTGACAATATTGTTGAGGAGTTCAAGCAATATGGCTTGTCGGATTTAACTCGCAATATGGTAGGAGCTTCAAAAATTTCACTAGCAACTTTATTAGTAGTAGGTATTTTCTTTAAAGCGGTTGTTTTAGTCTCGGCTTTATTAATGGCTTTTTTGATGGTTTGTGCCCAAATAGCACATATCAAAGTTCAAAACCCATTTATTAAATACGTACCCTCATTTTTACTTCTGCTATTATCTCTTTTTGTAGCCGCTGTTGATGCAGGTCTGATTTAACTAATGGATCTGGACCTTATCCTTATTCTCATTTCCGGGTTATCCTTTATTTTCTATGGGATTACCTCTTTTTTTTCTAAAAAAATGAGTTTGGAATACAAACGATGGGGGTATGAAGACCAACGTTATCTCATCGGGGCACTTCAATTCATAGGAGGTCTAGGTTTACTAACGGGTCTCTATATCAGAGTGCTTGTACCCCTTTCCGCAGGTTCTTTGATGTTACTCATGCTTTCAGCCGTAGGAGTACGGATTAAAATTGGTGATCAACCCTTGCTGATGATCCCTGCTTTATTTTACGCCGTTTTGAACTTTTTGATTTTGATCAATTCTACGTTTTAGTTTTTAATCAGTTAGGTTTCTTATTAAACTGGAGTTAACTGCCACTCAATTTTTTTGCCTTAGCAAAATAACAAGTTTAGAGCCTACTTATACAATGAAAATTAAACTCATCTGATCTTTTAGGTATTCCAAGTCTCAATGACAAAGAAATCTGTGAGTGCAGAACGTTTTAGAACCAATGCGGTTTTATCAAGACAAATAGCACAAGAAACAATTATACAAAATGTCAAAAAAAGAAACGAATTTTAAACAGAGATTTGGGTAGCTAGGATTCTATTGTTGACAAACCACAGGTATTTCTTTTTCAATAGCTAAAAAGTATTCTAGCTTTTTATTGGAGTTGTAAAGAGGTAAAATTTTAATTTTACAGTTGTATTCTTCACCGTTCTTCTTGTAATTGATTAAACTACCTTCAAAGGTATTGTTTGTTTTTAACTCTTTTCGAATTTGTTTTTTGACTTTAATTGAAGTCTTAACTCCTTGCAAAAAAGCGGGTCTTTTACCCAGTGCAAATTTTTTAGTGTAGCCGGTCATCTCGGAGAACCCATTACTAACCCATTTAATTTTTTGATTTTGATCTGTTAGAACTAATGCGTCATAATCCTCATGGAAAACCATATTTGTTAAATCTAATGTCCAAAAATTTTCATCCAGAACATTGATCAAACGAGAGATGTCATTGTTTTTTCTAAACGTGTCACTCAAATGTCGAAAGTTGTCTAAGTGAACATCGAAACTAGCTAAAGGGTAAGATTTTTTTAAACTCATTATTTATGGTTTTCTAATATGAAAGTAGAGATTTATCAGTAGAACTAGTTATATCTTCAATTCTTATTACTTATTGTGGTATTGTATTCTCTAATATTCCTAAAAAACGGATAATTCTTTTCCTCAACCGTATACGTTAAAATATTTCTGAACCCAACGTCTGTGGGTCTAAATGCTCTTTTTGACTCATTTCAGGTTGATTTTGTTTAAGGTTTTTGAAATTGTGCTAAAAAAAGTAACAGTTGTTGGTACAACATAGGGTCTTTTAAAAAAAACTCGACTAATTTCAATTTATTAATCAAAATCGAATGAATCAATCAAAAAAATATTACTTAGTTCACCCTTACATTCAGATGTTGGGATGTGTATGGTTTTTAGATTCTTTTAGCTAAGGATTAAATATTTTTTTACTAAGGATTAGGATTGTTTTCTTTCTTTAGAATTTCACTTTCAAGTTTTAGACCATGAATCGATTTGTACTTTTAATAGCCTTGGGTTTGTTTTCATTTTTTTCAAGCTGGGCTCAAAATGAAACGGTAGTTTTAAATTATGTTTCGGAACTCACTTTTCAAACTTCGAACGATTCAGAGTATTATCATTTAGAATCGAGTTTGCTTCTCAGAAAAATAACAAAGGATATTCTAGAGTTTGTTGAAGCTGAGAAAATGAACAAAAAGGATTTAAAATTTACAGTAACTCTAAAAAATAATAGGGGTGCTGCACTTCCAATTCAGTATTTGGTTAAATCTCCTTTCCCAAATTCGAGCGATTCTAAAACGTTATTCAGCGAACGAACTTACAATTGGTTTAACAGAACTTTCAGGTCCGAAATACCGTATTGATTTTTTATTCAGTTGAAACAACCCTGTCTAGGTTATAAATATTGATTATTTTTAAATATGAGTAAATCTTCAACTACCTATTGGAATACCAATTTAAAATATTTAGGAGTATTACTTCTTATTTGGTTTTCGGTCTCTTTTGGATGCGGAATTCTCTTCGCAGAAACCTTAAATAAATTTCAAATAGGTGGATTTCCACTTGGATTTTGGTTTGCTCACCAAGGAGCTATTTACTCCTTTGTATTATTAATTTTCGTTTACGTCTATTTAATGAACAAACTCGACAAAAAATTCGATGTCGATGAAATTTAAAATTTTTAGAATATGAGTGCTCAAACATGGACCTACCTTTTGGTAGGTGTCACCTTTTTTATATACATAGTGATTGCAATCCTTTCAAGAGCAGGATCTACAAAAGAATTTTATGTTGCCGGAGGAGGAATAAATCCGATTGCAAACGGAATGGCTACGGCAGCAGACTGGATGTCAGCTGCTTCTTTTTTATCCATGGCGGGTCTTATCGCTTTTATGGGTTACTCCGGGGGACAATATTTGATGGGGTGGACAGGAGGTTATGTGCTTTTAGCCCTTTTATTAGCACCCTACCTCAGGAAATTTGGAAAATTTACAGTTCCAGATTTTATAGGGGAACGCTATTATTCCAAAAATGCTCGCCTTGTCGCCCTTATCTGTGCTCTTTTTGTATCCTTTACTTATGTGGTAGGTCAAATGAAAGGGGTGGGAGTAGCCTTTGCACGCTTTCTGAATGTGCCTTTTGATACGGGGGTACTGATCGGTATTGGGATTGTCTTTTTTTATGCTGTATTGGGTGGAATGAAAGGGATAACCTATACCCAGGTAGCTCAGTTTTGTGTTTTACTTTTTGCATTTACGGTTCCTGCAATTTTCATTTCCTTACAAATGACAGGAAATCCAATACCTCAAGTGGGCTTTGGATCCAAAGGTACCGATGGTGTTTACCTACTCGAAAAGCTCAATCAAATTTCAGTGGATCTAGGCTTTGATGCCTATACCTCTATAAATAAAGGCAACTTGGTAAATATGTTTTTTATCACTGCAGCCCTCATGTTTGGTACAGCGGGTTTACCTCATGTTATTGTTCGGTTTTTTACAGTTCCTAGAGTGAAAGATGCGCGTATTTCTGCGGGCTGGGCACTTTTGTTTATAGCAATCGTTTACACCACAGCTCCTGCCGTTGCCGTTTTTGCAAGAACCAACTTGATCAATACCTTATCTGAAACCCCATACAGTGATGTTCCGGAGTGGTTTACTAATTGGGAGAACACAGGCTTACTCACTTTTGAAGACAAAAATAACGATGGGAAAATTCAATATGTAGCAGAAGCCAATTTAAACGAATTAACTGTAGATCGAGACATTATTGTACTGGCAAATCCAGAGATCGCAAATCTCCCTCCTTGGGTAATCGGTCTGGTTGTAGCAGGTGGTTTGGCCGCGGCACTCTCTACTGCTGCAGGACTCTTACTTGTGATTTCTACCTCGATTTCTCACGATCTATTGAAAAACTATTTACGCCCCAACATCAGCGAAAAAGGAGAGCTTTATGCAGCTCGAGTCGCTATTGCTGTGGCGGTTGTAGCAGCGGGATTGGCAGGAATGAATCCCCCAGGCTTTGTAGCTCAAGTCGTAGCCTTGGCTTTTGGTTTGGCTGCCTCCTCTTTTTTCCCAGCCATTATTTTAGGGATTTTTGACAAACGTATGAATCGAGAAGGGGCCATCTCAGGAATGATTATTGGCATCGTATTTACCACTTCCTACATCCTATATTTTAAACCTCAGCTGGGTGGTTCAGGACTCCCGGAAGATTTTTGGTGGGGAATTTCTCCAGAAGGAATAGGTACCTTGGGAATGTTCATTAATTTTATAGTAGCAATTTCGGTTTCTCGTTTTACTGCATCCCCTCCAAAAGAAGTTCAGGAACTTACTGAACGCATTCGTACTCCGAGAGGATCAGAAACTCCCGATGCGACCCTACATTAACCGTATTAAAGTAAAGCGTTATGAATCAAAAAATACAATCACTTTCGGGATACCTCCACGAATACCAAAAAAGTATCCATCAGCCCGAAAAATTTTGGAGTAGAATAGCCTCTTCTTTTTATTGGCGAAAATCTTGGGATCGAGTTTTGTCCTGGGATTTTAAAGGACCAGATGTCAAATGGTTTGAAAATGCAAAACTCAATATCACTGAAAATATTTTTGAAAAACATCTCTTTACTCATGGCGACAAAACCGCTATTATTTGGGAGCCAAACGATCCAAACGAAGAGGCCATTCACTTGTCCTATCGACAGCTCTTTGAAAAAACCTGTCAGTTTTCAAATGCTTTAGAAGCAGAGGGTGTAAAAAAAGGAGACCGTGTAATCATCTACATGCCGATGATACCCGAAGCAGCAATAGCCATGCTTGCTTGTGCGCGCACTGGTGCTGTACACTCTGTAGTTTTTGCTGGTTTCTCCTCTTCAGCCTTGGCAGATCGGATTGAAGACTGCCAAGCGAAAATGGTGTTGACTTCGGACGGAAACTTTAGAGGAGCAAAAAATATTTCGGTAAAAGCAGTGGTAGATGAGGCACTTGAAAAAACGACTTGTGTGGAAACGGTAATTGTATGTCAGCGCACAAAAGCAGAGGTGCAAATGAAAACGGGTAGAGATCTTTGGTGGCACGATGTTATAAAAGGACAGCCTGTAGAACACCAAGCAGTTACTACGGATTCCGAAGACTTGTTATTTATACTTTACACCTCAGGATCTACAGGGAAACCCAAAGGAGTGGTGCATACTACGGGGGGCTATATGGTCTATTCTCAATATTCCTTTTTAAATGTATTTCAATACGATCAGGACGATGTGTATTGGTGTACAGCAGATATTGGGTGGATTACGGGACATTCTTACATCATTTATGGACCTCTGTTAAGCGGAGCGACCACCCTTATGTTTGAAGGAGTTCCCACGTATCCCCATGTAGGACGATTTTGGGAGATCGTTGATAAATATAAAGTCAATCAATTTTATACAGCACCTACGGCTATTCGCGCATTACAAGCACACGGTTTGGAACCGTTGGAGCCTTACAAATTAGATTCGCTGAAAGTAATCGGATCTGTAGGAGAACCCATTAATGAAGAAGCCTGGCATTGGTATCACGACCACATTGGAAAAGGGAATTGTCCTTTAGTAGATACTTGGTGGCAAACAGAAACAGGAGGTATTATGATCTCTCCTTTGGCGGGCATAACTCCAAATAAACCGGCTCATGCTTCTCTTCCCCTCCCCGGGATCCAACCCATTATCGTAGATGCGGAAGGGAACGAACTAAAGGGTAATAATGTAGAAGGAAACTTATGCATCAAGTTTCCCTGGCCCTCCATGATCCGAACCACTTATGGTGATCATCAACGCTGTAAGGACACTTATTTTTCTACCTATCCCGGGATGTATTTTACGGGAGATGGCGTCAAGAGAGATCACGATGGTTATTTGCGTATTTTGGGCCGGGTAGATGATGTGATGAATGTTTCAGGACACCGAATGGGAACTGCAGAGGTAGAAAACGCAATCAATGAACATCCAAAAGTGATTGAGTCTGCTGTCGTAGGGTTTCCTCACGATATCAAAGGACAAGGAATCTATGCCTATGTAATTTGTGATATGGAGGGAAGAACTGAATCGGGATTAATCGACGAAATAAAAGACACCGTTCGGAAAATAATAGGACCTATAGCAAAGCCCGATCAGGTACAGATTGTTTCAGGTTTGCCCAAGACACGTTCAGGAAAAATTATGAGACGTATTTTGAGGAAGGTTGCAAGTAACGATTTTTCTAATTTAGGTGATACGTCTACCTTACTGAACCCCGAAGTGGTGGAGGAAATCATCAAAGGCGCAAAAATCCAATAGGTATTAAAAATCGGAACAGTAGGTTTCTCCAACCTCGTACTGGTCAAATATTTCTTTGGACACGATTCCCTGACGTACTCCATCATCAGGAAGATCAGGTCGGTCGGGCGTATTGTAGTAGTTGATGTACTCGTCTGTTTGTAAAACAAAGTAAAAGGAGGTGTCTCTTTCTACTTTTTGGATAAGGGTTCCACAGCGTTCATCAGAAGGTTGACATCCTGTCACAGTTAAAAAAACAATAAAAAAGAAAAGTTTTCGCATGCTCTTATAGGGTTCCAAGCAAAGGAATAATTCGTTCCAATTCTATAGATCGTGAACCTTTAATCAGTATACGGTCGGGCTTTTTCAAAGACTCTTTAAAAGCTTGAAAAAGTAGATTTAAATCCTCAAATTTTTGAATGCTAGGATGTGCAACGGTAGCTTTTTTAAATCGTTCACCCAGGGTGTAGATTTGAGGAAAGCCAAGCGTAAGACACAGACTGAGCATCTCTTCGTGTTCTTTTTCACTCTGCTTTCCCAACTCCAACATATCGCCTAGGATTACCGCGTTATTCTCAGTTTGATTTTTGGCAAAGGCTCGAAGTGCTACTTCCATGCTACTGGGATTCGCATTGTAAGCATCCAAAATAATTTGAAGTCCTTGGATACTAAGTTTTTGAGAACGGTTGTTTTCCGAATCATATTTCGCAATTGCTTTTTGAATATCCTTAATGGGAACTTCAAACAAGGCGCCAAAGGAGACGGCGGCTGCTAGATTACTAAAATTATACGATCCATATAAAGGACTTTTAAAGAAGAACTCTCTAAACTTTAATTCGAGATGATTTCCATCACTAGGAAGGTATTCAATTTTAAAATCAGATCCCTTTCCTTGACCAAATTGAACTACGCGATGATTTTTTCTTTGTTCTAGTTGCTTTGGGTCATCTCCATTAATTAAAATTTGACCCTGATGCTGTTGTAGATGTTTGTATAATTCTGATTTGCCTTGGATTACGCCTGCTTCACTCCCAAAACCTTCCAAATGTGCTTTTCCAAAATTTGTGATATATCCCCAGTTGGGCAGGGCTATTTCGCAGAGATTTCTAATTTCATTGAGTTGGTTGGCACCCATTTCGATGATTCCAATTTTGTGTTGCTCTGTAAGTTGCAATAAGGTCAACGGGACACCAATGTGATTGTTAAGGTTTTCGGATGTAGCCAAGACCTTAAATTTTTTTTGGAGAACCTCCCGAATCAATTCTTTGGTTGTGGTTTTGCCATTACTTCCTGTAAGTGCAATGATTGGGGTGTTTAGTTTTTTACGGTGGTGAGTGGCGAGTTGTTGAAGGGCTGTAAGTGTATTTTCGACTAACAGTATTTTGGGATGGTTTGGGAGGGTTTTGGGATCGTCAACAACGACTTGTTGGGCCCCTTTTTCTAAAGCTTCCGTTGCAAACCGATTTCCATCAAAATTGGGACCGCTTAACGCAAAAAAAAGCGCATCTTTTTTTAGGGTACGCGTATCGGTACTTATTTCCGTGGCATTGAGAAAAGCGGAATATAAACATTCTATTTCCATCTAAAAAAAAGCATATTTGTGTAAAGATGCTGATTTTTTTGTGTTTTATCCCTGTCTTTTATGACGGGCTCTTTTCTTTGATTGACTTTTTGATCCTAGACGCGACATAGCACATCTAAAACCGATGTAGTCTGTTGCTATATATTGCGGTAAGTACCGTCTCTGTGAAGGGTCCAGCCAGTAGGCACGATCTTTCCACGAGCCTCCTTTATATACTCGGACCTCGTCGGTAATTAAGGTAGTCCGTGTAGAATTTCTATCTACCTCACGTTGGGCATCTCCGTCTGAATTTAAAGTCACTCTAGGTGGTGTAGGAGCGTCATACATTTGAGTAGTCTCCGGCTTGTCGCTCGCTCCTTCTTCTGGTTTTCCTGAAGCAAAGTTTCGAGAGGACTCCGTATCACCATCTCTAAAGTTTCGATTGTCGCTTTCCGAAAAATTTTGACGTAAGAAAGTTTCATTTTCATCTATGGCAACTTTATCGAGTTCACCAGGGAGTCGCTTTAGTAAAACTTTTCCATTGGGTAGGGTGTCGAATACCAATTGGTCCGCGGCAATAATCTCTGCTTTTCCATCTTCTCCGATAACAGATTTGGTATAGACGTTTCCTCGGTAATAATTAAAGTCATTAGCTTCATCGTCTACGATGGGACGATACACGTCAGAAACCCATTCGGCTACATTTCCTGCCATGTCATAGATTCCAAAGTCATTGGGTGGGTACTGTTTTACTTGAATGGTTATATCTGCACCGTCATCGGACCATCCTGCAATACCACCATAATCTCCTTTGCCGAGTTTAAAATTTGCTAATTGGTCACCTTCGGTACGTCGCTCACTAGATCGGGTGTATTCACCAGACCAGGGATATTTTTTCTTTCCTCTGTAGGTGTTGTATTCACGATCCCCAACAAGTGCTAAGGCAGCGTATTCCCATTCTGTTTCAGTAGGAAGTCGATACGAAGGGAGAAGAATCCCTTTTTCTATTCCTGCATAGACTTTTACTATAGAATCTCCTTTTTTCTGTTCCGCACGTTTCCCTGCTATACTATCCATTTTTCCTCCGTAAGAAGTTTCAGGGCGTTTGAGATAAGCTTGAGTATTGAAAGTACTATTGGTTTCAACTTCGTTATAACGTACGTCTTTTTGAACATAAGACTCACGTTCAAGAATATATTCGTTGACTCGATCTGTTCTCCACTCAGCATATTGAACCGCTTGGAGCCAGTTTACCCCAACTACAGGGTATTCGGCATACGCAGGATGGCGTAGATAGTTTGTAGTGAGTTCTTCCACATAAGCCAACTGGTTCCTCCATACCAAAGTGTCCGGTAGGGCTCCTTCATAGATTTGTCTATATTGTGTTTCATTGGTTGGGAAAACATACTCCAGCCAATCTAGGTATTCCATATACATCAAATTGGTGACCTCAGTTTCGTCAATATAAAATGACATCACGTGCTGCTTGGTTGGAGAATTATTCCAATCGCGCATTACGTCATCTTGGACTTGTCCTTTTGTAAAAGTACCTCCTTCTACGAAAACCAGTCCAGGACCTGTTTCTTGATTGTCAAACTCAATGTTATATTGGAATCCACCTTTCTTAGAATTTATATCCCAGCCTGTCCCACGGGAAGTGTTTCCACCCCCACAAGCACTCAGAGTAAGAATTCCAAGGAATACGATTGAGAATTGTTTCAAATTACTCACTTTCATATAGTTCTATATTTATTCAAATACTTTTGCAATATACAAATAATCAAATTTAGCTGTATTTGCTTTGAGATTTAATTCTTTATACTTTTTAATTTAACGCAAGCATTAAATAATTATTGCTTTAACTGGTAGAAAGAAATAAAAATTCTCGTTCCTATACACGATTTTTGTCAAAAGAGCGTTTAAAGAATATGTTAAGTCATACCATGAGAGCGCTACATGTTACCCTAACCTACCTTATCCTAGGAGCTGTTTTTTGTTTTGGTCAAAATTCAAATCGGGTTATCACAACAGGAGTCCCTTTTTTAATGATTGCAGCAGACGCTCGTGCCGCGGGAATGGGGGAGTTAGGTGTAGCTACTTCAGCGGATAATTATTCTCAACATTGGAATCCTGCAAAATACGCTTTTGCCGAGAACGAAAAGGGTGTGGGTCTAAGTTACACTCCTTATTTAAGCAAATTGGTGGATGATATTTTTCTTGGAAATATCACCTTTTACAAAAAAGTAGACGATCGTAGCTCTTGGGCTACCAGCCTGAGGTATTTTAGTCTTGGGGATATTCAGTTTAATGAATTTATTGCTGGAACTATTGTAGATCAAGGCATGGAGCGCCCCTCTGAGCTTACCTTGGATCTATCTTATGCCTTAAAATTGAGCAATGAATTTTCTATGGCTGTGGCGGGACGATTTATTTATTCAGATTTGAAAATAGCCGTAGATGCCGATACCTCTTCCGCAAGTTCTCTTGGAGTAGATGTAGCCGCTTTTTATCAGAGTCAGCCTTTTGAATTGAGTTCTAATATGGCCGTTTTCCGTTCGGGAGTCAATATTTCCAATATAGGTCCTAGATTGAATTACGATTCTGGGGCTCAAAAAAGTTTTATACCTACTAACATGAGAATAGGTGCAGGAATAGATCTTTTTTTTGATGATGCCAACCGTTTAGGATTTTATACTGAATTTAGCAAGCTATTAGTTCCAACACCAGTAGCTGTTTACGATTCTAACGAAGATTTCTTAGGCTACCGTCAGCCCGATATCGATTTTATCAATGGAATTATTACTTCTTTTTCTGACGCTCCTGGAGGGTTGGCAGAAGAGCTTAGTGAAATTACAACAGCGGTAGGTTTGGAATATCGTTTTCAAGAATCTTTCTCCGCCCGCACAGGGTTCTTTAATGAAAGCCAGGACAAAGGGTCTAGACGATACCTCACTATGGGAGCTGGATTCAATCTTGATTTTATCGAAATTGACCTTTCTTATTTGTTTTCAACCTCTCGAGTTAGAAACCCACTAGAAAACACCATACGTTTTTCTTTATCTCTCAATTTAGATCAATCTGCTTCACAGCCCTCTTCAAAAGATAGCCTTGATAATAGTTATTAAAATTGATCATACAAAATAGCTCAAATCGTACTGAATTTAAGACAGAATTGAGTAATTTTGTACACCATTATTGGATTAGATTATTAGGATTTTATGAAGAAAATAACGAAACAAACTTATCTCGATTGGTACGAGAACATGTTTTTTTGGAGAAAGTTTGAAGACAAATTAGCAGCTGTATATATTCAACAAAAAGTGCGTGGTTTTTTGCATCTCTACAATGGACAAGAGGCTGTTTTGGCAGGATCTTTACACGCTATGGAAATAGGAAAAGACCGAATGATCACGGCGTATAGAAATCACGTCCAACCAATAGGGATGGGTGTCGATCCCAAAAGGGTAATGGCAGAGCTCTACGGTAAGGCAACAGGAACCTCTCAGGGTCTTGGTGGCTCCATGCATATTTTTTCTAAAGAACACAAATTTCACGGGGGTCACGGAATTGTAGGAGGACAAATCCCCCTGGGTGCAGGAATGGCATTTGGAGATAAATACTTTGAACGAGATAATGTAACCCTTTGTTTTATGGGTGACGGTGCTGTCCGACAAGGATCACTTCACGAAACGTTAAACTTAGCTACACTTTGGCAATTGCCCGTGGTTTTTGTAGTTGAGAATAATGGCTATGCCATGGGAACTTCCGTTGCTCGGACGGCTTCTCATGAAGAGATATGGAAACTCGGTTTGGGATATGATATGCCCTGTGAACCCTGTGACGGTATGGATCCAGTAGCTGTTGCCAAAACGATGGATAAAGCGATAGGTTTAGCCAGAAAAGGAGGAGGCCCTTCTTTTATAGAAATGAAAACCTACAGATATCGCGGTCACTCCATGTCCGATGCACAACATTACCGTACTAAAGACGAGGTTGAAGAATACCGAAAAATTGATCCCATTACCCAAGTCAAAGAGATCATTCTATCTAAAAAGTATGCAACCCAAAAACAGTTGGATGAAGTTGATGCTTCTGTAAAAGAACGCGTAAAAGAATGTGAAAAATTCGCAGAATCTTCGCCGTATCCAGACAAAAGCTTGATGTATGATGCGGTTTATGAGCAAAAAGAGTATCCATTTATAAAACACAAATTGTAGCAGATGGCGGAAATAATAAACATGCCGAGGTTGAGCGATACGATGGAAGAGGGAACCGTGGCAAAATGGTTTAAAAAAGTTGGAGATCAGGTGAGCGAAGGAGACATCTTAGCCGAAATTGAAACTGATAAAGCAACCATGGAATTTGAATCCTTCAACGAAGGGGAATTGTTGCATATAGGTATTCAAGAAGGGGGCACGGCACCCGTGGATACACTTTTGGCTATTATAGGTGATAAAGGGGAAGACATTTCAGCACTGCTTTCTGGAGGAGATGTCACCACATCAGAACCAGAAGAAGAAAAAGTTGTTGCTCCCTCTGCCGATACTGGGGCATCTTCAGAAACTGTTGCGATGCCTGAAGGAGCAGAGGTCATCACTATGCCCAGACTAAGTGACACAATGGAAGAAGGAACTGTGGCGAAGTGGAATATAAAAGTCGGAGACACGGTCAACGAAGGAGATATTTTGGCTGAAATAGAAACAGACAAAGCCACGATGGAATTCGAATCTTTTTATCAAGGAGAATTGCTTCATATTGGATTGCAAGAAGGAGAATCTGCGCCTGTGGATAGTGTTTTGGCGGTTATTGGAAAAGCAGGAACAGATCCGAACCTGATAGTAGCTGCTCTTGCAAGTAGTAGTGAACCTCCGATTAAGCAAGAAGCTACACCCTTACCCGAACCAGTCCCCACAAAAACAGAAGCTGTATCTGAAGTTCAAAGTTCAGCTCTTGTGGCGGCTCCAGTAATTTCAGCACCACCTGTCAAGTCAAACGGAAGAATTATTGCTTCTCCTTTGGCAAAGAAATTGGCTTTTGAAAAAGGCATAGACCTCAGTCGAGTTCAAGGAACAGGTGACGGTGGGAGAATCATTAAAAGAGATATTGACCAGTATCAGCCTCAAGCGGCAGGGACTATACAAGCTTTTGTGCCTAGCGGTACAGAATCCATTACGGAAATTGCAAACTCGCAAATGCGAAAAACCATTGCAAAACGCTTATCTGCCTCTAAATTTTCTGCACCCCATTACTATCTTGGAGTAGAATTTGATATGGACAACGCTATTGCGTTTAGAAATCAGTACAATTCCATTCCGGACACTAAAATTTCATTCAATGACATTGTGGTTAAGGCAGCTGCTTTGTCCTTGAAGCGACATCACCAGGTCAACGCAAAGTGGGAAGAGCATCAGATCACCCAGCACCATCACGTACACGTTGGAGTAGCTGTAGCTGTTGAAGACGGTTTGGTAGTGCCTGTAGTGAAATTTACAGACGAACAAACTCTACCACAAATTGGTGCTGTTGTAAAAGATTATGCTTTTCGGGCACGTGATAAAAAATTAAAGCCCGAGGAAATGGACGGAAGTACATTTACCATTTCAAACTTGGGCATGTTTGGGATTCAGGAGTTTACTTCTATTATCAACCAACCCAATGGAGCTATTTTATCGGTAGGTGCCATTGTGCAAAAACCCGTGGTTAAAGACGGTGCAATCGTCGTTGGGAACACGATGAAGCTTACCTTAGCTTGCGATCACCGTGTGGTAGATGGGGCTACAGGGGCCCAGTTTTTACAAACCCTTCGGGAGTTTGTAGAAAATCCGTTGACGATGGTGTTGTAAGGATAAATTTATTGAATTTCCTTACCTTTAATACATGTCAAAAACAATTGTAGTAACAGGAGCAAGTCGCGGGATTGGTCGTGCTTTAGTTGACCTTGCCGCACAAGCAGGCCACCACGTATATGCACTTTCTCGAAATACGAAAACACTTTCCGCAACAGAATTTATTCATCCACTTTCTATTGATTTATTAGATGAAGTGGCACTTGCCGATTTTGCTTCTACCTTCCAGAAGGAGCAGAGACCCGTTGACGCTTTGGTCAACAATGCAGGGGCTTTTTTAAATAAACCTTTTGCTGAAACTTCTAGGGAAGAGTTTGAATCCATTTATCAAGTCAATGTTTTTGGTTTGGCATCTATTACAAGAAAACTCTTACCTCAACTTCATCCCCAAGGGCATGTGGTCAATATCAGCAGTATGGGTGGGCTAGCAACTACTTTAAAATTTCCTGGTTTGGCAGCCTACAGCAGCAGCAAAGGCGCTGTGAATATTTTAACGGAATTATTAGCAGAAGAGTTCAAAGAAAGCGGTCCTGCATTTAACGCATTAGCCCTTGGCGCAGTACAAACCGAAATGTTGGAAGAAGCCTTCCCCGGTCTACAAGCACCCTTATCCGCAGTGGAAATGGCTGCCTACGTATTAGAATTTGCCTTGACTGGGCAGCAGTATTTTAACGGTAAAATTCTACCTGTCTCTTCCTCAACGCCTTAGGCTCATGGAGCAAGTACTGTCATTTATCCCAACACCAGCAAAACTGCAAGTCGAAGAGCTTTTGGAAGCGACACTCATTGAAATTAAAATTACCCCAAAGCGACTTACTAAACATGGAGATTTTAGAAGACAGGCAAATGGCACTTCTTTAATCACCCTCAATGCCACTCCGAATCCCTACCGTTTTTTAATTACTCTTTTACACGAATTGGCACACTTTAAGGTGTCTCAACAATTTTCTTTGAGAGTAAAGCCACACGGTGCGGAATGGAAAACTGCCTACAGAAAGATCTTAGTGCCTTTTTTAAATCCTGAGATTTTTCCAGACCCTATATGCAGTGTATTAGCACGGCATATGAAAAACCCAAAAGCATCAACAGATCGAGACTTTAAACTTGTAATGGCGTTGAGAAAATACGACCCCCCTTCTTTGAAAACACCTGTTTTCGAATTGGAATCTGGGCAGTACTTTTCTCTAGATAATGGGCGTGTTTTTACCAAATTAAAAAAACGCCGAACACGCATTGAATGCAAGGAGATAAAAACGGGAAGAATCTATCTTTTTAGTCCTCATGCCGAAGTACTTCCTGAGTAAAGTTAAGTTTTCAAATACATTTCCCGTACTTTCTTGAAAAGATCTGACGAGTAAACAAAGTTAGAAACCGCCTCATTTTCAGTAGTGAAAATATCTTCTTTGGTTCCCTCCCAAGCTTTTTTTCCGTTGAGTAGAAATACGATTTTTTCTCCGATTTCCATAACCGAGTTCATATCATGGCTATTGATAACCGTGGTGATGTTGTATTCTGAGGTGATTTCTTGAATTAAGTTGTCAATCAAAATGGCGGTTTTGGGATCCAATCCAGAATTGGGTTCATCACAAAATAAATATTTAGGATTCATTACGATGGAACGGGCAATAGCCACCCGTTTTTTCATACCCCCTGAGATTTCATCTGGAAATTTTTCATTTGCGTTTATCAGATTCACTCTTTTAATCACTTCGTTCGCTCGATCGCGAATTTCATCATTTTCCTTATCGGTAAACATTTGCATAGGAAACATAATGTTTTCTTCTACTGTCATCGAATCGAATAGGGCGCTGCCCTGAAATACCATTCCTATTTCTTGTCGTAGGACCGAACGTTCATTAACCGTCATCTCACTGATGGCTTTGTTTTCAAAAAGAATTTTTCCTGAATCGGTTTGAAAAAGACCGAGCAAACATTTTAGAAAAACAGTTTTCCCCGACCCACTTTGACCAATGATCAAATTGGTCTTTCCTTTCTCAAAAACTGTCGAGATACCCTGGAGGACTTGTGTTCCATCGAAAGATTTTATAATGTGGTCAACTTGAATCATTTAGGTAAGTAATAGCTGAGTGATCAAATAATTTAATAAAATAATAACGACACTGGTCCAGACAAAAGAGACGGTACTGGCTTTACCTACTTCCAGTGCTCCACCTGTCATAAAGTACCCATGAAAAGAGGGAACTGTTGCCAAGATAAAAGAGAAAAAGATAGTTTTGATAAACGCATAGGTAATATGAAAGGGAATAAAATCCAATTGGATTCCTTCTACAAATTCGGTGCTAGAGGAAAAACCTCCATAAACACAAGCGATATAACCTCCAAAAATTCCTAAAAACATGGAGAGACAAATCACTAAAGGATATAACGAAAGGGCAACAATTTTAGGGAAAATAAGATAATTGTAGGTGTTTATCCCCATTACTTCCAAAGCATCAATTTGTTCGGTAACTCGCATAGTGCCAATACTTGAGGTGATGTAAGATCCTACTTTTCCAGCCATAATAACCGAAATAAAGGTGGGTGCGAATTCTAAAATTATGGATTGACGTGTGGCAAAACCAATAAGATTTTTGGGAAGTAAAGGGTTTTCTAAATTCAATGCGGTCTGAATGGAAACTACGCCCCCTACAAAAAAGGAGATAAAAGAAACGATTCCTAAAGATCCGATTATAAGGGAATCGATATCCTTTAAAATCAGTTGTT
Organism: Flavobacteriaceae bacterium UBA980; assembly: GCA_002292265.1. GTDB lineage: Bacteria > Bacteroidota > Bacteroidia > Flavobacteriales > Flavobacteriaceae > MS024-2A. The sequence continues at coordinate 83,779 of DBBQ01000006.1, read as the reverse complement.
TTAAAATTCTCCACTTCGTAAATTTTCCAAACACACTTTGGAGCATTAAGAAGTATTTTCCGATGTTTGAAAGAATTTTCATACCCTATCAAAGGTAGCAATTTTAAGCAAAAGGTTTTTTGTTTTAAAACTCGAATTTTAGACACTAAGGCTTAAATCCTGTAGGTAATGGCATTGATATTCATCCCCGCTCCTACGGAAGCAAAAAGGATTAAATCCCCTTTTTTTAATTCGTGTCCACCGTAATTTTCTTTGCGTACCAAATCAAAAAGAGTAGGTACCGTGGCTACAGAACTGTTTCCAAACTCCTGAATATTCATTGGTAAAATACCCTCAGGCATGGGCATTTTGTAAAGTCTGTAGAATCGTTTTATTATGGCATCGTCCATTTTTAAATTGGCCTGATGAATGAATATTTTTTTGACTTCTTCAATACCTACTCCAGAAGCATCAAGGCAAGATTGAATGGCTAGGGGTACTTTACTCAAGGCAAATTCATAGACTTTTCTTCCAAACATTTTGATGTATTTGGTTCCTTCCCCCTTGTCGTTAGCCGGGCCATAAAAAATAAATTCTGCTTCTCCTTCTGCGGTATAGGTGACAGTTTTGTGAGATAAAATACCTCCTTCCTCTGTTGAAGCTTCAACCATCGTAGCTCCTGCTCCGTCTGCGTAAATCATAGAGTCCCGATCGCTGTGATCCAATACTCGGGATAGGGTGTCTGCGCCTAGTACAAGGCATTTTTTGGCCATTCCCGCTTTTATAAATGCTTTAGCCTGGATGACTCCTTCTACCCATCCGGGACAACCGAACAAAATATCATAAGCGATACAGTTAGGATTTTGAATTTTTAGTCCTGCTTTTACTCTAGAGGCTAAACTCGGAAGTGTATTAACTTGATTTGAATTTGCAGAAATATCCCCAACATTGTGAGCAACAATAATGTAATCAATTTGTTCAGGATCGGCTTGGGCATCGTTTATTGCAATTTGAGCCGCTTCTACAGCAATGTCTGTGACAGTCTGATCGTCTTCAATGTATCTTCTCTTTTCGATACCTGTGATCGCCTTAAACTTTTCAATTATTTCTTCAATAGAGCTATTTATAGGAGCTCCGCTGGAATCGTAAAATGAATGCTTTGAAAAAGCAGAATTGGATGCTGCTTTTTGAGGAATACTACTACCGCTACCTGTGATTTTTATGTTCATATTTGGTATTCAAAAGTAGTCTAATAAAGTATTCCTTTTAATAATATTTAAAAAAGGCTACGAAGTCTAATCCTAAAAATCAGAGGTTTTAGATCGAAAAATAATTAAATAAAGTCTTGTATATCATCTTGTTATATATAATTCTATGGGTGTACAGCTACACACCAAATTACGATCTCCATAGGCTTCATCCACCCTTCTTACGGTGGGCCAAAATTTATTTTCAGCCACAAATTCTAACGGGAAAGCCGCCTTCTGACGGGAATAGGGAAACTCCCATTGATCCCGGGTGATCATTTCCAGTGTATGCGGTGCATTTTTGAGTAAAGCATGGTCGTCTTCGTTTTCCGAGGCAATTTCCATTCGGATAGAAATCATCGCATCACAAAAGCGATCCATTTCCGCCATACTTTCGCTTTCCGTAGGCTCTATCATCATCGTTCCTCCAACAGGAAATGAAACTGTAGGAGCGTGAAAGCCATAATCCATTAAACGTTTAGCGATATCCACTACCTCTATTCCAAATTCTTTAAAGGGTCTGCAATCAATGATAAGCTCGTGTGCTGCACGCCCCTTCTCTCCTGTGTAGAGAATTTCGTAGGCACCCTCCAGACGTTTTTGGATGTAATTTGCGTTGAGAATGGCAATTTCTGTGGCTTTTTGAAGCCCAGCACTACCCAGCATTTTAATGTAACCATAAGAAATCAAACAGGCCAAAGCCGAGCCAAAAGGAGCTCCAGAAATAGATGTAATGGCTTTTTCTCCTCCCGTTTCTATGATGGGATTTCCAGGCAGAAAAGGGGCCAAGTGTGCTGCCACACAAATAGGCCCTACACCCGGACCACCGCCACCGTGTGGGATGGCAAAGGTTTTGTGTAAATTTAAATGACAGACGTCTGCTCCGATAGCTGCTGGACTCGTTAACCCAACTTGTGCATTCATATTCGCACCGTCCATATAAACTTGTCCTCCACAGTCGTGAATCAATTGGGTAATCTCTTTAATTTTTGCTTCAAATACTCCATGAGTACTCGGGTAGGTAATCATCAATCCCGCTAGGTGGTCTTTGTGGAGCATGGCTTTTTCATGGAGGTCATCCCAGTCAATATTTCCCATGGAATCGGTTCCCGTAACCACGACTTTCATTCCCGCCATTACTGCGGAAGCTGGATTGGTTCCATGAGCCGAAGCGGGAATCAAACAGATGTTACGGTGTGAATCCTTGTTGTTTTCGTGATAGGCACGAATTACCATAAGACCAGCATATTCCCCTTGAGCACCTGAATTTGGCTGAAGAGAAGAGGCTGCAAATCCTGTAACTTCATTGAGTTGCACAGTCAGTTCGGCAAGCATTTTCTGGTATCCCGCAGCTTGGTCTACAGGGACAAAAGGATGAAGACTTCCCCAGTTGGGATCACTCAGGGGTAACATCTCTGCGGCTGCGTTGAGTTTCATGGTACAAGACCCTAATGAAATCATGGAATGGTTCAAGGCTAAATCTTTGCGCTCCAAAGATTTGATGTATCGCATGAGTGCGGTTTCTGAATGATAGGTATTGAAAATAGGATGTGATAAAAAACTACTTTTTCTCAAGTGATCACTGCGTAATTTGAGAACCTCTTTTTCCGTCCTTTTAGGCATTTTTGATTTTTCCAAAGAGGCCAAAAATACAGAAGTAATTTTTTCAACATCATCCTTTGAGCATGTTTCGTTTAGAGAAATACAAACCGTTTCCTCATCGGGATAATAAAAATTAATTTCTTGTGCTTCTGCCAGGGGTCTGATTGTGGCAACATTTGCTGTAACTTGAAGGGTGTCGAAAAAAGAGTCATTTTTTTGTACAAATCCTAAGGCTTCAAGATTTTGATTCAGTTTTACCGTTTTCTGATGAATTCCTTCTGCGATAAATTGAAGTCCTTTAGGACCGTGATACACAGCATACATCCCTGCCATAACAGCTAGAAGTACTTGAGCCGTACAGATATTGGAGGTGGCGCGATCTCTTTTGATGTGTTGCTCTCTAGTTTGTAAGGCCATACGAAGCGCTGGAGTGTCGTTTAGATCACGTGTTTGTCCAATAATACGTCCAGGGATATTTCTTTTGTAGTGCTCACGAGTAGCAAAAAACGCGGCATGAGGTCCTCCATAGCCTAGAGGAATTCCAAAACGCTGTGTCGTCCCTACAACCACATCTGCACCAAATTTTCCCGGACTTTCCAACACCACCAAACTCATAATGTCTGCGGAAACAACCGTGCAGACATCTTGACTTTCTGCTTTTTCAATCCACGATTTTAAGTTGGGAATGGCTCCTTTTTTCCCAGGATACTGGAATAAAGCCCCGAAAAATTCTGAGTCGTATTCAAAATGTTCAGGGTCTCCAACAAGAATATCAATTCCCAAAGGAGTGGCTCGAGTATAGAGTAGCGAAAGGGTTTGAGGGAGCACGTTTTGATCGACAAAAAAGCGGAACGCTTGATTGCGTTTTTGGTCTTTGGTTCTCGCTCCAAAAAGCATGGTCATACCTTCTGCAGCTGCTGTACTTTCGTCTAAAAGTGAGGCATTGGCCAATTCCATACCTGTAAGATCACACACCAGGGTTTGAAAATTGAACAGGGCTTTCAGTCTTCCTTGGGCTATCTCTGCTTGATAAGGGGTATAGGCAGTGTACCACCCTGGATTTTCTAAAATATTCCTTTGAATCACAGCAGGAGTTATGCACTGATGATACCCCAATCCGATGTATGTATTGAAAATTTTATTCTCTTTTCCCAGCTTGTTGATGTGTTTTGAAAACTCATATTCACTTATCCCTTCGGGCAAATCCAATGGTTTTTGAAGACGAATCGATTCTGGGATGGTTTCGTCGAGGAGTACGTTCAACGAAGACGCATCGATTTTTTGTAGCATTTTTCGTATCTCTTCTTCATTTGGACCTAAATGTCTATTTAAAAACATATCCGTTCTCATGCGTAAAACTTTTAGTGCCTAAAAATAAGCTTTCCTGTGGATTTTTTTTAAACTTCATTTTAGGTTTTGAAATTATTTTATAAAAAACGGCTTGTCTTTCGAGAAACTTTAGATATTTACCTATGAAAAAAAGGGTACAAATATTTTTTGATTTTTATGTCAAATCGAGTATTCACGTCGCTTTAGCAGTAGTTTCGTTTGCTTTTATTTCGCTTCAAGTCGCTTCACAAAGACCCACCTATTCATTGTTAATATTTATTTTTTGTAGTGCCTTTTTTGCGTACAATTTTGTTAAAATCTACCCTATTATTAAAACAAAAAACAGCACAAATTTCCCTCATCTTATTTTTTGGCTTTCTTTTGAATGTGGTCTCGCGAGTTTATACCTTTTTTTTAAACTGACTGCAGCAGCCCAACTCATCGTTTTTGTCGGAGGTATTTTAGTGCTTTTGTACAGTGTGCCATTTTCACAGAATAAAGAAAATTTAAGAAACTCCAAAGGTTGGAAAATGTATTTGGTGGTTTTGACTTGGATTCTGCTTACGGTGGGGGTCCCTTTAGCCATGACCCCAACTTTTGATGTCAACTTGTTTTTGCAACTTATGTTGATTCAAAGTGTTTATATTTTTGTAGCCATTATTCCCTTTGAAATTCGAGATTTAGCTATAGATCCATCAAGCCTAAATACTCTTCCGCAACGTTTGGGTGTTTTTCGAGCGAAAATTCTTGGCTGGGTGTTACTGAGTATAGCACTGGTTTTAACTTTTTATTTTTTTGGAAGAATAACTCCTTTTACCTTGAGCACCGTATTGTGTTTTGGGTTACTTGCCTTTTTTTTAGCTCGATCCACTCCCAATCAATCCTCGTATTTCAGCAGTTTTTGGGTAGAAGCCATCCCAATAGTTTGGGCAGTCACTTATTATTTTATTGATTAACTTTATGCGTTCTATTTAAATTCAAAGTAATGAAACAGTTTTTTGTAGTCTGTCTTTTCTTGGTGTCTTGTACACAGCAACAACCTCAGTTGCAACTAGTAGAAAAAGAGACATTTGAACTATTGATGAAGCAAGAGGTTCAGCTGATCGATGTTCGAACTTCAGGGGAATTTCATGGTGGAACGATTGGAGATGCACAAAACATTGATTTTAATGCGCCAGACTTCAAGGCACAAGTTTCTAAGCTAGATAAGGACAAGCCGGTATTGGTATTTTGTGCGGCAGGAGGGCGGAGTGCCGGCGCTTCAAAGGTTTTAGAATCCCTTGGGTTTCAAAGGATTTATGACCTTAAGGGAGGCTATCGAGGGTGGTAAACCTTACTTGTAAACCTCTTTTTTTAGTTTTTCAATTTCTTTTTGTTGTTCCACCAATGCGTTGACCAAAACGGGAATCAAGCCCTGATAGTTAAGACTTTTTACTCCTTGACTCTCATAAACTTAATAGGGTATAATAGTTTCGATCTCTTCAGCGATAAATCCAAATTGAACTTTTCCAGCCTTTTCTTTGTATTTGTACTGATAGGGGATCAATTCTTTTATTACTGCACCCCACTAAAAAAAGTTTCATCAAAGGCCACGTGTACTTCTTTACCCCCTCCGATGTACAGATCACCAAAAAAACTTACTTGTGCATCAGCGGAGGTGCAGGACAACAGTACAGATAAGAATCCTATTAGTTTCAAGTTTTGGGGCATAAAAAGAAAAACATTATGCCCTAATTTAATAAAAAAGGAGCTTTATGCCAAACCTGCTCTTCTCAGTAATGCCGAAGGATCAGGGGTTTTTCCACGAAAACGTTTATACAATTTCATGGGGTGTGCGATCCCTCCTTGGGAAAGGATATGATCCAAAAATTGGGTCGCAGTTTCTTTATTAAAAATCCCATTTTCCAGGAAAACTTCAAATGCGTCTGCATCCAGAACTTCTGCCCATTTATAGCTATAGTAACCCGCAGCATACCCTCCTTGAAAGATATGTGAAAAAGCTGTACTCATACAGTTTTCATCGGTGTCTTGGGTAAATTGTAGCGGTGCCAGTTGTTCCTTTTCATGCGCTTTTACATCTTCGATTTCAAGGGCTTTAGAATTGTGAAAAGACAAATCCAGATAGCCAAAACTCAGTTGCCTAAGGGTTTGTAAGCCCTGCTGAAAATGAGCTGCTTTTTTGATTTTTTCTATCAAATCTTGTGGGATGATCTCTCCCGTTTCATTGTGTTTTGCGAAAAGCGCAAGTGCTTCCGGCTGATAACACCAGTTTTCCATGATTTGACTGGGGAGCTCTACAAAATCCCAAAATACATTTGTTCCACTCAACGTACTATAAGTTGTATTGGCTAACATCCCATGTAAAGCATGACCAAACTCGTGAAACAACGTAGTGACTTCTTGGAATGTCAATAGAGAAGGTTGAGTTTTTGTAGGTTTAGAAAAATTACAAACAATGGAGATGTGTGGTCGTTGGTCTTTTTTTTGAGATTTGTAACTGGTCATCCAGGCACCATTTCTCTTCCCTGGACGTGGGAAAAAATCCGTGTAAAGTAGTGAGTAAAAAGCTCCTCTTCGCTTTACTTCAAAAACCCGTACTTCACTGTGATACCCTTCTAGGGAGGTATTTTCTTTAAACTCCAAATCGTAGAGTTTGTTGACCACCTCAAACAACCCCTTCAACACCTGATCCAATGGAAAATAAGGTTTGAGTTTTTGTTCGTCCAGCTCCAGTTCACGTTGTTTTAATTTTTCAGCAGCATAGGCAGTATCCCATTTTTCCAAATCAGAGAGATTTAGATTTTCTCTAGCAAAGGCTTTCATGGCTTCCCATTCTTTTTTTGCGGCAGGCTTTGCTTTTTTGCTCAAATCGTCTAAAAACTGTCGGACTTCTTTTTCTGATTTTGCCATACGTTCTTCTAGCACAAAAGCCGCATGAGACTCATAGCCTAAAAGTTTTGCGCGCTCTTGACGAAGTTTGACAATTTCAAGGATCGTATTGACATTGTTGTTTGGATTGTCTTGAAAGCCTCTTTTACCAAAAGCGAGACTCATTTTTTTTCGAAGTTCCCGATCTTCAGCATAGGTCATAAAGGGAACATAGCTGGGATAATCTAAAGTAAAAATCCACCCTTTTTTTTGTTTTTGCTCTGCTACTGCTTTCGCCATTTCAATCGCAGAAGGGGGGAGGCCGTTTAGTTGGGCTTCGTTTTCAATATGGAGAAAAAAATCTTGAGTATCTGCCAGTACATGCTCTCCAAAGGTTAAACTTAATTTTGCCAATTGGGTGTCCAAAGCCCGAAGTTTTTCTTTAGAGGAATCATTCAGTAAGGCTCCATTGCGGACAAAACCTTTGTATTCTTTTTCTAAAAGAGTGAGCTGTTCAGTGCTCAGTGTGGTTCGGTCTTCGTTTTCAAAAACGTAGCGAATACGATCGAATAAGACCTGGTTTAAACGAATGTCATTTTGAAATTTTGTAAGTATGGGGGCAGCTTCTTGTGCTACCGCTTGCAAAGCATCGCTGGTCTCTGCGCTGTTGAGATTGAAGAGCAACGACGTATTTCTTCCAACTAAAGTTCCGCACGTTTCCAGCGTCTCTAAGGTATTTTCAAAGCTCGGTATTTCCTTTTGTTTACAAATCACATCAATTTCGTATATAGCAACGGCGATGCTTTGTTGAATCGCAGGAATGAAATGGGTTGTTTTGATCTTGGAGAATGGAGCCGCTTCAAATTCAGTTTCAAAACGGGTTAAAAGAGGATTGCTCAAGGGTTTATTTTTTAATCTGCTTACTACTTTGGATGACTTTTTCTTTAAGACTACTCTTGTAGTCTATGATTCTTTTTTGAACCGCCTCATCACTACTGCCTAGGATTTGTGCTGCTAGAATTCCCGCATTTTTGGCTCCGTTCAAGGCTACAGTTGCCACAGGTACGCCACCTGGCATTTGTAAGATAGAAAGGATGGAATCCCAACCATCAATTGAATTACTAGACTTTACAGGAACACCGATTACTGGCAGGGGACTCAGTGAAGCGATCATTCCCGGAAGGTGCGCAGCTCCCCCAGCTCCTGCAATAATTACTTTGATCCCTCGGGTGTGGGCTTCACTGCCGTACGCCATCATTTTTTCTGGGGTTCGGTGTGCAGAAACGATGTCTACTTCCGCTTCGATTCCAAGTGCTTCTAGAATTTCGATTGCTTCTTTCATAACCGGTAGGTCCGATTGACTGCCCATGATTATTCCTACTTGTGCCATATTATTTTGTAATTACTTCAATTGTTTCTTTAACGTCTTCAGCGATTTTTCGTGCCACGCTAAGCTCTTTGTTTACTATGGTAATGTGTCCCATTTTTCGAAAAGGACGGGTTTCTTTTTTTCCGTAAATATGAGGGTTTACGCCTTCAATTGCTAAAATATGTTCGATATTTTTATAATGAACGGGTCCGTTATGGCCCTCTTTTCCTACCAAATTCACCGTGACCCCAGACACTTTATTGGCTGTATTCCCAAGGGGGAGGTCTAAGAGGGCTCTGATGTGTTGTTCAAATTGAGAGGTATAGGAAGCTTCTATGCTATAATGTCCACTGTTGTGGGGTCTGGGGGCCACTTCGTTGACCCATATTTCCCCATCTTTAGTTAAAAATAACTCCACAGCTAAAAGGCCTACATGTTGAAACGCTTTGGAAACTGCGAGAGCTATTTCTTCAGCTTTTTTTGCTACATCTTTTGAAATTCGAGCGGGACTCAACACATATTCAACTTGGTTGGCTTCGGGATGAAATTCCATTTCCACACAGGGATAACACCGGGTTTCTCCTTTGGGACTTCGACAGACAATAATCCCTAGTTCCTTTTCAATAGCAACCAATTCCTCTGCCATACAAGCTCCTTCTTTGATCTGCTCCAAGTTTTGGTTGGAACGGACAATTTGCACACCATATCCGTCATAGCCCATGGACTCAGATTTCCAAACAAAGGGAAATGAAATCAATCCACGCCCCACCGCATCTTTTAATTCTTCTTTGGAATTAAAAAGTTGAAAGGACGCCGTTGGGATTTTATTTTTTTGGTAAAACTGCTTTTGGTGGCATTTGTTTTGAATCACTTTTAAGACCGCTGCTTGGGGATATACTTTTACCCCTTGTTGTTCCAAGGTAGCGAGTGCATCGGCATTGATATTTTCGATTTCGATAGTCAGTACATCCACCTCTTTGCCAAAATCGACTACAGTTTGGTAATCCATAAGATCACCCTGAACAAAATGGTTACAAGCAATACGCGCCGGAGCCTCAGCACTGGGGTCCATGACTTTGGTTTGCAGATCCCACTGATAGGTGGTGTTGAGAAGCATTTTACCCAACTGTCCTCCTCCAAGTATTCCGATTGTCTGTTTGCTAGAGAAAAATCCCATCTTGTTCTTTTGGCAAAAATACGGATAAGTTTTTTGGATAGGAAAAAAGCCGCCTAAAATGGGTATCTTTGGCCAAAAATTGATATCATGACCAATTTTGTTTTATTTGGAAAACCAGGAGCAGGAAAGGGAACGCAAGCCGCTTTCCTGAAAACAAAATACAACTTAGTTCACATCTCTACAGGAGATTTATTTCGCTACAACATTAAAAACGAAACAGAACTGGGAACTTTGGCAAAATCTTTTATGGATCGAGGGGATTTGGTTCCTGATCAAGTGACCATCGATATGTTGGAAGCAGAAGTAGATCGCAATCCACAAGCGCATGGTTTTATTTTTGACGGATTTCCTAGAACTGAATCTCAAGCAGCCGCTTTAGATGTTTTTCTTGCAATAAAAGAAATGAATATCACAGCCACAGTGGCGCTGGAAGCCGATGACGATATCCTAGTAGCACGTCTTTTGGAACGGGGTAAATCCAGCGGAAGAACTGATGATCAAGACGAATCCAAAATCCGGAATCGATTTGAGGAGTACAACCAAAAAACAGCTCCACTAAAAAAATACTACGAAGGTCAGAACAAGTTTCACAGTATCAATGGAATTGGCAGTATTGAGGAAATTACAGAACGTTTGACGCAACTTATTGATCGATTGTAAAATCAGATGACCGAAGGGAATTTTGTTGATTATGTAAAGCTTTTTGCCAGCTCTGGCAATGGTGGAAAAGGCTCCATCCATCTCCATCGTGAAAAGTTTATCACCAAAGGGGGACCCGACGGCGGTGATGGCGGTCGGGGAGGACACGTGATTATCAAAGCGAACAAACACCTCTGGACACTCTACACCTTTAAATTTAAAAAGCACTTTAGCGCAGGACATGGTGGCGATGGAAGTAAAAATCGAAGCAGTGGGGCACAAGGAGAAGATTGTATCGTAGAGGTACCTTTGGGTACTGTAGTTCGAGATTCAGAAACCAATACCCTTTTATTTGAAATTACCGAGGAGCACCAAGAAGAAATTCTTTTAGAAGGAGGTTTAGGAGGACGTGGAAATTGGCATTTTAAATCCGCTACGCGTCAAACTCCGCGTTATGCACAACCCGGTAGAGAAGGAACAACGCTTCAAATCACGCTGGAGTTGAAGGTATTGGCAGATGTAGGTTTGGTGGGCTTTCCCAATGCGGGTAAATCGACACTCTTGGCCGCCTTGACTTCCGCCAAACCTAAAATTGCAGATTACGAATTTACCACCTTAAAACCCAACTTAGGAATTGTGGAATATCGCGATTACCGTTCCTTTGTCATGGCAGATATTCCGGGGATCATCGAAGGGGCAGCAGAGGGAAAAGGCTTGGGACATTATTTTCTCCGACACATTGAACGAAACTCTATTTTATTGTTTGTCATCCCCGCAGATGTCAAGGACGTAAAAGAAGCTTTTGAGGTGCTCTACAACGAACTTAAAAAATACAATCACGAATTGTTGGACAAAGAATATATGGTGGTCTTATCCAAGGCAGATCTCCTGGATGAGGAGCTAAAAAAAGAATATACCGAAGAAATGAACTCCCTCTTTAAAGAAATCCCACACTTGATAATTTCCAGTGTGACTCAATATCAGTTGATCGAACTTAAAGACGTCCTTTGGAAACTCATAACGAAGTAAGATGATTAAAAAACTATTTTTTTTATTTTTTCTTTTTTGGGTTGGATTTGTCCAAGGGCAGGACACCACTCCCATCGCGAAGTATCCTTATCAAACCGATGCCACTTATCAAAGCCAAATCAAAATTTTGGAAGAACGATACAAGTCCACTAAAACGATTCAGGTGTTAGATTCTTTAGCCAATCTTGCATTTGAATACAAAGACTGGGAAACTTCAATGAATTATGGTCAAATGGCAGTGAAACTTCAACCTACTGCAAAGCGCCATTTTCTTTTAGGGGGTGCTGCGGGTTTTCGTGCGCTAGAGGTATCTATTTTTTCTTCCTTAAAACACATCAACATCATGAAACCTGCTTTTGAAGAAGCGGCACGATTGAACCCGTCTAATGTGTTCTATCTCCGTGCTCAAGTGGATGTCTTGGTTGGGTTGCCTTCGCTCTTGGGAGGAGATTTAGAGGGAGCTCTTAAAATCATTGAAAAAATTAAATTTATCGATACGCTGGAAGGCTTACTGGCAGAGGGCTCTTTTTATGAGAAAACAAAAAATAGGGCACGTGCCAATGAAATTTATCAAAGGGTATTTGAATTTTTAGAGCAAACTTATCCGCGTTGTTCCGAACTTTTTTTTGATTACCTAAAAAGTAATCGAAGGGATTTGGCTTATGATTTGGGTAGAATCGCTGCAGATTACAACTTAAGTCCCGTTTGGTGGCAGTGTGCCTTATCTTATTTTGAAGAAACCCATCGCTTGCGGGATACAGTACCCTTGGCTTGGGTGTATTATCAAAGAGCACGTTTGGCAAAGCGCAACGAAAACGAAAAAGAAATGGAGCGCTATCTAAAAAAGAGTCTTGCTTCTAGTAAAACCTATCCAGAGCTTCAAAATTTAATCAAAACAGTACGGTGATTTATGTGTTCCACTACTATGCTTAGCGAAGTCGAAACATGACTATATTTAAGAAAATACCGAATACCAGATGAAAATGCATCTTCACTTTATCGCCATTGGAGGGAGCGCCATGCACAGTTTGGCATTAGCCATGAACCATTTAGGGCACAAAGTAAGTGGGAGTGACGATGCTGTTTTTGACCCGTCCAAAAAGAATTTGGAAGGTGCTGGATTGCTTCCCAAAAAATTGGGATGGTTCCCTGAAAAAATCACTCCAGATATTGACGTTATTGTCTTGGGCATGCACGCCAAAAAAGACAATCCAGAACTTTTAAAAGCACAAGAGCTAGGACTCCTCATTCAATCCTACCCCGAGTTTCTGGCCGCCCGATCCGAGGAGAAAACAAGGGTCGTGATAGCTGGAAGCCACGGAAAAACGACCATCACATCGATGATCTTGCACGTGCTTCAGTATCACGATGTTGAAACCGATTTTATGGTAGGAGCTCCTTTGACAAACAGGAAAGAAACCCTTTCCATTTCTGAAGACAACGATTTTATCTTGTTGGAAGGAGATGAGTATTTGTCCTCTCCCATGGATTTGCGTCCCAAATTTTTATGGTACCATCCTGAAATTGCTTTGATCAGTGGGATAGCCTGGGACCATGTCAATGTTTTTCCCACCTTTGAAAATTATGTACAACAATTCGATTTTTTTATTACTTCCATTCAAGCAGGAGGGGTTCTTATTTACAACGAAGAAGATGAGGTGCTTAAAAAATTGGTTGAAGAGCATACTCATCCCATTAAAAAAATACCTTACCAAACTCCAGTCCATTTTATAGACCAAGGGACTACCTACTTGGAAACACCCGAGGGAAGTTTACCCTTGTCAGTTTTTGGGACTCACAATCTCTTGAATCTTTCTGGAGCGCAGTGGATTGCCCAACTGATGGGAGTCGATGCTTCAGCGTTTTACGAAGCGATTCCCAGTTTTACAGGTTCGTCAAAGCGCTTGGAGCGTTTGGCAAAAGGGGACACAGCACTTCTTTTTAAAGATTTTGCTCATGCTCCTAGCAAAGTAAAAGCCACAGCGATAGCCGTAAAAAAACAATTCTCGGAACATCGCATCGTTCTTTGTTTGGAACTGCATACCTACAGCAGCCTCGATCCAAAGTTTATTGAACAGTATGCCCATACCCTGGACCAAGCCGATGAGGCCCTCGTCTTTTATGATCCTGACGCTTTAAAAATAAAAAATCGAGAGCCGATTGCGCCTGAAACAATTCAACAAGCGTTTGCACAACCTTCACTTGAGGTATTTACTGATGTAAAAACACTTTCCGACGAGGTTCTCCAAAAAGAATATTCAAATACGGTTTTGGTTATGATGAGCTCGGGGAGTTTTGGAGGATTGGATTGGGAAATGCTAAAGACACGGGTTTTAGCGTTTTAAAAGTAAATTTTATCTTGTAGGAGTTAAACTCTGCTCCGATGAAACCTAAGACAAAACCCCTTACCATTAAAGAATTAGACGATTTGGATCGTCCGCGAGAAAAACTAAAAGCCCACGGAGGTGCTGCACTGAGTACGTCAGAATTGTTTGCGATACTCATCGGTAGTGGTACTCAAAATGAAAGTGCAGTAGGGTTGATGCAACGCATCCTTTCCAGTGTGGACAACGACTTGATCAAGTTACAGCAACTGTCTTTAGAAGGGTTGACAAAATTTAAGGGTATTGGGGAGGCCAAAGCCATCAAACTCAAAGCCGTTTTTGAACTAAACAAAAGAGCACAACAGCTTTCCACAAAAAAAGAAGTGGTCATCAGCTCCAGTAAAAGTGTTTACAAGTATATGGTGGGTACACTGGTGACCTTGCCTCATGAAGAATTTTGGGTGTTGTACCTGAATCAGTCCAACAAGATTATAGAAAAATATCGCCTGAGTAAGGGAGGGATTACCCAAACTGTGGTGGATATCCGTTTGGCTTTTAAACGCGCTTTTGAGGTAGGGGCTACGGGTTTAATTTTGGTACACAACCACCCTTCGGGAGCTTTGGTGCCAAGTAATAGTGACAAACAAATCACACGAAAATTTAAGACCGCTGCCGCCCATGTGGACTTGAGAATTTATGACCACATCATTGTTTCAGAAAAAGGTTACTTTAGCTCTGCCGATGAAGAACTGCTGTAAATGCTTTTAGTTTATACGCATAAAATTACCCCTCGAGTGACCTATATTTTTAAACATGTCTTTGAAAATATGCTGGGTCATAAGATCGGTTTTACCACTGCTGTAGATGTTTTTGTAGCCCATTCCGGCCCCAAGTTGAGTTATACCCGCACACGGTTAGGGGATGAATTTTTTATTGCATCGCATGCTCTTTTGTTTGAGCAGGGAGTTCAATCACAAACCATTGAAATGGACTCTTGGGAGGGACTCCCCATTTTTTTTAAAACTCAGGAGGAAGGTCCTTGTCCCTATGATTTTTTTGCGGCGAGTTTTTATCTGATGAGTCGTTATGAAGAGGCAGTGCCTCATTTAAAAAATGCAGCCGGACATTTTGACCCTAGGGAAAGCCTTGCCTGTCAGCACGATTTTTTAGAACGCCCTGTGGTCGATTTGTGGGTGGCCCATTTTAGTACAATTGTAAAAGCATATTTTGAGGAATTTAACCTCAATAAAACCTCGAAACCTCAAAAAGAAATCCTCATCGAAGTGCCGCTCGCTTTTCAATACCGCCACCAATCGCCTTTGGTTGCTTTGGGAGATTTTTTTAAATCTATTTGGAAATTAAATCTTCGGGCACTGGCAACACAACTCTCTGTTTTATTCCGTTTGCAACCCGATCCCTATGATAGCTTCGATTCGTGGAACGATTGTTTTTCCCAAAGTTCATTTCGTCCAAAAGTATTTTTTCTTTTTGCTAAAAGTTCTGCCTTCCAATCCACTATTTCGATATTCAATCTAAGTTTTCGAAAGCGCATCAAGCAAGTGAGTGATTTTTTTCCTTTAGGTGTACTTGCTTCTGTAAAAGCACAGCGGTTTCCTGACCAGCAATTGACTCGGGAAAAGAACGATTTGCAGGCTTTGACACACCGCGTGTTGTCCTCCATTCGGCTGAGTGATTCCCTCCAAGAGCTTTCCAAAGAATACAGTGCATTTATCAATGCTGAATTTGTTTCAGATTACAGCATGGGGTATAAAGATCGTTTGGGGTATCGGTCGGGAACCGCCACTCCTTTTTTCTTTTACGATATTTCTAATGAATTTCAATTGCCTTTAAAAGTGCACCCCATTTTTGCTAGTGAAGATGCGCTTCGGAAAATGGATGAGGTTACTGCTTTTGAAAAAATGAAAGTTTACTCCAACGCACTTCCCCTAGCCAGTGGAAAATTTACTTTAGTTTTGACCAACGGTTTTTTGCATCCCAGTTTGAAAAACAATACCTTTCAAAAAGGATTCCAAGACTATATTCGTGATACCTAAGGAGCAGCTTACTGACATTTTTTTTGATTTGGACCACACCTTGTGGGATTTTGAAAAGAATTCTGCTTTGACATTTGATTTTATTTTTAAGGAACTCAATTTATCGATTGATTTAAAGGATTTTCTCAACCACTACAATCCGATCAACCACTACTATTGGAAACTTTACAGAGAAAATAAAATCAGTCAGGAGGAATTGCGATTCAATCGTCTAGCAAAAACATTTGAAACGTTAAAATTTGATATAGCTCACCCTCAAATCAATCAAATTGCAGCCTTGTATATTGAAAAGTTAAGCACTTTTACTCATGTTTTTGAGGGGGCACACGAGCTGTTACAAAACTTAAGTAAAGACTACAGCTTGCACATCATCACCAATGGTTTTGAGTCCGCACAGCATTACAAATTAGCCAATTCGGGTTTGCAGCCTTATTTTGAATTTACCTTTACTGCAGAAAAAGTAGGATTTAAAAAGCCCCATCCTAAAATTTTTGAAACGGCTATTCAAGCGACACAAGCGAGGGTAGAACACTCCTTGATGGTCGGAGATAGTCTCGAAGCCGATATAGAAGGTGCTTTACAATGTGGAATGCATGCCGTTCATTTTAATTCTCACAACGAGTCAGAACACGACAAATGCCCGATCGTTTATTCTTTAAATGAATTGAACCAAATGTTTAACTAAGACCAGTAGGGGGAACGAAAAGCCAACATTAATCCTTATTTTTGAACATGGAATTAAGTGGAGCACAAAAAGCTGTTGACGATTGGATTAAAACTCATGGGGTTCGTTATTTTAACGAGTTGACGAATATGGCACAACTCACCGAAGAGGTAGGGGAAGTCGCCCGTATCATTGCTCGACGGTATGGGGAACAATCCGAAAAACCAAGCGATCGAGAAAAAGATTTGGGAGAAGAACTGGCTGATGTTATTTTTGTAGCCTTGTGTCTTGCCAACCAGACAGGGGTAGATTTAAGCGCAGCTTTTGAAAAAAAGTTAGAACAAAAAACAAAACGCGACCACAACCGCCACCACCAAAACCCCAAATTAAAATCCTAGTCTAAAGATGCATCTAAAACTCGACCACGATTCCCGAAGATGCAACGGCACATTGCGTATCACGGGGTCTAAAAGTGAAACCAATCGCCTTCTTCTCTTACAGGCTCTTTTTCGAGGATTTGAAATTGAAAATGTTTCCAATTCTGATGACAGCAAGGTCATGCAAGAGGCCTTAACTACTTCTTCTGGCCAAATAGATATTCATCATGCAGGGACTGCTATGCGTTTTTTGACTGCATATTTTTCCCAACTTGAAGGGAGAGAAGTCGAACTGACAGGTTCTACTCGTATGCAGGAACGTCCCATTAAAATTTTAGTAGAGGCATTGCGCAGCTTGGGCGCCTCCATTCAGTATGAAAAAGAGGAAGGCTATCCTCCTTTGCGTATCCAAGGGAAAAAACTAAAAGGCGGAGCGATTCATCTCCCCGCTGATGTCAGTAGTCAGTACATCTCTGCACTGTTGCTTTTAGGTCCTGTTTTAGAGCAGGGGGTCGAATTATACCTCGAAGGAAAAATAACTTCAGTCCCCTACATCAAAATGACCTTAGCCTTGTTGAATAATTTTGGGGTATCCACTGCATTTCAAGGACAACACATCCGAGTGGAGCACCAGTCCCAACCAAAGAAAACGCTTCAAGTAGTCGAGTCGGATTGGAGTTCGGCATCCTATTTTTTTAGTATTGCAGCCCTTTCTGAGGAGGCGACAATTCACTTGGAAAGTTATAAACCGGAAAGTCTCCAAGGCGATTCCGTATTGCGATCCATCTACAAAGAGCTCGGAGTAAATTCCCGTTTTGAAGGCCACCGATTGATTTTAACTAAAGAAAAAATCAAACCTCCAGAACGAATTCAATGGGACCTTTCCAAAGCCCCTGACATTGCACAAACTATTGCGGTAAGTTGTTACGGCTTGGGAATTGGATGTAATTTAAAAGGCTTACACACCTTAAAGATTAAAGAAACCGACCGATTGGTTGCTTTAGATACAGAACTGACGAAACTCGGAGCAACCCTTTCCGTCACCGACCACAGCCTGCATTTATCCCCAGGGGCTAATTTTATAAAAGACTGCGCGATCCCTACCTACAACGATCATCGAATGGCCATGGCCTTTGCTCCTTTGGCTTTAAAATTTCCATTATCCATAGAGGATGCAGAGGTGGTTTCTAAGTCTTATCCCAGCTTTTGGGAAGACCTGAGTCAGCTCCATTTTCAAATTAAAGAGATATAATTGCCAATTTACTTGACAATCCCTAGGTCAAGATGGTATATTTGCAGCCTAAAATTTATTAATGAAGCTTTCTAATTTTCAATTTGACCTTCCCAAAGTACTCCTAGCCCAAAGACCTGCACCAGACCGAGATGAATCCAGATTGATGGTTTTAAACCGCAAGGAGGAAACCATAGAACATCACACGTTCAAAGACGTAATCAATTTTTTTGACGAAGGGGATGTTATGGTCCTTAACAATACCAAAGTATTTCCTGCGCGACTCTTTGGAAATAAGGAAAAAACGGGGGCGCGAATCGAAGTATTTTTACTTCGCGAACTGAACGAAGAACAACGCCTTTGGGATGTATTGGTAGATCCTGCACGAAAAATTCGAATTGGAAATAAACTTTATTTCGGAGACGATGATAGCTTAGTCGCTGAGGTTATTGACAATACTACTTCCAGGGGAAGAACCCTGCGGTTTTTATTCGATGGAAGTTATGCTGAATTTCGAACTAAACTCACAGAACTAGGTCAAACCCCATTGCCTAAATACATTAACAGACCCATCGAAGAAGATGATCAAGAACGCTATCAAACGATTTATGCCAAGCACGAAGGAGCCGTAGCGGCACCCACTGCGGGACTTCACTTTTCCAAACATTTGTTAAAGCGTTTGGAAATCAAGGGAATCGATTTAGCCGAATTGACACTTCATGTAGGATTGGGAACCTTTAGCCCTGTAGAGGTAGAGGACTTATCTAAACACAAAATGGATTCTGAAGAACTGATTATCGATGCATTGGCTGTAGAAAAAGTAAACCATGCAAAAGCAGAGCGCAAAAAAATCTGTGCTGTAGGGACTACCGTAATGCGAGGACTTGAAAGTTCTGTTTCTTCCTCGGGATTGTTGAATGAATACCAAGGATGGACCCATAAATTTATTTTCCCTCCATATGATTTTTCTATCGCAAACAGTATGATCACTAACTTTCACACTCCGAAGTCTACCTTGTTGATGATGGTTTCAGCCTTTGCCGATCCGGATTTTATCAAACATGCCTACAGTGTGGCCATAAAAGAGAAATACAATTTTTATTCCTACGGTGACGCCATGCTCATCTTGTAAAATTTAAAATTCAAAACCGCAATTTTGCGGTTTTTTTAATCCTAATTGTGGAAGCATCAAAAAAAGACATTCGAGCACTGGAGAAAGAGGAATTACAGCATTTTTTCCAACAGCATAAAGCCCCTTCATTTAAAGGGACTCAAGTGTATCAGTGGCTTTGGCAAAAAGGAGTTCACAACTTTGATTTGATGACCAATCTGTCTTTGGATCACCGTGAATTATTAAAACAGCATTTTGAAATCAAACACATCAACATCGACCAACAACAGCGCAGCAGCGATGGAACGATTAAAAATGCGGTACAGCTTCACGACAAACTCGTTGTAGAATCTGTTTTGATCCCTACTTCTAAACGAATCACAGCCTGTGTTTCCTCTCAGGTGGGGTGTAGCTTAGATTGTGTTTTTTGTGCTACTGCAGCTTTAAAACGAATGCGTAACTTAAATGCTGACGAGATTTACGATCAGGTAGTAGCGATGGACCAGCAGAGTAACTATTATTTTGAACGTCCGCTCTCCAATATCGTTTTTATGGGGATGGGAGAACCGTTGATGAATTATAAAAACGTCTTAGAAGCCATTGATAAAATTACCCACCCTGAAGGCTTGGGCATGTCTCCAAAGAGAATCACACTTTCTACTTCGGGGATTCCTAAAATGATTCGAAAGATGGCAGATGACCAAGTGAAATTTGGATTGGCAGTTTCACTGCACAGCGCTCGCCAAGAAGTGCGTGAGCAGATCATGCCTTTTGCAACTAAATTTCCACTTTCCGAACTTTCCGAGGCTTTGACTCACTGGTATGAATACACCAAAAAACAAATCACTTTTGAATATGTGGTATGGGAAGGGGTTAACGATCAAAAAGAAGACATTCAAGCATTGGTAAAACTCTGCAGACAGATTCCTTCAAAAGTAAATTTGATCCAGTACAATGCCATCGATAACTCAAGCATGAAACAAGCCCCCAAAGAAGTGATTGATGCTTACATACACGCTCTTACCCAAGCGCGGATTAAGGTTACCTATCGCCGTTCCCGAGGGGAAGATATTGCGGCGGCTTGTGGTCAATTGGCAAATAAGTTGGAAGCCCAAGGAAAGGGCGCAATAAATATCTAGAGTCCTTTTAGAATTGATATCTTTACTCACCTTAAAAAAGATCCTGAATAAATTTTAGCGTGTGAAAGTTGTTGAGCAAATAAAGAAACCAATCTACGATGAGATGGAGCTCTTTGAGGAGAAATTCACCCAATCGATGTCTTCTAAGGTTGCCTTGCTCAACAGAATTACCCACTTTATTGTAAACAGAAAAGGAAAGCAAATGCGACCTATGTTTGTATTTCTTGTCGCTAAATTATTAGGAAAAGGCAAAGTCAACGAACGGGCTTATCGGGGTGCTGCTGTAATTGAATTGATTCATACGGCTACCCTTGTCCACGACGATGTGGTGGATGACAGTAACAAACGCCGTGGTTTTTTTTCTATCAATGCGCTTTGGAAAAATAAAATAGCGGTATTGGTTGGGGACTACCTTTTGTCTAAAGGCTTGTTATTGTCCATTGAAAATGAAGATTTTGATTTGCTAAAAATCATATCGGTAGCAGTGCGGGAAATGAGTCAAGGCGAATTACTACAAATTGAAAAAGCACGCGATCTGAACATTACTGAAGAGGTCTACTATGAAATTATTCGCCAAAAGACGGCCACCTTGTTGGCCTCCTGCTGTGCGATCGGAGCTCAGGCGGTGAACGGAACTCCAAAAGAGGTAGAAAAAATGCATGAATTTGGGGAGCTCCTCGGGATGGCTTTTCAAATCAAAGACGATCTCTTTGACTATGGAGAACGAAAAATTGGAAAACCGCTGGGGATCGATATCAAAGAAAAAAAGATGACCTTGCCTTTAATTTACACGCTTAATGTAGCCTCACCCAGTGAGAAAAGGAAAATCATCAATACCGTAAAAAATCACAATACCGACAAGGCAAAAGTCCGCGAACTGATCCAAACAGTAAAAGAAAAAGGTGGCTTAGATTTTGCAACTAAAAAAATGGAAAGCTATCGAAAACAAGCCCTAGAGCTATTGGCTGACTTTCCAAAAAACGAATATCGAGAAGCCTTGGAGATAATGTTAAACTATGTTATCGAGCGTAAAATATAAACCCACTAATTCTACTTCGGGATTGCTCAGAATGTTTTAAATTTAACAAAAGACCAATTTTTTGATTACGAGAAGCACCATAGATCAAGTATATGAAACCGCTCGGGTGGAGGAGGTGATCGGTGATTTTGTAGCCTTAAAAAAATCAGGATCCAACTTTAAAGGACTCAGTCCTTTTTCTCAGGAACGTACGCCTAGTTTTATGGTGTCTCCTGTAAAGCAAATTTGGAAGGACTTTAGTAGTGGAAAAGGGGGAAATGTCGTTGCTTTCTTAATGGAACACGAACACTTTACTTATCCAGAAGCCATTCGTTTTTTAGCCAAAAAATACAACATAGAAATTGAGGAAACTCAGCAAAGTGACGTGGAGAAGGAAAAGATGAATCTCCGGGAGAGCTTATATCTGGTCAATCAATATGCACAAGAACAATTTTCTAAAGATTTATGGGAATCCACAGAGGGAATGGCGATTGGTCTGAGTTATTTTAGGGAACGCGGATTTACAGATGAAATCATTCGTTTTTTTGGTTTGGGGTATGCGGCAGAACAGCCTTCTTATTTTTCCAAAAAAGCTCAAAAAGCAGGCTATGCTGAAGACCATCTTGTGGAGACGGGTTTGGTGATCAAAAATGACCGAGGAACTGTAGACCGTTTCCGTGGGAGGGTTCTTTTTCCCATACGTAGTATGGCAGGTCGGGTTCAGGGTTTTGGTGGAAGGATTCTTTCTGCGACAGCCAAAACTGCCAAATACTTGAATTCCCCAGAAAGTGATATCTATCATAAAAGTCAAGTCCTCTACGGGATTTACGAAGCCAAAAAAACGATAGCAAAAGAAGATGTTTGTTATTTGGTAGAAGGGTACACAGATGTGATTCAGCTGTACCAAAAAGGAGTTGAGAATGTAGTTTCCTCCTCAGGTACGGCACTGACTCCAGAGCAAATTCGACTGATCCGAAGACTTACTTCCAACGTTGTGGTTTTGTTTGACGGAGATGCTGCCGGTCTGCGTGCTGCCCTTCGAGGGATTGATTTGATTTTGCAAGAAGGAATGAATGTTCGGATTTGTTCTTTTCCCGAAGGAGAAGACCCCGATAGTTTTGCTAAGTCTCATTCGCTAGAAGAAATCCAAACCTATCTCACCGAACAAGCCAAAGACTTTATTCAGTTTAAAACCGATCTCCTGCTTCAGGAATCTGCCAGTGATCCTGTAAAAAAAGCAACTACGGTTCGTGAAATTGTTCAAAGTATTGCAAAAATTCCCGATGCGATAAAACAAGAGATTTATTTGCGAGAATGTGCTGCTCAAATGGAGGTGTCCGAAGAAGTCTTGTTCAATGCGTTGGCCCAAGAAAAAAGCAAGAAATCGGCTCCTGTTCGGAAAATAGAGTCCCCCAAAACGAAACAAGAGTTGCCCGCACAAAGCCACAACATCAAGTCCCAGCCACAAAATCCGCTAGTAAATCTAGAAAAACAAATTGTCAGTATCTTATTGCATTATGGAAATGAAGAAGCCTTTTTCGATGAAGTTTTAGTCTCCTCCGATGCCGATGGCAATTTAGTAGAAGAATCCAAAATCGTACAATCCAAAGTTCATGAAAAGGTGTTTTTGGACCTACAACAAGACGAGGTTGAAATGATTCAGCCCGAATTTCAAAAACTGTACAACCAACTCATCCACACTTTTCAAAGCGAAGGAAAAGTGTTGCTTGAGAAAATGATTCAACAGGAAGATACTGCCTTAGGACAACTACTTACTGATATTTTATTGGAAGACGAAGAACATCAACTTCACGATTGGGAAAAGAAAAACATCTTTGTCAAAGAACGAAAAAGTGTGGTAGGGCAATTAGTCAGTGAGACCATTTTGACTTTTAGAAGACACCTTGTAGATCAAAAAATTCAAAACCTTGTTACCGTTGCTCAGAAGAAGAAGCTCCCTGACGGAGAAACAGAACTGCTAGAAGAGGTAATGCAGTATCAGAATTTAAAAAAGCTACTTTCTAAAAAGTTAAATCGAGTGCTTTAAAATAAATCTAAATTTCGGGCCTGCTGGTAAAGATCGACTTGATTTTGAACGTCCAATTTTTTCATCAATCGACTTTTATAAGTGTTTACTGTTTTTTGATTGATACTTAGTTTTTCAGCAATTTCTATGTTCCGATCTCCTTCGATCAAACACTTGAGGACTTCTACTTCTCGTGAAGAAAGAGTTCCGTAGGCATTTCTGGGTTTTGTAACATCAATGTTATTGCTGATTTGATTGGCAAAATTAGAAGTGATATGGTATCCGATGGTGACCACTTTTTCAATGGCTTCAATCAATACTTTTCGACTTACTTTTTTGGATAAGTATCCTAATGCCCCAGCTTTTAGGAGGGAGACACCGTAGATAGACTGTGGCAGCGAGGTATAGATCAAGATTGCGATTTTGGAATGCATCAATTTCACTTTCCGAATGGTGTCTACCGCACTTCCATCGGGAAGTTCCATTTCTAAAACCACTACATCTGCTGTATCCCGCGACAGGAAATCCACAAGTTCTTTTATGGTATTAAAAGTTCCTTTAACAGTAATATTTTCTGTTTTTTTAAAAAAAGTTTTGAAGCCTTTTTGAACCACAGGATGTGGATCCAGAAGTACAAGTTTTATCATTTTTATTAAAATTTGGGTCCTTCTGGCAAAATAAGGAATATTTATAAATATGCCTTTGGTATTTCACAAACAGGTATGGGAATCATTTTGTGTTTGTTTTGACGGTGAAGTGTTGCGTACCGCTCAAATACAATTTTTTCTCTATCAGAAAAGTCATTTTTAGAAAGTTTGTTTTGTTCGGCTTCCATTGCCCATTCCAACTCTGCATAAGTGGCACCTAGCTGTTCTTCGTCGGTACGGTGGTCACCCCACAACCCATCAGTAGGGGCTGCTTTTCGGATAGATTCAATTACTCCTAAATGTTTTGCTAGTGCAAATACTTGGGTTTTATTTAAATCAGCGATTGGGCTTAGGTCTACCCCTCCGTCTCCGTATTTGGTATAAAATCCAACTCCGAAATCTTCAACTTTGTTTCCTGTTCCCGCTACCACATAGCCGTGTAGGGCAGCGAAATAATACAAACTTGTCATCCGTAGTCGCGCTCTTGTATTGGCCAAACTGAGGAAATGTGCCTCTTGGTTTGAAGCTGTGGGAAGTAGGTTCTGAAAGGATAAAAATACTGAATCTAAAGGGAGGTGGAGCGAAGAGATATTTGGAAAATGATCTTTCAACCAGTGGATGTGATCTTTGGCGCGATTTTCTTGACTTGCTTCTTGTAAAATAGGCATTTCCAAACAAAGCACAGGTTGGCCTGTTTTTGCACATAGAGTAGAGGTCACCGCTGAATCCACACCTCCAGAAATCCCGACCACAAACCCTTTCAATTGGGCACCTTCTAGGTAAGATTTGAGCCACTCCGTAATGTGATTTTCGACTTTTCTTGCAGATTTCATTAGTAAATCATTTATAGGAAGTAAATTTGTATAAAATTACTGTTTTTGTGGGCATGATTACAAATCTTAAGACGAGACTTACTCCTTTTTTTGCATTTCTTTATTCAACGGCTGGTTTTTTTGTTTTTTTTATTTTTTTCCTGTCCTGTCAAAATGAAAACAACAATAAAGCTGTTATTGATGCCCTTCCGGTAACGATACAATTGGATCGGTTTGATTTAAAATTCTACGACCAATCTCCAGAAGTCATCCCTGGTCTCAAAAAAGAGTACCCCTTTTTATTTCCAAAACAATTTTCTGATAGTATTTGGATTAAACGACAAAAGGACAGTCTTCAATTACTCCTTCAAAAAGCGGTTTCAGAAGTGTATGAAGATGTTGCTCCACTGGAAACTAAAGTTTCTCATCTATTTAAACACATTAAATACCATTTTCCAAAAGTAAAAATACCGCGAGTAATTACCTTGACCAACAATGTTGATTATCAAATCAAAACGGTATACTCTGACAGTTTGTTGTTAATTTCCTTAGACACGTTTTTGGGTACAGACCATCCTTTATACGAGGGAATCCCCAATTATGTCCGAAAAGAGTTGGACGAAAAGTACATACCTTCCCAAATTGTTGAAAAATTTAGCGCCTACACAATTCCACCCACTGAGGATCGAACGTTCTTGGGTCAAATGCTGTTTGAGGGAAAGAAATTGTATTTACAAGATCTGTTGTTGCCCCATGAAGAAGATCATTTAAAAATAGCCTATACCGAGGAAGAGCTGAAATGGGTAAGGGAAAATGAAATTTACATCTGGCAGTATTTTATTGAAAAACAAATGCTTTATCAGACCGATCCCCAATGGGTAGAGCGTTTTTTAGAACCCGCTCCTTTTTCCAAATTTTATTTGGAGTTAGACCGAAATTCTCCTGGGAGGGTGGGAAGATGGATCGGTTGGCAAATTGTACGCAAGTATCGCGATCTAAACCCTGAGACCTCTTTAGAAGAGCTACTTCGACTTCCTGCACAACAACTTTTCAATCAATCAAAATACAAACCAAAACGCTAATGGCCATTCACAAAAAGACCCAAATTACGATCGATGTCGATTTGGACGAAAACAATATTCCAGAACAAATGAAATGGACCGCCCCCGATGGAGGAATTTCTGAAAAGGATACCAAAGCCCTGTTGCTTTCCTTTTGGGATGAGGAAAATCAAGAAACGTTGAAAATGGATTTGTGGGTAAAAGAGATGCCCATTGATCAAATGCAGTTGTTTTTTCATCAAACCCTAGTATCGCTCAGCGATACGTTTTACCGCGCTACGCAAGACGAAAAAATGACCGCGACCATGAAAGATTTTTGCGATTACTTTGCTGAAAAATTGGAATTAAAAAAGCCCTAAACCTTTGTGTTTTGAAGGTATTCGGTATTGAGCAGGTCGATATACTTTAAAATTTCTTCGCCTCCTGTTCGGTGCAATGAAGAAGTGACAAAAATGGGTGGGAGTTCTTCCCAAGTGGAGGCCAACATTTCCTGTTTGTAGTGTGCAATATTTCGATCCTGAGCTTTGGGTTTCAGTTTGTCTGCCTTAGTAAATACAATGGAAAAAGGAATTTGATTTTCACCCAACCATTCCATAAACTTTAAGTCAATGGGTTGCGGTTCATGTCGGATATCAATGAGTAAAAAAGCATTGATCAATTGCTTTCTTTTTTCAAAATACGTTGTGATAAAGGATTGAAATACCTTTTTTTGAGATTTTGATACTCGGGCATACCCATATCCGGGTAAGTCCACAAGATGCCACTTCCCGTTAATTAAAAAATGATTAATCAATTGGGTTTTTCCCGGTCTTGAAGATGTTTTGGCTAGATTTTTTTTGTGGCAAAGGGAGTTGATTAATGAGGATTTTCCCACATTAGACCTGCCGATGAATGCGTACTCTGGGAGTGATCCTTTTGGGCATTTTTCGAGATCGGTGTTACTGATTACAAACTGGGCGGATTTGATGTCCATAAGTTCTAGAACTTTCTAGTCTCGAGCCATTGTTGAAGCGTTGTATTGAATTCTTTAGGGTGCTCCATCATAGGGGCGTGGCCACATTTATCGATCCAGTAGAGGTTGGAGTCAGGAAGTAAAGTGTTGAATTCTTCCGCAACGTTGGGTGGGGTGACGCTGTCTTGTTTACCCCAAATGATTGCTGTTGGGGTATACATTTTGGGCAGTTCATTGGCCATGTTGTGTCGAATGGCACTCTTTGCTAAAGCAAGGGTGCGTACCAGTTTATTTCGATCGTTTACCGTTTCAAAGACTTCGTCAACAATTTCTTTGGTTGCAATTTTGGGATCGTAAAATACAGCTTCACTTTTTTGCTTGATGTAGGCATAGTCTCCCCGCTTTGGGTAGCCATCGCCCATATTGTTTTCATAAAGACCAGAACTCCCCGTAAGTACTAAGCCTTTCACAAGTTTTGGGTAGTTTTTTGTAAAGAGTAAACCGACGTGGCCTCCAAGTGAATTTCCCAGTAAAATGACATCTTTAAGTCCTCTGTGTTGGATGAATTTGTATAGAAATTCAGATAGTGATTTTACTGAGGTATTTAAAATGGGAAGCGAGTAAACAGGAAGTTCTGGAATAATGATTTGATAGCCTCTTTTGGGGAAATAATCCAGGACATCTTTAAAATTACTCAGCCCTCCCATAAGGCCGTGCAAAATGATCAACGGTTGTCCCTCTCCTGATTCTATAAAGCGAAACTCTTCTTCTTGGATGATCTTATTCATTATGCCCGACTGCTACAAATTATGATCCCCAAATATAGACAATTACATTTTAGCACCTATTTTTTTATTTCACCTCAGGTGGATTCAAAAGGAATTGAAAAGGGGGGAAACTTATTAACAATGTGGTAAAAAGTGGTAAAAAGTGGTAAATATCAATTATATTTGATTCAAATCTGAACAAAAGGTGCAACATCTCATTGGAACATACGAGTGTAAGGCAGATGCCAAAGGACGAGTCCTGATGCCAATTGCAATTAAAAAGCAGTTGACTCCAGTGGCTTCGGGTGGATTTGTTTTAAAACGTGCGGTATTCAATCCTTGCTTGGAATTATACCCGATACAAGAGTGGATGCAATTGATGGAGAAAGTCAATACCTTAAATCGTTTCAACAAAAAAAACAATGATTTTATACGACGTTTTACAGCCGGTGTAAAAACGGTTGAAATGGATGCTTCTGGACGACTTTTGATTCCAAAAGACCTGGTAAAACACGCGCAGATAGGGAAAGAGATTGTGCTATCATCTGCAGTCAACATCCTTGAGATCTGGGACAAAACGCTTTATGAAAAAGCAATAGACGAAGCTACCCTCGATTTTGGGGCTTTGGCTGAGGAAGTGATGGGAGACAAAAATGATGACACAATATCATAATCCAGTACTGCTAGAGGACGCTCTCCAAGGGTTAGATATTCGACCTGAAGGAATTTATGTGGATGTTACATTTGGCGGCGGGGGTCATTCTAGAGCACTTTTGGATCAGCTCAATGAACAAGGTCGATTATTCGCATTTGATCAAGATCAGGATGCACATGAAAACCGAATTGAAGATTCCAGGTTTCAATTAGTGGCTGCGAATTTCAGTCATCTGTCCCACTACTTAAAATACCACGGTATTTCTTCGGTAAATGGAATTTTAGCAGACTTTGGCGTTTCTTCACATCAATTTGACCAAGCTTCACGTGGATTTTCTACGCGCAAAGAGGGACGGTTGGACATGCGGATGAATCAAAGCCAAACCTTGGACGCTCAGGAGGTTTTGAATCAGTACAGTGAAGAAGCTTTGAGTGAACTATTTTTTAACTATGGCGAATTGAGAAATGCCCGAAAACTGGCAAACAAAATTGTTTCCTTTCGTTCGGAAGATAAGTTGGAAACCACTTCCGATTTAACTCGTGCCGTACAACCGTGGGTCCCCCAGCGAATTGAAAATAAGGTGTTGGCTCAAATTTTTCAGGCGGTACGCATTGAAGTCAATGATGAACTTGGGGTATTGAAATCCTTTTTAGAACAAGCGGCAGCTGTTTTAGAGCCCGGGGGGAGGTTGGTTTGTATCTCGTACCACTCCTTGGAAGATCGTTTGGTTAAACGATTCATCCAAAGCGGAAATTTCGAAGGTCGAGAAGAAAAAGATTTTTACGGTAACTCTCTCAGTGTGCTGAGTAAAGTAGGAAAGCTAAGGGTGCCTACAGCTCTTGAAGTAGAGCACAATTCAAGAGCTCGAAGTGCCAAATTAAGAATAGCGGAAAAAAGATGAAGAATTTAAGATCCATACTCAATATTGAATTTTTGGTCAAAGAAGACGCTCTAAAAAATTGGCGTATGATTGTTTTTCTATCTGTACTGGCGGTAATAATGATTTCCAGTGGACATAGTGCCGATAAGAAGATCTTTAAAATTGCTTCTTTAAATACCGAAATAAAAGCATTGAAAAGTGATTTTATAGAAGCCAAAAAAGAGCTATTGGTCTTAAAGAAAGAGTCCTCAGTGACACGCGTTTTAGCAGGGCAAGGAGTCAGACCAGCTACTCAGCAACCCATTAAAATAACAATTGCAAATGAGTGAAGTAACCCCCTTTTCTAAGCGATTGATGCAGCGGTTTTATTTGCTTGCAGGCTTTCTTTTTTTGTTTGCCTTAATCTTGGTGGGAAAACTGATACACATCCAGTTTTATGAAAACGAGGAAGGTCTGGGACTAGCGCCAGAGACCCTGGTCAAAAATGTTGTTTTGGAACCCAGTCGGGGTAATATTTACGCCGCCGATGGAAATATTTTAGCCACTTCCATTCCGCGTTATGAATTGCACTGGGATGCCGTTACCCCATCTGATTATTTGTTTACTGCCCAGAAAAAAGCCTTGGCAGATTCTATTGCTCGAGTTGTAAACAAAGCGCCTGATCAGGTACTGCATAATTTAGAAAAAGCCCGAAGACAAAAAAATCGATACTGGTTGGTCGCTAAAGGACTTTCATATTCCGAAATCCAACGCTACAAGTCCTTTCCCATATTCGACCAAAATGCTTACCGAGGAGGACTAATTGTGGAGCAGGAAATAAAACGAGAACACCCCCTTGGGAAAATAGCGGAACGTACGATCGGTTACGAAAAGAAAGACAAGAACGGCACTTATTTCCGGGTAGGTCTTGAAGGGGCATTTTCAGAGTACCTGAGAGGGGAGTCCGGTTTGCGGTTAAAGCAAAAAATTGCTAATGGACAGTGGAAACCCATCAGTGATTCCAACGAAAAAGAACCTACAGAAGGCTTTGATTTGCACACTACGATCGATGTTAATATTCAAGATATTGCCCATAACGCGCTGCTGGGTCAACTTGAAAAATTTGAAGCAGAACACGGAACTGTAGTCGTGATGGAAGTAGCAACAGGAGCCATCAAGGCGATTGCCAATTTGGGTAGAACCGAGGAGGGCAACTACTTTGAAAAGCTCAATTATGCGGTTGGGGAAGCCCACGAACCGGGATCTACGTTTA
Organism: Flavobacteriaceae bacterium UBA980; assembly: GCA_002292265.1. GTDB lineage: Bacteria > Bacteroidota > Bacteroidia > Flavobacteriales > Flavobacteriaceae > MS024-2A. Next base: position 53,570 of record DBBQ01000006.1, on the reverse strand, counting down.
AGTTGATGGGGATGATTGCAGCTCTGGAAGATAAATTTATTGACGAAGAAACTTTGATTGAAACTGGAAATGGGGAACTGCTATTTTATGGGAAATACAAAGTCAAAGATTCAAAAAAAGGAGGGTATGGGACATTGACAGCTGCGAAGGCTTTTGAGGTTTCTTCCAATGTAGGTCTGGTCAAAATTGTATATGATAATTATAAAGACAACCCAAAACAATTTGTAGATCGTTTGTACAATATGGGATTGAATAAGCCTTTGGGATTGCCTATACGAGGGGAGGCAACTCCTAAAATTCCCTATCCTACAGATCCCAACTGGGACGGCTTGGACTTGCCGTGGATGGCATATGGCTATGGGATAAGTATTTCTCCTTTGCAAACTTTGGCTTTTTACAACGCTATAGCGAATGACGGGGAATTGGTGAAGCCTCGGTTTTTAAGTCAAATCAGCAATTTTGGAAACAAACCCACCAAGGTTTTTTCAAAACAGATACTAAACCCTTCCATTTGTTCCAAAGAAACCTTAGCCAAGGTTCAAAAGATGATGTTTAATGTCGTCGATAAAAAATGGGGAACCGCATACCGCATTAAAGATCCATTGTTAACTATGGCCGGAAAAACAGGAACTTGCCAGGTAGATTATACCACAGACGAGGTGCAATACATCTCTAGCTTTGTAGGGTACTATCCTGTAGAAAAACCCAAATATTCTTGTATCGTTGTCATACACCGACCTGATAAGAAAAAAGGGTATTATGGAGCTACTGTAGCAGCACCTGTATTTAAAACCATAGCCAAGAAAATATTTAATGACATACCTAAGGAGGTAATCTTACGTCCTTCTGACCTGGCCCTACTGGACCAAGAAACCCCTAATAAGTTAGAAAAGGTCGTGCCTAATGTTGCAGGTTTGTCTCAAGCAGAGGCTGTAAAAAAACTTGAGCAAAGCGGGTTGACAGTTCAGATTAAAGGGGACGGATTGGTTAAATCTCAGTCGCTAAAACCGGGAACACCTGTTCAAAAACAACAAAAAATCATTTTAGAGCTATCTTGAAAACACTGCAAGACATATTGTATAAAGTAGGTATTGAAGGGATTTCTGGGAAACCGTCGGTTACTGTCTCTTTGTTGAGTTATGATAGTAGAACAGTTCAACAAGGAGGACTTTATATTGCTCAAAAAGGAACCCAACTAGACGGTCATGATTTTATTTCTCAAGCAATCGAAAACGGAGCCCATTCTATTGTCTGTGAATCGCTTCCCAAAAAATGTAAAGAAGGAATTGTCTATGTGGTTGTGAAAAGTGCAGCACAGACGATGGGAGTGATGGCGTCAAATTTTTATGACAACCCTTCCGAAAAAATGCAACTGGTTGGGATTACAGGGACCAATGGAAAAACCTCGATCGCTTCCTTATTGTACAATTTATTTTCTCAAGAGGGACATCGTTGTGGTTTAGTATCTACCGTAAGTGTTAAATATGGGGAAAAAGACATCCAAAACACCCACACCACTCCCGATGCCATTACAGTGAACCAATACCTCAAAGAAATGGTTGATTTAGGGGTGAGCCATTGTTTTATGGAAGTGTCCTCCCATGGGATTGCACAACACAGAATAGAAGGACTAGTATTTGCCGCTGGGGTCTTTACAAACCTTACCCACGACCATTTAGATTACCACGGTAGTTTTAAAAACTATCGCGATACCAAAAAGCTATTTTTTGACACACTCCCAAAAACTGCTTTTTCCCTCACCAATTTGGATGACAAGAATGGCTCGTTTATGTTACAAAATACCAAAGCTAAAAAATACACCTATGCCCTGCGGCAGCATGCAGACTATAAAGCTCAGATTTTAGAATGTCAATTTGCAGGCATGCTCTTAAAGATTCAAAATCAAGAAGTTTGGACCAGTTTAGTAGGCTATTTTAATGCCCAAAACCTCTTAGCCGTTTATGCCTTAGCAGATTTGTTTGAGCTGCCTTCAATTCAAATTTTAAAGCAAATCAGTCAACTAAAAAGTGTAGAGGGTCGTTTTCAGAGCTTCCAAACAACACAGGGAATCACCGTAATTGTAGATTATGCACACACGCCCGATGCTCTGGAACACGTTTTAGAAACCATCAATACCATTCGCACGCGAAATGAAACGCTATTTACCTTGTTGGGTTGTGGTGGCAATCGCGATCGTGAAAAACGACCAAAAATGGGTCAAATTGCTGCGGAACTGAGTGACAAAGTCATTTTTACCTCAGACAATCCACGGGAAGAAAACCCTGCAACCATCATCTCAGAAATGATAGAAGGTGTGCCCCCTGAACATTATAAAAAAGTACTAAAAGTAACCCTTAGAGAGGAAGCCATAGCGATGGCGGGGCAGTTGGCAAAAGAAAGAGACATCGTGTTGATTGCAGGTAAAGGGCATGAAGATTATCAGGAAATTCAGGGGAAACGATACCCTTTCAATGATTTTGAGTTAGCGCAACAAATTTTTTCAAAAACCGACTAGTATGCTCTATTACCTCTTTGAATTTTTAGAACAACAATACCAACTTACCGGAGCTAGTTTGTTTCAATATCTTTCATTTAGAGCTGCCTTTGCCATCATTTTGTCTATGGGTTTTTCTATGGTTTTTGGGAAAAGAATAATCCGATATCTCAAAAAACAGCAAGTAGGAGAAACCGTGCGTGATTTGGGACTAGAAGGTCAAAAAGAAAAGGAAGGGACACCCACTATGGGAGGACTGATTATTATTTTTAGCACACTTATTCCAGTTCTTTTATTAGCGCAATTGAGTAATATTTACATTGTTCTCTTGATGTGTACCACAGTTTGGATGGGCTTTATTGGCTGGTTGGATGATTACATTAAAATTTTCAAAAAGAACAAAGATGGACTTCAAGGTAAGTTTAAAATTGTAGGACAGGTACTTTTGGGAGCCTTTGTTGGGTCTGTGCTCTTTTTTCATCCCCAAGTTAAAGTGAGAACCGAGGTTAATCCTATTAGCAGCATCGAAACTGTTGCAGAAGTTTTTGAAACAAAAACGGATGTCAAAGCCACGCTAACGACCATTCCATTATTAAAAAACAATGAGTTTAACTACCATACGCTGATCGAATGGTTGGGAATCGGATCTCAATATACCTGGCTCATATTTATCCCGATCGTAATTTTTATTATCACAGCAGTCTCCAATGGAGCAAACCTTACAGATGGTATTGACGGACTGGCAGCGGGTATTTCCGCTATTATTGTTTTTGCATTGGCCGTTTTTTCTTGGGTCTCAGGGAACGTCAATTTTGCTTCTTACTTGAACATTATGTACATCCCTAATGTAGGTGAGATTGTGGTATTTATCTCCGCATTTTTAGGTGCCTTGATCGGATTTTTATGGTTTAATACCTATCCCGCAGAAATTTTTATGGGCGATACGGGGAGTTTGACTTTGGGAGCGGTGATCTCTGTTATCGCAATTATCGTTCGGAAAGAATTGTTGATTCCTTTATTGTGTGGGGTCTTTTTTATAGAAACCCTATCGGTGATTTTACAAGTCAGTTATTTTAAGTATACACGAACCAAAACAGGCGTGGGGCAGCGCATTTTTAAAATGGCGCCTTTACACCATCACTTTCAAAAGTTAGGCTTTCATGAAAGTAAGATTGTAGCACGGTTCTGGATTTTAGGAATTGTCCTAGCCGTCCTCAGTATAGTAACCCTAAAACTCAGATAATGGAAAAAAAATTGGTCATTTTGGGTGCGGGTGAGAGTGGAGTAGGAGCCGCAATTCTAGGGAAAAAGATGGGATACGAGGTCTTTCTTTCAGATCAAAACGACATCGATACAGAATTACAAGCACTTCTAGTAAAAGAAGGAATCCTATGGGAGGCTGGACAGCACACTCTGGAATCGATGCAAGAAGCTCATTTGGTTATCAAAAGCCCCGGAATTCCTTCAGATGTTCCTTTGATCAAAACATTAAAGGCACAAGGCAAAACCATTTGCTCTGAAATTGAATTTGCCGCCCAACATACTTCGGCGACTTTAATAGGGATCACCGGTACTAACGGAAAAACAACGACAACTCTACTTACCTATCAAATACTTAAAGATGCTGGACTTCATGTGGGTATGGCTGGAAATATTGGGAACTCCTTTGCACTTCAAGTTGCAGAGACAGATTTTGATTTTTATGTCTTGGAACTAAGTAGTTTTCAACTGGATGATATACAGGATTTTGCACCCCATATAGCTGTAATTACAAACATCACACCAGACCACTTGGATCGATATAACTATCAATTTGAGGCCTATATCCAATCCAAGCTAAAAATCTCTGAGAATCAAACAGAAAAGGATTTTTTCCTATTCAATGCCGAAGACCCCGTACTGATAAATGCCTTAGAAAAAACAACGATCAAAGCAGAAAAAATACCCTTAGCAACCGTAGCCCAAACGACAGGAGTATATGCAAAAGAAAATCACATCACAATACAACGCAAAAATGAAACGACTATGATAAACGCAGGACAATTTTCACTTTCAGGAAGACATAATTTACTCAATGCGATGGCCGCATCGACGATAGCCAGTCTTTTGGAAATCAGTAAAGATTCCATACGCGAGAGCTTGACCCATTTTAAAGGAGCTCCACACCGAATGGAAAAAGTGCTCACCATACAACACGTCCAGTTCATTAATGATTCCAAAGCAACCAATATCAATGCTACCTTTTTTGCTATTGAAAGTACGGACACACCATTGGTTTGGATTGTTGGGGGAGTGGACAAAGGAAACGATTACGAATCCTTACTTCCCATGGTGCGTGAAAAGGCAAAAGCTATTATTTGCTTAGGTGTAGACAATGAAAAATTACGGGATACTTTTGAGAATGTCACAGATATTTTCATCGAAACTCAGTCCATGAGCGAGGCAGTTAAAATTGCTCATAAAGTCGCGGTACCGAAAGACACCGTGCTGTTATCTCCCGCTTGTGCAAGTTTCGATTTGTTTGAGAATTATGAAGACCGTGGGAATCAATTTAAAAATGCCGTTAGAAATATATAAATTATGTTTCAAGCACTAAAAGGAGATAAAGTATTGTGGGGGATTTTAGGCTTATTAGCCATATTTTCCTTTTTGCCCATTTTTAGTGCTAGTTCAAATTTAGTATATGTAGTTGGGAAAGGAACCCCTTGGGGCTATTTGATGAAACATTTTGTGATTCTCACAATTGGTTTTGTTTTGCTGTTTTCGGTTCATAAAATTCCTTCTTATTATTTCAGAGGAATTTCAATTTTAATGCTTCCCATAGTAGTCTTGCTGCTTATCTATACGGCTACACAGGGAACAGTTATTGCTGAGGCAAATGCAAGTCGCTGGATCCGAATCCCGATCATCGGGCTTAGTTTTCAAACCTCTACACTAGCTTCTGTGGTCCTGATGACGTATTCGGCCACCTATCTTTCAAAACTGGAGGAAGCCACTCCTACTTTTAAAAGTTCATTACTTCGTTTTTGGTTGCCTGTTTTTGTAGTAGTGCTGCTCATATTTCCTTCAAACCTATCAACAGCCGCCCTCCTCTTTTCTATGGTCTTAATGTTGGCATTTATTGCAGGGTATCCCTTGCGTTATCTGATGACTATAATTGGAGCAGGAGTTACAGCAGTGCTGTTATTCTTTTTATTAGTCAAGGCCTTTCCAGGAGTTTTTCCCAATCGGGTGGATACTTGGACGAGTCGGATTGAGAACTTTAGAACGGGCGAAAGTTCCGACGGGAACTATCAGGTAGCCCGCGCAAAGACCGCTATAGTGACAGGTAAAATTTTTGGACTAGGAGCTGGAAAAAGCCGTATGAAAAACTTTTTACCTCAAAGCTCTTCCGATTTTATTTATGCCATCATTGTTGAAGAATTTGGACTTGTAGGGGGCGTTGGTTTGATTTTATTGTACCTGCTCTTACTCTATAGAATCTTGGTAATCTCCTATAAGACCACCAGTGTGTTTGGCAAACTTGCAGTGGTGGGCCTAGGCATTCCCATTGTCTTCCAAGCCTTTATCAATATGGGAGTGGCATTGCAAGTGTTGCCCGTTACGGGTCAAAATTTACCCATGATTAGCAGTGGAGGAACTTCAGCTTGGATGACCTGTATCGCTCTGGGAATTATTTTAAGTATTAGTGTTCAGGAGGAGCTCGATGGAGCAAGTCCAATCGATGAAAGCAACCCTTTAAACGTATTAAGTGAAACCCTTTAAACTCATCATATCAGGCGGGGGTACAGGAGGACATATTTATCCAGCTCTTGCTATAGCGATGGGTATTAAAGAACACTTTACTGAATCTTCAATTTTATTTGTAGGTGCTAAAGGTAAAATGGAAATGGAAAAAGTTCCAAAAGCTGGTTTTTCTATTGAGGGGCTTTGGATTAGTGGTTTTCAAAGGTCTTTATCACTTCAAAACCTATTGTTTCCCTTTAAATTGATCAGCAGTTTGTGGAATGCATTTCGAATTTTAAAACGTTTTAAGCCCGACGTAGTAGTAGGTACGGGCGGCTTTGCTAGCGGACCGCTTTTGCAAGTTGCGCAATGGTTAAGAGTGCCCACCCTTATTCAAGAACAAAATTCATATCCCGGGATTACCAATAGAATTTTAAGTAAAAAGGTGGATCGAATTTGTGTGGCTTATAAAGGCTTAGAACGATTTTTCCCAAAATCTAAAATTCAGTTGACAGGAAATCCCGTTCGGGCCTCCTTAACCCAATCCCATTCCAGCGAAAAAGCAAAAACGTTTTTTAATCTCGATCCCAAAAGAAAGACCTTGGCCGTTATTGGAGGAAGTTTGGGAGCGAAGCGAATCAATGAATTGATTCATTCTGAATTGGATTTTATTCGAGATCAGGGACTCCAAGTGTTGTGGCAATGTGGTTCGTTGTATTATGACACCTACAAATCTTCACAGTCCAACGAGGTAGTGATCCGACCCTTTATTTATGAAATGGAAAACTTTTATGCCGCTGCAGATTTTATCATATCACGCGCAGGGGCTGGGAGTATTTCTGAACTTTGCTGTGTGGGCAAACCCCTTTTGCTGATACCCTCTCCAAATGTGACGGCGAACCATCAATTTCACAATGCAGCTGCTTTGGTTGAGGAGGATGCCGCTCTTTTAATTGAAGAAAACGAACTGGATGAAAAATTTAAAACGCAGTTTTCAGATTGGGTTTCAAAAACAGTACAACAACAAAAAATGCAAGCAAACTTAAAAGCTTTGGCAAAGCCTGAGGCTACCCAAACCATCCTTAACGAAATACAACAGCTCTTATGACCAAAGCTCCGAAACATACCTATTATTTTATGGGCATCGGTGGTGTGGGCATGTCCGCTTTGGCGCGTTGGTGTCTGAGGTCGGGTCATGAAGTCTACGGTTATGACAAAACACCTTCTGAGATAACAGCCCAACTCATTCAAGAAGGTATAAAAATAACTTTTGATTCAAAAACCTCGGCTTTATCGCATAATTTGTTAGGAGCAGATGTTCGTGTAGTCTATACGGCTGCTATAGATCAAAGCCATCCCCAATTGGCATATTACTTTGCACAAGGAAACCGTGTGATGAAACGCGCTCAATTTTTAGCAGCATGCTGTGCTGATAAAAAGACACTTGCCGTAGCAGGAACCCACGGAAAAACAACCACAGCGGCAATTTTAACCCATATTTTTACGAAGACAAATCAGTCCTTTACTTCAGTAATGGGTGGATTTATAAATCACAATTCCTCTAATTTAATTGGAACAGGTTCAGAAACTTTTATTGTTGAAGCGGACGAATTCGATCGCTCCTTTTTGCATTTACATCCAAGTTTTGCCTGTATCACTTCCTTAGAACCCGACCATCTGGATATATATAAAACGGAAGCCGCTTTTTTAGAAGCTTTTGTTCAATTTTCGAAGCAAGTCGAGCAAAAATTGATTGTTGCACATGGACTTCCTATTTCGGGATTGACTTTTGGAGTTGAAGTTGCAGCAGATTACAAAGCCTTTAATCTTCAAACAACCGATGAAGGATACCGTTTTGATTTAGCGACTCCCACAGGACTTTTCAAAGCGGTGTGTTTAAATCAACTGGGGAGTCACAACATAGCCAATGCACTTGCAGCAATAGCGCTAGCAGAACAAGCAGGTCTCGAAATGGAGGAAATTTTACCTACCCTAAAAAGTTTTCCAGGCGTTTATCGGCGGATGAATCTGTACCGGTGGAAAGAGGCGGTTGTAATCGATGATTACGCACATCATCCAACCGAAATTCAACGTGTTTTTGAAACGCTTCAAAGCTTTTTTCCCGGCCAAAGAAATTGTGTGGTCTTTCAGCCCCATCTTTTTTCTAGAACGCGGGATTTTTGGGATGAATTTTTAACTGTTTTGTGCCAATTCGATGAAGTAGTTCTTATGGAAATTTATCCTGCGAGGGAAATGCCGATACCCGGCATCACTTCAAAAATCTTGTTAGACGGCTTGGCGCACAATCAAAAAAAGTGTATCCCTAAAACTGAGATTCAATCGGTTTTAGAAACCAGTGAAGCTTCCGTTTTTGCATTGTTAGGCGCAGGCGACATTGGAACCGAAATACAGCAACTAAAACCCCAATTTACAAGTCTATGAAAATCAAAAAATCCAGTTTGTTTTTGGCAACCACAATTCTCTTTTTTGGGGGTTGTTGCTGGTTTGCACAGTATCGATATCAGCAGAAAAAACCTCTGAAAATAGAAGTGAATTTTAGTCATACTCCGCAGTTCTTAAATGAGGCTGTGGTTAATAAATTGTTAACACAAAAGCTACGTGATGAGTCTAGCCTGAGGAAAGATAGTTTAGATTTGAATATGCTTGAAAACCACGTGAACAGTACACCAGAGGTCGAAAATGCCGAAATTTTTGTTCGACCAGAAGGGACGCTTTCGCTTCTAATTACAGAGAGACAACCGCTTTTTAAGGTAGTCTCGGACCCCCCTTTTTTCTCGGATGCTAGTGGCGTACTTTTTGCTTTTAAAATTTTGGATTCGATCTCCTATCCTGCGTTTCATTCACCTACTCCTACATTGTCCATGGAACCCACCGCAGCACTTATTTCAACTCTTAAAAAGGATTCTTTTCTCTCCCGTGAATTGGAATCCATATCGCTAGAAAATAACCAATACGAGCTCCGTTTAAAATCTTATGATTTTCAAGTGGTTTTTGGAGCGCCAACCCGAATCCAAGAAAAAATAAAAAAATTAAAAGTGTTTTGTGCGTTTCAAAATGTACAAGACAGCCTAGGAACGTATCAAAAAATTAATTTAAGCTTCAAAAAACAAGTAGTCGCATCAACATTTTAATATTATGGAACAGACAAATTATTCAGTTGGACTTGATATTGGCACGACAAAAATCGTGGCTTTAGTAGGACAAAAAAACGAATTCAACAAGGTAGAGATTTTGGGCGTAGGAAAGTCGAAAAGCCTTGGAGTGCATCGGGGAGTTGTGAATAACATTACCCAAACAATTCAATCCATCCAGCAGGCTGTGGACGATGCCAATACCAATTCCGGATTTCAGATAAGTGATGTTGTGGTAGGAATAGCAGGACAGCACATTCGCAGTATTCAACACAGTGACTACATCACCAGAGAAAACCCAGAATCTGTGATTGATGAGGAAGATATCCAACGATTGATTCAGCAGGTTTACAAATTGGTAATGTTGCCTGGAGAGGAAATCATTCATGTCCTACCCCAAGAGTATAAAGTTGACGGACAAGGCGAAATCAAAGAGCCCATCGGAATGCATGGAGGTCGCTTAGAGGCCAATTTTCATGTAGTGGTAGGACAAGTTTCTTCTATAAAAAACATCGGTCGTTGTATCAAAAGTGCTGGGCTCAACATGGCAAACATCACTCTAGAACCTTTGGCCTCCTCGGAAGCGGTTTTAAGTTATGAAGAAAAAGAAGCGGGTGTCGCCCTGATTGACATAGGAGGCGGGACCACCGATTTAGCGATTTTTAAAGACGGTATCATTCGACATACAGCGGTGATTCCCTTTGGTGGAAATGTAATTTCTGAGGATATCAAGGAAGGCTGCTCCATTATTGAAAAACAAGCCGAATTGTTAAAAATCAAATTTGGATCTGCCTGGCCGGGTGAAAATCGCGATACCGAAATCGTTTCTATCCCTGGTCTTCAGGGAAGAGATCCTAAGGAAATCTCATTGAAAACACTCTCTAAAATTATCAATGCACGTGTGGTAGAAATTATAGAACAAGTGTTTTTAGAAATCAAAAATTACGGTCATAACGACCAAAAGAAAAAACTCATTGCGGGAATTGTATTGACTGGGGGTGGAAGCCAACTGAAGCACTTAAAACAGCTAGTAGAATACATCACGGGAATGGATACTAGAGTGGGATATCCCAGTGAGCACCTTGCTGGAAATACACAAGAAGCGGTTTCAAGTCCACTTTTTGCTACTTCTGTAGGACTTCTTATGAATGCCTTAGAAGAAGCACCAGCGGGGAGAACAACTGAAGATACTGCTGAAGTAGTACCCACAGAATTATCAAGTGAAGAGCGCGCCACAGTTGACGTTTCTCAACAACGAAAATCAATTTTAGATCGTTTTGGGGAAAAATTAAAAGAATTTTTAGATAACGCATAATTAATAGCCAGATGGACCAAGAAGAAACTAAAGGAATCAATTTCGATCTGCCCAAAAACAGAAGTAACGTCATTAAGGTGATTGGCGTAGGGGGTGGGGGTAGCAACGCGATCAATTATATGTTCCAGCAAGGGATCAAAGGAGTCGATTTTGTCATTACCAATACCGATGCCCAAGCGCTTTCCGAGAGCGGTGTGCCTACCAAAATCCAACTAGGTGCGAGCCTGACAGAGGGTTTAGGAGCGGGAGCCAACCCTGAGGTTGGAGAGCAAGCTGCCAAAGAAAGTCAAACCGAGATTGAAACAGTTTTGTCCACCCAAACCAAAATGGTCTTTATTACAGCAGGAATGGGAGGAGGAACAGGTACAGGAGCTGCTCCAGTCATTGCTCAAATGGCAAAATCGTTAGATATTTTGACGGTGGGAATTGTAACCATGCCGTTTCAGTTTGAAGGGCGTTTGCGGTTGGAACAAGCACAAAAAGGGCTAGAACGTATTAAAGAAAGTGTAGATGCACTGATTGTAATCAACAACAACAAGCTGCGGGAAGTCTATGGGAACCTTGGATTTAAAGCAGGTTTTGCCAAAGCAGATGAAGTTTTGGCGACAGCAGCGCGTGGAATTGCAGAAGTGATTACCCATCACTACACCCAAAATATCGACCTTAAAGATGCCAAAACTGTACTTACCAATTCTGGAACCGCCATTATGGGGTCGGGAGCAGCTTCTGGAAGTAACCGAGCACAAGAGGCCATTGTAAAAGCGCTGGATTCCCCCTTGTTGAACGACAACAAGATCACTGGTTGTAAAAATGTTTTATTGTTGATTGTTTCGGGAACAGATGAAATTACGATTGACGAAATTGGAGAAATCAGTGATTTTATCCAAGCGGAAGCTGGAAACCATACGAACATCATCATGGGAGTAGGGGAAGATGAAAACCTGGGTAACGAAATTTCGGTTACTGTAATTGCGACGGGTTTTGGACAGGAACAACAAAATGAAATTTCAAATACCGAAGCCAAAAAAATCATTCATACGCTAGAAGACGAACAAAAAATAGTACATGATCTCAGTGAAGAATCGAATGAACTTCCTTTTGGTTCAACACAAAATCAAACAGAAATGCCCATAGCACCTGTTTCTTCTTTGGAAAGTAAAAATCAAGACCCCTTGATTCCGATGAATTCGATACTCCACGATATTGAAGTAGAAGCAGAAGTTGTTTTCAATGGAGTGGAAATTCAGGATACGGAAGAAGCGACCCCTTTTATGCAAGAAGAAGCTTCCTTTTTTGAAACTGTTGATCCTGATTTTGAATCAGTAGACAGTCAGGAAACCAACGAAGAATCAAGAGATTTCGAAATCAATGAGGAGGCTGAAGTAGAATCTTTTGAAATGGAACAAACCACTTTTTCCGATCTGGAAGAGAGAGAATTTGATTCCGAAGTTCAAGAGGAAAACCCAGTAACCCCCGAAACGGTTGACCCTGAGGTAAATGAATTTTCGGATCCTAAAGAACCCTTTGTCGAATCCCCGCTTTTTGAACCTCAGTTTGGAGAAGTAAGTGAATCGGTTGAGGAAACTGATTTTATAGAAACACCAACTTCTGAAGTCGAAATATCTGAAGAGGAAGAATTTATTTTTAATGAAGTAACCAATCCTTTATTCGAAATGGACGTGGTGGATCCTGAGATCGTTCCGAGTGAAAGTCAAATACTCATGGATTTTGAGCTTCCTATTTCAGATCAGAAGCCACAAACGATAGCAACTCCCCAAGAGATGGAAGAGGTTTCGGAGCCCGCCGTAGTAGAAAAAGATTTTGAGAATGCCTCACTTGAAGTTCAATTTGAATTAAAAGGTGCTTCTGAAGAAATGGATAGTTCTGCCTCCAAAGCGGAGCCAACGCTTGATTCAGAAGTGGAAGAAGCCAACCCTTTTGAACAGACTATAGATCAAACCGTCTCAACGCAGTCCGAAAAACGCAAATCGCATTTAAAGGCATTTAACCACAAGTTTTCACACCAGTATCAAAAGGTAGAAGAAATGGAAAAAGAGCCTGCTTACAAAAGAAAAGGACTCGATTTAGATTCGAATTTACCTGAGTCTCCTTCACGGCTTTCTTTGGATAATGACGGGAATGACAATCTTCAGATCCGATCCAATAATTCATTTTTACACGATAACGTAGACTAACTATGGGAATACTTTCTAATTTAACTGAAGAAATAAAAAGCGCCATGCGTGCCAAGGACAGCCTAAAGCTGGAATCGCTTCGCGCAATTAAATCGGCTGTGCTGCTAGCACAAACGGCAAAAGGAGGGGGAGCGGAGCTGAGTGATGAAGAAGCGATAAAAATACTACAACGCTTGGTAAAACAGCGCAAAGAAAGTGCTTCAATTTTTAGAGATCAGGGAAGGTCCGATCTTGCTACACCCGAAGAAGCCCAGGCGGAAGTAATCGCTTCCTTTCTACCTGAGCAATTGTCGGAAGCAGAAGTGGCAAAAGTTGTGTCTGAAATTATTATAAAAACAGGCGCAGAGGGAATGAAAGATATGGGTAAGGTAATGGGAATGGCATCGCAAGAATTGTCTGGTAAAGCAGAAGGTAAAATGATTGCCAATCTCGTCAAACAACAATTATCCTCGTAATCTGAGTCTGTATTGAAAGAATTTTAGTGCGGTCTCTTTCCAGAGAGGAAGTGCACTTCAGTTGCTTGAATCAAATTCGTAGGTTTATTTTGAATGGATTGATGTAAATTGTGGTTTTAATTCACAACCACAACATTTTATTTATGAAATTCAACGTTTTTACATTGCTATGTATTTTTTGTTTTACAATCCAGCTTTCCCAAGCGCAATACGAAGGTTATTCCCAATCAAGATGGGAAACTCAGCTTCAAATTGAAGAAGCTTTTTTTAAGCAGATCAATACGACCTCTTTTAAAACACATTTAAAAAAACTAACCGAGCGTCCCCATGTGGTGGGGAGTAAGGCCAATACTGAGGTGCAACGCTACATGGGTGAGGTGATGCAGCACGCTGGATTTGAGATAACTCAATATCCGTACGATTTGTATTTACCCAACAAACCAGGAAGCTCCCTCATAGAAATCGTAACTCCTTCGAGAGCTGTTTTAAATCAAAAAGAGGATATTATTCCTGGCGATTCTTTTTCAGAAGACCCAGAACTTTGGAAAGGCTGGAATGCCTTTTCGGGAAGTGGTGACGTCACTGCAGAGGTTGTGTATGCCAACTATGGACGTAAAGAAGACTTTGATATGCTACAAGAACTCGGAGTTGATGTAAAAGGGAAAATTGTATTGGCACGGTACGGTGGAAACTTTAGAGGGTTTAAAGCAAAGTTTGCTGAGGCAAATGGCGCTGCTGGGTTGATTATTTTCACCGATCCTAAAGATAGTGGTTATACAAAGGGACTTGTCTATCCGGAAGGACCTTATTACAACGAATCAACTATCCAAAGGGGGTCCCTATTGACGACCGATTTTACAGGTGATCCATTAACTCCTTTTGAGCCTGCCTTACCCCTGGATGGGAAAAAGAAAATTAAGCGTATGAATCCCGATCAAGCCCAGTTACACAGCATACCCGTCACCCCAGTAGCTTACGGCGAGGCTAAAAAAATATTGGGACAAATGCGTGGGAGAGCAGTACCGCAATCCTGGCAAGGGGGGCTTCCCTTTACCTATCGATTGGAAGGGGGTGCTTTATTGACGGTTCGCTTGAAGGTCAATCAAAAAATCGATTTTGTACGGGCTGCCAATGTCGTAGGAATGCTCAAAGGAAGTGAAGCACCAGACGAGTGGATTATCTTGGGCTGTCACTTTGACGCATGGGGGTTTGGTGCTACCGATCCCAACAGTGGAACCGCCATGTTACTGAGTCTTAGCGAGACGTTAGGGAAACTTAAAAAACAAGGTTATGCACCTAAAAGATCGATTCTAATTGGTCATTGGGATGCAGAGGAACACGGTGTGATTGGTTCTAGTGAATGGGTAGAACAACTGCGAGATCAACTGAACGCCAAAGGGGTAGTTTATATGAACTTTGACGGAGGTGTATCTGGAAAAAGCTTTAGTGCTTCTGCAGCACCGACACTTAAAAAATTAATGATCGAAACCTCTAAAAAGGTTCGATATCCTTATACCGATCAAAGTTTATTTGAATTTTGGAAAAAAGACACCCAAAGCGAACCGAGTATTGGAAATCTAGGGGGGGGCTCAGACCATATTGCTTTTTATATGTACGCTGGGGTTCCTTCTTTAAGCGGAGGTGCTGGAGGTCCAAATCTGTACCACTCCAATTACGATAGCTTTCAATTTTATGAGCAATTTGTAGATCCTGAATTTCAAATGGGACCTATGGTAGAACACATGGCAGGTTTGATGGCATTACGCATGGCCAATGCTGAACTAATCCCTTATAACCTAAACCGATATGCAGACGATTTGAAACTGCATTTTATAAATGCAACAAACAAAATCAAAGGGTATGACCAAAACTTCGAAGGATTTAATAGTTCAACTGCTGCCATCCGTTCCCTTGAAGTTACTTCTAAAATACTTACAACTCAGCTACAATCGTTTTTAGAGGAAGGAGGTCTTTCCAAAAAAGACCAACGTGCTTTAAACCAACAACTGATTTCTCTAGAGAAGAGTTTTCTGTCTGAGCAAGGAATGTATTTTGGGAAGTGGTATAAATCGCTGTATGCCTCTTCAGATCCTTTTAGTGGATATGCTGCTTGGATTCTCCCTGGCTTGGAGTATGAAATTGCACTGAAGTCTTCTGATCGACTTGAAGAGTGGGATACACGTTATACAGCTGCAATAGGCTCTTTAGAATTAAAAATGAAGCAAATATTACAAGATTTGGAATAAGCTTTCTGCTGGTCAACAAAATAAAAAACCCCTCACGAAAGTGAGGGGTTTTTCTATTAAACAATATCAAAAATTACTAGTTGATATTCTCGTTTGATTGAATCTCAGAGATCGTAATGGGTAAGAAACTACCAGGCGAATTGATCGCTGGAGAGGTTCCAATCCAATATTCTGAAGGACTTGCAAATCGATAGTGATCTGAGATTCTTCTTCCTTGTAGGAATAAATTCACTCGTCTAGAATGCTCTAATAAATCTTGTGCATCCATTTGACCACTGTAAGGAGTCAACCCATCCAATGCTCTTATTTTGTTAATATGAGCTGTGAAGTTTGCAGTGTCCCCGTTTGCTAAAGCATTTTCTGCGATAATCAAGTGCATTTCTCTCCCAGAAACTACAGGATATTCAGGATACAATCCAGGAGCCGTAAAGTTGACTACATTCTTGTACAAAGCAGGATCTGCAATATTGTCAATAGGATCCATAAGCGTAACTGTTGTTGCTGGATTACTATCGCCAATAGCATCTGGACGTTTGTCGTCAGAAGAGATCACATAAGTATTTGAAAGTCTCATCTCAAGACGATCGTTTACTTCTCCCGCAATGTCCAAAGCACCAACTGTTTGAGGAGCTGAAGATGAAGTGACTAAGTTTACAGAGAAATCATCTCCCAAGTCAGCTAAAGCCTCTGCAGCTAATGCAGCAGCAGAAGAAGAACTTACAAGAGGGGTGGCTGTATTTACAGGGTTGTTTTTTGCCCAAATCCCTTTAGAAAATTCAGCTCTTGCTTTTGTTGCTTTGAGCGCTGAGGTAAGCCCTGCGTTCAAGGCGATGGCCTTGTTGAGATATCCTATAGCAGTATCGTAAAGCGATCCCATATTTGCTGGACCCACAGGAGGAGCTGCTTCAGTTTTTCTTGAACCTACAACAAAATCGTCAAACATATCTGCAATGACAATATAAGTGACAGCACCATACCAATAGGCTCTGGCTAAATCTGTCCTATTTGCAGCAGAGAAGGCATCAGTTGTACTAAATTCTTCTCCTCTAGCGATCACATCGTCTGCCCAGAAACGCGCTTCAGCTACAAAGAAAAAGGCAGCATCCACAAACTCATTGTTGATGTTGTCCACATTTCCAAAATTTAACTGTTGCCACGCGTCACGAGACCCAATCCAGATCATTTCATCACTTGCCACCGAATAAGGTGCAAGTATATTTCCATAGGCTCTTACAGTAACACCTTCCAGCCCATTAACCATGGGAGTAAATGCACTTACACCTAATTGTTCTTCCAATAAGTTATTCGGGTTATTAGCATCCAAGCTACACCCGAGGAACATAATGATGGAAGTCAAAAGAATAAATGTTTTTTTCATTGTATTTATATTTTTCATTTTTTCCATTATTTAAAATCCTACTTTAAGAGTAATGATAGCTTGTCTTGGAACAGGCCAACCAAATGCAGCAATACCTTGCCCAAAGTTTTGGTCTAGATTAGAGCCACTTCCACGACCAACAAAATTGATTCGAGGATCAACCCCTGAATATCCTGTAAAGATTGCTATGTTTCTTCCTGACAATCCTAGTGAAGCTGTTTGTAAGCCGAACGAATCTAAAATACTACCAGTAAATTGGTAATTTAAACTCAATTCATTCCAGCTGATATAATCTGCTTTTTCTAGTGTGTTTAACCCAGAGAAGGGAGCTAAAGCAAGTGTATCATTTAACCACTCGTCTAATGCATCAACTCTAACTGATGGATCATTTAAAGGGTTAAAACTTCCATCAACACCACCGGTAGCATAGTCTCTGACTACTCTTGAAGAGGTTGGTAAGTTTCGACCAATAGCTCCATTTGCTTGACGGAATGCATCTGTCAAGTTGTTAATAACGAAGTTTCCAGCTTTATATTCAAAAGTGGTACTAAGAGTAAAATTCTTATAGGATAAAGATCCTCCAAAAGATCCTGTCCAGTCTGGAGTTGCTTTTCCAAGGTAGTGGTCCAAGTAATCTCCGTCACCATCTTCATCTTTAAGAAGTACACTTCCCGTTCCAATAGAGGTGGGAACACTTCCTACTGTATCGGGTGTTTGCCCGGTGAAATAAGAAATCAATTGATCTCTCGTATCGGGTAGTCCGTCAGAATTAGCAATATCCACAGGAAGTTCGTTTGCTCCAACATCTAGTAGCTGTGCACCAAAGTTTGCTCCAGGCGCCTCTCCTTCGATCAAGAAGTTACGGTATCTTGGATAGGAACCCCCTACTTTTAATGGTGGAGCTCCTCCTAAACTTACAACTTGATCTCTGTAATAAGCACCGTTTACATATAGGTTTAAAGTTAAATCTTGAGTTCTGATTACAGTTCCACTAAGATTGATCTCCATACCATAAGCAGCAAGTTCACCAATGTTGGTTAACTGAGTATTTCTAAATCCTCCAGAAAGGGGAAACTGACGTGCATAGAGCGCATCTTCGGTAACTCGATCAAAGTAAGTAAACTCTAAGTTTACTTTATCATCGATTAAACCAGCTGTAAATCCAACTTCCCACTCCTTAGAAATTTCAGGGGATAACTCTGGATTACCAAGGTTATTTGGAGCAATACCCGCTCCAGTTGCAGATGCTAGGGCTTGGTATGAAGTCAATGCACTAAATGCCAAAGGCTGAAGACCAGATTGTCCATAAGATCCTCTTAGCTGTAAAGAGCTGATGGGACCTATATCATTCCAATTGGCAGAATCCGAAGGGATATAGGATGCAGATACTTTTGGATAAAATGCTGCATTAAACTCACTACCAAAGGCGGAGTTGGCATCCAGACGTGCTCCAAGAGTAA
This sequence comes from Flavobacteriaceae bacterium UBA980, assembly GCA_002292265.1. GTDB lineage: Bacteria > Bacteroidota > Bacteroidia > Flavobacteriales > Flavobacteriaceae > MS024-2A. The sequence goes on along the minus strand of DBBQ01000006.1, from coordinate 35,149 downwards.
CAAACAACTGATCGCTAAACCCAATTTGTTCCTGCGCAAAGACCCCAGCTGTAATGTTTTCCGTGAAAAATTCAAATACACTCTGGACTCCAGCAGCAGAAGTTACCTCAAATCCAGGACCTGGAAATTCGGTTCCTTGCGCACCTAAAATTTTAGTTTCTTCAGAAATATACTGCCCTCCAATTATTAAGTTGGACGTAATGTTGCCTCCGATGTTGTTGTTAAAAGAAGCTTTTACTTCACCGGTTTGTGCTAAAAAGTTACGCGTATCCGCACTCAACTGTCCCAGTGGACGACTCCCTGAAAAACCATCGATATTCCAAGCAAATGGCCAAAAGTTAGTACTGGACTGGCTAGAGTAGTTTAAACCAAAAGTTGCGTCAATTTTTAACCAATCTGTAGGATAAAAATTCACTCCCATACTTCCGTTGTAGTTACTCACTTTTGAGTCAATGGAAACTTGAAGTGTTTCGTCTACTGTTGCAAAGGCAATAGTACCTGTGGTATTGTTTTCACCTGCAAGCTCAGGTTTACTAAACTGTGCCAAAGAACCAACCCCATAAATATTGTTGTTGTTCTCTGCAGTCGTACTAAATCTTGAAGTAAATCCTTGTGTTAATCGAATACTCCATTTATCATTTGGATTAATATTCAAATTAATGTTAAACTGTGCTAGTCGATCGAGGTCAGTTGCGTTGGTCTCTTGACCTTCTAGATAACCGTCTCTTTGCTGTGCACCAAAAGGACCATCAGTATAAGAGTATCGGGCGGAAGTAAAATAGGTAATTATTTCATTACCACCGGAAACGTTTGCATTTACGGTATTTTGAACTCCTGTTTCGTACAGGTCTTCCATCGCGTTTGTACTGATTAACTGATAAGGTCTAATGGTATACCCGTAAAATTGGGACAAATCAGCTGCTGTTGATGCACTACTTGTCCATCCTGTATTGTCAGGTACGGCTCCAATAGGATAGCTAATAAAACCTTGAGTTGCTTTAAAGCCAAAACGCGGTGCACCATTCTGCCCCTTTTTTGTAAAGATCTGGATTACCCCATTACTTGCTTCTGTTCCAAATAATGTGGCCGCAGAGGCACCTTTAAGGATTTCTACTCTTTCAATGGACTCTGGGTTGATGTCATCCAGACGTGAGGTAGAACCTCCCCCACCAGATCCAACAAATCCACCACCGAATCCTCCGCCTCGGTCAACACGAATCCCGTCTACAATTACAATGGGTTCGTTCAACTGAGATAAAGAAGCATTTCCACGAATACGGATTTGAGCACCCTCACCGGTCAAACCACCAGAAGGAAATGCCACGATACCGGGCTCACGTCCTGCTAATAAATCCGAGAAACTGTTAATCGGTAATTTTTCCAGACTAGCTGTTGTAATCGATCCAATACTATTTCCTAATTGCTTTTTCGCAACCGGCGCTCCAGTTCCTGTAACGACAATTTCGTTAAGTTCTGAAGCAGAAAAACTCATTTGAAGATCTTGAGTTACATCAGAAGATCCAACAGTTACTGCTTGGGAAATTTTAGAATATCCCGTGTAAGAGACTTCTAGAATATAATCTCCAGCATCTAGACCATTGATGAGATAATTCCCGTCAAAGTCTGATACGGTTCCCTTGTTCGTTCCTTGAACAAGTACTGTCACCCCCAGGAGAGGCTCTCCCGTGTCTACATCAGTTATCGTTCCTGAGATCGATTGCTGTGCAAAAGTGATTACTGGAATCAGCAATGCCCATAAAAAGACATTTAATTTCAGTTTTTTAGATTTAGTTTTCATCATATAATTTTTGATTTTGTTAAAAAAACGTTAACGAATATACTATTTTTTTATTTAGGATGTAAATATTAATATTACAAAGTAAGACACTTTGAATTATCTGTCAATAATTTTTGTAAATTCACCCCTTAAAACAGGTAGGTTGAATACCTCTCTAAAAAGAAATAGGGCCCAGTAGTTCAACTGGATAGAATATCAGATTTCGGCTCTGAGGGTTGGGGGTTCGAATCCTCCCTGGGTCACTCATAAAACTTAGGATAAGCGTATGTACTGGACTTTCGGGTCCAGTCTTGCGTTTATGTCGCCACACAATCGCCACTAAGATACGATTTTCCTGTCTATTTCTACTTGAAAAGTGGGGGTTTTGACCCTTTTTACCTCAACGATTATTTGTATTTTTATCCATTTATGCGTTTTCATTTATCCACCTCTCAACGGCAGGTTTTGAAAATCCTACTCTACGAGTTCCTCCAAGTTTTACATAAGGCATTCCCATCTTCATAAGTTTGTCGCAGGAACTCAAACTAATGCCTCCAAGATGTTCCTGTATTGCTTTTTTAGAGCAATATGCTGGTGTTTTATCACGGAGTTGAGTATAGTATTCAATCATCATTTTTCTATGGACCACAGGCGGTATTTTGATGTTTCCAGCAGGTTCTATTGTTATGCCTTCATCCTCATCGTAACCAAAGGAAGTTCTATCCCCTAAAATCATTCGTAATCCTGCTAAATGCTGGTCTAAATCATTAGGGTCATCTATTGCGCCTTGACTGATTAGAAACTGAACCCAAGCGTGAAGGTCTTTCATCCCGTAATGCTTATTTGGGTCTATTGGCTCCTCAAAATAAATGTCCTTGTATTCATCACTTGGCTCCAAAACATTTCCTTCTTTGAGCCTTTCAACGATGAGGTCTGTTTCCTGTTTTATAGAATCAATATTGATGGGCTGGGGCTTGTAGTTTTTGTAGATGTTTCCATCCTTTGAGATTGTGAAAAGTCTATTCATTTTTTGTTTTTGAGTTGTAGCGGTTTTTTTGATAATCCTTTATTTGCTCTGTATTTCTGCCGTAATATTTATGGAGTATTTGGGCTTGCTTATTAGGATTTTTCTGCCTCCACTTTTTTTGATACTGATTGTAGCACTCCTTACATTTTGAGTTGAGTTTATCCTTGAAGCGATTATGCTTCCCAAACTCTTCAACGGGCTTTACTTCCCGACAGGATTTACAAACCTTTTTCATACTTGCCTATAAGTATAAATATGGTTCTACAACTGAAAAATGTTATTTTAGATGGAGTGGTACGAGATAAATGTTGAGAAACTGAAATAAAAAAGCCCGTATTCAACGGGCTTATTTTTTACCAAAAGATTTCGCTAATGAAAGCGGTGGGATTTGAAGAAATGTAGAGAAATCCCTTACTAATAAATATAACTTTTTTGGCTGGTTGTTGCAAGTATTTTGGCTTTGCATATTGCTTCCTCCCATATTGCTTCTCCTGTATTTAGATGTAACCATTCTCCTTCTGTATAGACCTCTACTGACCTACAATAATCTAAACTTATGGGAGCAAAAGAAGAGAACCATTCAGTTGTATCTCTAATATAAAAAACTCTATCTATTCCGTGTTTTTCTTCCTGAACTTANNAGAGGATATGCCGATGATTTAGTTTCCTACAATTTATTTATTTTTGATTTGTTACCTTTCTTATCTAAAGCAACAAAAACAATAAAGCATTCACAATTTTTCTTTGTATTGTCTTTTATTAAATTTGTACTAGACACATCTACTTTTATTCTTAGAGAGGTATTACCAAATTTAATTATCTCTGCATCAAGTTTTACAAGGTCTCCTATGTGAATTGGTTTTAAAAACTCAATATCGTCAACAAACTTTGTAACACAATATTTCTTAGAATATTTAACTGCTAATGCGTAGCCAATTTCATCTATCCACTTCATTACTTTACCACCGTGAACATAACCACTGAAGTTAGCATCATTAGGTTCAGCTAAAAAAGACATTGATAATTTTGTATCCATATTACTCAAAAATTAAAACATTTTAACATAAGACAAATTATGGAATCATTTGATTCTTTTGAATTTGGATGGTTCAATATACTTATAATATCTTAAGCCCAGTGTTTTTCTTCCTGAACTTAATGAAGAGAATATACCTGTGATTTAAAATAAAAATGCACCCCGTTCTCTTGCTATTATATCCATTGCCAACCATAACTCTTTTGGTTGCTGACTTGAATACCTGTGTTTAGCCCAAGTAATAAATGATTTCATCTTTGGGAATCCAAATCGTTTCCCTTTTAGGGGGTTTCTTGTTATATGGTACTATTATCTAACACCCCTGTTAACCTGTTACAGTTAAAGAATCACAAATCCCAGAACTTACTGAAGAGGATATGCCTGTGGTTTTAAAGAAACGGGGTTAACTATGGAGGACAAGAAGCTCCATTAAACAGTTTATTGCAGTATGTCCTCCTAATGAACCTTAATTTATATACTGTTTTGGATTTTTCTCGAAGGTCGCCTTACAACCATCACAACAGAAATATACTTTATCACCTAAATGTTCTAAAATGTGTTTTGGACTTATTTTTGAAACCGGCACACCACATACGGGATTAATATAAAATTCTTCAGAAAATGTATCCTTTTTCGGATTAGAAGTAGATTCAATTTTAGGTTTAACAACATCTTTCTTTTCAAATCCTTTTGAAGCATTGCCATTTCTGAAATCATCTATAATCTCTGCCAAAATACTAATAGCAACCTCACTTGCTAGTTTTGCATTAATATCAAGCCCAACTGGACTATTTAGCTTAGCAATACGGTCCTCATTGATACCATTTTCAATTAGATGTGATTTAATGTCCTCAGCTTTTTTAGTACTTGCTACAAAGCCAACATATTTACAATTTGTCTCTAAAGCTTTTTTTACAGAAAGGTCATCATTTTCACCCTGTGTTGTTACAATAATATATGTATTGGAGAGTTCTTCGAACATTTTAAAATCTACACTTTTAATAACACTATTTACTGAAGGGAACATGTGACTATCAACATCTTCTGCCATAGCGTGTACTCTAAAATCAGCTGCACTAGCAACTATAGCTAGCTTGCGAGCTATATTAGACTTCCCTACAATTATTAACTCAGGTTGAGCAATTACTGGTTCAATTAGGACTTCGACAGTACCTTGACTTTGACATGACATAACATATTCTTTAAAATTTTCGTTTTCACTAGTTCCACCTGTTGGAGAAATGCGAATTTTTTTGTAACGTTTTCTTTTTATAACTTCAATAGCTTCTTTAACAATAATTCCCCTAACACATCCTCCTCCTATCCAACCGATAAGTTCTCCGCTTTCAAGAATAATTGCCTTATCTCCAACTTTCCCAGAACTTGGAGCAATTCGATTAATTACTTGAGCAATGGCGAAATTTGATCCATTATTCAAATATTCTTCTATTTTAAGTGCCAATTCGTTAAACATCCATCAATAGCTTTTCTAGTTTTAATAGACTATCCAAATTATGTGCAGATTCAAATGCATCTAAATGTGGCATCACATTTATTATTCCTTTCTGAATGGGTTGATAGTTTTTCATTCCTTTTAGTGGATTTAGCCATACTAAGGTTTTGCATTTTCTTCGAATAGTTTTAACTGCTTCTTTAAGGACAGTAACACTTCCAGTTTCAAGTCCATCACTCAGAACTACGACAACATGTTTCTGGCTTAAAAACCTGTTTCCATATGATGAAAGAAATTCGGTTAATGATTCTCCAATCTTAGTTCCACTAGACCAAGAATTTACATTTACGCTGATTTGTTTTAAAACCTCTTGTTCATTGTTTTGTCGTAACAGTGGTGTAACATGGGTTAATTTCGTACTAAAGGTAAAGAATTCTAAACTTTTAAAATACTTTTTCAATATCATCACATAGCGTAAAAGATAATAACTATAAGTATCCATAGAACCGCTTATATCTAATATGAAAACAACTTTTCGTTTTTCTTTACGTTTTTTTTTGAAAGCAAGATCCAAAGGCAAGCCACCTTTACCAATACTCTGTCTTATTGTTCTACGAATATTTACTTTTCCTTTATTAGAATTTTCAAGCCTTCGCTTGAACCGCATGCTCATTTGATGAAAAAGTTCTAACGCTAGTTCTTCAAGATATTTTTTATCACTAACATCTACTTTAGAAAAATCAGTCATCCTCAGACGAATACTTTCGTTTGCGCCTTTTGTTTGTTTTGCCTCTATCTTCTTTTCCTTTTTGGGCACATTAAATTTTGCGCCTAAAAAAATTACTGTAGCTGTATCTGGTTCATTTTTAATTAGTTTAATCTGTTTTTTACGTTGCTCTAATTTTTCTTCATAAAAGCGGCTCCAAAATCGATCAAACATTTCATCAAAACGATCAAAATGTTCTTTACGCTTACAAAAAATTGCTTTTAGGCTGTATTGAAATAATTTACGCTCTAGAACATAACCATTTTCTGCAATTACAAAAGCATCTTGCGTCTCTTGTGGACCAAGAACAAACTGACGCTCTCTACAATACATGGTGAAATCGATTAATCGCTCTTTGAATGTTTTAGTTACTTCTACCATTAAATTAATCTATTGGAAATAAAAATTCCTGCACTGTTTTATTTCTTACAAAGTCCACATCATCCTTATGTTTAAGTACACTACCAATGGTGTTGTGAACAATCTCATCAGTTATATTGTCTACATTCATCAGCAATAATGTTTTTGCCCAGTCTAAGGATTCCGCAATTCCAGGTGGTTTATGTAAACTGGATTTGCGAAGATTATGTATAAAGGTAACAACTTGAGTGGCTAAAACCTGATCAATATTTGGGAGTTTCTTGGCTATAATGTCAATTTCTTTTGCTTTAGAAGGGAAATCTACCCAATGATACAAACAACGTCTTCTAAGAGCATCACTTAGTTCTCTAGTTCTATTTGATGTTAATATCACAAATGGTTTTGTAGTAGCCTTAATGGTTCCTAACTCAGGAATACTAATTTGAAAATCTGACAAAAGCTCCAATAAATAAGCTTCGAATTCTTCATCTGCACGATCAATTTCATCGATTAGTAATACAACAGGTTTGTCTGCTCTTATCGATTGTAAAAGTGGTCGTTGCAGAACATAGTCCATGCTAAAAATTTGATTTTCTAGTGCTTTTTTATCCTTTTCAGATTCAAATAATTTTATATGCAGTAATTGCTTTTGATAATTCCATTCGTATATGGAAGTGCTTACATCTAGACCTTCATAGCATTGTAAGCGAATAAGGTTTGTTCCTAAATGACTAGCTAAAGTTTTAGCTAACATTGTTTTGCCAACACCTGGATTACCCTCTAACAGTAATGGCTTTTCTAGATTTTTTAACAAGAAAAGAGAAGTAGCTAATTCTTCATTTAATATGTAGTCATTATTGTAAAAATCTTTTATTATGGCGTTAATCTCTTTATTCAAAAGCTTAAAATTTACTTGGTTATACTTAACTATTCTCAAGCATGGTTTCTTGATTACTAAAGGTGAATAAAACTTTATGCTGCTGCTTCTGCATTTGCTAATTTTTTTGAAAAATTAGAGACAAATTGTTTAAATAATTGATTTGATACTGTGTCAATAAGCCTAGAACCAAATTGAGCGATTTTACCATTGACAGTGACATCCATAATAGCATCCATTTTAACACCGCCAGAATCTAATTCAGTAAGATTTATGGTCATCTTCATTTCAGCATTTCCATTTCCTTTAGAATCGACACCATTCCCAGAAAGAATAATCTTTTTATTTTCAATATCTATTTCATTATAAAAAATATCTGCATCATATTTTACACCCATTGGACCAAATTTCATCCCTACTTTACCTTTATAATGATTTTCACCTACTTTTTCATCTATAGAAACTCCAGGAACACAATCCATAATTTTAGTGGGATCAATTAGATGATTCCAGATTAATTCTGTCTTTTGGGGTACTTCGAATGACTTAGTTAAATTTGTTTTCATTAAAAATATTTTACCTATTATTTACACTTAAAAAGCCTTCCCTAGTCTTAGGGAAGGTTTTTTTATTTAAAATCATATTTGAATTTATTTATGAGCTTGTATTGCATCCCAAACTTTCGCTGGCGTGATAGGAATATCCAAATGTTTAATTCCTAAAGGCGCAAGTGCATCTATGATAGCATTAGCTATAGCAGGTGGAGCACCAACTGTTGGTGACTCTGCAACACCTTTTGCTCCTAGTGGATGATGTGGCGATGGTGTAATGGTGTGACCCGTTTCCCAATTAGGAGATTCGACAGCCGTTGGAACTAAATAGTCCATTAAAGTACCATTTAGTACATTTCCTTCATCGTCATATTCTATGCCTTCATACATTGCCGGCGCAATTCCTTGAGTTAGTCCACCATGTACTTGACCTTCAACGATCATTGGATTGATGATATTACCACAATCATCTATAGCAACAAAACGCTTTACATCAATTGCACCAGTTTCTTCTTCTACCTCCACTACACAGATGTATGCGCCATTTGGAAATGTTAGATTTGGTGGATCATAATAGTGCGTTGCTTCGAATCCAGGTTCCATTCCTTCAGGAAAGTTTGTGTAAGCTGCGAAAGCAACTTCTTGAATTGTTTTAGATTTGTCAGGAGCACCTTTTACAAAATACTTGCCAACTTCCCATTCAATATCCTCCTCACTTACTTCTAATAAATGTGCTGCAATTTTTTTCCCTTTATCTTTCAATTTACGTGCCGCTATAGCTGCCGCAGCACCAGCGGTTGGCGTACTTCTACTTGCATAGGTTCCAAGTCCGTAAGGGGATGTGTCCGTATCTCCTTCATCGATTTCGATATCGGTGTAAGGAATTCCCAATTCTTCTGCCAGAATTTGAGCATAAGTAGTTTCATGACCTTGTCCTTGTGATTTTGTTCCAAAACGTGCTAATGCTTTTCCTGTTGGATGTACACGTATTTCGGCACTATCAAACATTGCAATTCCTAAAATATCAAAGTCTTTAGAAGGACCTGCTCCTACTACTTCGGTAAAGGTGCAAATTCCAATCCCCATCAATTTACCTTGGGCACGTTTCTCAGCTTGCTCTTTTTTGTAATCTTCATAGCCGATCATATCCATTGCTTTTTCTAGCGTAGCTTTATAATCTCCACTATCATATGTCCAACCTAAAGGTGAATCGTATGGAAATTGTTCTTTTTTAATGAAATTTTCAAAACGTAATTGTGCCGGATCTTTTCCTATTTCGGCAGCAAGTTTGTCTACCATTCTTTCAATAGCATGAACGGCTTCGGTGACCCTAAATGAGCATCTATAAGCCACTCCTCCAGGTGCTTTATTTGTGTATACAGCATCTAACTCCGCAAATGCATGTTCATAATCATAAGAACCTGTGCATATCGAGAACATTCCTGTAGGATATTTTGATGGGTTCGCAGAAGAATCTGTATATCCATGATCAGCTAAAGTTGAAACTTTAAATGCTTGTATTTTTCCGTCTTTAGTGGCTGCCAATTCACAATCCATGTGATAATCACGAGCAAAACCATTGACTAAGTTTTCTGACCTGTCTTCAATCCATTTTACAGGTTTTCCAATTAAAAAACTAGCTGCAATTGCAACTACGTATGCGGGATAGACAGGAACCTTACCTCCAAACCCTCCTCCAATATCAGGAGAAATAATTCGTATTTTTTCTTCAGATAAACCAACATGACCAGCAACTAAAGCTACTATTGTTCTAATTGCGTGAGGTGCTTGTGTAGTTAAATAAACTAATAGTTTTCCAGTGTCTTTATCAAAAGAAGCTACACAACCGCAAGTTTCAATTGAAGCCACATGGATTCTTGGTAAATAAATTCTTTCTTTAACGACTACATCTGCTTTTGAAATAACATCATCTGTCTTATTTCTATCTCCTTGCTCCCAATGATATATTTTATTGTCTTTTTGATTTTCTTTGTCGGGTCTTAATAAAGGCGCATTTTTATCTAGGGCTTTATATGGATCAACGATTGCTTGCATTGGCTCATACTCAACCTCAACTGCTTCTGCACCATCTACTGCTACATACCTATCGGTAGCAATAACAGCACAAACTTCTTGTGACTGATGCATTACCGTATCTGTTGGCAATACCATTTGGGTGTCAGACAATAATGTGGGCATCCAATGTAAGTTAAATTCTTTCAAATCATAACCTGTTATTACGGCCAATACTCCAGGAATAGCTAATGCCTTATCTTTATTAATACTTAAAATCTTAGCATAAGCGTATGGACTTCGAACCATAACCATAGTTAACTGTCCCGGTAATTTCACATCATCTACATATTTACCTTTGCCGTGTAAAAATCGAGCATCTTCTTTTCGTTTTACAGAGTGACCCATTCCTCCAACCTCTGGTGATGTTTTACATTTAAACATATTTTTATTTTTAAAAAATTAGACTAATTAAGATTCTTTTTGCATTTCTGTTGCAGCTTGCTGTACAGCTTTAACAATATTATTGTACCCTGTACATCTGCACAAGTTTCCGGAAATTCCCCAACGAATTTCTTCTTCTGTTGGATTTGGATTATTTTTCAATAAATCGATAGATCTAATCACCATTCCGGGAGTGCAAAAGCCACAGTGCAAACCATGTTGATCATGAAAAGCCTTCTGCATTGGATGATTTGTTCCCTCTGCCGCAATGCCCTCAATTGTTGTTATTTCAGCACCATCTGCACGAACTGCTAAATATGTACACGATTTGATTGATTGGCCATTTAGCATAATTGTACACGCGCCGCAACCAGAAGTGTCACAACCTATATGAGTACCTGTTAAATCAAGATTTTCTCGAATGAAATGAACAAGTAATAGCCGTGAATCAACCTCTGATGTTACATTTTCTCCATTTATAGTCAAAGTAATTTTATGTTTCATTTTTTTATTTTTTATTTTTGTGCTCTTTCTAGTGCTAGTCGAATCATGCGCTGTGTGATCGTGTTTACAATGGATCTTTTATAAGCCTCAGACCCTCTCAAGTCAGAGGTTGGTTCGGCGTCTTCACTGGCAATCTTCCCAACTTGTTTAATTAAATCTTCTGTTATTTTTTGCCCTCTTAATATTTCTTCTCCTCGTTCTAAACGCATGGGAACCGCACTAACATTTGTAAGTCCAATACCTATTTGTTGACAAGTACCATGATCATCTAATTCAATATGAATTGCAACACCTGCAGTTGCATAGTCACCAGCTTTTCGTTCTACTTTATGGTAAGCTCCACCGCTTCCTTTTTTTGCTTTAGGAATTTGAATTTCTACCAAAACATCAGATGCATCTAAAGCAGTCATGTAAAAACCATGAAAAAATTCATCTATTGGGATTGATTTTTTCCCGTCAATTCCTTCTGCTATTACTGTTGCTCGAAGAGCCAACATTAAAGCAGGTTGATCATTAGCGGCATCACCATGGGCAATGTTTCCCCCAATAGTTCCTAAATTTCTAACCGAAGGATCGGCGGTTAATTTGACAGAATCTGAAAAAATGTCGTATTTCTCTTTAATTAATGAGGAATTTTCCATTTCAGTCTGTGTAGTAAGTGCACCTAATTTGAGAGTCTCTCCATCTTCTTTAATGTAGGATAACCCATCAATTTTACTGATATCTATTATGTGTTCAGGAGAAGCAAATCGAAGTTTCATCATTGGCAACAAACTGTGACCGCCTGACATATACTTGGCTTCTTCTCCATGGGTTTTTGATAATGCAATTGCATCTTGAATAGATGTTGCTTTGTGATAAGTGAAATTAGAAGGAATCATAAATAAATATTTTTATAAAATAAAATCAATCTTTGTTCAATGAGTATATTTGGCTTATTATAAGCTAAAGCTAACAAAAAAAGTACACAAAAACATTTTTTTATTAAATAATCACGAATACTTTAAAAAAAAGCTAAATTAATTATGAATTAAACTAAAAAAAACTTAGTAATTTAAATTATGAGTGTATATAGTTAGCATAGTCTAAGGGAGTATCAATATCCATAATTCCACTTTCGGTCTCCAGCATTAAATTATGTAAATAATTACCATTTCTTTTTATAAGTATTTTAGCACCTTCCATATGTTTTAAATCTAAAAGATCATTTTTAAAGTGCCTGCTAAAGAAGACTGGATTTGCAGGTTTATTTTTAAAAAAAGGTCTTACGATAAATGGGTTTTTATCATCTATTGATTCAATTTTCGAAAGTATTTTATTGTATTCTGTGGCTAAAATAAAAGGAAGGTCCCCCAAGCAAATCAAAAAACCTTTAGCATTGGTTGAAGCCTCAAGAATTCCACATTGTATTGATGTAGTCATTCCTAAAGCATAATTTTTGTTATGAATTATTTTTATAGTAGAATTAGTGGCAAGTAATTTTTCTATGGATTCTTTATAATGACCTGTTACCAAAATGATCTCTTTAATTGAAGTCTTTGATAATTGAAATAAAACTTCTTCAATAATGGTATGGTTTTTAAAAGGCAACCCTAACTTGAATTTTTTCATCCTAGAGGAAAACCCTGCACTAAGAACTATTGCTGTTATACCTTCCATAATGTTTTATTTGTTGAAATCAGAAAGAAGTTCTACTGCCCTATTACTTTCTTCAATTGTATTGGCATTAAGTAATACGTTTTCATTATCTAGTTTAACAATTTCAACATCACTATTAATAAGTACTTTTCGAGTACATGAGTACCCTAATGATAAATAATACAAAAGCACAGGATAAGCTCTAGGTTCCCAAATTGTTATTAAAGGTTCGGGAAAATCAGTATTAGAATTATAAAAACAGGTTGCTAATTTTGAGGGATTGCGACTTTTTACTAATGTTTCAATAGTTTTATTATTTAAAAGAGGGATATCACAAGCAACTGTAAACCACGAAGAATTAGGTTTTTTTTGAAAAGCACTCAATAACCCTCCATAGGCACCTAATCCTATAAATGAATCTGTTATTACATTTGAAAATAATGATGATTGATCAGCCCTGCACGATGTAAATACATCTTCACAGAAAGGCTTCATTATTTCTTGTAAATAACTGTATTGAGACTTGCCATGGTAATTAATAAAAATCTTATCAACCCCCATACGCGTGCTTTTTCCTCCACCTAATATTAATCCCTGAATCTTTGGTTTCCGATTTTCTAAAAAAAGATTAATAAAATTACCTATTCCTTTCTCATCTGAAACCAAGAATTTAGGTAAGGTTGAATATTCTGGAATTAACTCTTTAATATATTCTGGAATTTCTTTTTTAGAATTAGTCCACAGTAGTGCTATTACATTTGTTAATGATGCTTTCCTTTTAAGAAGAGAAGTCTTCTTTTTAGGATCTATAATTACTATTTGATGATTTGCCTGTTCATGATTTCCATTAACTAAAATAAGATCTGTGGAGTCAAAAAATCCATTTTCCTCATAATTATAAACCGAATCAAAGAATTCAAACTGCTTGTGAGAAATTTTATTTATGAAGGTTTTAATAAAAGGATTTGAAGAATATTTTTTGATTAGGTCATTATTTGAAGCATGATCTGCATCCACATAACTCAATGAAAATTTATCTCTAAGTTGATCACCTATAAATGAAGCTAAAGTTTGAATTTGTAGGCATTCACTTCCAAGTAAACTAACTTCGTTTCTTCCATAAAACCCTTTAATTGGCTTTGATAAATTACTATGCTTATTGTGTTTCATTTCTATTGAATCTAAAATATTTTTAATTTATAATGAAAATGATTTGAAAAGCTAAACTTAATCATAAAAAAGGTACTCAATATATTTTATAATATTTCTGCACATTAAAAAATCAATATAAATATCTAAATTATCAGTTATTTTTTAATAATTTCAAAATATGGAATTAGGATACTCCTCTCAAATATATTTAGACTACAATGCAACAACACCTTGTAAAGAGAGCGTAGTTAAAGAAATGTTGCCTTATTTTAATAAACATTTCGGGAATGCTTCTAGTAGTCATCATCCCTTTGGCTGGCTTGCAAAAGATGCATTAGATGAATCAAAAAATATGATTTCTAAAACATTGGGGATTTCACAAAAAGAATTTATTTTCACATCTGGTTCTACAGAGAGTATTAATTCAGTTTTAAAAGGTCTTTATAAAAAGAATAAATCTACTCGGAATCACATTATTACTTCAAAAGCAGAACATAAAGCAGTGCTTGATGTTTGTGAATTTCTTGAAAAAGAAGGTGCTAAAGTAACCTACTTAGATGTTACTTCCGATGGTCTTATTGATATAAAACAACTAGAAAGTGAGTTGTCAAAAGACACTCTAGTGGTTTCTATAATGTTTGCAAATAATGAAACGGGAGTCATGCAACCATTAGATTTAATTTCACAATTATGCAAAAAAAATAGATGTCTATTGTTTTCAGATGCTACTCAGGCATTAGGTAAAACCGAAATGAATGATTTTTTTAAACAAGTAGATTTCGCATGTTTTTCTGGACACAAATTATACGGTCCAAAGGGTGTAGGTATTACATATATTAAAGAAAAAAGTGCAGTATATTTAGATTCTTTTATACAAGGCGGGGGGCAACAAAGCGCATTAAGAGGCGGAACTTATAATATCCCAGCTATTATTGGTATTGCCTTTGCAATTGTTCAAGCTGATCAAAGACTGATTGAAGAAAAAAAACGTTTAGAATATTTAAGAAATCTATTACAAAACGGATTATCTAATATAGAAGAATCTATTGTTAATGGTTTGAATGTTGATCGTTTAACTAATACGCTTAATATATCATTTAAATATATTGATGGAGAAATCTTACTTCGTTCTTTAAGTACATCCTTAGCAGTTTCTAATGGGTCTGCTTGTAATTCTGCAGGTGTCAATCCTTCCCATGTTTTGATAGCAATGGGGATTTCTCCTACATTAGCTTTTTCTAGCTTACGTTTTAGCTTGGGCCTTTATACTTCAAAAAAAGAAATAAAAAACACGATTACGTTAGTATCAAAAGAAATAGCAAAACAACGAGAATCAAATATTCTTTGGGAAAGACGAGAAGTGTAAGCTAAAACCTTTCATGAATTGGTTCTGTTTTATCACGTAATAATCCTCCTTTTTTATCAGAATAAACACTTAGGATTTCAGCAAAAATACTTGAAGCAATTTCTTCAGGTGAGTTTGCTCCAATTTCAAGACCACAAGGTGCATATATCCTTTGGAGTTGTTCTGGAGTAATTGGGGTGCTAGATTTCAAAAAGTCTGCTTTCATTTTTTCAAATCTTTTTTTAGGTCCTAAGCTAGCAATATATTGTGCTGGAGTATTTAATGTTTTTTTTAAATTCTGAATATCAGTTTTATAATCGTGCGCCATTAAAATAACGGCAGAACGATCATCAATTTCAGGATGCCTTTCTTCATCTTTGTTAAACAAATA
Organism: Flavobacteriaceae bacterium UBA980; assembly: GCA_002292265.1. Classification (GTDB taxonomy): domain Bacteria; phylum Bacteroidota; class Bacteroidia; order Flavobacteriales; family Flavobacteriaceae; genus MS024-2A. Next base: position 19,815 of record DBBQ01000006.1, on the reverse strand, counting down.
TTTTACAGAGCCAAGTCTATCTTTTCTTATTTTCTGTAAATTTCCAACCAGACTAACTTCCCAATCCATTACTTTTGCTAGTTCAATCATTGGATAGATGTCATAGTTGTCTCCATAGATAACAAGATGAAATTGGGAGGGAATAAGCTCAATGAGAACACTTACCTCAAATTTGGATATGGTATAACTATATATCCGAGATTTTTTATTTTTTAATACAGAATTGATATCAATTTTGAGTGTATTTTTAAATTCTTCGTGATTACATTCTTCAATAGTTAGAGTATCAGTATCATAATAATAGCTATTCCCTAGCTTGATGTTTTTATCGGGATCATTTGACGCAATAACAGTAATTATAATGTGAGATTTTCTTGAAGAAACACATTTCTCTAACAATGTAATAGTATTGTTTTCTGGGACAATAGGAGAAATTAAAACATCTATTATACCGTTACAACCCAGACCAACACCTATTTGCTTTTCATCATCCTTAGAGGTGTCATATGTAACAACCGAAGGTTCTTTTTTAAGAATTGCGATCTGTGATCTTTTTAAAGCGTCTCCTTCAAGGCATCCGCCACTAATACCTCCTTCAAAAGTGCCAGATTCAAAAACGAGCATACGTGCTCCCTCTCTTCTGTAGGATGATTCCTCTACTCTAACCACCTGGGCAATGGCTGATTTCTCAGAAAAAGCACCAGAATGGTTGAATAATTTTAAAATTGACTTTATTTCTTTCATCCTGTAAAGTAATAAATTAATACTAAAATAAAATTAGTTCATCAAATATTATTGTAGTTTTATATGTAAAAATATACAAATAATTATACAATGCAGATTAAAGACAGTTTCGATAGAACCATTGATTATGTGCGTATTGGCGTAACAGATCGATGTAATTTAAGATGTTTTTACTGCATGCCTAAAGAAGGAATTCCCTATGAGCCTAAAGCAGATCTATTAAGTTATGAGGAGATTATTAGGTTACTTGATGTTTTAGGAAATCTTGGTTTTCGAAAAGTTAGGTTTACTGGTGGAGAACCTTTTTTAAGAAAAAATTTCATAACCCTACTCGAAAAAACACATCAACTAGCCCATTTTAAAAACATACACATTACAACAAATGGCACTTTAATGACACAGCATATTACCAAACTTATGGAGTTAGGAATTAATTCTCTTAACTTAAGTCTCGATACTTTGGATGCTGATCGCTTCAAGAAAATAACCCGACGTGATGATTTTAAAAAAGTAATTCAAACTTTTCATACCTTAATTGATGAAGGCTTTAAATTAAAGGTTAATGCAGTTGTGATGAAGGGAATTAATACTCAAGACATCCTCCCATTAGTAGCTTTAGCAAAACAACACCCTGTAAGTATTCGTTTTATTGAAGAAATGCCATTTAATGGTGGTTATAAGGAAAATAGCACTATTTTTAAAGCTACAGATATATTTAAAACAATTAAAAAGAAGCATGTCAGCTTATCTCCTAAAATTGGTAAGCATGGGGACACATCTACTAATTATAGTATTGATGGTTTTATCGGTGATGTTGGAATAATTCCAGCATTTTCACGTACTTTTTGTGACACGTGTAACAGACTTCGCATTACACCTAAAGGCGATATAAAAACATGCTTATATGATGGTGGCACATATAGCATTAGAGACTATATACGCTCTGGTGTAACTAATGAGCAAATAGCTTCTAAATTCATGGAACTCATTAAATTAAAACCAAAAGACGGCTTTGTTGCTGAAAAAGGCACTAATAAATCCCTTATTCGGGAGGAAAGCATGAGTAGTATTGGAGGTTAGAAGAAAATGGACAGAACATTTATTAAATATAGTGAGGCTCTCAAAATTTTAGAAGAAAACAAAACTTTTTTTTCTACAATTTCAGTTCCTATAAATGAAAGTGGAGGCAGGTATCTTGCAGAAGATTTAATTGCAGATCGGGACTTTCCACCTTACCATAGGGTAACAATGGATGGTATTGCCATTCGGCATCGTACTTTTGAAAATGGAGCAACCTTTTTTAAAATCCAAGAAGTTGCTCCTGCGGGCTCTATTCAAAAAACACTAGCTGATGTTAATGATTGTATAGAAGTAATGACAGGAGCTATATTGCCTAAAAAAACAGATACTGTAATTCGTTATGAAGACCTTGATATTAAAGATGGTTTGGTGCAAATAAAATCAAAATTAGTTGCCAAAAGGCAGAATGTGCATTTTAAAGGGATCGACATTACGGAAAACACTGTAATTAAAAAGTTAGGTGAATTAATTTCAAGTTCTGAAATTAATGTAGCTGCCGCAACTGGTATGAAAAATATTTTAGTGCGAGAATCTCCTAAGGTGGTTATTATTTCTACGGGTGATGAATTGGTTGATGTACACGAAAAACCTCTTGAGCATCAAATACGAAGGTCAAATGTATATGGCATTAAAAACACCTTTAAAGAATGGGGTATTCTAGCTGATTTGAAACATTTATCCGATAATAAAAAAGAAATGGAAACCATAATCTCAAGCTTTTTAGTTGATTATGATATACTTGTTATTACTGGTGGAGTTTCGAAGGGAAAATTTGACTTCCTACCTGATGTTCTCAATAATCTTGGTGTTGTTAAACACTTTCATAAAATTCAACAGCGTCCAGGAAAACCTTTTTGGTTTGGTACAAAAGGGAAGAACACCCACGTTTTTGCTTTACCAGGAAATCCAGTATCCTCATTTGTATGTTTGTATGCATATATTAGATATTGGCTTCAAAAATCCTTAAACATTGTTGATGAACCAATCTATGCTATTCTCTCTGAGGATATTACTTTCAAACCAGATCTTATTTTATTTATAGAAGTAAAAATAAACAGCAAATCAAATGGAACTTTAAGTGCAGAACCAATTTTTGGAAATGGATCTGGCGACTTTATTAACCTCGTATACACAGATGGATTTTTAATTCTTCCTCAGGAAAAGAATATTTTTAAAAAAGGAGAAATTTATCCTTACATACCATATAGAAATAAATTATGAAATCAGCTATCACCCCATGTTGTTCCAATTCAGATTCAGTTGGAGTTAAAAAAACAACTTCTTTCAAAAATGGATTTATGTCTTTTGTATCAAGCGCATTAATTATTATTTTGCCAAAATGTCCTTTTTGTGTTGCCGCATACTCGGGTGCTATTTTAATGTTTTTTAATATAGAAAATGAAGTATTGGTTCCTTTCTTTTTTCATGGAAAGCCATTCCTAGGATTTATAATTATTTTATTAATTTCATTAAATTATACTAAAGAAAAATCTAAAATTGCTTTAAGCATTTCTATCACATCATTTATTACATTGCTACTAGTGAACTATGCGAACATTCGTTTGGTTCCAAATTGGATAATTTATACTGGATTTCTTTTCGCGGTATGGTATAATGGTAATTTTAGATATTTTTACAATTTTATAAAAACGAGCAAGCTTTCAGTAGCATTAAAAAAATGAAAAAATGAAAATACTCTTGTTTGGAATTGCAAAAGACATAATAGGTACATCATCTTTATTACTTAAAGAAGCTGAAAAAAATCCTAAAACAGTTGGAGAGTTAAAAAAATTGATCTCAAATAAATATCCAAAATTCAAGACACTTTCATCCATTGCAATAGCAGTAAATAGTTGTTATGCAGAAGATAAAACAAAATTGCAATCTTCGGATGAAATTGCAATTATACCTCCTGTAAGTGGAGGATGATTATGGAAATAGATATTCAAATAGTAAATAACATTGATACGACTTCTGTCTATCAAAGACTTTCTCATTGCAAGAGCGGAGGTATTTGTGTATTTATAGGAAGTGTTCGCGACAGTACTCAAAATGAAAAAGTAGAAGCTCTAGACTTCGAAACCTACGAAAAAATGGCTCTCAAAGAGATGGAGATTATCGCTAAAGAAGCAGGCACTAAGTGGAAGCTTAATAAAGTAATACTTCACCATGTTCATGGAAGAAAAGAAATAGAAGAGCCAGTAGTTATGGTAGGTGCTTCATCTGCACATCGCGATGCATGTTTTGAAGCTTGTCGCTTTCTTATAGATACCCTAAAAATAAGAGTACCTATTTGGAAAAAAGAATTTTTCACCAATAAAACTGTATGGGTAACGGAGCATCCATAAATATGTTTTTTAATTATAATAACTAAGAATATGAAGCACAAACTATCACATATAGATGAATCTGGCAAAGCTTCTATGGTAGATGTTTCGGATAAAGATGTTACAAGTAGAGTTGCAATAGCTTCTGGAAAAATATCATTTCCTTCTGAAGTTTTTAAAATATTAAAAACGCAAGACTTCTTGAGTAAAAAAGGAAGTATTACTCAAACTGCAATTATTGCGGGTATTCAGGCTGTTAAACAAACAGCAAATTTAATTCCATTATGCCATCAATTGCCTTTGACTAAAATTAATTTAAAGGTAACCCCTTCTGATAATGCATTAAATATTTTGTGCGAAGTAAAATGCAATGAACGTACAGGTGTGGAAATGGAAGCCCTTACAGGTGTCAGTATTTGTGCATTAACAATTTATGATATGTGTAAAGCACTTTCACAAGACATTAAGATTTCAGACATACAACTAGAGAAAAAAGAGGGAGGAAAATCAAATTATACCCGTCAAAAATGATGGAAAGTGAACGTTATATTCGACAAACCATTTTAAAGGATTTTGGATTAAAATCTCAAAAAAAATTAACAAAGGCTCGTGTCTTAGTAGTAGGTGTTGGCGGCCTTGGAATTCCTGTTTTACAATATTTAAACGCGATGGGAGTTGGAACAATTGGGCTTATTGACAATGACGTTGTCAGTTTAAACAACCTTCATCGACAAGTTTTATTCTCTGAAAAGGATATAAATAAAACTAAAATATCTGTTGCAATAAAAAAATTAAAAAAACAAAATTCTACATCTAAACTTATAGGCTATAAGCTTTATTTGTCAAAAAAAAATGCATTATCAATTATTGAAAAATATGATTTAATTGTTGATGCATCTGATAATTTTCCAACACGTTATTTAGTGAATGATGCATGTGTTATATTAGGAAAACCTTTTGTTTATGGTGCATTGCACAGTTTTGAAGGCTATGTGAGTGTTTTTAATCACAAAGACGGTCCAACCTATCGATGTCTTTTTCCAAATCCTCCAAAATCTGAAGAAATCCCAAATTGTAATGAACAAGGTGTTCTAGGGGTTATTCCCGGGATAATTGGAAATATACAAGCGCTTGAAGTTGTTAAGGTTATTGCAGGAATAGGGAGTCCTCTCTCTGGAGAATTACTTATTTTCAATGGCCTTGAACAAGAATATCATAAATTTAAAATCAATAGCCTAAGCAAAAACAAAAAGATAGAAGAATTAAAAGACACTTATGAACTAGAATGTAGTTTTGATAATTCTTCTATTAGTTCAGATACCTTTAAAGAGCTATTAAATAGTTCAACTGAAATTCAATTAGTAGATGTTAGAACTACTGAAGAGTATAATGATTATCATTTGAAACAAGCTACTCATCTTCCGTTAAAATCTATTTATTTAAATCACAATAGTCTAGACTTTGAAAAGACTATTTATTTTATTTGTCAATCTGGGGTAAGAAGTTTAGAGGCTTTAAGATTTCTAAAAAAAGAACAACCTGAAGCAACTCTAATTAGCATTAATGGAGGATTAAATGAATTCAGGAACTATGATGCTAAACATTGAAACAACTTTCCTGCTTTTTTTAGGCTTTTTCATTATAGCAACTTTTTATTCTTCAGTCGGTTTTGGTGGTGGCTCAAGTTATTTGGCTTTATTATCTGTTTTTGCTTTTAGTTTTTTTTTCATTAGATCTAATGCCATTATTTGCAATATTTTAGTTGTTTCAGGGAGTACGTTTTTATTTTATAAAAGGGGGCTTTTTTCCATGAAGAGTTTTTCGCCTTTTATTATCACAAGCATTCCTATGGCCTTTATAGGAGCACAATTCAAACTTAATGAAAAAGTATTTTTTATTTTGTTAGGAATTACACTTATACTTTCTTCATTTTCCTTGTTTTATCAAGCTGTACAAAAAAATGTGCCAAAGTCTAAAATATACCCTACTTATATTAGTTATTTTCTTGGAGGTGGAATTGGCTTTCTTTCTGGATTAATAGGAATTGGAGGGGGGATCTTCTTATCACCATTACTAAATCATTTAAATTGGGGAAAACCAATAAAAATAGCAGCTTTGACTGCTTTTTTTATTTTGGTTAATTCCATTTCTGGACTTATTGGTCTATTGGTAAGTGGTTCTCTTGAACTTTCTTGGATGACTACTGTAGTGTTTATGGTAGCTGTATTATTAGGCGGACAATTAGGGGTTCGCTTTAGTCTTAAAAAAGCTTCCCCTAGTGCCATTCGAATTGGAACTGCCTGCCTAGTCATTCTTGTTGGGCTTCGTATCCTAATCAATAAAAGTTTTTATTAAAAAACTTTTATTGTAAAACAAAATAAGGTTTGTAGATATTTTATTAACTTTTGAAATAATTTAATCATAACACATTGATTCATGTCTAATTTCAAACTAAGCATTAACGGGAAAAATAAAGAAGTTGAAGCAGACCCTAAAACTCCAATTCTATGGATACTTCGTGATCACCTTGATCTTGTGGGGACAAAATACGGGTGTGGAATAGCCCAGTGTGGTGCATGTACCGTTCACCTAGATGGGGTGGCTGTTAGATCATGTCAACTTCCTGTTTCAGTAATTGGAAATAAAAAAATAACAACTATTGAAGGCTTATCGGAAAAAGGAGATCATCCAGTTCAGAAAGCATGGATAGAGCATGATGTTCCTCAATGTGGCTATTGTCAGGCTGGTCAAATAATGAACGCTTCAGCTTTATTAAATAGTAATCCAAATCCTACTGATAATGATATAGATTCTGCAATGAGAGGAAATATATGTCGATGTGGAACCTATACTCGAATCCATGCTGCAATAAAAACTGCTGCAAAATCATAAAATTCTCAATACTAAAAAATATATAATGAAAGTTACTAAAATAAAAATAGGAAGACGGTCTTTTATTAAAAGTAGTACACTAACTACTGGAGGAATCATGCTTGGATTTAATTGGTTAATGTCATGTGACATGACACCCCAACAAATAAATGCATTGCCAAAAGAATGGTTTAAAATAAACGGCTTTTTAAAAATTGGAGAAAACGGTCTAGTCACTATAATGTCTCCAAATCCAGAAATAGGTCAAAACGTAAAAACTTCAATGCCAATGCTGGTTGCAGAAGAATTAGATATTGATTGGGATAATGTTATTGTTGAACAGGCTCCACTTAATACTTCTTTATTCAAAAGACAAATTGCAGGGGGTAGTCAATCAATTCGCCAAGGATGGAATAGCCTTAGGATGGCTGGAGCAACTGCACGCGTAATGTTAATTAAAGCAGCTTCTAAATCATGGGGAGTTCCTGAAAATGAAATTACCACTAGTATGGGTCAGCTTATTCATTCTATTTCTGGAAAAACATTAAGCTACGGGGAAGTCGCATCCCTAGCCTCAAAAATGGAAGTTCCAAAAGAAATTTCTTTAAAAGATCCTTCTGAATTTAAAATTATTGGGACTTCTAGAAAAAACGTAGATGGTAGTAAAATTGTTATAGGGAAACCTCTATTTGGAATAGATTACAAGAAAGAAAACATGTTAATCGCAATGATTGTTCATCCCCCAGCTTTTGGAATGCAGTTAAAACTCATTGACGATTCTAAAGCCTCTAAAATGCCAGGGATTGAACGTGTGTTTATTATGAAAACTCATGAAAGTGGATATAAATTAGGAGCTTTTGATAATGATGCATTTAATGATCTTGCTGTAGTGGTGGGTCGTTCCACTTGGGAGGTAATGCAGGCAAAAAAAGTTCTTTTAATCGAATGGGAAATGGCCCCTGCTAAAACGGAAGAGTTAAGTTTTTTCGGAAAGAATGTGACTGTTGATACCCCTGCTGGACTAGAGAGTACTCAAGACCACAAGGAAATTTTTGAGGAAATGTCCAAGAAAAAAGGCAAAGTGGTGCGTAAAGATGGAAATCCAGCTGCTGCATTTAAAAATGCAACAAAGGTGATTGAAAAGAGTTATACCTGCCCTTTCTTGGCTCATAATACGATGGAGCCTATGAACTTTTTTGCAGATGTATCAGATGAAAAAGCTATTTTAATAGGACCGATTCAAACACCAGAATACATGGAACAAAGTGTTTCTAAACGTTTAGGAATGTCTATTGAAAATATTGATATTCAAATGACACGAATGGGAGGTGGTTTTGGAAGACGCCTATATGGACACTTTTTAACTGAGGCAGCTGTTATTTCTAAAGAAATGAAACAACCTATAAAATTAATTTACTCTAGAGAAGATGACATGACTCAAGGTACTTATAGACCTTCATATCACGTATCATACAGAGCAGCTTTAGATAAGGATAATAACTTAATCGCTTTTCATGTAAAAGCTGGTGGAATTCCAGAGAGTCCAATAGCAGCTAATCGTTTCCCAGCAGGTGCTGTAGAGAACTATATTGCAGAAGAATGGACAAGATCATCAAATATTACAGTAGGAGCTTTTAGAGCTCCTAGATCTAATTTTATAGCAGGGGTAGAACAAGCTTTTCTTGATGAAGTGGCAGAAGCTGCAGGAAAAGATCCAATTGACTTTAGGCTGGAGCTTCTAGCTATAGCTGAAAACAAGCCAATAGGTAAAAATAATGATTATGAAGCTAAACGTTATGCAGGAGTTTTAAAGTTAGTGAAAGAAAAGGCATCATGGAATAACAATAATAATCCACAGGTTTTTAGAGGAGTAGCTGCTTATTTTTGTCATAATTCATATGTAGCCAATGTATTGGATATGGTAATGAAAAATGGAAAGCCTGTTGTAGAAAAAGTATACTGTGCTATTGACTGTGGTATTGTTGTAAATCCAGATGCAGCAATCAACCTTGCGGAGGGTGGGGTTGTTGACGGAATTGGACATGCTATGTATAGTGCCATAACTTTTAAAGATGGTGCACCTGAACAAAATAATTTTCACAATTACCGCTTAATACGGCATGGTGAATCTCCTAAAAAAATTGAAGTTCATTTTGTTAAAAATAATATTGATCCAACAGGTCTAGGTGAACCTCCTTTCCCTCCAATTATGGGTGCTTTGGCAAATGCTCTTTATCAAGCAACAGGAGTTCGACACTATAATCAACCTTTTAGCGCTTATGAATCATAAGATTATAAAGTGTCTAGAAAAATTAAACAAAATAAAACCTTGATGCAGAAAAAAACTCATAGAGACACTTTTAGAGACAGTTCCAAACTACAAAATTTAAATAATTATATTAAAAAAGACTAAATATTTAAATTATCACCAATGAATTTTAGATTTTTTGCTGTTTTTAAAGGGTTTTGTGTGTTTCTTGAAAAGAGTTCAAGTTCCTCCTTCTCCGCACTTAAATTACCTAACATACTTATTATCAATATGTTAGGGTTTTTTATTTTCATATTTGTACGATTATTGTACGGTCAGATATAAAAAGCTAAAAGTTTTCAAACATTATCTTATTTCTAAACATGGGGAGGGGTTTTTAGAATCGTTTTCAGATAGTTCAAGATACCTAATAATAAATAACCCAATCTATCACAAAGGCAAGTCTTCACTTACTTCAT
>DBBQ01000006.1:9713-10048 GCA_002292265.1 Flavobacteriaceae bacterium UBA980 | reverse complement strand
TTACTGAGGAGGATATGCCTTTGGTTTAACTAAGTTTTTCAGATTTTTAACTCTCCCTTTTGTGATACATAACATAATCCAATAACTGGAATTAAAGTTAGTACCATAATTATAATTGGCGGATGGGCTGAACTACCGCTTAATAAATTTACAAAATCTGGTAAAGTCCAAAATAAGTGAACGATAAATAACACAAAAGTTGCTGATTTTAATCCTTCAAGTGTTTTTAATCTAAGAGTGTAGATAACAGAGAGTACAGTTCCCAAATAAATGAATCCAAAAATATATAACATAATATCCAAAACTTCTAGGGCAGGTGCACTATTTGCTAATCC
>DBBQ01000006.1:0-9683 GCA_002292265.1 Flavobacteriaceae bacterium UBA980 | reverse complement strand
ACATCAAGAATTAATGTCACTATCAAGATAGTTTTAAAGTTTTTCATCCTAATTAATTTATGATTAATAATACTCCAATTTATAAATATTTATAAAGAATCCCAAAACCTACTTAACAAACAACGGCAAATCTTCACTTACTTCATTAGTAGCTTATTTCATTCTTGATAAAGTGTATCGAAGAACTTACTGAAGATATACCTGTGATTTAAAATAAAAATGCACCCCGTTCTCTTGCTATTATATCCATTGCCAACCATAACTCTTTTGGTTGCTGACTTGAATACCTGTGTTTAGCCCAAGTAATAAATGATTTCATCTTTGGGAAGCCAAATCTTACACAGCCAATAGCATCAGCCATTTCCTGCGCTGTAAATAACTCTATTTTCTTATTATTCTCATCAAGTATTGTGGCGAAAGTTCCTTTCTCAAACTCTTCGTTGGTGCTAAACCAACAGGAAGGTTTTTTTAGTCCCAGTTTCTTCTCTGCCCCACTTGTTTTTATTTCCCAATCTATCATAATGCTATGAGCGTGGATGAGGTTTGTGTAGTGATAGTAAATCATATCTATTGTTTTATTAGTTCCATTAGTTTAGTTGCTTCTGCTTGTTTGTCATCCCTTCCGCAATAATGGCGCAACATAGTAGCCGATTTGTGACCTGAAACACTCTGTATTAGCCTCTCGGGGATATCGTTGTTGTAAAGCTGGGATAGGCAGGTTTTTCTAAATCCGTGACTGCTAAAAGCCTCCCATTTAGGTATAGACCTTATCTCGCTTTTATTCTTACTTACTCTTACTGATTTATCAGTTGGCGCATCTATCCCAGCCAATCGGCAAAGGGTCTTTATGTGTTTGTTGTAAGTAACGTTATGAATGATGCGAAATAAGCCAGTTTCTATGAGTTCTATTGCCTGTTTATCCGCTACTGGAACAACTACCTCCTCAAAAGTTTTATAGGTCTTGTAAGAGCAGTAATAGGCTCCATTTTCCTTTGTGAAGTTTGATGAGGTTAGTGGTGGATGGAGTTGCTCCCCGTTTTCTTTTACCCCCAGTAAATCACTTACCCTACATCCTACTACCATTTGAATGATTGCTAATCTATGAGCGTTTGAAAGTGCTGGTTTTAGCCCCTCTAACTCTATAAATCGCTTTATTTCTTCATCTGTTAGTCTTATTATTTCTTCGGGCTTTGGCGGGGGGCATTCGGGTCTTTTCCAAGTCCTTCCAAAGCCTTGATAAACTCCCTCTTCTTCCATCTCAATCTCTGCGAATGAAAATAGCCTTTTCATAAGTGCCATTTTTTTTGCGAGAGTTTGGTTTCCATACCCTTTTGTTTTTTTACAATAGGCAAAAAACTTATTCAAATCAGCCTTTTTAGTATTTTGAAGAGTAAGCGTAGCCCTATCCTCCATCGCTTTGGATGAAAGCCACTCATTTATTAGATTTTTGAAACTCTTGTAGTGCCTGATAGTTCCACTTGATAGACCAATACCTCCCTTTTTATTATTTAGAACTGGTGCCATCTCAATAAACTCATCTATCATTTTGAGTAGTGGAGTTTCTTTTGTGATTGTCTCCTCTTCTTTTCCTGTCCTAACCCGTTTATGGGCTTTTACTATCGCTTTTTTTAGAACTGCTTTATTGGGCGGTTCCTCATTACAATAATCTTTATAATAGCCTCTAATGAATGTTAGGATGTTGTTTCTATTGTCTTCAATCCATCTACCCTCAATCCGCTTTTCTTTTACTTTGCGCCTCTCGTAGTTCCAATCTACGGGGGCTACAAATACTCCCGTTGTTGTTGAAATCTGCTTCCTGCTTCCGTCATAATCCTTTATGTAAGTTGCTACACGGATATTGACCTCTTCATTTGGGAGAACCTGACCGCTTCGGTCAGTTTTCTCCTTCATCTTAAATTGTAGTTTCATTAATAATAACTAAGTATTCTATTAGCCATTTCATCTTCAATATTCAATTTCTTAACAGAGCAGCTAATATTAGTTGCTTTCTTACCAATCTCCTGATAAGTATGATGATTTGGATTTACATTATACTTACCCCCAAGAACATCTGTAAGCACATGAAGGCTTATTTCTATATCTTCGTTTTCAAAAATTGGAAGGTCATATATAGTTACTATTGAACCATCCCAGGAATTTAAGACATTGACATTTACTCTTTCTACAATTTGAAGGGTGCTACTCTGCTTCACACTACCCTCATTTGTTTGTTGATTTTTCATATTTCAAACTTATTTAGATTGTGTGGCGATTTCGCCACAACTTTTGCGGTGAAACCCATTCTAATGCCCTCCTAATGCTATTTCCTTTTTTTTTAGGAAGTCAAATGGATGCTATAAAGTCAGTAAATACGCTGTTTTCCCTGTTTTTGTAAGATGTGTAATATGTTCTCCCTGGGTCACGAATAAATCAACAAAAAGTGGAAACGAAGCAAGCTCAAAATAAAGAGCTTGCTTTTTATTTTGAGTGATGCTGGAGTTTCTTTTGTTGATTTTCAAAGCGGAGCTTTATGAGAATCTTTCATTTTCTTTTAGCTATTGGGAAAATCATAAATATCTTATTTTAAACTACTTAAAAATATTTGAGTACGATTCTTTTGAAGAGGACCCACACTAGGAGTTATTGATTTTTTTAAGATTTTGTATCTTGATATTTTAAACAGAAAATCAATTGCATTTAAACTTGTCCGATAGGGATATAAGTACAGAAAAAGCAGCTCAGCTTTTAGAAACTCATTACGGAATTAAAGGAAAATTACTTCTACTTCCAGGTGAAATTGATTTTAATTTCAAAGTCACCACTGCAGAGAAAAAGCGGTATGTTTTTAAAATTGCACCCAAAGATGTTGATTTTGATTATTTGGATTTTCAGCAAAAAATTCTTTTGCATCTCAAAGGGCAAGATGCACCTCAGGTTATACCGGACCTCCATCAAAATCCCACTGCAGTTTTTTATTACGACCAAGGTGAAATACGATCGATGCGTTTGCTGTCATGGATTTCAGGGCGAGTTTGGAGTCAGGTCAACCCTTATACTAAAACCTTACGCTATCGTCTTGGGGTCTTCTGTGGGAGTTTAACCCAGCGGTTGCAGTCTTTTGACCATCCCTATGCCCACCGATACTTTGAATGGGATTTAGCCCAAGGGAAATGGGTAGAAGAGCATTTGAGTCTTTTTAATAAAAAACAAAAAGCTACCATACAGTTTTTTATTGATTCCTTCAAGGACATTCAAGAATCCTATCAAACCCTGAGAAAAAGTGTAGTGCACAACGACGCAAATGACAACAACATCATCGTATCCGAGGATGTAGTCAGTCCAAGTATCTGTTCGCTAATAGATTACGGAGACGCGATTCACACCCAGACCATAAACGATCTTGCTATTTGTTGTGCATACGCCATTATGGACGTTCCCGATCCGCTAGAGGCAGCACTTCCTTTGGTAAAAGGATATCACGATTCTTTTCCACTTGAAGAAAACGAACTTGCTATTTTATACACACTTATTGGAATGCGCCTTGTAGTGTCTGTTACCAAATCCGCGATCAATAAAATAGAGAACCCCACTAATGAATATTTGGGGATTAGCGAAAAACCAGCATGGGAGCTTCTTCAAAAGTGGGTTACTATTACTGCAGACTTTGCACATTTTCGATTTCGAGAAGCCTGTGGACTAGAGCCCCATCCCCACTATTCTGATTTTGTAGCCTGGGCAAAACAGGAAGATGTTTCACTACAAGCACTCTTCCCAACTTTAGAAAGAACCTCTGTATTTCCATTAGATTTAAGTGTTTCTAGTTCTTGGGTGGGGAGAGAAGAAACCTTTAATGACTTGGACCACTTTCAATTTAAATTGAATCAAATCCAAAAAACAAATTCTGACAAACTCATAGCCGGGGGATATTTAGAACCTCGGTCACTTTACACCTCTTCAGCCTATGACAAATACGGAAACGAAGGACTGGAAAAAAGATGCATTCACCTAGGGGTTGATTTTTGGGTTCCCGCTACCACATCTGTCCATGCTTTGTATGAAGGGGAAGTAGTTATGGCGGTCAATGACAAGGGCGATAAAGCATATGGGGGAATGATTGTACTAGGGCACAATGTAAAAGACATCACATTTTATACGCTTTATGGTCATTTATCAAAAAAAAGTATAGCAGAAGTTAACATCGGTAAAAAAATAAGCAAAGGAGCTTGTCTAGGATGGATCGGAAAAGTCATAGAAAACGGCAATTGGGCGCCCCATTTACATTTTCAAATCACACTTTCGCTTTTAAATTATCAAAACGATTTTCCAGGAGTCACCTATCACAAACAAATCCAGACCTGGAAATCCCTTTGTCCCGACCCTAACTTGCTTTTTAAAAATGTTGATTTGAACGTATCAACAGAAGTAAATACAGAAGCCCTAATAAAAGATCGCAAAGCACACTTGGGAAGAGGCATGAGTTTACAATACCAAACTCCTATTCATATGGTTCGTGGCGAGGGAGCTTTCTTGGTCGATCAAAATGGGCGGCATTATCTAGACATGGTCAATAACGTAGCGCACGTCGGTCATGAACATCCTCAGGTGGTCAGAGCGGGGCAGCTTCAAATGGGGCAACTCAATACCAATACCCGTTATTTACATGAAAATATAAACCGTCTTGCCAAACGATTGACCGCTACTTTTCCCAAAGAATTGAGTGTGGTTCACTTTGTCAATTCTGGAAGTGAAGCCAATGAACTCGCCCTGCGAATGATGAAAACCGTTACGGGTTCTAATCAAATCCTAGCCTGTGAGTCAGGCTACCACGGAAATACCAAATCTTGTATTGATATGAGCTCGTATAAATTTGATGGAAAAGGAGGAAGTGGCAAACCGGAACACATACATATTTTTCCGATACCCGACCCCTTTAGAGGGAAATATCGCGGGGCGGATACGGCTGGTGATTATGAACGTGAAGTGGAAGATCTAATAGGCCTTTTAGAAAAACAGGAAAAAAAGGTAGGAGGATTGATAGTGGAACCCATCATCAGTTGTGGAGGACAGATTGAATTGCCAAAAACGTTTCTGCAAGGGGCATTTAAAGCGGTGAGAAAAGCTGGAGGACTATGTGTGGTTGACGAAGTTCAAACGGGATTTGGTCGTGTAGGATCTCATTTTTGGGGGTTTGAATTGTATGATGTCGTTCCTGATATTGTAACCATCGGGAAACCTCTAGGAAATGGACATCCTGTAGCTGCTGTGGTTTGTACCCCAGAAGTAGCTGCGCAATTCAATAACGGAATGGAGTTTTTCAATACGTTTGGGGGTAATCCAGTTTCCTGTGCTATTGCCCACGAGGTTTTGGAGGTTATAGAAGAAGAAAAACTTCAAGAAAATGCACTTACTATTGGAAGTTTTTTAAAATCAGGATTACGGGATTTAGCAAAACAGCATCCCATTTTAGGTGATATTCGTGGCCAGGGCTTGTTTCTCGGTGTAGAATTTGTGGATAAGGATCTTCAGCCCCTTGCGGCTGAGGCAGATTATGTGATCAACAGAATGAAGACCTATGGAGTTCTTCTAAGTACCGATGGACCTGATCACAATGTTATTAAAATCAAGCCCCCATTGGTGTTTTCTATGCAAGATGCCCGTTATTTTTTAAACCATTTATCCCTTGTTTTGCGAGAAGATTGTATTCAATCAGGATAATAAATTTATACTAAGACAATGATTGATTTTTTTTTGTAAATTGTTTTATCTATAAATTATATATTATGAATGAAATAGTAGTCGTAATTATTGGTGCAATTGTTCTTGTAGGAGGCGTTATTTTATACGCTGTTGTTTCTACAGCCACAGGACTAGAAGAAGATAAAAATCAAAACTACATACCGGATTGGATTGAAAAAAAATTCCCTTCAATTTTTAAGGGAGGTAAGGATCTATAGGATACGATTTTTAAAAAAAATAGAATTTGTTTGTGTTTAAAAGCAATAAACATCAAATTTGTGTTTGTTTAAATCGCATTAAATTACCATCATGAGACCATACCTTCTTAACTTTCTTTTTGTATCCTTTCTTTTTCTAACACAAGTAAAGGGGCAAACACAAGAAAATCCCTGGTTATTTTCTGTCAATTCAAACCTGATACTTCTCAATGAAGAAGGAGTTGAATCTGGAATTAATTTTGGTGGTCCTGCCCTAAGCTTGAGTCGAAACCTTTTTGGAGGGATTTCTTTAGGGACTCAATACGCTTTGGGTAAAGTAGCTAATTTTAACGAATCCTATGACTATTCCTCTCTTGATGGGTTTTTAAAAGTAAATCTCTTAAACGGTAATGTTTTGCCTTACGTTATTGGGGGATATGGTTTTTCCCTATTTTCAGATGGATCAGATAGACCCGGTTTTTTCCCCTCTACAGAAACGAGTAGAACTCTTTTTGGAGGTGTAGGAATTTCTTTCTATCTCAGCGATAAATTTGCGGTAAACCTCCAATCTACCTTCAGGTCTATGAATGAAAATGATGGATTTGATCACATTCAAAATTTTGTGGGCTTGAGTTACGGTTTTGGATCTGGAGACACCGATGGGGATGGTGTTTCTGATAAAAAAGATAAATGCCCCAATGTTCCCGGCCTTAAAGAATATGAAGGCTGTCCCGATACAGATGGTGATTCAATTATTGACAAAGAAGACCAATGTCCAGAAATTCCTGGATCTCCAGAATTTAACGGTTGTAAAGATACGGATGGAGATGGAATTGCAGATCCAGAAGATAGTTGCCCAGAAGTTGCAGGCACTCTCGAAATGAGCGGCTGTCCGGACACAGATGGCGATGGCGTTGCGGATCCCTTGGATGAGTGTGTCAATAGTTCAGGTCCTGAGGAAAACAACGGTTGTCCATGGCCTGATACAGATGGGGATGGTGTAAACGACAACGAGGACCTCTGTAAGGATGAGCCAGGTTCTGCTGAAAATAATGGTTGTCCTGAATTGTCTAACGAGATTATGGCTACTCTAAATGAGTTTGGCGCAAGAATAAATTTTGCTGCTAATAGCTATCAAATATTCGGTCGTAAAACACTTGAAAATTTAGAAAAAATAAAAACCCTCTTGTCAGAAAATCCTGATGGAAACCTATTGATAGAGGGCTATGCTTCTGCTGACGGAGAAGAGAATTACAATATTGAACTCTCTGTAAAACGCGCTGAGGCGGTTCGGACGTATCTGATTGGTATTGGTGTCTCTGAAACACGACTTGAAGTTCAAGGTTATGGAGAGGAGAGTCCTATTGGTGATAATGAACAACCTGAAGGGAGAGCAGTAAACCGTCGTGTTCAGTTTAAATTAAAGCGTAATTAAGCCTTTTTAAGTAATTGAATTTTAGCTTCTGGATCAGGGGCTCCAAATACATAACTTCCAGCTACAAGAACATCAGCTCCGCAGGAGATGAGTTTGGAAGCGTTCTTATTGGTTACACCCCCGTCTATCTCTATCAAACAGGAAGTCTTTTTATTTTCAATGAGTTCTTTTACTTCTTTGACTTTTTCAAAAGTATTTTCAATAAAGGATTGTCCGCCAAAACCTGGATTGACGCTCATTAAACAGACCAAGTCGATGTCTTGGATAATCTCACTCAGGCTTTGAATGGGTGTGTGCGGGTTTAAAGCAACTCCCGCTTGCATCCCGCAGCCTTTTATTTTTTGAATGCTTCGGTGTAAATGAGTACAGGCCTCATAATGTACGGTTAGAATTTCCGAACCCAAAGCGGCAAAGGTTTCGATATAACGATCGGGATCTACAATCATCAAATGCACATCCAGTGGTTTCTGTACGTGTTTTTGGATGGCTCTGAGAACAGGCATTCCAAAAGAAATATTGGGTACAAAAACTCCATCCATAATATCGATATGAAACCAATCGGCTTCACTGGAGTTGACCATCGCTATGTCTCGCTCCAAGTTGGCAAAATCAGCGGCGAGGAGGGAGGGTGCTATTCGTATGGACATAAAATATATTTGAAGTACAAAGATATAAAAAAAGCAACCCTTGGGTTGCTTTAATTCTTTATCCTAAATAGGTTTTGAGAATTTTACTTCTCGAGGTGTGTTTCAATCTTCGAATGGCTTTTTCTTTAATTTGACGAACCCGTTCCCTAGTGAGATCAAAGGTTTCCCCAATTTCTTCTAAAGTCATCGCATGTTGATCTCCCAATCCAAAATACAAGCGAACTACATCAGCTTCTCTAGGTGTCAAGGTTTCTAGAGCACGTTCTATTTCCGTTCGAAGAGACTCATGCAGTAGGGTTCTGTCTGGGTTTGGTGACTCACCACTGTTCAATACATCGTATAAGTTCGAATCCTCTCCTTCTACTAGGGGTGCATCCATGGATACGTGTCGCCCTGAGTTTTTAAGCGATTCTTTCACATCGTTGATAGTCATGTCCAATTCCTTGGCAATTTCCTCAGCAGAGGGGGCTCTTTCGTGCGCCTGCTCTAGAAAAGCATAGGTTTTATTGATCTTGTTGATGGATCCAATTTTATTGAGTGGAAGACGGACAATACGAGACTGCTCTGCCAAGGCTTGCAAAATAGATTGACGAATCCACCAAACGGCATACGAAATAAACTTGAATCCCCGAGTTTCGTCAAAACGTTGTGCGGCCTTGATCAAACCGAGGTTACCCTCGTTGATTAAGTCGGGGAGTGTTAAGCCTTGATTTTGGTACTGTTTAGCCACAGAAACAACAAATCGCAAATTGGCTTTGGTCAATTTTTCAAGGGCAATTTGGTCTCCCGCCTTGATTCGTTGTGCCAATTCAACTTCTTCCTCCGCAGTAATTAGATCTACTTTTCCAATTTCCTGTAAGTATTTGTCTAGGGAAGCGGTCTCCCGATTCGTAACCTGCTTGGTTATCTTGAGCTGTCTCATTTAAACTATATTTAAATCAAAGTAATACTAGTAATACGAACAAAAAATGCGAATGTTTCAAAAAGCGCCTAAAAAATGTATTATTTTTTTTCAGGTCTAGGTAATAAAGCTTTTCGAGACACTTTTTCCTTTCTCGTACGCGAGTCGATTCCGAAATATTTTACATCTAAAACATCTCCTAGATTCACCACATCACTAACATTTTCCGTACGTTCCCATGCGAGTTCACTCACGTGAAGTAAGACTTCGTTGCCCGGTGCTTCAAGATATTCCACCACTGCTCCAAAATCAAGCATCTTGATGACCTTTACTTCGTACGTTTCTCCAACTTGAGGTTTAAAGGTTATCGAATCTATTTTTGCTTCCACCATGGCAATCCCTTCAGGAGAAGTACCTAAAATTTCAATAATTCCTTCTTCGGTCACAGGATCTTCGTTTACTACAATCGTACAACCTGATTCTTTCTGAAGTTCTTGAATTACTTTTCCACCAGGTCCGATCAATGCTCCAATATACTCGTTCGCAATACGACGGTAAATCATTTTTGGTGCATGTTCTTTTACCTCTTGGTTTGGAGTATCAATAGTGTCTGTAAGGTGTTTAAGAATGTGTAATCTTCCTTCTCTAGCTTGATTTAATGCTTGGGTCATGATATCAAAACGCAAACCTTTTATTTTGATGTCCATTTGACACGCTGTGATTCCGTCGGCTGTTCCAGTGACTTTAAAATCCATATCTCCTAGGTG
>DBBQ01000034.1:29161-53469 GCA_002292265.1 Flavobacteriaceae bacterium UBA980 | reverse complement strand
TTTCCTTGGCTGATTGTCAACTATGGTGAACGCTCTGAACGGGTCCCTCTAGTACAAAAGCAACTTGGAGATACTGAAAATGAAAAAATTATTCGTTCGTTACAGCAGTTGGAGTACCACATTATGGATGGCATTTACAAAGTCAGCTTGGAAGAAAAGAAAAACTTAGCGGTATTGACTTCTCATCAAACCTCAGAAAACAGAAAACTGGCTGACCTCCTTCAAAATGTAAAACCGTATTACAACCTAGCTGCCTTTGATCTAAAAAATCCAGAAGTGACTCCCCAGCAAAGTTTAGAAAATTTAAATCGTTTTAAACTGCTTCTTATTTCCAATCCCAGAGAAGCATTTACACAAACTGAAAAATTCATTTTAGATCAGTATGGGTTACAAGGTGGAAAACTGTTGTGGATGGTCAACGGCATGGGGATCGATCGGGATAGTCTTTTCAATACATCAGGAAAAACCTACGGACTTCCTCAGGAGTTGAATTTAGATGACTATTTCTTTCACAAAGGGCTTCGCATTCAAAAAACACTTATTCAAGACCTTTATTGTGCGCCTATGGTTCTAGCGAAAGGCAGTGAAAACAATGCGCAATACGTGCCGTATCCTTGGGTCTATTATCCGCTTTCCGAACCTGAATACACTCTTATAGGTAAAGATCTAGGACCTGTATGGGGTCGATTTGCAAGTCCTCTCGATACCCTAGCAAACTCTTTGACAAAAACCCTACTGCTTCAGACTTCAGATTTCACAAAAACACCTAGTGTACCCACCCTGATTCAACTGGAAGACGCAGCACAAAAGATAAAACCTTCCGACTTTGATGAAGCGGCAAAAGCGCTGGGATATCTGGTTCAAGGAACTCAAAATTCACTATTTAAAAATCGCATTAAACCCTTTACTTTAAAGCAACCTCTAGAAACCGGATCCACAGAGATGGTTTTGTTTGGCGATGGCAATATTGCAGAAAATCAAACAGAAAAAGGAGCTCCTTTGGCTTTGGGTTATGACAAGTGGACCAATAATTTTTATGCCAACCGGGGATTGCTACTAAATACCATTCATTTTTTGACTGACAACAAAGACCGCCTTGCACTTCGTGAAAAGTCATGGAAAGTAGCGGTGTTGGATGCACAAAAAATGGAAGAAAATGCAGCATTTTGGAAAGGGTTCCTGCTCGTCATTCCACTTTTATTGAGCGTTTTCTTCGGATGGGGAATTCATCTTACAAGAAGTAAACAGTGGAGTCGCTAACTGTTGATAAGTTTCTTTTCCGTTTCAATGGTTTTCGGATATATTTGATGTAGCTAGTATAGTTTTTAAATGTTGACACGTAATCGTTCAACTCTGGCAAAACCTTAAAAAAATATTCATGAAATTTATTGTTTCCAGTGCCGCGCTCCTTAAAAAACTCCAAATGATTGGGGGCGTCATAAATAATACCAACACCCTGCCGATACTCGATAATATTTTATTCGAGATCAACGGCAACACGCTGACCTTAACCGCTTCGGATTTAGAAACGACGTTCGCTACCAAAATTGACGTAGAATCTGAAACAAATAGTATCATTGCCCTACCCGCTCGTTTACTTTTGGATACGCTAAAAACCTTTCCAGAGCAACCGCTCACCTTTTTAAAAACAGAAAAAAACACAGTGGAAATTAGCGCGAATAATGGAAAATATGCCGTTGCTTATGTGGAGGGTGAAGAATTTCCAAAAGCGGCTCAAGTTTCCGATGCAAAGACGACTCAAATTTCTGGATCTACATTATACACCGCCATCAACAGCACCCTTTTTGCTAGTGGTAACGATGATTTACGCCCTGTAATGAGTGGTGTGTTTTTTCAATTTTCTTCGGAATCCTTGACGTTTGTAGCAACTGATGCGCACAAACTGGTTAAGTACACCCGTACGGATTTGAGTGTAGAGGAAACGGCAGAGTTTATTATGCCTAAAAAGCCCTTGCAATTACTCAGAGGAATCTTACAGGGTATGGAAGAAGACATTACTATAGAATACAACGATACCAATGCACATTTCCGCTTTGGAGACTCTACATTAACCTGTCGTTTGATCGACGGAAAATACCCCAACTACGAGGCCGTAATTCCTAAAGAAAATCCGAATCAGATGCAAGTCAATCGGAACAGCTTCTTAAATTCAGTGCGAAGAGTCAGTATTTTCTCAAACAAAACCACCTATCAAATTCGACTTAAAATTGCTGGGGCGGCACTACAGATTTCTGCTGAAGATTTTGATTACAGCAACAGTGCCGAAGAACGACTGGATTGTGATTACCAAGGAGATGACATCAAAATTGGTTTCAATTCGCGTTTTTTAATTGAAATGCTCAACGGCTTGGAATGTGATGAGGTCAAACTTTCCATGTCACTTCCCAATCGCGCAGGGCTTTTGACCCCGCTAGATCACACCGAAGAAGGTGAAGAAATCACCATGTTGGTCATGCCTGTAATGCTGAATGACTAATAATCAAAAAGGACACCTTTTAACTTAGATTGTAAAATAAGGAGTTCTAAATGAGTCGTAAGAACACTAATTCGCGGCAGTGACCGCCTCTGACAAGCGTTTGTACGTGCCGTTTTCTAGTTTTTCCCGTATTCCAGCAAAAGCCTTTAGAGTGATTTCTACATCTTCTAACGAGTGGGTTGCTGTTGGAATCAATCGCAAAAGGATTAAGCCTTTGGGAATAACTGGATAAACTACTATAGAGCAGAAAATTCCATAATTTTCTCTCAAATCCTGCACCAAGGCCATAGCTTCCGGAATACTTCCTTTTAGGTAAACGGGCGTCACACAACTTTGAGTTGTGCCAATATCAAAACCGTTTTCCTTTAATCCGTTTTGCAAGGCATTGACATTTTCCCAGAGCTTGGCTTTGAATTCCGGGCGCGTACGCAATAAATCCAAACGTTTTAATGCACCTTTGACCAGTTGCATTTGCAAGGATTTGGCAAACATTTGAGAACGCATATTGTACTTTAGATAATCGATAATTTCTTTGTCCGCTGCTACAAACGCACCTGTGGAAGCCATTGATTTGGCAAAGGTGGCAAAGTACACATCGATTTGATCTTGGATCCCTTGTTCGTTTCCTGCACCTTTTCCATTTTCACCTAAGGTTCCAAAACCGTGGGCATCGTCCACGAGAAAACGGAATTTATATTTGGATTTTAAAGCGGCAATTTCTCTGAGTTTTCCTTGTTCTCCACGCATTCCAAAAACCCCTTCTGAAATAACGAGAATCCCTCCTCCTGTTTGTTCTGCCACTTTGGTAGCGCGCTGTAAGTTCTTTTCTAAACTTTCTACATCGTTGTGTTTGTAGGTAAAGCGTTTCCCGATATGAAGACGAACTCCGTCAACGATACAAGCGTGTGCATCCACATCATAGACAATGACGTCGTCTTTACCAACGAGGGTATCTACCGTTGATAAAATCCCCTGGTATCCAAAATTGAGAAGATAAGCCGATTCTTTATCGACAAATTCAGCCAATTCGTTTTCTAACTGTTCGTGAAGGTCTGTGTGGCCAGACATCATTCGGGCACCCATTGGGTAGGCAGAACCAAATTCTGCAGCAGCTTCAGCATCTACCTTTCTTATTTCAGGGAGATTAGCGAGCCCCAAGTAGTCGTTGACACTCCAGGTAATCACTTCTTTCCCTTTAAATTTCATCCGATTTGAAATTGGTCCTTCCAATTTTGGAAAAACAAAGTAGCCTTCCGCTTGGGAGGCCCATTTTCCTAAAGGACCTTTGTTTTCGTGTATTCTGTCAAATAAATCTCTCATTTCTTTGTTGTTAGCTCATTTACATATTCTATCTGCTGCTGTGTTTCGTGATCCGAATCGAAAAAACCTTGTTCTTCCATCCAAGTCTCACTGTAGATCTTACTCATATACCGCGAGCCGTGGTCGGGGAACATGATAACAACTTTACTGTATTTATCGAAATAATCCTCTTCAACCAACTGTTTTACCGCCTGCATGGCAGCGCCAGAAGTATAACCTACAAACATGCCTTCTTTTCGGGTGACCTCTCTCGCCGTATGGGCACTTTCTTCATCGGTCACTTTTACAAAGTTGTCTATGCATTCAAAATGGGTCGCCGTAGGGATTAAATTTTTCCCTAAGCCCTCAATTCGGTAGGGATAAATTTCTTTAGGGTCCAATTCTTGTGTTTCGTGGTATTTCTTTAATACAGATCCGTAGGCATCTACACCTACAATTTGGATGTCGGGGTTTTGTTCTTTTAAAAATTTGGCTGAACCGGAAATAGTTCCTCCCGTTCCGCTACTCGCTACAAGGTGGGTAATTTGACCCTTGGTTTGTTCCCATATTTCGGGACCTGTGGAGCGGTAGTGAGCCTCTACATTCAATTCGTTAAAATATTGATTGATGTAAATGGATTCTTTAATTTCACTGTGCAAACGCTTGGCTACTTCGTAATAGGATCGAGGATCGTCCACAGCCACGTTGGCAGGGCAGACATGCACCTGTGCACCCATGGCGCTCAACATATTAATTTTATCTTTTGAAGATTTCGAGCTCACGGCAAGAATGCAGTTGTATCCTTTGATCATAGAAACCATTGCCAGACTAAAACCCGTATTACCGGAAGTCGTTTCGATAATAGTAGCCCCTGGTTTTAATAAACCCGAACGCTCAGCTTCTTCAATGATGTAATGTGCAATTCGATCTTTGTTAGAATGTCCAGGGTTAAACGCTTCAAACTTGGCGTAGTAATCCCCTTTAAAACCTCCCACCATTCGGTTGAGTTTAATGAGGGGGGTGTTACCTATCAGTTCAAGAACATTTTGATAGGCATTCACTGGATCATTCATAGTAATGTTATACAAAAGTTGGACAAATTTAAGGAAAAAAAATTAGTCTACCTTACCTTCCAATTGTAATAGAAAGGCATACTCTTTTGCCGTTTCTTTTAATGCGTCAAATCTTCCCGAAGCACCACTGTGTCCTGCTTCCATATTCGTTACTAAAAACAATGCGTTTTGGTCTGTTTTTAGCGTTCGTAGTTTGGCTACCCATTTGGCGGGCTCCCAGTACTGCACTTGCGAGTCGTGGTAACCTGCCGTGACCATCAAATTGGGATAGTCTTGTTTTTTGACATTGTCGTAGGGAGAATAAGACAACATATAGTCGTAGTCCGATTTGTCATTCGGATTGCCCCACTCGTCGTATTCACCCGTAGTTAAGGGAATGCTTTCATCCAACATGGTGGTGATCACATCCACAAAAGGAACGGCAGCGGTGACACTGCGATAGAGTTGGGGAGCCTCGTTCAATATGACTCCCATCAACAACCCTCCTGCAGATCCTCCTGCAGCATGAAGATGGTTGGCACTGGTGTACCCTTCGTCAATGAGAAACTGTGAAGCATCCACAAAATCATTAAAAGTGTTTTTCTTAAACTTTAGCTTTCCCTTTTCGTACCATTGACGACCTAAATATTCTCCTCCACGAACGTGCGCAATAGCAAAAATAAAGCCCCGATCCAAAAGACTCAATCGACTGAAAGAAAATCTTGGATCTATAGTATATCCATACGAACCATAGGCATATAAAAGCAAGGGAGTTTCTGAACTGTAGGGTACGTCTTTGTGATGTACTATCGAAATTGGAATCTGTGCACCATCTCGACTGGTTGCCCAAAGTCGTTTTTCCACATAATTTGCTACTTCAAAATTAGCATCGATTACTTCTTGTTGTTTGAGCAAGGTTTGCGTTTTGGTTTCCATATCGTATTCAAATACACTACTAGGTGTTTTCATGGAGTTAAAACCAAATCGGAAAGTGGTGGTATCAAAACTTGTATTGTATTCTCCATTCAAGGAGTAGGTTTCTCCGCTTACGGGAATAAAGTAATCTTCTGTCCCGTCCCAGCGTTTTACTTTGAGTCGGGAAAGTCCTTGTTCCCGTTCCGTGACCACCCAAAATTCTTTAAAAATTTGAAAATCTTCTAACAATACTTCCTCTCGGTGCGCCAACAAATCCACCCAATAATCACTACTGGTTTCTTCTACCGAAGTCTTGGAGATTTTGTAGTTGGTTGCCCCGTCTTTGTTGTTCAATATGTAGAAATGATCTTCAAAATGAGATATAGAATACTCCAAACCTCGGGTTCGCTTTTGAACCAGTTGAAATTCGGAAAGGGGTTCATTGGCCTTGACAAATTGGTATTCCGTAGTCAACGTACTGTAAGAGGCGATAAAGACGTATTCCAAAGACTTGGACCCTAAAACATATACAGAAAACGTATCGTCCTCTTCGTGAAAAATCAAAGGATCTAGAGCTTTAGGACTTTGAATATTGTGACGAAACACCTTTTCAGATCGCAAGGTTTGCGGGTTTTTTTCCACATAAAAGAAATGGACGTTGTCTGCTGCCCACGCGGTTCCACCTGTTGTGTTTTTTATTTCAGTGTCCAACACTTCGCCCGTTTCCAGATCTTTGACATATAAGGTATACTTTCTTCTGGATTCCGTATCAACGCCAAAGGTTACTTTCGTATTATCAGGACTTACATTGATCCCAACAAGTTGAAAATAATCCTGCCCCTTTGCCATTTCATTGCAATCAAAAAGGATTTCTTCCTGTGCCGTTAAGGAGTCTTTTTTTCGAGAATAGATGGGGTATTCCTTTCCCTTTTCATAGCGGGTGCTGTACCAATAGCCATTTAAGAAATAAGGCACGGACTCATCGTCTTCTTTAATTCTTCCTTTTAATTCCTCGAAGAGTTCCGTTTTAAAAGAGGCAGAACTTGCTGTCATCCGATTGTAATAATCGTTTTCTCGCTCCAAATAATCGATGACCTCCGGATTTTCACGTTCTTTCATCCAGTAGTAGTCATCTACTCGGATATCGTCGTGTTTTTTTAACTGATAGGGAATTTTCTCCGCTACGGGAGATTTAATTGTCGTGTCAAAATTCATTGCAATTTTCTTTTTACAAGCTGAAAAAGCAAAAATCATACTTGTGATTAAAATAGTCTTACGCATAAACTTCCATTTTTGATAAAGTTGTTAACAAATACGTGTGGTGCTCCTGAGTATAATCCCGATGGGTAACCATTCGCAATTTTCCTTTTCCTAGTCCTATGATTAGGATTTGTTTTTCTTTTAGTTCTTGAACAAACTGTACTTCGTCATAATCGCTTTTCAATGAAAAAATAATGATATTAGTAGTAACAGGCTGAATCTTATGTACAAAAGAACAGTTTTCTAGAACTTCAGCAATTTCTTTGGCTCGTTTGTGATCTAGACTCAGATCTTTACGATGGTGCTTTAAGGCATAGCTCCCTGCAGCTGCCAAATAGCCCGCTTGACGCATTCCTCCACCAAAAAGCTTTCGTATCCGCAGTGCTTCATGCAATTGTTCTCGAGATCCGACCAATACCGAACCCACAGGACAGCCCAAGCCTTTACTGAAACAAAGCGAGATGGTGTCAAACAAAGCTCCGTATTCTTTTGGATCTTCTCCAGTTACTTCCAAGGCATTCCAAAGCCGTGCGCCATCCAAGTGCAGTGCTAAATTTTTTCGATCACACAGGGCGCGAATTTTTTTGATCTCTTCCAAATCGTAAACTGCTCCTCCCCCTTTGTTGGTGGTGTTTTCTAAACACACCAAACGCGTTCGAGGGCTGTGGTAAAAATCGGGAGGGTTGATACAGGCTTCGATTTGTTCGGCCGTAATTCTACCGCGATCCCCTTGAATCATTTTACAGGAAACCCCCGAATTGAAACTCACGCCTCCCCCTTCGTAATTAAAGATGTGGGCGTAGTGATCACAAATCAGTTGCTCTCCGGGTTGGGTGTGCAATTTAATCGCCGTTTGGTTGGTCATAGTCCCTGAGGGGAAAAACAGTGCGGCTTCTTTTCCAAAAAGAGCTGCCACTTCTTCTTCAAAGGCATTTACGGAAGGGTCTTCTTTAAAGACATCGTCACCTACTTTTGCACGAAACATGGCTTCCAGCATGCCGGGCGCGGGTTGGGTTACGGTATCGCTAATTAAATTGACAACCATCGTTTAAAAATCACAAGAATACGACCCAATTGGCGATCCATCGGGAAGGCGCTTGGGGGTGGGAGGTTGAAAATCAGCAGGGGCTTCAAAATAACGATCGATTTGCATGCGATACACCTCTGAAAAACCTTCATCTTCCTGTCCGGCCAACCACCGGTCCAAAGCGACCAGTTGCTTAACAACAAGAGCTTTAACAATGGGGTTAGCATCGGGTTGTTGTCCGAGGTACATGAGGTGCTTTAAAATAGTGGACTTGACTAGATCGTTGAGTTGAGCTTGATGAGGATCCCGTGGCTTTACCTTAAAATGGGAATCGACTAAAGTGTCTAACATTTCTTTTAAAGAAAGTTGATTTGCATCAAAACCGTATTGCGTTACCAAACGGTTGGCGCGATCAGGATGCAGTAACATCCCAATTAAAGCATCACTAAGGCTGTGGGCTATTCCCAAATAATCAAAGGCAACTCCTGTTTGTGAGAGGAAGTTTTCTCTTGTTCTGGGATTGGAAAA
Organism: Flavobacteriaceae bacterium UBA980; assembly: GCA_002292265.1. Lineage (GTDB taxonomy): Bacteria > Bacteroidota > Bacteroidia > Flavobacteriales > Flavobacteriaceae > MS024-2A. The sequence goes on along the minus strand of DBBQ01000034.1, from coordinate 44,891 downwards.
AGAACGGGGTAGTAAAAGGGGATGTAAGGTTTCAGGAATCGCTAAAGCATCAGGGGCCAAGGCATTCAAATACCCCAAAAGCGCATTTCGCTGAGTGGTTGCGTCCACCACTTGAACCTGATAATTCTGGGATCCCTTTACCGCATAGTCATAATCTACTCCCCCAATCAATTTAACGACTGCCTCTACTTGATAGCGGTGTAATAAATACATCGGCACAAAACGATCTTCCAAGGTACTGTAGGGTTCTCCCTCGCGCAGGTGGTCTAAAGACAACTGTCCTAGCGCCTGTTTTCGGATTTTCATCAAACGGACCAGTTCGTCTGTGGCTACTACTCCATTGTCCCACAAATGGGCTTTGGGATGAGCCCCTCCAATGGGGCGCGCGTCGCTGTCAGAAATAAAACGGTGCCCCGCTACTGCACTTTGATCGATAACAGCATTCAACGCTTCCTTTTCATCAGTACCTTCTGGAAAGTCACTGTAGGCATAAGCTACGGTAACCTTGTCCCAATCACCAATGCCCACTTCGTACGCGTTGGCAATGGAAATCTGATCTCCTTGCATTTCGATATTCGGGTGTGGATAGTCCATTACCGAGGTTCGGTTTTTGGCACTGGAAGTAAAATTGTGCGCAAATCCAAGGGTGTGTCCTATTTCGTGAGCCGAAAGCTGTCGGATCCGCGCCAACGCCATTTCCAAGGCTTCGTTTTCTTTATTGGCTCCTTCTGCAAAGGGGGCTTCTAAAAGTCCCAAGGCGATCATAAAATCTTGACGGATACGAAGACTTCCCAAGCTGACGTGTCCTTTGATAATCTCTCCTGTGCGCGGATCGGAAACACTGGAACCGTAGCTCCACCCTCTGGTGGAACGATGAATCCATTGAATGACATTGTAACGCACATCCAGAGGGTCTGCATCGTCTGGAAGTATTTTTACTTGAAAAGCGTCTTTAAAACCGATACTTTCAAAAGCCTGATTCCACCATTGCCCCCCTTCCAAAAGAGCAGATCGGACCGGCTCTGGCGTACCGTTATCCAAATAGTAAACGATGGGTTCCACCGCTTCACTTACAGCTGCCGAAGGATCTTTCTTTTCCAAACGGTGACGGTAGATGTATTGCTTTTTGGTCGGCTCGCTCACTGGAGTTGTATAGTCGTAAAAGGTCATCGCATTGGCTCCCGAACGGGGGTCGAACTCGCGTGGACTGTAGTTGTTGTCAGGAAGTGCTACAAAGGAATGATGTTGGTGTACAGTCACAGCATCGGGGGTGGGTGTTACGGAACGGACCAAACTTCCCGTTGCATTCCCCGCAAAAGTTAACATCATATCAAACTCAATGTTTTTAGGAAAGGCTTTGGTCCTGGGTAATGAAACCGCAGATCGACTTTTGTCGACACTAAAGGATCCTTGCTTTGTTTGCTTTAACCGCTGGGCGACCCCATGCGCATCTTTCATCAAAAAGGGAGTTAGATCAATTACATAACCGTCCTTTGTTGTTTCTTCAATCGGGAAACCAAACAAAACGGACTTGGCAAAGGCTTCTTTGATGGAACGCTGCTCCAACGGGTTGTCCGAAGTAGAACGATAGCGCAGGTTGGGTTGAATCAGCATCAGTTTGTTTCCCGATTTGGAAAAAGAAACCACCCGTTCATTACCCAACTGCCCTCGGTCCAAACCGAGGTCGTTGTTGCCAATTCCTGCACTCAAACTATTGACATACAGGAATTCCTTGTCCAACTCCTTTACCGTCAGATAAATGGCATCCTTTTTTTCGTCATAGTTAAAATCAAAAAAACCCGTATAGGCCTGAGTATGCTCCAAAACAGAGGGTGTTTTTGTCTTGTTTTTATTTTGAGCCAAAGCATTGACCTGGAAAAGTAAGGCGATCGCAACTAGAAATCCCGTTTTTTTCATCGTTTGTATTTAAGCAGGATAAAACTACTAAAAACTAATGAGATGGTTTAAATGGATCTAGGGGATGTAAAAAGTCAAAACCGAATCTGAATCCCCAACCCTTGATTGGATCCGACTAGACTTACCTTTTTAGTTGATTTTGGAGCTTGTCGGCTATTGTATTGATCAAATGCTTTTTTGTAGCGTTTGTCTAGTCCTCTGGAAACCAATAGTCCCACTAGAGACGCCAACCCTCCTGCCAGAAGCTGCCTGCTGTTTCCTATCGCACCAGTAGAAGTAAACCGTCCTATTTCGTAACCCATCTTGTGGAATCGGACGGAGGTGTTTGACAGCCCGAATGCCGAGTACCGTAGGCTCCGTCTCCGTCTTCGTCAGTGTACCAGGAATTTGTTCTCCAGACATTGGGATCATTTTCACTACAGTCTTCAACATGATTTGTAGTGTATTTACCGTAAGCCTTGTGCAACTGAAAATAATATTTCCGGCTATTCCTTCTCCGCAGCCTGAGTCAATATGATCAGTGTATGCAGCACCTGCGTCTGCTGATTGCCATTTATCAGGGTAGCCATCCTCGTCACTATCTAAATAATAAAAGGTACCTGAACACGAACACTGCCCAAAACTTTGGACGAGGTAGATAAAAAAGAAGCCGAAAAAGAGAATACTTTTTTTCATGGCAGGATTTGGGATACGTATTAATTAGGTTTAAAGTAGATAAAATAGATTCTCCACAACCCTATATCGGATAAAAAAATTGAGTAAAACCTGAAAAAAATTGAATTAAACAGTCAAAAAAGACTGAACTTATTTATTATATATAAAGGGCGTTTTTAAGAATGATAAAGAGGAGGATAGAACTTCTAAATTGCACAAGAATTACAAAGAATTCCCCTATTTTTGAAAAAACAAAAGAATGATCTCTACAGATCAGTATAAAAATTTAATGGAACGCCTGGGTGCCTTAAGGCGGTATCTTTGACATTGATGCCAAAGAAATCGAAGTTCAAAACGAAGAAGAGAAAACCCTAGCTCCCGACTTTTGGAACGATGCCCAAGCTGCAGAGGCACATATGAAGCAACTACGGAACCTCAAAAAATGGGTCACGGACTACAACGCCATTCAGCAGCAGGCGGAAGAACTCGAAGTTTTACTGGAATTTGAAAAAAGCGGAGACGCCACGCAGGAAGAAGTGACCGCAGTGCACGAAACTGCTTTGGAACTTCTCGAAAATCTGGAATTCCGCAATATGTTGTCCGAAGAGGGGGACGATTTGAGTGCCGTCTTGCAAATCACTGCAGGTGCGGGAGGAACCGAGAGTTGCGACTGGGCCGCAATGCTGATGCGGATGTACTTGATGTGGGGTGAAAAACAAGGCTATAAAATTCGAGAGTTAAACCACCAATCAGGAGATGTTGCGGGAATAAAAACCGTGACCCTAGAGCTGGAGGGTGAATTTGCTTTTGGATGGCTAAAAGGAGAAAATGGCGTCCACCGTTTGGTTCGGATTTCTCCCTTTGACAGCAATGCTAAACGACATACGTCCTTTGTGTCGGTCTATGTATATCCCTTAGTGGACGACAACATCGAAATTGACATCAATCCCTCTGACTACACTTGGGAAACCATGCGTGCCAGCGGTGCTGGAGGGCAAAACGTAAACAAAGTGGAAACGGCAGTCCGACTGCGCCACCACCCTACGGGTATCATTATCGAAAATTCAGAGACCCGTTCTCAATTGGAAAATAAAAACAAGGCGATGCAACTCTTACGCTCTCAGTTGTACGAAATTGAATTGCAGAAAAAATTAGCCGCCCGAGATGAAATTGAAGCCGCAAAAAAGAAAATCGAATGGGGATCTCAAATCCGAAATTATGTGATGCATCCCTACAAATTGGTCAAGGACGTGCGCTCCCAACACGAAATGACCGATGTTGACGCTGTAATGAACGGACAGCTCGACTCTTTTTTAAAGGCCTATCTGATGAGCATGGGACAACAAGATAAAACCGAATAGTATGGAAGTGAAAAACATTATTTTTGATTTGGGTGGCGTCTTGGTGGATTGGAATCCCGATTATGTTTTTTTAGATGAATTTGGAGGAGATCGAAAAAAAATGCAACGTTTTTATGACGAGGTCTGTACCTTCGATTGGAACGAAAACCAAGACGCAGGCTATCCCCTGGCCCAAGCTACGGAAGATCGTGTGGCTTTATTTCCAGAACAGGAAGCACGGATCCGCATGTACTACGGCCGCTGGGAAGAGATGTTGGGCGGACCCATCGCAGGTACGGTAGCTCTCTTGAAAAAATTGGTGGACCATCCCGACTATCGCGTGGTGGCCTTGACCAACTGGAGTGCAGAGACCTTCCCTATCGCTTTAGCGCGATTTGACTTTTTACATTGGTTTGAAGGCATTGTAGTATCAGGCACAGAACAAACCCGAAAGCCCTTTCCAGAAATTTATCAAACCACACTTGAACGGTTTAGTTTAGAAGCCCCGGCCTCCCTCTTTATCGATGACAATGCGCGGAACATTGCTGCTGCTGCTGCCTTGGGAATTCAAACGATTCATTTTAAAAACCCCGATCAGCTAAAAACGGATCTGCGAACTAAAGGAATTCGGATCTAAAAATGTCGCTTTTAGAACTCATCCCAGTATCCATAGATGATGTAAAGCTGCTGCAAAAGTTGTCTGTTCAAACCTTTATAGAAACCTTCGGCGCTCAAAATACGGAAGCCGATATGCAAGAGTACCTGAACAATCAAATGAGTACCTCTCAATTAAAAAAAGAGTTAGAACACGCCCATTCTAATTTTTACTTTGCGTATTACAAAGACCGCCTAGCAGGTTATCTAAAGTTGAATTTTGAGTCGGCACAACGCGAAACAGTGGGAACTGGAACAGCCTTTGAGGTAGAACGTATTTATCTCTTCAAAGATTTTCAAAGACAGGGACTAGGTAAAGTGCTGTTTGAAAAAGCCGTAGCCTTGGGAAAAGAAAAAGGGTACCGAAAACTATGGTTGGGAGTTTGGGAGCACAACTCCCCCGCATTGGCATTTTACAAAAAACTTGGTTTAACGGTTTTTGACAAGCATACCTTTGTGTTGGGCAGTGACTCACAAACCGACCTGATGCTGGAACTCGATCTTTAATTGATATTAAAAGGGAGCGTCGTCATTGAGCTCTCCATCATCCAAAGAACCAAAAACGTCATCTGGATTTGGCAAGTTACTCGTAGGAATCTGATTGCCGTCTGTATTCATTTTAGACTGAAATTCAAACGGGGCATCAAAAGTATCTAAATCTTCAAATTTACCGAGGTGTCCCACAAATTTCATACGGATGTTATCCAGTCCCCCATTTCGGTGTTTGGCGACGATAAATTCCGCCTGCCCTTGCGATGGAGTCCGTTCTTCATCATCCCACTCGTCAATGTTGTAGTATTCTGGACGATAAATAAAAGAAACAATATCCGCGTCCTGTTCAATAGCTCCAGACTCCCTCAAATCGGAAAGCATGGGTCGCTTGGTTCCTCCTCGGGTTTCTACCGCACGAGATAATTGGGACAAGGCGATCACTGGAATGTCCAGCTCTTTGGCGAGGGCCTTTAAGTTTCTTGAAATCGTAGAAATTTCTTGTTCTCGATTCCCAGCTTTGCTGCTGGAGCCTGCTGTCATCAGTTGCAAATAATCTACGATGATCAACTTTATTCCGTGTTGGGAAGACAGACGTCGTGCCTTTGCACGTAAATCAAAAATCGATAAAGAAGGGGTATCGTCGATATACAAGGGGGCTTTTTCTAAATCGGTGACCTTAACATTGAGTTGCTGCCATTCGTGATCGGCGAGTTTCCCCGTTCTCAACTTTTCTGATGAAAGGCCGGTTTCGGAAGAAATCAGTCGAGTGATCAATTGTACTGAAGACATCTCCAGGGAGAAAAAGGCTACAGGAATTTCTTTGGTAACTGCCATGTTTCGCGCCATGGAAAGGGTGAGCGCAGTTTTCCCCATCCCGGGTCGGGCTGCGATGATGATCAAATCACTGGGTTGCCATCCAGAGGTGAGCTTGTCCAGTTTTTCAAAACCTGTACTGACCCCACTCAGTCCTTCCCGCTTGGAAATATCTTCGATTCGTTTTTTAGCTTCTAAAACCAAATTTTGTGCGGTTTCAGAAGATTTTTTGATGTTCCCCTGAGTGACGTCGTAGAGTTTGGATTCAGCTTCGTCCAACAAATCAAATACGTCTGTGCTGTCTTTGTAGGCCGTTTCTATAATTTCATTGGAAATGCGAATCAAACTGCGCTGAATAAATTTCTGTAAAATGATTCGGGCATGAAATTCGATGTGTGCAGAGGAGGCTACGCGCTGCGAAAGTTGTACCAAATAAAATTCGCCTCCTACGGCTTCCAGTTTCCCTACTTTGCGTAATTCGGCAGAAACGGTCAATAAATCAATGGGTTGAGAATCGTGGAACAATTGATAAATGGCCTCAAAAATATACTGGTGTGCAGCTTTATAAAACGCCTCGGGCTGGAGAATATCAATGACTTCATCTACCCCTTTTTTATCGATCAACATCGCCCCCAACACAGCTTCCTCGAGATCTAAGGCTTGGGGTGGAATTTTTCCCTGTTGCAGATTGATCACTGCGGGAGAGGCTACTTTTTTTAATCCTATAGGTTTCTTTTCTTCCATAAAACGAAAGTACACAGTTTATCTGTGCAATTAAAAACTCGTTATCCCCCATCTTTAAAGAAAGGGGTGTTCATAAGTAATACGATTTTGTTAAAAACCTAAAAAATTATTCCGAAATCCGACCCATGGCAATGAATTTTTCACGGCGTTGGTCAATCCGTTCTTTAGGTTTTAGCTTTTGAATGCGATTAAATGCGCTGAGGATTTCTTTTTTTACATTGGTGTAAGTTGCCTCTCGGTCAAAATGAGCTCCTCCCAAAGGTTCTTTAATGATCTTGTCGATTAATTTATTCTTGAGCATGTCCTTAGAAGTCAATTTTAAGGCCTCAGCAGCCGCTTCTTTGTGTTCCCAACTGCGCCATAAAATAGAAGAACAAGATTCAGGAGAAATGACGGAATACCAAGTGTTTTCCAACATAAAAATCTCATCTCCTACCCCGATTCCGAGCGCGCCTCCTGAGGCTCCCTCTCCGATGATGATGACAATAACAGGAACCGATAAGGACATCATCTCATAGATGTTTCTAGCAATCGCCTCCCCTTGTCCGCGTTCCTCTGCCTCCAAGCCTGGAAAAGCCCCCGGAGTGTCGATAAGCGTGACAATAGGAATCCCAAATTTATCTGCAGACTTCATCAGACGAAGTGCTTTGCGGTAGCCTTCGGGATTGGCCATCCCAAAATTTCGATACTGGCGCGTCTTGGTATTGTACCCCTTTTGCGTACCCACAAACATAAAGGATTGATCGTCTATTTTACCCAAACCTCCGATCATCGCCTTGTCGTCCAACACATTGCGATCTCCATGCAATTCTAAAAAAGTGCCTTGAGTCAATGCATTGATATAATCTAAGGTATAGGGTCTTGAGGGGTGGCGCGAGAGTTGAACCCGCTGCCAAGCCGTCAAATTTCCATAGATCTCTTTTTTTGTTTTATCTAATTTTTTTTCAATTTGGGTGCATGTTTCGGTGACATCCACCTCACTTTCCGCTCCAATCAGTTTACACTTGTCCAACTGATCATGAAGTTCCTTGATAGGTAATTCAAACTCTAAATATTCCATAAGAAATTGTCTGTAACAAATGTAAAAATTCTTTAGAATTGGACTGATTTTTTTTGCGCTTCTTTCCGATGTTTATAAATTCCATTCATTACAATGGCCGATATAACAATGACAAAACCAAGGTAAAAATTTGTACTCATAAAGGCCTTCTCATTCCAGATGGCAAGCGCGAGTAAGATCCCGTAGATGGGTTCTAAGTTGATCACCATCATGATGGTAAATGAAGACAGATGCTTCATCACCCGTATGGATAGATTAAAGGCAAAAGAAGTCCCTACCAAACCTAAAAGCAAAAGCCACAGCCAGTCCCATCCTTGCAACGCAAAAGCCTCAGCTGTAAGCTGATCGGTGAAATAGGCAACCCCTATTCCAATCAAACTTCCAATGACTAACTCGTAAAAAGAAAGGGTAATGGGTCGGGCGCTTTTCACCATGTGACCGTTTAGCATCGTAAACAGAGCGGAGAGAAAGGCGGAGAATAAGGCCACCGAAATACCGATAAGGTGTTCGAATTCCGCTTGATAAATAATCCCGATCCCCACCGCTGTAAGTCCTCCAAAAAACACCTCGTAACCCAAAAGTTTTCGCTTACTAAAAACAGGATCCAAAAGGGCTGTAATTAAAGCCCCTGTGGCCATCATGCTTAGGGCCAAAGAAACTCCCGCAACTTTAATCGCGTAAAAAAAAGTAACCCAATGGGTGCCAATAATAATCCCCCCTAAAATAACCTTCCCCCACATAGATCGGTGTAGCCGAAAATAAGTGGGATGGAATAGAACAAAGAAAACGGCTAAACCTATTGAAGCTATCACCATACGATAAATCACTAAAGGCAGGGCTTTGACTGAAATTAAAGCTCCTAAAATGGAGGCAAATCCGAAGATAAAGACCAAAAAATGATACATCAAAAGGTTTTTCCCTCTATCGCTTCGCATGTCTCAATAAAAAGAAAGCCAATATGCCAAATAGAAACAAAGGCAACCAGGCAGCTAGAAAAGGAGAAAAGGTAGATTTACTTACCAAAACACCAAAAATCTTGTCAAAGAAAATAAAAAGAAAACCCAAAGCAATTCCGAAAGCGAGATTGACTCCCATCCCCCCGCGTCTCTTAAAAGAAGCTACTGCTACAGCAATCAAAGTCAAGATAAAAGCGGATACCGGAATACTCCAACGTTTGTGCCGCACCAGCAGGTGACTGTTAATCAAGGAGGAGCCCCGTACTTTTTCATCTTCTATAAATTCATTGAGCTCTGAAAAAGTCAAGGTTTCAGCAATGTAGTTTACAGGAGCTAAATCTGAAATTTTAAAATCAAATATCGTGTCCTTTCGGATTTCCACTTCAAAGTCTTCTCCGTCTCCCAGGAACGTTCTTTTTTTATAGTTAGAAAGTCGAAATAAACTATCCTTTTCAATCCATCGAATTCTCCGTGCGCTGATTTTAAACTTTAGCGTGTTTCCTTGGAAATGTTCCAAAGTAAAATTAGAAGCCTGCTTTCGAATGGGATCGTAATCATTGACGTAAATGTATTCGTTGTCATTGATTTGCTGAAATACTTTGTCCGTATCGCGCGCTTCTTTTTTGACTAAATATTTATAGCGAAAATCATTAAAGCCTTGATTGGATTTGGGTACGATAAACATCCCTGCAAAAAAGGCGAAAACAGCGATGAAGCTAGCGCCAAGTAAAAAAGGACGCAAGTAGCGAAAAAATGAAATTCCTGAACTTAAAATAGCGATCACCTCAGTGTTGTTTGCCAATTTTGAGGTAAACCAAATCACCGAGAGAAAAAGAAAAATAGGAAAAAGCAAGTTGGCAAAATACCAAGTAAAATCAATGTAGTATTCGAGGATGCTTTCTAATGGAACTTCTTTTTCCTTCAACTTGTCGATTTTTTCTGCCAAATCCACCATGATTCCAATGGGAATAAACAACAAAAGCATCACGGAAAAAGTTCCGATATAACGCTTAATGATATAAAAATCAATCAGTTTCATTTACAGTCGTACTTGCATTTGACGCACCATTTTCTCTTTCCAAGGTCCAAAGCTCCCCTCTAAGATATGTTTTCTTGCTTCGCGAACCAACCAGAGGTAAAAACTTAGGTTGTGCAAAGTTGCGATTTGTTTTCCCAACATTTCATTGACTGTAAACAAATGTCTTACATACGCTTTGGTGTATTCCAAATCTGCAAAACAATAGCCTGTAGGATCGATGGGAGAAAAATCGTTTTCCCATTTTTTATTTTTGATGTTTAAGGTTCCTTCTGCAGTAAAGAGCATTCCGTTTCTGGCGTTTCTAGTAGGAAGCACACAATCAAACATGTCCACGCCCAACGCGATGTTTTCCAACAGATTGATGGGTGTTCCTACTCCCATTAAATAGCGCGGTTTGTCTTGAGGTAGGATGCTACAGACCGCATCGGTCATGGCATACATTTCCTCTGCGGGTTCTCCCACGGAAAGTCCACCAATGGCATTTCCAGGGGCTTCTTGTTCCGCAATAAAATGAGCAGAAGCTTTTCTGAGATCGGTATAGACACTACCCTGAACAATGGGAAACAACGTCTGGGGGTAATCGTACAATTGAGGCAATTCTTGATCCGCAGCTATACAACGGGTTAACCATCTATGGGTACGCTCCATAGAGGTTTTGGCGTAGTTGTAATCGCAGGGATAGGGCGTGCATTCATCAAAAGCCATAATAATGTCTGCACCGATGGAACGCTGAATTTCAATGGCACGTTCGGGGGTAAAGAAATGATAGGATCCGTCTATGTGAGACTTAAACTTCACTCCCTCTTCTTTTATTTTTCGATTGGCGGAAAGGGAATACACTTGATATCCGCCAGAATCTGTCAACAAGGGGCGGTCCCACCCCATAAACTGATGCAAGCCTCCTGCCTGTTCTAGAATAGCCGTTCCCGGACGCAGATACAAATGATACGTATTTCCTAGAATGATATCCGGGTCGATATCGTTTTTCAGTTCCCGCTGATGGACTCCTTTTACCGTAGCCGCAGTTCCCACAGGCATAAAAATAGGAGTTTGAATAGACCCGTGCGCTGTAGTGAGTGTTCCAGCACGTGCTCCAGTTTGGGTGTCAGTAGCTAAAAGATTGAATTCCATTGGTTGCAAATATAGTACTCTACTCAGTAAAATCGAGGAGATTTACATTGTTAATTACTCGGTATAAAAACCCTGTAAAATTTGAATTAAGACCTTTGATAATGCCTTGACTTCCGTTACTTTTGGAGCATTAAACAAAATCGAATGTCAGATATCCAAACTCTTGAAAAAACAACTCTTCAAGTACGTCGAGACATCCTGCGCATGGTTCACAAAGTAAATTCGGGACATCCCGGTGGTTCTTTGGGCTGTACGGAGTTTTTTGTCGCCTTGTACTTTGAGCTCATGGATTTTTCACTTCCTTTTTCCATGGATGGAAAAAATGAAGACGTTTTCTTTTTATCCAACGGTCATATCTCTCCAGTGTTTTACAGTGTTCTTTCTAGACGGGGCTTTTTTCCTGTTGACGAACTCAATACGTTCCGATTGATCAATTCCAGACTCCAAGGGCATCCCACCACACATGAAGGGCTTCCCGGGGTTCGTATCGCATCGGGGTCTTTAGGGCAAGGTTTATCCGTCGCTTTAGGAGCTGCTTTAACCAAAAAATTAAATCGCGATCCCAAAACAGTTTATGTTTTGATGGGAGATGGAGAATTACAGGAAGGACAAAATTGGGAAGCGCTTATGTTTGCCGCTGCTAAAAAAGTAGATAATCTGATTGCAACTATAGACCTAAATGGCAAGCAAATTGATGGTAGTACAGACGAAGTCCTTCCAATGGGAAGTATAAAAGCCAAGTTTGAAGCCTTTGGATGGGAGGTTTTAACCTTGAAAGAAGGAAATTCGATACCTCACATAGTGGATACGTTACAGGAGGCAAAATCAAAACTGGGACAGGGAAAACCCTTGGCGGTCTTACTGGAAACCGAAATGGGGAACGGTGTGGACTTTATGATGCACACGCACGCTTGGCATGGGAAGGCACCCAATGACGAACAACTGGCCGAGGCGCTCGCACAAAATGAGGAGACTCTAGGAGACTACTAATAAAAAAAACAAATGAGTACATATACAAATCAAGGAAATAAAGATACACGTTCAGGTTTTGGCGTAGGATTGGCAGAACTGGGAAGAACCAATCCCAATGTAGTTGCGCTTTGTGCCGACCTTATCGGTTCACTCAAAATGCAAACCTTTATCGATGAAAATCCAGATCGCTTTTTCCAAGTCGGTATAGCCGAGGCCAACATGATGGGGATCGCTGCGGGTCTGACCATCGGTGGTAAAATTCCATTTACGGGAACCTTTGCCAATTTTTCTACTGGTCGCGTGTACGATCAAATCCGACAATCCATAGCCTATTCTGATAAAAATGTAAAAATTTGTGCTTCGCATGCGGGAGTAACTCTAGGAGAAGATGGAGCTACCCACCAAATTTTAGAAGATATTGGTTTAATGAAAATGCTGCCTGGAATGACGGTTATCAATCCTTGTGATTTTAACCAAACCAAAGCCGCTACCCTCGCTATTGCGGAACATCAAGGGCCGGTTTATTTGCGTTTCGGCCGCCCTTCGGTTCCGAACTTTACCCCGGAAGATTTGGGCTTTGAAATCGGAAAAGGGATCTTGCTCCAACCTGGGAGGGATGTGACTCTTGTAGCCACGGGACACCTGGTATGGGAAGCCCTAGAAGCTGCCAAAGAACTCGCAACAGAAGGTATTTCAGCAGAAGTTATAAACATACACACCATCAAACCCTTGGACGATGAGATCATCCTAAACTCCGTTCAGAAAACAGGATGTTTGGTCAGTGCGGAAGAGCACAACTATTTAGGGGGTATGGGAGAAAGCATTGCCCGTCTTCTCGCTACTAAAAATCCTTGTCCTATGGAGTTTGTGGCAACACAAGATACCTTTGGGGAATCGGGAACACCCGCCCAATTGATGGAAAAATACGGGCTAAACAAAAACGCGATTGTGCAAAAGGTACACGCTGTTCGAAAACGAATCTAAATCTAAAACTCATGTTTGCAAAAACCGCCCTTTTCTTATCACTGCTCTTCTTTTTCAATTTAATGTTTGCTCAATTTGAATACGGAGTAAAAGCAGGAATTCATTTAAGCGCTTCTGGGTCGATCACCGACGCTACTTCAGATTTGGCTTCCCTAGGTGAAATCGAAGAGAATATGACAGGCTATTTTATTGGGAGTTATGTTTCCTTGGATTTGGCTTTTTTATATCTGAGACCCGAGTTGCAATTTTCCTATCTCAATACGAACTTTGATTCACTTTCCTTGACCCAATCACGTTTGGAAGCCCCTGTTTCTCTGGGGTTTAAAGTACTTCCGATACTTAGTGTTTTTGCCGGTCCTACGTTACAGTACAACTTCGAACCCGAGATCGAGGACGTTACCTTCACAGCCATTGAACAAAACACCTCTATAGGGCTTCATTTGGGAGTTCGTACGCATCTAGGTCCACTTAATGCCGACGTGCGTTTTGACCGAGGAATAAATCCAAATGAGTTGACTTTATTGGAACAGAATGGAATCCCAATTTCAGGACGGGTAGACACCCGATCAAATACTTGGAGCTTGGGACTTTCCTATCGTTTTTAATTAATCTACGTCCAAGAAGTCGGGTAGACCGTCTTCATCTGTATCGTCAGGAATTCCGTCGCCGTTAAGATCATATTCATCACTTGAAGGGATGCCGTCTCCGTCGTGATCCGTTTGCTCCACCAAATACAAATCCACTTTAAAAATTAGAGGAGAATAGGCAGGAATAATACCCGTAGCAGAGCTGTAATAACCTAGAGCAGAAGGCATAAAGATTGCCCCTTGGCCGTAGTTTGAAAAAATTGGAATGTTGTTTTCGTCTACGGTAAATTCACCCGACTTCAAAGCTGTAATCCCTTCTCTGAATCCTCTAACCAAGCCTGTAAGATCAAACCAAATGGGTGCAGAGGAACGATCAAATCGCACCTTATTTAGTAAAATACCTTCATAAGAAAGATACGTTGAATCTGCTAAAGAGGGGCTCACACCACTACCCTCTCGAGCGATCAAAGTGTAAATCGGATGATCGATAAGCGAACCGTCAAGGGTTTGTAACTGAATAATCTCTTTACTTACTTGGTCGATCAAGGGGATTTTCCCTGCATTGTCTCCGCTTATCGTGTCGATTTCAAGTTCAGGTTGTGAATTCAGATCCTCAAAATCTTCGTAGTTGTAAAAGTGTGTGGATAAGAAATCTTCTAAACTTTGTTCGTCAGTGATGACTTGTTCACTCACTTCCCGAGGGGGTTCCACTTCTACATCATCTTTTTTACAAGAAAAAATCACGGTAGTCAGCAAAGCGATGTAAATCAGTTTTATTTTCAAGATTACTGTTTTTTAAAGGGCTGCAAGATACAATTTTACTTTATTTTTGTAGATAATCTTAACGAAGTTTTAAGTATGCGTATCGATCAATATTTATGGTGCATTCGATTGTTCAAGTCCAGGAATATGTCGACTACGGCGTGCAAGAAAGGGCAGATTTTAATCAATGAACAAAAAGTAAAACCTTCTCGAGAGGTTTTACCCTTGGATCTCATCAGTGTCAGGAAAGAGCAACTCTGGCGTAGCTTTGAGGTAATGGATTTACCGAAGAGTCGTGTTGGCGCAAAATTGGTTGGACTCTATGCAATCGAAAAAACAGCTAAGGATCTTGTGGAACAAGAAGCGTTAAAAAAACTAGCTGCACAGGTCTCTCGTGATAAAGGAACGGGTCGGCCTGCCAAAAAGGAACGCCGGGATTTAGATGAAATTCTTCTCGATGAATCCTTTGAGGATTAAGTCTTACATTTGAACTATGGCAGTACTAGGAAATAAAATTAAAGATGCGAACGAAATCCAGTCCAGTATTAAACGGATTGCGTATCAAGTTTATGAAAGCAACTTCGATGAAAAAAATATTGTCATTGTCGGGATTGGATCAAGGGGAGGATCTTTAAGTAAACTTTTGGGAGCAGCGATTGAAAAAATCAGTCCTCTAAAGCCGCATTATGTAACCTTGACAATCGATAAAAAAAATCCGCTCAACCGCATTGAAAGTGATGTACCGCTAAAGGAACTCAAGAATCAATCGCTTGTTATTGTTGACGACGTACTCAATACAGGAAGTACATTGATTTACGCTGTTGCATACTTTTTGCAAATCCCTGTAAAACGAATAAAAACGGCAGTAATGGTCAATAGAAACCATAAAAAATTTCCCATAAAAGCCGATTTTAAAGGTATTTCCCTATCTACTTCCATCAATGAACACATACGCGTTGAACTTGAGGGAGACCAAGCGGGAATCTATTTAAGTTAGAGTGTTTTGAATTTCTAAGGCTACCGTTTCCACGGATTTGTGGTCTGTAACGATTTTGTAGTCGGCTTGTAAATAAAACGGATTTCGTTCAAACAAATGTTTCCCAACAAACTCTTTAATTTGATCTAAATCTTTTAAATGCGCGAGTAAGGGTCTTGTTCTTTTAGCCTTTTCAAGACGTTCGCTAAGTGTCCCTATTCCAGTTTGTAGATAAAACGTCTTCAGCTTGTCGAAACCTTTTAAATACTCCATAGTGTCATAATAGCAAGGAGTTCCTCCACCTAAGGAAAGGATTAAAGGGGTGTCCCGCTGAAGCAATTCTTCCAATGCATTTCGTTCTTCGGCTCTAAAGAAAAGTTCTCCCTTTTGTTCAAAAATTGCTGTTACTGGGGTATTGAATTTCTGTTCTATATAGTAATCTAAGTCCAAAAACTCCATTTGAAGTTGCTTATGTAACGACTCCCCGACAGCGGTCTTCCCGCTTCCCATGTATCCTAACAAGACTATTTGTGTGGTTTTCATCAAATTTTGAATGCGGATGTAAATTTATACCAATTCAGGTGGAAAAATACATATTTGATAATTATATTTGCAGCCTCAAAATGATTCGGTAGCTCAGTTGGTAGAG
>DBBQ01000034.1:1054-29132 GCA_002292265.1 Flavobacteriaceae bacterium UBA980 | reverse complement strand
CTCCCTTTTAAGGAGAGGGTCCTGGGTTCGAGACCCAGCCAAGTCACACGTATTCCAGAATTTTTTGCGCACGTGGCGGAATTGGTAGACGCGCTAGCTTGAGGGGCTAGTGGGATTTTTCCCGTGGAAGTTCGAGTCTTCTCGTGCGCACATTTCCTTATGTGAAATAAAATCACTAAATTTGTTTAAGCTTTTATAATGAGTTTTGAACATATGGATAGGGTAAAAAGCAACTTCAGCATCAAAAATCTCGAAAATCTCTCTGGGATTAAGGCACACACACTAAGAATTTGGGAAAAAAGATACAATCTGCTTGAACCCGAACGGACAGATACCAACATCAGACGTTACAGTCTGGACAGTCTGAGGAAGCTACTCAACGTTACCTTATTGTACAACCACGGTTTTAAAATTTCGAAAATAGCCAGCCTCAATGCCGATGAAATTCCGAAATTGGTTCGAAGCATTGCCTTAAAATCAAACTCCGAACAGCTCTCGATCAACGCATTCAAATTGGCCATGATCAACTTCGATTACGAACTATTTGACAGTAACTACGAAGAAATTCAGCAGCACCACGATTTTGAGTATATCTTTATGCAAATCTTTATGCCGTTGATGAAAGAGCTCGGTATATTATGGCAAACGGGAGCCATTTCCCCAACGCATGAACATTTTATCACCAATCTCGTCAAACAGAAAATTTACTTACAGACAGAACGTCTTCAAAGAGACAAAGCGAAAAACGAAGACCAACCCATATTTGTTCTGTTTTTACCAGAAAACGAAATACACGAATTGGGAATTCTCTACTTGAATTTTTTAATTCTTTCTAAAAGTTACCGCACCATATTTTTAGGTCAATCGTTACAATCCTCTAGCCTACAAACCTTATACAGCTACGACACCACTTTCAATTTTGTGAGCTACCTAACCGTAGAACCAAACAAAGAAGAAATCATGCCGTTTCTTAAAGATTTCCACAAACAACTACTTGAAAATCAAAAATCTAAGTTAATTTTGTTTGGCCCTCAACAGGTTGAAATCGTCAAGGAAGAGCTCCCAGAACAAATAGAAATGTACCGTTCTGTAGAGTCGTTTATTTTCAAATATTTTTCAGAAGGCGTTTTTGTTTAATCTTTTAGGAGATTTGTTTACCTTTATCTCGTTTTAGGATACTATATTAAAACGATACTGCTATGAAACACCTTTTTGACACGGTCTCAGAAGACTGTAGTAAAATTGTAACCCAATCTTACAGCACTTCTTTCTCAATGGCCACAAAAATGCTACACCCTAGCATACGAAACCATGTGTATAACGTTTACGGTTTTGTTCGCTTCGCTGATGAAATAGTAGATTCGTTCCACGAGTACCCTAAGGAAGAGCTTTTGGACCGATTTGAAGCCGACTTGTATCACGGTTTAGACCACAAAATAAATTTAAACCCCATTCTTAACGCGTTTCAAAAGACGGTTAATGCATTCGATATTGACCGAGAATTAATCGCTGCATTTATGCGAAGTATGCGCTGGGATTTAGAAAAGAAGGTCTATGAAAACGATCAAGAATACAAAGACTACATCTACGGCTCTGCCGATGTTGTTGGTTTGATGTGTTTGAAAATATTTGTCAAAGGAAATACTGCACAATACGAAAGTTTAAAACCTGCCGCAATGGCGTTGGGCTCTGCTTTTCAAAAAGTCAATTTTCTCAGAGACCTAAAAAACGACTTTGAAGACTTGGAACGCACTTATTTTCCCAATGTCAATTTTAATCAATTTGATGAAACCTCAAAGTCCGCAATTATAGAAGAAATTGAAAGCGACTTTGCAAAGGCTTTGGAAGGGATTTTTAAACTGCCAACGGAGGCGCGTTTTGGTGTATACACTGCCTATAAGTACTACACGAAACTGCTTGCCAAACTAAAGCAAACCCCATCTCTAAACATCCAAAAAACAAGAATTCGTGTTCCGAATTATCAAAAAATGACCGTATTTGCACGTAGTTATGTGAAATATCGATTAAACCTTCTTTAACCCTATGACACTCCTCTGGACTTTTATCGTTTTGTTGACCTTTGTATTCATGGAATTTGTAGCTTGGTTTTCGCACAAATACATCATGCACGGTTTCTTGTGGTCGCTCCATAAAGATCACCACATCAAGGATCACAAGTCCTGGTTTGAACGCAATGATCTCTTTTTTATTTTTTATGCCCTAGTCAGTTCAATTTTTGTAATCCTGTGGGGAGAAGCAGGGTTTTGGTTGGGACTTCCTATTGCTTTGGGTATTTTTCTTTACGGGTTAACTTATTTTATGGTGCATGACATTTTTATCCATCAAAGATTTAAATTGTTTAGAAACTCAAATAGCAAATACGCCCGAGGAATTCGAAGAGCACACAAAATACACCACAAGAATAGTCACAAAGAAAAGGGAGAGTGTTTTGGGATGCTTTGGGTGCCTCTAAAATATTTTAAATAATTAGTTTTTAAGCCAATTGTTTGAAAAGTCACAAGATCGACTGTCACGGTTTACATTTACGTACGTACTTTCAATTTTTTCGGCCATCCACTCCTTGATGATGTTCAATTGTTTTTCTTTTAAAGCCAGCGACTTGATGCGGGAGTAGTCAAGTGAATAATCAGCCACATGTTCGTCATACCGATTACTCACCTTTAAAATTTTATATTTCTTTAAACCAGAACGATCTTCCTCGATAAGGGGTAATGAAATTTCTTCGTCTTTCAAGTTTCTGATTTGGCTGTAAAGCACAGGATCTAAATTCGTGAGCTCGAAACGGGTATCTCCAGTTTGTGGGTTAATCAATACCCCTCCGTTAAATTTAGTTTCTTTTTCGTCAGAAAAAAGCAAGGCAGCATCTGGAAAAGTAATTTCTTCATTGATCAGGCGTTTTCTCAAGGTATCCAATTTCTTTTTGGCATCTTGCAATTGATTGGGCTCTATTTTTGGAGTGAGCAAAATATGACGCACATCCACCTCTTGACCACGGATTTTGTCAACCTTTAGAATGTGCCACCCAAAATCGGATTTAAAGGGCTCTGAAATTTCCCCTTCTTCAAGGCTAAAAGCCTCATCTCGAAACTCTTTTACCATACGTGGACGCTTTCTGTGTAGTGTGTATTTCCCACCAGTAGATCTGGAACCAGGGTCTTGAGAATACAAGATCGCTTTTGAGGCAAAGCTAGATCCCCGTTCTAAAATATCCTCTCTAAAGATCTTCAATTGATTGGTAATTCGATTTTGCTCGGCCTCACTTACTTCGGGTTCAATAACAATTTGGGAGATTTCCAACTCAGTCCCAAAAGTGGGGAGTTCGTTTTTGGGAATGGATTCAAAAAACAAACGCACTTCTTCTGGTGTGACTTCTACATCTTCAACAATATTTGCCTGCATCATGGAAGATAATTTTTGAATTCTGTTTATTTCAAAAATTTCTTGTCGAAAACTCGATTCATCACTTTTATTGTAAAATTCCAAAACCTTCTCTATGGATCCCAGCTGTTGGGTAAAATTGTCGATAATCTGGTCTACTGTACTGTAAATTTCCTCAACGCTAATTTCTAAACTGTCCTGAACCGCATGATGCGCATAGAGTTTGTCTTCCATTAATTTCCCCAACAGTTGACATCTCGATATGCCCTGCGTAGAAATTCCTTGGGATTTCATTTCAATTAATGTTTTGTCGATATCGGACTCTAAGATCACATAGTCACCCACTACCGAAGAAACACCATCTACTTTAATCCTGCTGGCCAACTGATCGTCTTGTGCCCAAAGTGGACTAAAGGAAAAACTAAGAAGTAAAATAAAACTAATAAATTTCAAAAGTCTTGGATTGCAATGCATCTTGTAAAATCTCTTTTTCAAATTGTTTGGTAAATTTTAATTTTCGTTGATTCCGTATCATGTTTTTTATCGTGGATTCTAGTACTTCTCTTGGAGCGAGCTCTCCCTTTTCCAGATAATCTTTAACAAAAAACAAATATACCCCCAATGTGTCTTGAATTTTAAAGAATTGTGATTTTTTTATATAATTTCTGTAATTCTCCTGATTTAAAAATTGAACACTAGAGGTCAAGTTACTTCGATTGATCCACAAACTATCAGAAAGAATGTAACTGCTGTATTGGAAGGACAGCGAGTCCAAAAAAAATCGATCTGATTTATTAAAACGTTGAAAACTTCTTTGAATTTCATTTTGGTCTACGTTGTCGGAGGGCAAGTGGATATATCGGACTTGATACAGTGGTGCTTTCAGTTTAAAAACCTCTTTGTTGTTTTGTAAAAAGGAATCTATTTCTTTAGTGGGGACCAGTGTATCGATACTTTTATTAGCTAAAGATTTTCGATAGGTGTTGGCGTAAAGATCGGTTTTATATGCCGCTATGAGTTGTTCCAGTTTCTTGATTTCAGAGGTGGGTAAATTGACTTGGGCTTGTCCTATTAAAATTTTTTCGCGTGCCCAAGAATCAATAAATGACCTGGATTTTAAAATACTATCCGATTCGTTTTCAAAAAAGTTAAATTCCGCTATTAAATCGTCGCGATAGAGATAATCAGTTCCTACACGCGCCAACACTTCGTCATTTTCAGGACCCCATTGCGTACACCCATATACAAAAGGTAAAAAGGCAACAGAAAACGTCAAAAATCGATAGCTCGTCAAAACGATGTTTTTACTTTTTATTGTGTGTTTGTTAATAATTCGAAGCAAATTTCTTAATAAATTATTTAATTGTTTGATTTTGTGCACGTTAAATTGTTGAAAATATTTTAATAACTCTTAAATTATTCTTAATTTGCAGGATATTTGAAGCTGTTGATTAAAAAACTACTCATTTTTGTTTTACTATTTAATATTGCTGATCTACAGGCATCCACTATTTCATTTTCCAAAACTACGACAATCAAAAAAGCAACGCAAGTTGAAAAAAATGTATTTTTCAATGATGGGGTACTCTACTTAAAAGGTTTTGAAGGACCAGGTACCATTGAAATATATTCGATTATCGGAAATAAAATTACTAAAACACTAAGCCAAGAGCTCAACTCTTTCCAGTTTCCTTTTCCATTAGAAGTAGGAAATATGTATATCATCCGAATACTTTTCCAAGGAAAAGTAGCCACATTTAAAGTGGTGGCTAGCTAAAAATCAACTAGGACTATAATTAGGTGCTTCTTTTGTAACGCTTATGTTATGAGGATGACTTTCACGCATACCTGCCGAGGTGATTGTAATAAACTGTCCTTTGGTTTTTAAGTCTTCAATACTCGCAGCACCACAATATCCCATACCGGCTCGTAACCCCCCAATAAACTGATGTATACTTTCATTTAAGTCCCCTTTGAATGGAACTCTACCTACAATACCCTCAGGTACAAGCTTTTTTATATCGTCTTCCACATCTTGGAAATACCGATCCTTACTGCCCATTTTCATCGCTTCGACAGACCCCATCCCTCGATAGGTTTTGTATTTACGTCCTTCATAGATTACCGTTTCCCCTGGGGATTCTCGGGTTCCCGCCAAGAGTGATCCCAACATGACAGAATCTGCTCCAGCAGCGATGGCTTTAGGAATATCGCCGGTATAACGAATTCCACCATCTGCAATAAGAGGAACGTCTGTTCCCTCAAGAGCTTTGCGAACTTCAATAATGGCAGAGAGTTGTGGATAGCCCACCCCAGCGATTACACGGGTAGTACATATGGACCCAGGGCCTATTCCCACCTTGACAGCATCTGCGCCGAGTGATACAAGATATTTAGCCGCAGCGGTAGTTGCAATATTTCCAACTACTACATCCAGTTCAGTAAACTGCTTTTTAACTTTTTTAACAACCTCTCCTACTCCTTTGCTATGTCCGTGTGCAGTATCAATGACAATGGCGTCGACCCCAGCTTGATAAAGGGCATCCACACGATCCAAAACATCCCCAGTAACCCCAACAGCGGCAGCTACGCGTAGTCGGCCATATTCATCTTTATTGGCATGAGGCTTTTTGGTATGTTTTGTTATATCGCGAAAAGTAATGAGTCCAACAAGAGTGTTATCATCCGCAACGACGGGTAATTTTTCAATTTTGTGATTTTGCAGTATTTTTTCCGCGTCTTGTAAGGAAGTTCCCGCTTTTACTGTAATCAGATTGGTATTGGTCATGATCTCTTTCAAAGGACGGTTGTTGTTTTTTTCAAAACGCAAATCCCGGTTGGTCACTATTCCGATTAGCTTTTTATCTCCGTCCACAATTGGAATTCCCCCAATTCTATATTGTTTCATATTGGAATTGGCATCGGCTACTAAAGCTGTTTCTGGAAGGGTAACCGGATCAAGGATCATTCCCGACTCAGACCGTTTGACTTGGCGAACTTTATCTGCTTGTTCTTCTATGGTCATGTTTTTATGCAACACGCCAACTCCCCCTTCGCGTGCCATAGCTATTGCCATTTTACTTTCCGTAACGGTATCCATAGCTGCGGATATCATAGGAATGTTTAAAGGAATATTTCTACTAAAACGGGATTGGATCGAGACTTCTCTAGGAAGTACTTCTGAATAGGCAGGTACCAAGAGTACATCGTCGTAGGTAAGGCCTTGTCCAAAGAATTTATCGGGAATCATAAGCAACTAATATCTAATTAATTGCATGCTAATATAAGGATTTTTAAAACCCCTACAGCACCGTTTCTTTAAAATCGTACTCGAGGTATTTAAGGCTTATAACTGTATTTCAATTCCAGCATAGATACCAAACGGGTGGCCTGGACGGAATCCTGCGGGTACTCTTGCCACAGCATACTCATTGTTAAAGAGGTTAATTACGTTGGCAGTAAGATTGACTTGGGGAGTTATGGGGTATTTGACAGACAGGTCAACTACGAGGTTGCCCGGTATGGGAAAGGTATTTCCAGTTCCGTTGTTAGAAGCTTGGGTTTCAAAGGCCCCGTTGTATTTCAAGTTGAAATTCATTTCAAAGTCTTTGTGGATCAAACTTGTTCCTACGTTCAATTGATGCTGGGGAATGTAGGGAACTCGATCCCCCGTACTGACCTCTCCCCAAATACCTTGTGTACTTCCAAAGTCACTTTTAAAAATTGCATTGGTAAGGGTATAAGACAATGAGAGGGGAATTTGAACTTTAGCTTTAACATTTAGGAGGTTGTAGTTTAATAAAAACTCAAAACCACTTACATCCACTGCTCCGGCATTAAACTGATCCAGTGATCCTGTACCACCGCTGGCTGCTAAGTCAGAACCCAAAAGGTTTGAATAGTTATTAAAATATCCAATCCATTCACCGCGTAAGCGACCGAAATGAAAGCGCGTTCCTAATTCGTAATTCACACTTTCCTCTGCACGTTCCCCTGGAGCACTTCCTGGAGGTGAAAATCCTTTGTGAATCCCACCAAAAACAGAAAAGTTGACCGGTAAGTTGTAGTTAAAACCTATTCCAGGAATAAACGCATTGATTTTATTTTCTCTTGTACTTAATGAGTTCCCATTTCGATTGGGATCAGATTTGCCATAATCCTTTCTACGTAGTACGATTTTTTCAAATCGGATTCCAGGGGTCAGCGTTAGCGCATTTCTTTTGTATTTGTACAACACATAGGCGGCTACTGAACGGGCACTCGAGATTCGGTTTCCTTGAGCACCCTCAGGACCCTTTGCGATCAAGGTCATTATTCCCGCATTGATACTGTATCCATCTTCCCACTGAAATCGATCTTCCTCATCGTAATGAAGGCGTCCCCCAATTTCAATATCGTGAAAGAAGCCTTGTGCATCATACCAGTGGAAGTCAAACTTGGTTTGAATACCTCGAGCCGTATAAACTCGGTTGTTGGCTTTGACTAAAAGAGAAGCATCCTGGGCGGTATCCTGTTCTCCTTTTAAAATCGAAAAATGATTCGGAAAGCTCAAGGGATCATTTACAACAGAAGCTAAGCTTCGTTTTTCTCCTTCAAAAACCACATCATCTAGTTTGTACCAATTTCTTGAGAAATTATTTTGATAGGCATTGGTTATGATTTTAGTTTGATCAGAAAAATCTATTACGTGGGTGAGCATTAATTGAGACTGTTCTGCATTCATTTGGTCCTCTTGGGAGGCTTTATATCGCAGGAAGGGGGTGGCTTCAAAATCAGTTTTAGAGAGCCCCAAATAGGTTTCATTTGATCGTTCATTATAAAAATGATATTTCAATTCAACATACTGGGGTACTACAGCCTGCTTACTAGAAGAATATCTAACCTTACCCATAAAATCAGAACTATCAAAGCCTGTATTCTCATCATTCAACTCTTTAAACCCATTGGATTTGTTGTTTTGATATTCTACTAAGTAACCGATCCGCTCTGAGGATTGGCCCACAGAGGCATAAACTTGACCCGTATTAAAACTTCCATAGCGAGAATGCAAACCTATTTTTAGGGAGTCAGGAATGGAGGTAGAAACCATATTGATTGCCCCGCCTGTTGTAAATGGGCCGTATTGTATTTGACTGCTTCCTTTTAAAATTTCTACGGCTTCCATACGCGCAATAGAGGGGAAATAATAAGCCGCTGGAGCACTGTAAGGAGCCGGAGCGATTAGAACACCGTCTTCCATCAGCGTGATTTTGGAACTGCGCTGAGGAGAAGTCCCTCGAAGCGAAATATTAGGTCGTAAACCAAAACCATCCTCTTCGTATAAGGTTACCCCAGGAACCGACTGTAAAGCCCTGTTGATATCTGTATTACCAAACTTATTCAAGTCGGTTGTAGATAAAAAATAGGCAGCTCCTGTACGATTTTGAGCCACGTACTTGCTTCCTAAAATCGTATTGGCTTTAAGGATGATTTCATCCAACTGCTGAATACTATCTAAACTTTTTTTTTGACTTTGCTGAGCAGATATAAATGTGATACAACTTACTAGAATTGTAAAAAAATTGACTTTTCGTGACATTTATTTTTATTTAGACTAATTATAAATAATTTTCCACAAATATATAATGTGAAAATCAAATGGACAAATTTATTTAGATTAATTATAAATAAAGATAGTGTGGGAATGGTTATACGCACTTTCAAAAGCCAATACGTCAAAATTTTTGGGGAGCTTGTTGTAAGTTGTGAGATAAGAAATAAGCTTTTCGGTGGGCATGTTTCCAATGAGTTGATCTTGTGCCATTGGACAGCCTCCCCTACCCTTTATGGTACCATCAAAACGATGGCAGCCTGCAAGAAAAGCAGCATTCACTTTTTCAAACCACTGTTTTGGATGGGTATGGAAATGAGCACCAAATTCATAATTGGGATACTGTGCAATGAGTTGCGTAAACAACAATTCAATATCAGCTACTCGAGCAGTACCCAACGTGTCTGAGAGTGAAAATATTTGAACCCCCATCGCTGCCAGTTGCTCCACCCACTGTAAAATAATCTCAGGAGTCCAGGGGTCGCCATAGGGATTTCCAAACCCCATAGAGAGATACACTACTAGTTCTTTCTCATGTTTTTGTGCCAGTGCTCCAATGCGTTCTAAAATTGGTATGGATTCTTTAATGGTTTTTCCCGTATTGCGTACCTGAAAGTTTTCAGAAATGGAGAAAGGATAGCCTAGGTAGTGTATGTTTTCGAACGATACAGCTGCTTTTGCTCCTCGTTCATTGGCGACAATGGTCAATAATTTTGTTTTTGTTTCGGAGCAATCCAAGCCTTTGATGACTTCAGCCGTATCTGCCATTTGAGGGACGGCTTTGGGAGAAACAAAACTTCCACAATCCAAGGTGTGAAAACCCACTTTGAGTAAAGCTTGATAATAGGCGATTTTGTCTTTTGTGGACACCCAAGTAGGATATCCTTGAAGGGCATCCCTAGGGCATTCAACAAGTGTGATAGACTCTTTCATCTGCTACTATTTATTGTGTTTATAAAGGTCATGCATTGCCATTGCCGCGCAACCGAATGGACTATCCAAATTATCATTTTGATTTTTGACTCTAAATAGTAATTGATGTTTCATTCAGGGATAAATTAGTAAAAGTGCAATCACCAGTAAAACAGCAGCTTGAACCTTATTCCAAAGGGATTGACTTCCAAAATTCTGAAGGCGTTGTCCAAGAAAACTTACTAAGATGGCGCTTACTGAAAATACCACTAGTGCTTGAACAAAAAAGATTCCTCCCAAAATTAAAAATTGTAGGGTATATGACAAAGCTTCAGAAAATAAAAATCCTGGGAAAAAACTAATGAAAAATAAACTCACCTTGGGGTTGGTCAAGTTCATTATAAAGCCTGTAAAATAAAGGCGTTCAACACCTTGTTTTTTTGAATTGGATTTCAGGCTATTTTGAGAACTGTTCCACACTCCATAGGCAATGAAAAGTAAATACAAAGCACCAAGTAATTCCAGGGCTCGAACTCCCTCTGGAAGTCGTTCCAAAAAAGTCCCCACACCCAAAACAAGAAGTGCCGTATGGAGGATTAATCCCGAACAAAGCCCTATACCCACCAGAACACCTTTCTTCCAACCCCGAGCCAAGCTGGTACTGATAACAAAGAGGAGATCAGGACCCGGTAGTAGTGTTAATGTCAACGAAGAAATCAAAAAAAGAAAAAGCGTATTTTGCTCCATTCGAGATAATTTTATGAATATATTTGTGCCATAATATAATGCTTTTTGAAGATGATCGAACGACTGGAAGAAGAACTCTTGCCCCTTAGAGAGAAATTAAAACACCATCCTGTTTACAAATCCATTGACCGCCTAGAAGACATTCAATCCTTTATGGAACAACACGTTTTTGCCGTGTGGGATTTTATGTCGTTACTCAAACAACTTCAAAATCTTTTGAGTTGCAATGCGATTCCGTGGCGTCCATCGGGCTATCCGAAAGCTTCTCGATTGATTAACGAAATCGTTTGGGGAGAAGAATCTGATATCAATCGAAAGGGAGAACCTATGAGTCACTTTGAAATGTATTTGGAGGCAATGCGATCTCTTAACGCAAACACGAATCAAATCGATCAGCTTATTTTTGAACTCAATTCTGGAAAAACTATTTCTGAAATCCTTGAAACGACCTCCTACCCTCCTCATATCAAAAACTTTTTAAAATTTACATTTGAAGTTGTAGATTCAGAGCAAGCCCACATAATTGCGGCGGTTTTCACCTTTGGAAGAGAGGACTTGATCCCAGATATGTTTATAGAAATCATCAAAAATTTAAAAAATCCTGAAGGAGTTGATCTCTCGGATCTGATTTATTATTTTGAACGCCATATTGAAGTAGATTCTGGGGAACACGGGCCTATGGCCTTGGAGATGATTCAACAATTGTGTGGGACGGATACTGAAAAATGGGAATCGGCATTGCGCTATTCGAAACAAGCACTTGAATTACGTATCGAATTGTGGGACGGTATCCTAGCTACATCAAAAAATAAAACCCCTATTTTTTCAATACAATAGCTGGAATTAATATCTTTCACGAAAAATACAAATCGTGAAACAACTAATTTTACTTTTTTCATTCGCCTTCATCACCCTTGGCCATTCACAATTGAAAACGGGGGCCACTGAATACGCAAAAACCATTACTGCAAAGGAATTAAAAGAACACCTATACGTGTATGCTTCCGACTATTTTCAAGGAAGAGAAACAGGAACGATTGGCCAAAAAAGAGCGGTTGATTTCTTACAAAACTTCTATAGAACTAGTGATATCCCGGCTGCAAACGGGACTCAAGACTATTTACAACCCATGGAACTCACCATCAAAGGAGATAAAGTACAAACCGAAAATGTCGCTGCCCTAATCAAAGGGAGTGACTATCCCGATCAATATATCGTAATTTCTTCTCACCTGGATCATGTAGGTGTAAATGAAAAAGGGGAAATCCACAACGGAGCTGATGATGACGGTTCAGGAACAGTAGCTTTATTAGAAATTGCGGAGGCTTTTAAACAAGCTGCTGAAGAAGGAAATGGCCCAAAAAGAAGCTTGGTTTTTCTTCACGTTACTGGAGAAGAAAAAGGCCTTCTAGGCTCTGAATATTACACAGAAAATCCGCTTTATCCCCTGGAAAACACTTTGGCTAACTTAAATGTAGACATGATTGGAAGAATCAATCCCAAAAGAGCTACTGAGGACCCAAATTATATCTACCTGATCGGGTCCGATAAATTAAGTCAAGAACTACACGATATTTCTGAAGCGACAAATAAAAAGTATACTCAGCTTGAATTGGATTATACCTACAATGATGAAAATGATCCCAACCGATTTTATTACCGAAGTGATCATTACAATTTTGCTAAAAATAATATTCCCGTGATTTTTTACTTCAGTGGGACACATGAAGATTATCACAGACCAGGAGATACTCCAGATAAAATCCTTTATCCCACCTTAGAAAAAAGAACCAAACTTATATTCCATACCGCATGGGAACTGGCAAATCGGAAAAAACAAATCCAACTAACTAAATAAAAACAATATGAAAAACTTGGGGTTAGGGTATTATATTTTTTTCACTATAATTTTATTTTCAACAATTTCTTTTGCACAAGAGCAAGAGCAAGAGCAAATGCTAATCCTTGAGGACAGCATCCAAGTCAACCACTTTAATCTCGGAGTTAAATTAGGGATTCCAAATCTTATAGGCGGTTCAGCTGAAATTGTACTCCCTGTTTTTGGAAACCGTATTGCTCCTTTTATCGATTACAGTGGATTTAATCTAGATACGGACGAGTTAGAGACTGAATTTGCTTATCTCGAGTATGGAGCAAATATTTATTTCAACCAAAAGGGAAATGGTTTTTTTATAGGACTAGGTAGAGCCCAGTTTGATACAGATCTTACTTTTTACGATTTAGATTTTAGTGACGGGCAGCAATCTACCTCTGGAGATGCTTCTACAGCGTTTAATTTTAACACCGCCAACCTAAAATTGGGAATCAAAACAGGCGGAACAATTTACTTTCATTTTGAAGTGGGTTATGGCTTTGGAGACATCCCAGACACGATTGACTTTACCGCAACGGCAGATGGTATCACCGAAAGTTTTTCAGAAGAACTGCCTCCTATCCCTGGGTTAAGTTCGGGAGGAATTTTAATCGGAACTGTTGGTTTTGGTGTTTCTTTTTAAGTAAAATTTCGAATTAACTTTTTTTAACACTCATTTAATCCTGAGATTTTTTTTTAGCTGATTCATCAAGTGTATCTTTGTACAAATTGCTATGTATTTAAATTCAGGTCAACACAAGAATCAAGTTGGGCTGCGACGGAACTTTCCTTTAGCCCTGATTTTTATCTTTTTCTGTTCCCTAGCTTTTAGTCAGCGGAACGTCACACTTAGTGGCTACGTTTCCGATTTGGAAAGCGACGAGAGCCTGATTGGGGTCAGTGTGCTCCTTCCAGAGCTCAATACTGGAACCATCACCAATGAATACGGTTTTTTCTCGCTTACCCTACCCGCAGGCGTGTATACAGTTCAAATTCGCTATTTGGGCTTTGAAACCCTCACACGCGAGCTTTCTCTCAACGAGGATGTGAATGAAAATTTTGAGTTAACTCCACAAGCAGAAGTATTAGATGAAGTCATTGTAGAGGAAAACATTGAACTACTCAATGTGAGGAATCCTCAAATGAGTGTCAATAAGCTCGCGATCAATACGATCAAAAAAATTCCTGCTGTACTTGGCGAGGTGGATGTAATCAAGTCCATTACCCTGCTTCCCGGTGTCACCAATGCTGGGGAAGGAGCATCCGGGTTTAATGTCCGAGGGGGAGCTGCAGACCAAAACCTGATCTTATTGGATGAAGCTATTCTCTTCAATTCCTCTCACCTTTTCGGCTTTTTTTCAGTCTTTAATCCGGATGCTATCAAAGACATCCAGCTTTACAAAGGCGGAATTCCAGCCTCCTATGGAGGTCGTGCTTCATCGGTATTAAATATTTATCAAAAAGAAGGGAACCGTAAAAAGTTTGAAAGTCAAGGTGGTATTGGTTTGATTTCCAGCAGATTGCTTTTAGAAGGACCTCTAAAGAAAGAAAAGAGTTCTTTTTTGATAGGAGGACGCAGTAGTTATGCCCATTTGTTTTTACCCCTTATCGAGTCCGTAGATAACAACAAAGCCTATTTCTACGACCTCAATACCAAATTGAGCTACACATTAAATGACAGTAATACAATTTACCTGTCGGGATATTTCGGAAGGGATGTTTTTGACATTGACAATTTATTTGACCTCGCCTACGGAAACTCAGTAGCAAACTTTAGATGGAATCATTTATTTTCAAATAAACTTTTTTCCAATCTTTCTCTTATTTATTCGGATTATGACTACACCCTAGATTTTGGCTTAGCTGAATTTGATTGGAATTTAGGAATTACCAATTTTAATTTTAAATACGATTTTAAACACTATTTAAATGATAAAATAAAATTGGAATACGGACTGAATGGGATTTACTACAAATTTGACCCAGGATTCATTCAACCTACCGCTGAGAGCTCTCCAGTTCAAGCGCGAAAATTAGAAAATAAATTTGCCTTTGAAAATGCTGTATATGCGGGCGTAAGTTATCAACTCTCCTCGAAGATAAACCTGCAGGCAGGACTACGTCTAAGTAACTTTTTACGACTCGGTCAAAAAATGAATACCTATGCAAACGACAACCCTTTGTTATATATTGAAAATTCTCAAATTTATGAAGAAGCGCAACCGACAGGAAGCGTGACTTACTCTAAGGGAGAGGTAATCAAATCTTTTACCTATCCCGAACCCCGATTTTCAATGGCTTATCAGTTGGATTCGGATCAATCCTTTAAGTTAAGCTACAATCGGATGGCACAATACCTCCATTTAATTTCAAATACGAACTCTCCTACCCCGATCGATGTGTGGGCCCCAAGTGGAAAATATATCGATCCTCAACTGTTGGATCAAGTCGCTGTGGGTTATTTCAAAATTTTTGACAACAATCGTTACAATCTAGAAGTAGAAGCGTTTTACAAGACCATTCAAAATCGATTGGACTACATCGACGGAGCGGAACTCATTGCCAATGATGCCATAGAACAAATTTTGCTAACGGGACAAGCTCGAGCAGGAGGTTTAGAAGTTTTATTTAGAAAAAATGAAGGTAAGCTGACGGGTTGGATTGCCTATACGCTGTCGCGTTCAGAACAACAAACCCCGGGAAGAACCTCTTCTGAATCAGGAATCAACTATGGAAACTGGTATGCTACTCCTTACGACAAAACCCATGATATATCAATTACGACCAATTACGATCTGAATAAGCGATGGAATTTGAATGCTAATTTTATCTATCAGACGGGGCAACCCATCACCTATCCCAATGCGCAATATCAATTCTCTGGTTTTTCAATCCCTAATTTTGAATCGAGAAATAGCAGTAGGCTTCCGGCCTATCACCGCCTTGATGTTTCGGCAGTCTATTCTCCCAAAAAACGATCGGGTGAATGGGTTTTTGGTATTTATAATTTCTACAATCGAAAAAATGCAGCCTCAATTCGATTTCAAGAAAATTTAGAAACAGGAAGGAATGAGGCTTTGCGTTTGACTATTTTTGGAATCATCCCATCCATAACTTACAACTTTAAATTTTAGTCGTGAAAAAAAATCTTTTCTTCTTTTTCGGCTTATTTCTACTCACTCACTGTGAAGATCCAATTGCTCTTGAGCTAAATGATACAGAGGAACGATTGGTGGTGGAGGCCTATATCAATTGGATTAAAGAAACCAATACGTCAGAGCAAGAAGTTATCTTATCATTGTCCAGCCCCTATTTTGGTACTTCGTATAAAACTGCGAGTGATGCCACAGTTACTATAGAAGATGATGCCGGTCAGCTTTATACTTTTATTGAAGAAGAAAAAACAGGACGCTATTTGACTCGAGATACTCTGCCCTATGTACTGAATAGAGCTTACACTTTACACATTGAGTACAAAGGGGAGCACTATTCGGGAACTGAATCCTTAAAAGCTGTCAGTTCGCTAAACCGAATTGATCAAGAAACGATAGATTTTTTTGGGCAAGAAGCCATTCAATTGGAAGCCCGTGCAGTTGATCCTATAGCCGAACGGAATTTTAGCTTTTTCGAATTTACCAGTGAAGCACTAGAAGTGCCAGAATACAATGTATATCGCGATGATTTTAATAATGGCGGGGAATACTATGGTTTTCTCTTGGATCAAAATTTAAAGGAAGGAGATCAGGTACGTGTCCGCCAATACGGTTTATCAAATATCGGCTACAATTATTGGTACTTGTTAATCTTACAAAACACCCAACAAGGAGGGCCTTTTCAAACTACACCAGTAAATCTATTGGGAAATCTGACGCATGAAAGTAACCCAGAACGCAATCCCTTAGGATATTTCCGTCTTTCTGAAGTCTCTGAAATCATCTATACCATTAACTAGTCAGTTCACTAAAACACAATTGATCGTAACTTCATTAGAATCGGCAAGGAATCGTTTTTAAGGACAAAAAAACCGCCACATGAAATGACGGTTTAAAAAAAAACAAATTGGTTTATGAAAAGCAACCAAAAAGAAAGTTTCATGATTGCATTTTAAAAGTAAACTTTTTTTTGGATTTATAAAAATATTTAGACTTTTAATTAAAAAAATAGTAAATATTTATTTTTAAATATATTTTTTGATTTTTAGGTATGTATTTCAAAGATAAAACTACAATTTGTTAATGTTGCAATTTGTAATTTGAATACTTTTTAAAATTCAAAAGTGAATACTCCTACACTAGAAGTAATAAAAAAGTATTCTATTCTATAGATCAACTATTCTTTAAAATCATTCTTTTCTTCTGTTACAATTCACCCCTTCATTTTAGTAGATAAAAAGAAAAAATTATTTTCAGAAACGTTAAATTCTTGAGGGTGTGCTAGTTGTTACTTTTCGATTTCTCTTGCTTTAGAAAGCGCGCTGGCGATCAACCCCGCAGGAACGGTAACTATACCGAGACCAATCATCAATACGAAAAAAGTGAAAATTCTTCCACCAACTGTTATTGGGTATACATCTCCGTATCCCACCGAAGTAAGTGTGACAATAGCCCACCATGCACTGTGAAAAATAGACTTAAACGTTTCCGGCTGGGCTTCGTTTTCAAAGTAATAGATCCCGGCAGAGGTAATGAAAATCAAGATTAAAGAACATGCAAAAAACAATACAAATTCTTCTTTAACAATCTTAAATGCTGCGCCAAACCTTTCGATGGCTTTGTTATACCGGATTACTTTTAGTGCTCTAAATATTCTTAGTATTCTAAACGCTCTTAAAAAGCGAAGGTCTAGAAAACCTACTAAATAAAAAGGGAGTATTGCGAGTATATCTATGATTCCGTAAAAACTTAAAATATAGGATAGTGGCTTTTTTGAAATCCATAAACGCAAGAGGTATTCAATTGAAAAAACTACCACACTAAATACTTCATAATATCCTAAGACTACTCTTACATTCTCTGATAAACCTGGAAGTGTCTCTACTGAAAAACTTACAAGAGATAGAACGATTAGGAATTGAATAATATAGTCAAAAAAACGACCTTTTTTAGTACTGTTGTCTTCTACTATTTTTCGCAGGTACTTTTTAACTTTCAAAACGACTATTGAATTATAATATTTAGTGCAAGATACTAATTATATCAAACTATTTTCAGAGTGGTGCTCCCTACGAAGCATAACCATGGAAAAATTAACTATTAAAAGAAATTATTTTTTTTCCTTCAACCGTCTTAGAGTCAGATTGTGTTTTTTGTAAAAACGATTTCTTTTTCTCACATAAAGCAAATGTTTTGCAAGGTAATAAGCGGTAGTTCCTGAAGCCGCTATGTTTCCATTGGAGCCAAAAATCAAAATATCATCATTAATATTTCTAAGCACTGCCCCTCCTACAAGGACTAGAGCGGAGACATTAAAATAACTTTTACTTAATTTGACTTTGGTGTCTAGCTTAATTTTTTGTTCAAACTCGAGTTTGGATAAGCTATCTAATTGGGCATTTAAACTTACACTCAGTAAAAAGATAATTAAAAGAGGTTTCATCTAAATCGATTTGTTTAAAACTCGTTTCACCCTACACTGCATTCACAGAATCAAATCTAAAGGGTCCCCTATAAGATGGGAACTCCCCAATAGGAAATACTTCAGTTAAAGGAAAATTAGTCTGAACTAAAGACTAATTTTTGGATTTAATATAGGTAAAAATAGCTATACCAAACATTAAAATATCTGGAATAAAGTCAGTAATCCCTGCATTTGTTAATGGTGAGGAGGCTAAGTTATAAAATCCAATAAATGCTGGAATATAAGCTATAATAAATGCTAGGAGGATGTTTTTTGCTGTTTTGATATCAGTTGAACGGGTTAAAAGCATCAATAATCCAACCATAAAGAACATTGGAGCTACTGCAATTTGAAATAATTCCAAGGCCTCTTTTGCATCATCCCCAACGTTAAACATCATATCTGTTAAAGTTTCAGAAAATAGAGGATAAGCTATCGCTTGGAGAATCATTATTACTCCAATAATTGTTAAAGAGAGTTTTGTTTTCATAGAATTGATTTATGATTAATATTACCTCTAAGATATAACGGATAGCAGTTAATTACAAATAAATCCTTTTAACTATTTCGAGAGAACCTTGAATCACAACATTGATGGTTATGGATTTGAGTAGATTTAAGGGATGACTATTTCGGAAATGCGTGTGCCGTGCTGACCACTGAACTAATTCTTAACTTGATTTTTTTATTCGAAAAACATCTTACCCTCAAAATATTTTAAGCTTTCGAAAACGTAGTCCACTACTACACAAGCTCGGTTTTACTTTGTTACAATTGTGCATTCGCTTTACCGGGTATTAACCCAAATAGAAATTCAAACAGAAATTTTTAAACTAGTTTGAATGTCACCCTGGTTGAAGCTTTCATTTAAGGTCATAAAAAAAACACCTATCGCGATGGAGGCGCTTTTTTAATCCATCTTTAATGGATTGGTTTATGATTATCTTCAAATATAAATTATATAAAAATAAAACTTTGTACTTTTAGTCACAAGCAACGAATTATGTTAGACAGTATCACACTACCCACTAAACTATCGAATGAAATTGAATCAACAGCAGACTTTTTAGAAGTCCCTTCTAATGCCAAAATCGTTTCTACAGGACAGCATATGAATTTTATTCCTTTTGTCAAAAAGGGATGTGTAAGGGTTTTTATTGAAAACAATGACATAGACAAGGAACAGCTGTTATATTATGTTAACGGAGGTGAGACCTGCTTGATGTCAATGATTGCTAGTTTTGGAGATAAAAAAAGTAAGGTTTCTGCGATTACAGAAACCTATTGTGAAATAATTGCGGTACCAAACTCCAAGATTCGAGAGTGGCAAAAGACCTATACGGAATGGAATGGTCTTATCATTGATTTATTTGTAAGGCGTTATCAGGAATTACTAGAAACCATCGACGCCTTGAGTTTTAAAAAAATAGACGAACGCTTGTATGATTATCTATACAAACAAGTTGATAAAGAAGGAAAGGTGGATATTAAAAAAACCCACCTTGATATTGCACGAGATTTAAGTACCTCTCGAGAGGTGATTACACGAGCATTAAAAAAATTGCAACTCGAAGGAAAAATCACAAAAAGCGCACCCAACATATTTCAGCTTAAAAACTAGTGTGATTTAAGTCACATCATGTTTTTTTTATGTATTTTTAAATTCAATTCACAAAGAATTGGTTTATGGTTAAAAGCCTATTGACATCGTCGTAGGCTTTTTTTACACCTATATTTTACTTGGCCTATACCACACTGTATGAATAGTGTGTAGTCTGTTAGATCAAAAAATTAATTAAAGAATAATCGTCCAAAGAATTTAGCCCTATACACAAGAGCTTGTCTACGGTTTGCCATGCATAAGTTTAAAAATTTAGAACTAGCAATTGAAGTCCCCAAAACTTCTTAGAACTCTCTGATCAAGTCAAAGTGTAGGGTCCATAGAAAGCTATTTTCTCGATTGACCTTTTGGCAAGGCTAATAAGCCATTAAATGATTTTAAGAATTGTACTTTGGATATCATTGAACAGTATACATTCATTAATTTTTTTTCCAATGAGCAATTTTCCAATAGGGCTTTGGGGTGAAATACAATAAAATACTTTGGAATTGACCACACAAGAATCGGCAGCTATAGCAATGTAATAGTTTGCCTTGTCAGTAAAAATAAGAGATCCTAAACTGATACGATTTGAGGTTTTAAAATCTTTGATCGTCACAAGTTTTTGATGATTTACCTCAATTTCACGAATTTGATTGCCCAACTTTTCGCGTTCTAGTTGAATCATGGCCCTTCCCGTTTCATGCTTATCACCAGCTGAACTTTTTGTCTCAGACGTTAAGTCCTTTTGCAAGTTTTTTTTCTGCTGTTCTAATACCTCCATCTTTTTTTCGAGGAGAGTTTTACAATGACTAAAAAGTGTTCTTTTTATAAGAGAATCCTCAATCATCCCCAATTATCTATCAAATAACCTACTAAAAAAGTAATAAGAACAAGAACTCGCATCTCCACTCCTAAACTTTTTGCAATTGAATCCACTCTACCTAAAACCCATTCTTTTATCTTATCTAAATCCATATCACAAACATAAAAAATAGACGAAAATAAAATCAATAAATACAATGATAATAATATCAGAAACTACCCTACTTTGAAATAATATGCTTTCAAAATAGAGATGTACATTTAAAATGACAACGTACATTTCCAAAGCAGAATTGATTATATTGTTTACATGAAAAAAAAATGGAGTACGCCAGGTCAGATTCTTTTTCAATTAATTCTAATTCTAGTTGTTTTACTTCTTTATAGGCTATATTCTGGTGATTTTAGGTTTTAACACCACTACCCTATCCCAAATTCTCTCCAATCTATTACTATCATTGTGCAAATCACATATTCCCTTGCGATGATTTACTAGGACGTTGTTCGGGAAATTTATAGATGCATTTTGTTATAAATCCCATTCTCTATATAATTTAAGGCAACATAATCATAAATCAATTAAAATGAAAAACTTCTTAATTCTCTTTATTTTACTATCTACTTTTGGATTTTCCCAAGAACTCGATTGGGATAAGTCCAAATCATTTGATGTCATATTAAACATTGATAAAGTTTATACTTCAGATGGAGTAAATTGGGAGGTTACCATTTCAGGTCAAGCAGGTCCTTACGGTATGGGCTATGGCACGATAACATTCAAGAATTTCGCAACAGATCTACAACAAAGTGATTACAACGGTTATTTTTGGACACAAGTAGGAGATAAAATTTTTAGAGGATCAACTAATGGTCTTTGGAAGAAAGAAGGAAAAACATATAAGACCTATGCCTATGATAATGATATTGTTGGGGGTATTATAAATTTAGCTGTAGGAAACTGGGATTTCGTAGCTAAAAAAGCAAGCTTTACAGTTGCCCCTTTGAAATAAATAAATAATTAAATATAAAAGAATGAAGAAACTAGTCACCCTTTCAGCACTTATCGGATTGTTATTATCATGCAATCAAAAAACCAAAGAACAATTACAAATAGAAGAAGCTATGGTTATTTATAACCAAAACGCAGAGGTTGTCCATGCATTATTTGATGCTATAGAAAATGAAGATTTAGAAACCGCAGCGTCTTTTTTTGCTGAAGAAATAAAATTTAATCCTCCTGCATATGGAGGTAACGTTTTGGATAAATAAGGAGTTTTAGAAAACTATGGTGGATTTATGCAAATTTCAGACAACATAAAAGCCAACGACAGAGACTTTTACCCAACAGTGGATTCAAACTTTGTACCTGATGGAGGTGTCCGAATTTACGCAACATGGACTGCTGATCTTGGGGATAACGCTATGGACGGAATCAAAGCTTATGAGGTCTTTAAGTTCAACAACAACAATAAAATCATTGAAGTAGATGAATATATGGATATGACAGGGATGCTCAATAAAATAAGTGAGCTAACTGCAGAATAGATTTCTATTTTTTCAATTGAAACCCTCCCAAGTGGAGAGTTTTTCTTTTGCACCAATACCTGCAACCCAACACGTTCCTAACCTATTGATATCGTTGTCTTTCCCCAAGATTACCGTGTAGTAACTTTTAAGATATCGATGGCAGGAGGTCGCTAAAATCCAGTGCAGTATCTACTAATATAAATACTGGTAAAGGAAGACCTCAATTACCTATTCTAATATTCTAAAGTGAATTTTGAATCAACGGAAGGTGTCAGTTTTCAGTCATTCCAGGGTAGAAATTTTATTGTTACATAATTTTTGTAACTTTATTTAGTACTAGCACAGAGGAGATTTACATCTCAAAATGACATAATGAAACGTAGTTTACTTTTTGCGATTTTTGCATCATTCTTCCTGTTTGGATTACTTTTAATACCGTTAGATGGTGTAATTGATAATACTTATGTTTTCTTCTTTGGCAGATTTCATCCTTTAATTCTCCATCTTCCAATTGGAGCTCTGGTGGTTCTCGCCTTGATGGAACTCGTCAATGCTGTATTTGAAAAAATTGATTTAGAAGCTGCCTGTAAATTAATACTATGGTTTTCTGTTATTACAATTCTACCCACAACCCTTCTGGGCTTTATGTTGGGTTCAAATGGAAGTTATGACGACGAACTAGTCAATACCCATAAATGGTTGGGCTGGCTTACC
Source organism: Flavobacteriaceae bacterium UBA980 (assembly GCA_002292265.1). Taxonomy (GTDB): domain Bacteria; phylum Bacteroidota; class Bacteroidia; order Flavobacteriales; family Flavobacteriaceae; genus MS024-2A. The sequence continues at coordinate 6,329 of DBBQ01000034.1, read as the reverse complement.
GCACTGGTTTGTGTATGGCTGGTCGTAATTCGCAATAAAAAAACAGCGCCAAATTCATCCGGTGTCACTTCTTTTTATAAAATTTTCTTAGTTGTCAATGTTGTGTTTTTAACCCTCGCTGGTCACTATGGAGGTTATTTAACTCATGGAGAAGATTATTTAATCCAGTATATGCCTCCGCCAATGAAATCTGTGTTAAACATTCAAGAGGAAGCAGAATACCTGGTTATTAATTCTGAATCAGATCCAACATCAAAAGAAGCTGTTTATTACAAGGATCAAATTCAGCCCATTCTGGAAACCTATTGCTATGAATGCCATGGTGAAAAAAAACAGAAAGGGGAAATGCGCCTTGATAAATTGCATTGGGATATGACAAACGGCTCTGATGCGGAACGTTGGCACGCCGCACTTAATGTGATTAACTTGGGTGAGATGCCGCCTAAGAAAAAACAACAATTAAGTGATACTGAGCGCCGAGCTGTAGTCAGTTGGATTTCCGAAAACTTAGATTTAGCTACAAAAGCTAAACAAAAAGACAATCAAAACGTTATCAGAAGGCTAACCAAGAAACAATATACCAATACACTCAACGAACTTCTTCAGGTTTCGGTCAATTTTGGCGAAGTACTTCCAGATGATGGAAAATCTAAAATGGGCTTTAGCAACAACGGTAACATACTGCAAACCTCTGCCCTGCACATTGATTATTATCAAAAAATTGCACGTGAAGCGCTTGACAAAGTCATTTTTACCGAAGCAGTGCCTAAATCCAAACGTTATAAAGTCTCCTTAGGAAAACAACTTGGAGATGGTAGTACAGGAGCCGAATTTGGAGGGTACCAAACCGCAGCTGTGGACAATGAAGACTTAATAGTAAACATTTTAGACGCTCAGGGAAATCCAGTTAATAATAGTTCATGTCAGGAACTAATAAATTTAAAAAACAGCATCGGAATCGGTATGAGAGGCTCCTCCAGTAACCGCTACACTATGGTTGATGAGGGCATGATGCTAAATTCTGCCTTACCCCATAAAGAAGTTACTCCAAAATCATGGCAAGGGCCCTCTCCAAATTTAAAGCTGTTGATTCGGGAAGATTTTCCGAGAGCTGGTGATTTTGCCTTTCGAGTGGTTGCAGCAAGAGGGTATAATTCACTTTCTGTTGAACGGCTTATCGACCTCAGAAAACAAATACCTGCCAGGGAATCTTCAAAAGCGATACATATAAAGGCGCGAGAAATAAAAGAGAAAAACGGTTTTATCCTTAAAAAGAATCGCTGGTTGATCCCTAAAGAAGTAGCTAGTACTGTAAAAGCCAACTTTAGCTACACGATCCCAAAATCTGGGATTTACCAAATCGACTTAGTACATCCCTTTGTGCCTGATGAAATCAGCCCCTCCTATCATCTAAAATTACTTGGATCAAAAGAAGAAGGAATAATTAGCAAACGACTGAATTTAGATCCATCTCTGAGAGATGCTGAGGAAATAGTAACTCCCATCACCTTTGCTTATTTGACAGCAGGGGAACACACAGCCTCTATTGGTGGGAAGTTTTTTGTTGGTTTTAGCGATCTTATTTTCACTCCTTTACCTGAAGACGACCCTCTTCCCAATATTCTAAAAGCTGAAGCCGAAATTGACGACCAAAAATACGCCTCTGAAAATCCTTCCATTCAGGTTTTTATTGGCTCAAGAACAGATGATGGAATGGATTATGATACATTTGGTAAACCACAAGAAGTTGAGGGTGAACCCGGCGAATTTAAAACCTATGAATTTACCGATCGTTTGGAAAATTTCCCGATCCCTTTCGGGAGTGATCAGGTAAGCGGTGAGCTTGCAAACATTCTTACAGTAGGGCTTTGGAACAATCATCTAGTCAAAGAAAGCGTTTTAAAAGGACCTCCCTTACTAATTAAGTCAGTTGAATTCGAGGCTCCTTACTATCCAGTTTGGCCACCAAAAAGTCATACAACCCTCTTTTTTGATTCTCCAAACAAGTCCAATCCGGACTTGTATGCAAAAGAGGTGATCGGTCGTTTTATGAAGCGTGCCTTCCGGCGTAAAATAGAAAACGATGAGTTGAATCGTTATGTTGTATTTTGGGATACGATAAAAAATGATTTTGATCGATTTGAAGAAAGTATCAAAGAGGTCATGGTTGCTATTCTATGCTCTCCCAATTTTATTTACATTGCCGCACCTGAGAATTCTAGCCCTGATGAACCCATTGATCCATTTTATTTGGCTTCTCAATTGTCTTATTTCCTTTGGAATGCACCTCCTGATGAAACCTTAATGCAACTAGCCTCTGAAGGTTCACTACGAAAAGAATTAGAAGAACAAGTGGATCGAATGATTCGCAATCCTAAAATCACAGAAATGATTCGTTCGTTTAGCTATGAATGGCTGCGTTTGGATCGCCATAAGACCATGGATGTCAACGTTCATAAGTACGACGATTACACTCGCTTTGTTAAAGAAGATATGCTCAAGGAAACCTATACCTTTGTTCAATATGTTTTAGAAAATAATTTAAGCATCCTAAATTTTATAGATTCAGATTTTGCGATGCTCAATCAAAATCTTGCTGAATTTTACGGAATTGAAGGTGTAAAAGGAAATGAATTTCGTCCGGTACAACTTGAGAAAGAAGCCCATAGAGGAGGACTTCTTTCTCAGGGTTCGTTCTTAAGTGGTCACTCTGATGGGGTTCAAGCCCACCCAATCAAACGAGCTGTTTGGGTAAAAGAGAAGATCCTGGGTGATCATCCACCCCCACCTCCACCTAATGTTCCCGAATTAGATCCTGATACCCCCGGATTTGAAAATCTTACTTTAAAAGAACAACTCTTTTTACATCGAAATAAAGCCTCGTGTATGGATTGCCATCAAAAAATTGATCCCTATGGCGTTGTGTTTGAAAATTACGATGCCGTAGGTAGGTATCAACTTGCTGTAAATGATAAAACAATAGATTCTAAATCAATACTCCCCGACGGAACAGAAATTGAAGGAATTCAAGGAATCAAAGACTATATTTTGAAATTAAAAAAAGACAATTTCACTAGATCCTTAGTCGAAAACCTATTTGCTTATGCGTTAGGTCGAGATGTAGGTTTTGCAGATGAAAAAGAAATAAATTATATTGTAGATCAAGTTATTGATGACGAGTACCGATTTAAAACCGTTATTGAGCAACTTGTTTTAAGCCCATCGTTTAGTAAAAAAGAACCCAGTTGGTTTGAAAAAATATTTTAATCATGAGTAAAAAATCTTGGCATCTAGACCGACGTACTTTCCTCAAAGGATTAGGAGTAAGTTGTATGCTGCCATATCTTGAAGGTATGGCCATGACTAATTTCACAACATTTGCCGAGCCTTTAGAACCCAAACGATTGTGCTTTTTATACTTCCCAAATGGTGTTGCATTACCTCCTGAAGAAAGTGTGTATCACAAAAAATGGAATTGGTTTCCTACTGAAGAAGGTAGAAACTATTCCCTATCACAATCACTTACACCTCTAGAAAAACACAGAAATGAAATGTCCATCATGGGCGGTTTGAGTCACCCGTTTAGCCGAAATGTTTTGGGTCATATGGCAGGGGATTCATTTCTTACAGGTGGTGACTTAAGAGGAGAATATAAAAACAGTATTTCTGTGGATCAAGTAGCCGCAGAAAAACTTAGTAAGTATACCCGTTTTAGGTCATTGAGTTTATCTACAGATGGTGGAGTTGGCTATAAATCAAGAACGTCTACCCTTTCATTTAATTCCTCCGGAAAGCCCATTCCCTCAGAGCATAGACAACGTGAAATCTTTGAACGTTACTTTTCTCCAAACGGAGGAAATACTTCCCAAGAACGAAAAAGAAGCCTAAACCAAGGCAAAAAAATTGTCGACTTGGTTCTCGAAGACAGCAAGAGTTTTAAAAATCGGTTAGGAGTAAACGACCAAGTGAAATTAGATGAATATTTAAGCTCACTCAATGAAGTTGAAAAACAACTGAGTAGAAATGAAAAGTGGCTTAACATTCCCCTCAAGGATTTTGATGCCAGCTTAATTAATCTGGATATTGATCCTACTTTAGCCCCAGAAGGTTATGTTCGATCCATGATGGATATCATGGTACTGGGCTTTCAAATGGATATCACGCGAGTGATGAGCTACATGATGGCGCGTGAGGACGGAATGGGCTTTGGAGATAATTTCCCGAAAATTGCACTTGGACTTCAAGGCCATCATACGATCTCTCACGATCGAGCTACTGGACATTGGGAGGATTGGGGACGTTTGGATCAATGGTATGCCAAACAATTTGATTACTTCCTAAATAAAATGAAAAACACCAAAGATATTTACGGCTCGTTACTAGACAGCACACTCATTCTCTATGGAAGCGCTTGTAGCACAACACATAATGCAAGAAATTGTCCTCTTATACTAGCTGGTGGATCCAAGATAGGAGTCCAGCATGGTGCCTACACTCAATTTGATGAAAAAAAGGAGCGTTTATCCAATCTATACGTGAGTATGTTAAATAAATTGGATGTTGAAACCGTTAGCTTTTCCGATAGTACTGGTCCGTTATCTGCCATTCTTTAAAATATAAACACTAAGATACTAGTCAATACTTCGCCTTTTTTGAGGCTTACCTATCTAGTTCAATGGAAAGGTTCAGTTCCTATATTTAAGTAAGGAAATAATTGCTCAGTGTATTACAAGTTGAGGTTTTACAAAGTAATGCTTGATTTTGTCAGAATTACCTATTTTATCAATGGCATCTCTCACAACTCCATAACGGAGCTCCATTAGTTGTCGTAGTTTAGCCTGAGTAAGTTCCTAATGTCAATCCTCAACATATTTAGAAAAGATAAATACTCCTTCTGTTCTTTTGAATAATCTGTAATAAATACACTTGCTTTATGAGCCCTTTCACTCTCGAGATTAATTTCTTTTGATTCTAGTTTACGTTCATTGTAAACTTAAAACTTTTGAGGAATAAGGAGCTAAAGTTAGGTTAGTTAAATTAAAACTAAATCCACCAGCAGCATTAATAGTAAGAGTTCTTCAATTCAATTAATCCCTCAAGCAAAAGATTCGTTCTTAGATGGGTCAAGCTTGCAAAAACTGAGAAAACTCGGAAAAATAGAATTCAAAAATTAGTTGAGCTTTCATCAAAAGGTAAAAAACTTCCTGGTAGTTAAACATTACGATAGTGTTGGGAAGGATAAAAACTAAGATCCATCACGTATCCACACAAACCC
>DBBQ01000034.1:0-1002 GCA_002292265.1 Flavobacteriaceae bacterium UBA980 | reverse complement strand
TGGTGTAAAAGAAAAACCCTCCACGAGGGAGGGATAATTAGATTTTGTGTTTAATAATAAGTATGTGCAGGTGATTTAGAAATCACTTTCCCTAAAATTGGATTTCTTTCTTATTTTCCATTTGCCTACGCCTTTTGTTGAGTTTGAAAGCTCTGCTTCTGCATCAAATGTAAAATGAATATGAGTTGGTAATACTGCAAAAATACTAGCACAAAAAAAACCTAAATTTTCTCCATATTCGAAAGTAAAGGATGCTTGATTTCCTCTTGATTCAAACCCTCGAATATTAACCATATTATCTCCAATTAGATAATCGCTTCCACTTTTTTTATAAGTATATCTGCCATAATAATAATTTGTTTCTTTCCCAAGAGTAGTTTCAAATCTAATTATTACGTTACTTTCATCAATAATTTCTACATAATCCACAGTGCATTCAAAAAAATCCTCCTCTTCAACCTCTTCTGCTGAACAGCTGTATAGGGTTAGGAATGCTGTTAGGGCGAATGCTATAGGGTAGAGTAGTTTTTTCATGTTAACAATATATAGAGAATGGGTTAAATATCAAATCACACATCCTTGATTCAATAGAAAAACGGTTTTCTAAAACCCATGCCCCTGTGTTTGGATTAGGGGTGCTTGAGAAGTTTTAGCTTTTAAATACAATGTCATAGTCCACATCTTTACCTATATGCTTGGTTACATACTTACACACTGCTTCACTATCATAGATTGGTTGATAATCTCCCACTGATATATTCCCCATTCCATACTTCACTTCCTGGTAGGACATGTCTGTGTTAGTGCCAATAAGTATATGAGCGTGTTGGTTGTTGTAATCTCCCTTGTCTCTCTCTGATACAAAGAATGCCTGTTCTACCTTGTTAGAGCGTTTTAGAAGCTTTGTAAGCCAGTTTCTCACTGTCATCGTATGGATTTTTGTAAGGAGTTCTACATGTGACGAAGTAGTTCCATTGTAATTGCTGGATGAAGTCTGCGTAA
>DBBQ01000047.1 GCA_002292265.1 Flavobacteriaceae bacterium UBA980 | reverse complement strand
GTAAAGTTTTTTCACAAACTGAATGTCTTCACAAACAATGTAATTGGTATTAAAACCTTCTATCTTGTCAAAAATTTCCTTGGTTACAAATAGGGTCTGATCACCGCCTCTACACAATAGAATATTCCATTTACTCCCGGCGGCGGCACATTTTAAAATCCAATTAGAAACATCAAATTTCAAACGAAAACAGCCTGCTTTAGCCCCTTGTGCCATTTGAGCGATAATCATTGCATCAAAATCTTGTGGTAATCGACTATCCACATGAACAAAATAGAGCCATTCACATGTTGCTTTTGTTACACCAAAATTCATTTGATATGCTCTTCCCGACTGGGTCTGGTAAGTATTTTCTTTTTTCTGGGTTTGTAGAAATTCCCATGTGCCATCTGAACTATACCCATCCACAAAAATTATTTCTTGTGGTGAGCTGAGGACATTTTCTAAGTGGGAAATGAAATCTGAAATGAAATCAATTTCATTTAGAACGGGTACAATGATGGAGAGTCTTGGTTTATTTGTTAAGGCTCCAGTCATAGGGTAAATAATCAATTTTAGGGTTGGACAGGCGTACTCCTGAATAACGCTGAATAAATTCGAGGCGCTCTTCTTTTGATCCAAAATCTTTACCAAACCACAAGAAGATTCGAGATAATTTTAACCGAGTGGGGTAAATTTCATTTTTACTTTTATCCTTCAAAAAAGATTCGGTGACACATACCAGCTGTGCTTCTAATTGCTTTTCTTGAAATGCTTTATTCCACAAATTAGGACAAGACTGAGAAGCGCAATTGATTGCAAAATGAATTCTGGGTTCTTCCATTTTACGTAGAATTTCATGTTCAATCTCTCCTAGTGTGTAGGATTTTTCTTGAGTATTAAAACATTTTATTTCCCAGGGGTCTTTAATATCTTTTATACTTTCTAAAGGATAGTTTTTTAAGACAAGCTGAACTGTCAAGGCATTATAAGCATTGATCCAATAGGCTAATTTAGAATTTTTAGAATCACTTTCATGCGGTGGTAAATTGGATAGCGTTTTAATATACGCATCCAGGTTATCTTGATTCTGATACCAACTTTTATAGTTTACTTGACCGGATTCGTCTACATATTCTTGCAGCATTCTATCCCATCGGTGATGGATGTTTTTTTGAGCGTTTAAGGAAAAACTTAAAAAGGCAAGAAGCAGGTAAAAAGTAGGTTTCATTTTTTTTATTTTAGGTGTTTAACAACAGCCACCTCCATCATAGTGAAAGGTAGAAGGGGATAGGAAAAGATCTTTTCTATTTGAGTCCAATAGGGCTTTAGCTGTTTTATCACATACTGCCAAAGGTTGGTTTTGGAGTAAAACATGCCCTTTTTTGTCATCAAAGAATTTTTCATCGCCAAAATAAATCGCTGTTTTTCCTGTAAAGACACAAGGACCGTCTATGGGCATTGGATCTTTTATGGCGCATACTTCAACACTCTCGATATAGATAGTTTCTTGTGTCGGGTAATGTTTTGAATCTAAAATACGGTAAGGACGTTTTGCTCTTATCTCAATTGTTCCAAAACCTACATCGGTTAACATTTTGATATAGTCATGCAACGGAATGGATCCTGAAAGGCATAAAGCACGCAAGCGGTTGTCGTTTCGTAGGGTTTCATTCATAGGCTGTTCACAGATTGGATCACTCATTACCAAACGTCCATGAGGCTTGAGTACACGATACATCTCTTGAAGCGCTTTTTTAAGTTCCTCCATTTTGAAAATATTGAAGAGACAATTTTGAGCAGCAACATCTATTGTGTTATTGTCCACAGGGAGCTGAAGTGCATCTCCTTTGATTAAACGTACAAAGTCTTTTTGAAACCATTCATTTTGAGTTTCTGCCTCTACAAAATTATCTTTACAAGCGGTGAGCATTTCATCTACTACATCAATTCCAATCACTCCTTCTCTCTGTCTTGAAAAATAACTGAATTGCAATAGTTCCATGCCTCCACCAACGCCAACATATAAAATTTTTGGATTATTTACCAAGTCTCTGGGGTGCACGGTGCTCCCACAGCCATAGTTCATTTCTTGCATTCGTATAGGAATACTGAGGCCAGGAAATTGCCATATAGGGGTAGTGGTGCAACACAGACCTATATCAGGAGTTAATGCGGCATCTTTATAAACGTCTTTTGTGGTTTCTAGATAGCTCATAGAAAATTTTTATGGAATATAGAAGAATTAAAGACTAGCAACAAGCCCTTTAACAATTTTTATAAGATCTCTCTGACCTTGTTTTGCGAGCTCCATGATCTCAGGAATATTAATCGGTTGTAGATTATCTGGGTCACACTCATCTGTAATAACAGAGAGCGCTAATACTCTAATTCCAAGTTGTCGAGCAACAATCACCTCCGGAACGGTAGACATCCCCACGGCATCGGCACCAATAATTTTTAGGTAGCGATATTCTGCAGCTGTTTCTAGTTGGGGACCTACTACTGCCACATAGACCCCTTGTGCTAGGGAGATATTTTCATCTTCTGCAATAGCGAGTGTTTTCTGAGCTAATTCTTTATCGTAGGGAGCGCTCATGTCCACAAAACGTTCTCCTAAAGCGGCGCCATTTTTTAGGGCGAGGGGAGACCCTCCTTGTAAATTAATGTGATCTTGGATGAGCATCAATTTTCCTTTTTTGAAGTTTAGATTGATTGCTCCTGCTGCATTACTTAAAATGAGTTCAGAACCTCCGAGTAGTTTAAATACCCTAACGAAAAAGGTGATTTCAAAATAATTATAACCCTCATAGGCATGAGAGCGTCCTTGAAAAATCAATATTTTTTTACTTGCCAAAGTGCCGTAATGTAATATACCTTCTTGAAATTCTTGCGTTGCGGTTGGGAAATGCGGTATTTGTGCGTAGGGAATACTTTTTTGAATTTCTATGTGCCTAACTAAATCATGCATACCGGTACCGAGTACAATCCCGATGCGTACATTTTTTATTCCTTCTTTTTGGAGAAAGGATAGGCTTTCATTACTCTTTTCGATCATTAAATTTTAGCTTTAAGCCTTGGTATAATTCAGGCGTATTTTTTAAATCCTCAAGGGTGTCAATATCGTTTTTTTCTTCCAAAAGAAAAACTGTATTTTCATTTAAATCTGAAAGGGTAGCTGCTAAAACGGTTTCACTACTCCATTTTTTATTTTTAAAAAGGCTAGGAGTACACGTCTTCATGCCTAATAGATAATAACCCCCGTCCAGAGCAGGTCCAATGACATAATCGTGTGTTTCTAGCTTTTCAAAAGCCTTTTTTAAAAGACTGTCATTTACCTCCCATAAATCAGTTCCAATAACAATAATCTTTTTAAAACCTTCATCAAAACCCCACTGAAAGGCGCCCTCCATCCTTTCTCCTAGATCGAAACCTTGCTGGGGTATTTTTTTATGGGCACTAAAATAGGGTTCAAAATAATTGGGGTGTTCTCCGCTGTAAAAAACCACAACCTTCGGGCTAATTTCTTTTAGTGTTACAGCAGTTTTTTTTAATAATTGATTGTAGATCCAGAGCGCCTTCTCGGTACCGATCCTATTTGCCAATCGAGTTTTTATGGTTCCTGCAATAGGTGTTTTTGCAAATACAAGGAGTAAAGAATCCATAGTTTAACGTTTGTTTCGGTTTTTTACGAGACCATTAAAGTTAGATTGTTGTTTGCTGCCCTAGTTTTCATACATCAAAGATACTGATATCGTTTTGTGTAAAAAAAAGTTAAATTGATTTTAAAATAGTCTTCTAAACCCCCTTATATCCAAAATTTCCTTGGAAGGGTATGCAAGTTTTTATTTTAATACAATTTTGAACCCGGTTTATTTTTGGAAAATGTAACCCAACAGACCCCAAAATTGTTTTTATACTCTTTCGGGGAAGATCTGGATTTGTGGAAACTTTAAATAAGCGTTTTTGTGAACAACAACACTCTCCCGGTCAAAAAAGGTTCTTTAGAACCCTTTTTTATTGAATTGGGTTGTTTTCAATCAAGATTTTATTTAATAGTTTGAAAG
>DBBQ01000059.1 GCA_002292265.1 Flavobacteriaceae bacterium UBA980 | reverse complement strand
AGAGGGTTTTTCTTTCACACCAATGGATACAACCCTAATCCTTCCTAATCCATTAATGTCATTGCCTTAACGCAAGATTCCTCTATTGTGGTTTTAGGGGGAATTGTTTGGGGGAAGTTTGTAGTGTGTTTTGAAATAAATCCCATTCTTTATATTTTAGAGGTATTATTAATCATAAATCAAAAAAGATGAACAAGTACTTAATTAAAAGAGAAATTGAAGGAGCATACCAAATACCAAGTGAAAAGCTTGACGAAATTGGACAAGGTTCTGAAGCAGTATTAATTGCTATGAGGAATGAAGGAAAGAAAATTGAACAAGAACATAGTTATATTGCAGGGAATAATGTTTTTTGTGTATATAAAGCAGAATCTGAAGAAATTATAAAAGAACACGCTGAACGTGCGGGAGTTCCTGCAAATGAAATAACTTTAATTTCAAGCATATTAGAACATAATACTAGTAATAACTAAAGCATCAGTATACCCTCTTCATTAAACACAAAATCTAATTATCCCTCCCTCGTGGAGGGTTTTTCTTTTACACCAATGGATACAACCCAAATCCCTTGCAATTCATTGATATCATTGCCTTAAGATAAGATTTACTTACGACAAAATGGGGGTTGTTTGTTAAGGGTTTATGTGGATACGTGATGTGGAAGAAAATCTAAAACTTCTCAAGCACTCCTATCCCAAACAAAGGGGCATGGGTTTTAGAAAACGGTTTTTCTATTGGAACAGGGGTTGGGATTTGATATGTAACCTAATATTTCTAATTTAGTAGTATTATTAATCATAAATCAATTAAAATGAATGCAGCTAAAAACATTAAAAAAGTAAGAGCACATGACGCAATATGCGGAATCTTATATCTTGCTAGCGTTGGATTAACAATTCAAACAGGGAATTTAGATTTCCTTTATATTTCTATTGGTGTAGGGATTTTACAAGTGATTAGTCCTTTTACAAAATTTTGTCCCGTATACTTTACCCTTAATAAGGTTATGAGTGATACTGACCCCATGCAAAACGGAAAATAAGACTAAATGATCATACAATAACCCTCCCAAGCGGAGGGTTTTTCTTTTACACCAATGCCCCCAAACAACTCCCCCCCTAAAACCACTGCACAGGAATCCTAGCTTAAGTCAATGATATCAATGGATTAGAAGAGATTTGGATTGTGTCCATTGGTGTAAAATAAATTATATCTATATTGAGAATATGAAATTTAAAAGATCATATTACTTGTTAAGCCTCTTGTTTCTTATAACCATATTTTCTTGTTCTGTTGAACAAGTTGATGTAAATAAAATATTCACAACAAGATTTAATTCCCTCTCTCAAATTAATATTGACTCTTTAGAAGTTTTTAGACATGATAGAGACAATAATTTAGATGTTCAAATTAATTATCAAGCTAACACATATAGTACAGTTTATGATACTATAAAGTGGGAGTTTCCAGGAGGTACACCAAGTAAAATTGCCGATGTAAACGAAGCATCTGTTATATATAATAAATACGGGACATATACCGCTAAAATGGTTCTTTTAAAATATGATACCCTAAATTATGGAAACATTAGTGTTCAAGTTGACACAATTATACTAAATGATAAGTTGGCTATTAAGTACAAAGAAAAAAACTGGTCAAGCTATCAAACAAATGCTAACTGGCAAAATGTAGGCTCTTATCTTACATATATTGATGTTAATGAAGTTTATGACAATAATGACCCTATAGCTTTAGTGTCAAATTTTTCTGGATTTGAAAATAAAAAAGTGAGAATAAATTTTAAGTTCAAAGTAGCTTTAAATAACCCGATTTCAGATTTATACACTATCAATAGAAAAAACATCCAATTTAAAGTCAATGGATTCTCAAGGTATTCACTCACAGGAGTAGAAAATGATAAATATTATTCTGCTTTCATAAGTATCCAAAATAGAGATGAATTTGAATTAAAATTCGAGGTGTATCCACCAATACTGTCTTCTAATTGGCGTATCTCAAATAATGGTGATGCAATTCCAATGTATAGGCTAAATGATAATAATCAAAATAATTTTTTATTAGGGTATAGTGATTTATCCACTTCATCTTCTGCAACGATTGAATTAAATGATCTCTCATTTGGATCAAGCGACATGACTTTTTTATCATTAAGTGATACAACAAAGATTTTATTACCTCAGGGTGAAAGTAAAATTTTGGTAAAAATGCAAGATGAATTGCCTAGATCATTTGAAATTTTTAGAGAAGGTTCTCGACTAACTGGTACTTCATTGTCAAATAATGAATATTTTTATAAACTTTTCATCAAAGATTTAATAATCGAAGTTCATGATTAAATTTATCATTTTTAGCCATTTTTCATTAATTATGACTCATTTTTGACGTTTTTTAGTCATTTTTTGTGAATTTTAGACGTTTTTGGACAAAAACTAAGATCCATCACGTATCCACAGAAACCCCAAACAACTCCCCCCTAAATCCACTACATGATATCATTGCCTTAAGCTAAGATTCCTGTGTTGTGGTTTTAGGGGGATTTGTTTGGGGGAAGTTTATAACGTATTTTGAAATAAATCTCATTCTTTATACCTTAGAAGTATTATTAACCATAAATCAATCAAAATGAAAAAATTATTATTACTTGTATATCTTATTCTTACAGTAATTTCATGTTCTCAACCATTTGCTAAAGTTGATATTAATGATGAAAAATCAGTAATTATAAATAAGATTTTTGAAGAAGTTTCAGCTGAAAGAACCGATTATTTAAATGAAGTTTTTTCAGATGATATGAAAATGGTTAATTCAAAAGAAGAAAGCTTTAACAAAAAAGAATTTATAGCAGGCATAGAAGAAATGTTTGATCTCTTTGATGATATTAAATTTGAGTTAGTTAATGGAGACGCAAATGGTTCTGAGATTGAAACTAATTACTACTCTAATGGTAAAATTTGGTCAAGTATTTGGAATAATTTTAGTGCTACTGGAAAATATACTGGTCAAAAAGTGAAATTTCCTTTTCATATCTCATATCAATGGGAGAATGATAAAATTATTGAAGAGTTTCAGTTTTTCGATATGTATCATTTTGAAAAAGAAGCAAATGCAAAATCAAGTAAAAATCTATCAAATGAAAAAGTTGGTTTTATTCTTGAGCTTTCAGTTAATAAAGGATATACTTTAGATAAAGTAAAAGCACTCTTAGAAGAACTTACAACCTTTATGAGAAAAAATGAACCTGATGCATATGACTATGGATATTATATTTCACAAAATAGTAAAAAAATAACCTTGATTGAAAAGTACAAAAACTCTGAAGCAGCGATACTTCATGCAGATAATTTTGAAAATGGACCAAACATGAAACCATTTTTAGACACATTCACAATAAAATCTTTTATTTTGATTGGTAATTCTACAGAACAACTAAAAACCAGAATTAAGGCTTATGGGGTAGAACCAAGAGTTTTAGCTGGTGGATGGACAAATTAGATAGTTTAAATAATGAAACTACCCTCCCAAGTGGAGGGTTTTTCTTTTACACCAATGCCCCCAATCCAAATCCTTCCTAATACAATGACATCATTGCCTTAGGCTAGGATTCCTGTGTAGTGGTTTTAAGGGGGGGGGTTGTTAGGGGAAAGTTTTTAGTGTGTTTTGAAATAAACCCAATTCTTTATATCTATATTGGAGGTATTATTAATCACAAATCAATAAAATGAGGTATTTATCTATATTTTTAATTTTATTTTTTCTCGGCTGTGCTGCTAATGAAGAGATGGATTTTTCTTCAAACTCTTTAGAGGAAGTAAGCACATCAAATTCAAATAATACTTCATCAAATAATTCGACTTCTTCTAGTTCAAATTCTGTAATAAATCAAAATTTTGAATGTGGTAATGGTTATTATTATTTATCAAGACCTGAGCCTTCGGAAATAGATGATACACATGAATATTTCCAATACGGCTGGCAATCTTCCCCTCCTGTATGTGTTAATGTTTATCAATCTGAATTATTAGAGGGAAGAGATGAAAAATTAAAAATAAGTATGGATTGGTTAAAGAGCAACCTACAAAATATAATACCAATAAATGTATTTTATATAGATCAGTTCAATGCAAGTGAAGAGTCCAAACTTCAGCATGACACCGACTTTTGCAATTTAGTTGGTGAGCCTAGTGAATTAGATGACTGTATAGCAGGGAATTTAGACTCATGGGGAGACAGGTCTTATGGAGGAGGTGTATATGGAAGATATTTACATAAAGGTGCAGATTTAATGATCTATGATGATGCATTTGTTCAAGATGAGGGAGAAGATTCTGGACTAATTTATTTAGCTCATGAATATTTCCACACCTTTCAAACAGGTCACATGTTTTATTTTGAGGAAAAACAAAAGTTTGGCATAAGGATAGAGGACGAAGAAAATGGAGTCTCATTACCCTTTTTACCAATATGGATTGGTGAAGGAGGTGCTGATTTCGCAAGTATTACATTAATGGCAAAACAGAATCTTGACTTCAATCATTATGACCAAGCAGTAAGATTTCTTAACCAAGCAAGAGAAGCAATGAGAGGTTCAAACCCATCTTTTAGTCTTGAAAATTTCGAAAGTGAAAATACACGTATCAACGACGAATACTATGCTTATGGCGGCGGTTTTATGGCTCATGTATATTTGTGGCATTTAAATCAAGATAATTTTAAAAAACTTATGATTGACTTTTACAGTGTTTTTGCAGAGAAATACAAATTAAATCCAACTGATGGCTGGAAAGATGCTTTTGAAGAAACATTTGGATTAAGTTTAGAGGATTTTTATAGTGATTTTGATGCTTTCATGAGACAAGACAAGGAGAGCCAAGTAGCTATAATTAAATCAACAGAAGAATGGATTAATTCTTCTTGGAATTAATTTTTAATTTCTTAATAGCCCTCCCAAGCGGAGGGTTTTTCTTTTCCACCAATGCCCCCAATCCAAATCCTATCTAATCCATTGATTTCATTGTCTTAAGTTAGGATTCCTTTATAGTGGTTTTAGGGGGGTATTGTTTGGGGGAAGTTTGTAGTGTGTTTTGAAATAAATCCCATTCTTTATATCTTGGGGTATTATTAATCATAAATCAATAAATATGTTACCACAAATAATTATTGCATCATTGTGTCTTTTAATAACATTATATGGTGTTTTTAAAAAGAATCGTGTTTTTTTTAATTTAGGTTATTTTATTTTTGGAATAATTGTAATAGCATCTGAGTTAAGTTTTTTTTCGCAGAATCAAGAAACTATTCATTTAGCTACTGCTGTTCTATGGATGATACAAAGTTCATTAGCTCTTCCAAACAAGTTACCTTATGATGGCAGTAAACTTGCGAAATCAGCTGCAATTAAAATATATATATGTTTGACTTTAATAAACCTGTTTGGAATCTACATTGTAAGGGTATCTGAAGTGCCAGACGTTGCACAATATTTCCATTTGATACTTGCTATTTTACCTCTTGTTGCAATTTATTTGGTCCTAAACAATAAAGTAGAAGTAACAAAATAATTTGGCAACAACATATAAACTTCAGGATTTTTGATAATGACTATTATCAATACCAAAATGGTCTATTGGACAAAGAGGAGTGGTTTTTAATGATGAATCAATTTCATTTTCACAAGGTAAAGGCTATATGGAAAAAGATTGGGGGCATTCATTTCCAGAAGCTTTAAATCAATTCAAATATTCCAACCCCCTACTTTGATTAGACAAGAAGGATTAATAAGAATGGGAGAAAAAATTGGAATTAAAATCTTTAGCGGTTTAAACTATTTTGGACTATTAAAATCACAAAAACCTTTGCCTGTTTCAAATCTTGCTGAGAAGATGGTGGAGCAAATTAAAATGAAGAATGGGGAGAAGGTTGTTACGATTAAATCGTTCAAATAATATATTGTTTAAAAAGATTTCGAGTTAGAAACAAATTCAATCTTTCGTTTTTTTAAATCATCAAACCTCCTTCTGTTCAGAATATGACTCTTCTGTTGATTTCAATACCCAAACCTTTACTTTAAATCCGTTGTTTCAAAAACTCGAAGTACAAAGACCTCCATCAAGGACTATATAACGGATTCTCGTATTTAAACAAGCGCCTTCTGGAAGTTTTGTTAGTAAACTCTTTGGATTAGATTTTAGTTTAAACCTTTTTAAGATAGCTTATCGAAAAACCAGTTACCGCCAATAAGTTCATCAATTTTCCTCAACCAAATGTTATAAATATCAATGATGTTAAACTCCCTTAAGACTTTAATGGGATCTTGCGTCACTTTAACAAACAATCTAGGGTCTCCAAAATAGAGATTTTGGTGGTACACTGGATAAAAAAGAAACTGAATGTAAGCATACACCAGGGTCAAATCACTGAAAGGGAAACGCGTTCTGTCATAAATAAATTTGCAGAATTTTTTTTAATCCAGATTTCAAAAAAATCAAAAATAGACCCTACATTTTAAGAGGTCCCCTTTGTTTAAAATTTGTAAATTTGGAATTATGAAAAAGATCTTTTTTATACTTAGTTGTGTGCTTTATTTTACAAATGCTTTTTCTCAAGAATGGGTAATTGTAGATGTCGTTAGTCAGAATACTAAAGAGCTTGTGGTGTTGATAGACGACGGGGAAGGAGAAATTGAAAGAGAAAAGATAAAAAATCCTTCTATTGTAAATCTCATCAACGACTATCAAGAGCAGGGTTTTACGCTAGAAAAAGTAACCCAAGGGGTAGAACTGGATCTCAACGGGAGTTTGCCTTTAAACAACACTAATCGGATGAACAACTTTGGCTTTACCAATTTAACCTTGTCCAACAACAATCGAATTTTACTTTGGTTTAAAAAACCCAAACAGGGGGAGTAAATGAGTTAGCCAAAGACTTAGCAAAAGATCAAAGGAAACTTTTACAAACCTCCAGAATAACTTTAGCTACTAAAAAATACAAATAGCCACTTAAAGCAATTGCTAGGGCTAAACCAACAAGAATGCAAACAGATTGAATCTGATTGTCATAGTGGACGATTTTTTTTCATTTACAAGACCAATGCGAACCGTTACACAAATTGAAAGGACTACTTGTATTTCCACAAGAACATTCTACGTTGACATACACATCTCCAATTAATAAGGGTTCCATACTTTTTTTAATAAAGTAAGAGATGAAATTTTACTTAGAAGTTAAATAAGTATGATTTGTATATTATTAAATTTTAAAAGAAGAGGATTGAATTATAGAATAGTTGATTGCGCTTAACGAGTAGTAATTTTGTGATATAAGGCTTTGATCCTAGTGGATACGTATGTTTTAAAAGTAAAGGGAAAAATTCCGTGAATTAGTGCTACGATTCCCCACAGGATTAATTGGAAACCTGTACCCAAGGCAAATCTCAAATGTTGAAAATAGGTTTCTCCAACAGATTTGGGATGTGTGGTAAACAAATTCTTCATGATCTTTAAATTTCTTTAAAATACTAAAAAATCTCAAAGTTTATGGAAACGAATCCAACTCAGGAGTCTATTCCTTTAGGACGAACTAGAGTTTGACTTTTATTCGTACGGATCCTATTGAAAATTTAGCAATCTAGAACCTTTGGATAGGAGGGGTTTGGGGAGTGAAGCGCTGTGCCTCCATCATTTCCTGGGGAAGAAGGAATTAGAATTGGAGTATTCTCGTCTTTTTCACAAGACCCTAGCGTGAATCCCAGAAGGACAACGAAAACAACAAATTTTTTCATAATATTTTTAAAGATCAATTTTTTTAGTCAAATTGATAACGATCTCCTTTGATATCGATATACTGTTTTTGATCGGTAAAGTAGGTTTTGCCGCTACTTTTATCAAAAACAACATTTTCCTTTATATATTCAAACTGTTCTGTCTTACTTGACTTTACCAGGGCAACTCCAATAAACAAGGCACCAATGAGGATGGAAAGGGGGATTAAATAATTTTTCATAATTCCTGCGATTTAGATTTAGGCTTAAAAGTAAGATTTGTTAGGTGATAAATCCAAATCTTCAGTAGTAAGAATCTTCAACCAATCAGTTAACCCAACACAATCTTGCCAATTCGTTTAAAAAATCAGCAAGTTAATGGACTCGAATCCCTTCAATTCAACAAGTGCATGAATGTTATTCCTCTGTAATTGGGTATATTTGAATTTTATTATACTGTATTAATTCAATGAAGTTACGCCTCAAACTAGTCCTTGTACTAGTACTTTTTGCTACCAAAGGAGTCTCTCAATGGGAGTATCGTGTCAATAATAGTCACAAATCTATAGAAGCGGTAGGGTCAGTACAATTTAATTTTAAAATTCAAGACACCATAACCTTAAGCCTTTCTAGGTCTAGAAAATTAGGGTTGGATTTTTCAATACAGGGAAATCTTTTTCAAAGAGATCAAAAGTACTACGTACTTTTAGAAATTGCAGACCGAAAAATTAAGGTAAAGAATTCCCTCGTTTTAAACAAACAATTGCGGATTCTAGAGCTAGAAGACCTTATTTCAAATGAAAAATACGAAGTAGAAGATTTTATAAAAATCCTCAAAAGAGGAGACTCATGTACCCTGACAATACGAGCGGATCACAAAGTCATTCAGGGATACAACTCTCTTAGTGGAAGTGTTTCTGCGATTAATAGTGTGCTTAACGGCCCCATTTTATAAAACAGAGTACCAAGACTTTTCTTAGAAAAAACTGTTAACTTCATACAGTGAAAAGAAACCCTAAGGGATCTTTTTCTTTTAAATAACGATTTTAAAGACGCTAGTATGAAGACTAAAAAAACCTCGATTTCACGTGCTACATTTTTAAAAACCTCAGGATTAGCATTGGGAGGAATAGCGACCTTGTCACACTATGCGTGTAATGGGGATTTTGGCACACTAAAAAAATTGATTCTAGAAGGGAGTTCAAACTTCAGTATAGTCATTCCTAAAGAGGCGAGTCCCCTAGAGCAAAAAGCTGCTGCAGAATTGCATTCTTTTTTATCCAAAATTGCAAGCCCAGCACTAACTGTTATTGGTGAAGACCACTATCAAGGTGAAAATGCAATTTATCTAGGAAATACGCAAGCAGCCCAATCTGTTACTCTGGAAACTAAACTCCTAGAAGAAGACGGCTATCAAGTACAACGTTTGGGAAATGACTTTTTACTTACAGGAGGATCTGAAAAAGGATTGCTTCATGGGATCTATTCGCTATTGGAATTTTTTGGTTTCCGAAAATACAGTTCGGAGGATGAGGTAATGCTTCCCACCACAGCATCTTTTACCCTTCCAGAGAATGAAATAAAAATTCCGGGGATTAAATACCGAACCACCTCGTATTATGACGCCCGTGATGAAGAATATGCCGCTTGGCACAAACTTTCTTCAAGAGATACTTGGGGTCTTTTTGTACATACCTTTGAGGTTTTAGTTCCTGCAGAAAAATACGGGAAAACCCATCCCGAATATTTTTCTTTGATCGATGGAGAACGAAATCCAGTAACCCAATTGTGTTTGTCCAACGAAGCAATGTTCCAAACCTTGGTAACGGATCTACGCAAACGAATTGAAGCTAATCCGAAAGCAAAATATTGGTCGGTAAGCCAAAACGACAACGACAAATACTGCCAATGCGGTCCCTGTACTGCGCTAAATAAAAAATACGGCAACCTCCCCAGCGGATCTATGATTTGGTTTGTCAACAAAGTAGCACGAGAATTTCCAGACAAGATTATTTCCACTTTAGCCTATTGGTATACTCGGGCCGCACCCAGCAACATCCTCGCGGAACCCAATGTGAACATCATGCTCTGCAACATTGAAAGCACCAGAGAAAAACCCGTTTTCGATACTGACCCAGCCTTTACCAAAGACTTAGAAGACTGGGGAAAAATGAGTGAAGATATTTTGATCTGGGACTACAACATTCAATTTGCAAATCCCGTAAGTCCCTTTCCAAACTTGCATACCATTGGCCCCAATATTAAGTTTTACATCAAAAATAGCGTCGGCGCGTTGTTTATGCAGGCCACGGGAAACAAAGGAGAGTTTGGCCACCTCAGAGCCTATCTCATTTCCAAGTTGATGTGGAACCCTGAAGCCGATCCTGAAGCCATAATCGATGATTTCCTACAGGGCTATTATGGCGCTGGAGCCCCTTTTGTTCGCCAGTATATCGATCAAATGCGAAAAGCCTTACTACAAGACAATTTTAGACTCAATATTTTTGGAGACCCCCGCGATGCGGTAGCCAATTATTTGTCCCCCGAAATGATGGAGCAGTACAGTCGTTTGTTTGACCAGGCGGAACAAGAGACCAAAACGGAACCAGTGACCTTGAAACGCATACGCGAAGCCCGACTTCCATTAGTCATCGCTGAAATTCAAATTGCAGGACAGATTCCTCTGGGAGCACCTGGCAGTTTTTATACGCTAGACAGTTTGGAGAAGGTTATCGTAAAACCCGAAATGAAAGAAAAAGTTGCAAATTTCCTAGTGCAAGCCAAAAATGCGGGAATCCAACGAATTGGAGAACGTGCCATTACTTTGGAAGATTACGGACTGAACTTCAAAAGAATGTTTGACCGAATGGAACAAATGAAGAAGGCGCTTTCCTATCAGAAAAAAATAATTTGGATCACCACTCCTAGCAGAGGAGTAGCGGAAGTTTCCCGCCTGACCGATGGGATTTTTGGCGCCTTTGAGTCCTGGAGATTTCCTGATAAAGACGCCAATTGGGTTTCCTACAAAGGAGTGCATACGGACTTTGTGTTGGACCTAGGAGCCGTACAAGAGATCACCACTGTACAAATGGACTTCCTCAATGTCCAAGCACAAGCCAACTGGCACCAATTGATACTTCCTACGGCTGTTTCTTATGCGCTCTCTACTGATGGAAAAACCTATTCTGAAGCGGTAAATGTGCAGAATCCACATGAGCCCGACCCGGCCAAAAATCCGGATATCGTAAAGGTACCTTTTCACACCTTTAGCACTGCTTTTACCAACACAAGGGCACGTTACATTAAGGTACATGCAGAAAGTGTACTCCAAATGCCTGCTTGGCATATCAATGCAGGAAAACCTGCATTTTTATACGCGGACGAGATTGTGGTGTTTTAATTTAAAAAGAAATCCCTAGCCTTTAGGTAGCACTTTTTAAAATTTCATGAACCCTTTTAGCGACAATCCGTTCTTGTCCAGGCGTCATCATCCAGGTGGTGATTCCTATTGTAGTTTTATTACCAACTGTTTGAATCGAAGGGTGACCTTCACGCAACTGTCTTCGCGCTTCATCAGCGGTAATTTTGACTTTGTTTTCATCCCATCGGATTCGTAAACTAGGTACGTGATTGGCGTGCTTGGGCACGTGAATTTCTGTTCGCACACCCTCTACGGCGAGGGCACTGTTACTGATCAATTCAATTTGATCTTCCCAAAGTTTCCATTCTTTGTCGTGGTCTTTATTTAAATAGAGCTCAAGAGCAACCAACATTCCTAAAACCTCTTCTTTGTTGACCTTCATTCCTCTTCCAATGGTTTCACCACGGGGAGGGGTGTGCATACGAGCGGCTTTAATGTATTTTCTTTTCCCCAATAAAAGCCCTGCACTTTGTGGCCCGCGAAGCCCTTTTCCTCCCGAAAAACCTACCATATCAAATCCCATTTCTGTAAACCGGAATAAATTGGAAACAGGAGGTACATCTGCTGCACAGTCAATAAAAGTTGGAATGTTGTGTTTCTTAGCTATTGCAACAAATTCTTCCCATTTCACTTCGCCGTTTTCGGTATTGGCATTTAAAAACCACATCATGGCTGTTTTTTTATTGATGGCTTTTTCCATCTCTTTGGCAGTTTTGACCAAAACGACCTTAGCCCCTACATTGGTTAGTGCTTGTGCATAGCCAATCTGATGTCCTTCTTGAATGATAACCTCATTGGCCCAACCTTCGGTATTGGGCAGTTGTTTTACTTTTTTTGGATCGTTGCCGCACAGCACCCCTGCCATAGCGATGGACATGGCTCCAAAACATCCTGAAGTCACCGTAGCGTATTCACAGGATAATAACTCGGCGATGCGTTCACCTACTTTGTCTTGAAGGTCGTCCAGGTTGACATATTCTGTTGCGCCATACCCAATGGCATCTGTTACCTCTTTAGGCATTAAACAACCCGTCATTGAGGTATAGGTCCCTGCAGCATTGATAAAGGTGCGAAGCCCCAATTCTTTGAAAAAATCACGTTCTAGGGCTGTTCCTACCGTTTTCGTAACAGAGTTTTGTGCACTCAGTTCCTGTATCCCTACAAAGCTTCCTACAAAAGGTAGTGCAGTAATGGATTTTAATAGTTTTCTTCTGTTGATCATAATTATTGATTTAAGAGTTTACAGCGGCGATACAGTCCATTTCCACTAAAGAATTCCCAGGGACTCCTCCATAAGTGGCTACCGTGGTTCGTACGGGTGGGCTGTCCCCAAAACGCCCTCGGTATACTTCGTTCATTCCTTTATAATCTGCTAGATCTGCCAGATAGACGTTGACTTTTAAGACTTGTTCCATCGAGGATCCATTGCGTACCAGCTCTTTTTCGAGCTCTTTCAGTACATGATCGGTATGGGCTTTGATATCTCCCTCAAAATGGGCTCCTTTTCCTGCGACATACAGGGTGTTTCCGTGTTTGACTGCACCAGAAAATAGCGGAATGTTTTGGTCTTCGACAACTGTTCCCACCACTTTTTTGGAAGGGGTACGTTCTGCGGCTTTAGCAACACCAAAGCCAAAAATTCCAGTCACAGCAAAGGCTATTTTTTTTAAACTGGATCTTCTTTGTTCATTTAGTTTCATGTGTATTAATATTTGATTGTTAATTTATTAGTTACCAAGTTCTTTTTTCCAATAAGGCTTTGATTTGATCTTTTGGTACGGGCAATTCGTCTATATGATCTTTTAACCAATTGGAAAAATCTTTTTCTATTGCATCGGTCCATTTAGCATCTATTTGCCCCGGAGAATAAATCCCTTCCTTCAATCTACTAATCCCAAAGAGATCGCGCAGCCGAACCACCTCGGAAGTAACGACAACTTTTTCTGCCAAATGTGCGGGGATAAAAATCACTCCTTCTTTTTTGGCCAAGACCACATCGCCAGGCATAACCGTTGCGGCCCCTATACGAACAGGGAAGTTGATGTTAAGCAGCATCACTTCAGTTAAAAAAGACGGATGCCAACCGCGAACAAACGCGTTAAACCCCTCGATTTGTGAAAGCCCCTCAAGGTCTCTGCTGGAGGCGTTAAAGACCACCCCGTTTTTAGAATTGGCATAAATGGCGTTTCCTAAGTTGTCTCCAATTAATGTACCATCTACGATTTTTCCAAACCCATCTGCGACATAAATATCGCCTTCCACCAGTTGATCGATAGGCCATGAGTTTGTATTTCCGACTGCACCCTCGGCTTTTCCTTTTTTGATGATTTGCTCGGCCACATCTGGACGATTGGGGAGGTACTGTACAGTAAGTGCTCGTCCCACCATTGGAACTTCAGGGTGGAGGGGTTCCCAGCCACTTTCAAATTGGTTGTGGTAGCCTTCGTTTCTCAGTACGCCCCAAGCTTCTTCTATACTGACCTGTTTCATGCGGTTTAAAAAATCATCACCTACTCGGGGTCGACCATCGTCAAAACGAGCCCCTTCCCAGAGGGGAGTTAAAAATGTCATTTGTTCTACGGAGAGATCTTGAGCCCTTACAAAGCAGGTTGTACAAAGCAAAAGAAGGATGTTTAGTTTTATAAAATTCATTGGTACTGATTTTTTTATTGTTCAATTTTTTTGTTGCGCCACCAGGAGGCTAAAGAAGAACCTGAAATATTCATCCACGGACCAAATACGGCAGGAGCTAAACCAACGGTTGCGACCTTCCCCATTTCCAGCGCTATCCCCGAAGCTAGACCTCCATTTTGCATTCCTACTTCGAGTGCTATGGTACGACAGTCTTGTTCTTTCATTTTTAAAACCCGACAACCCCAATATCCGAAAAAATACCCCAAAATATTGTGAATGATCGAGGCTAGAATTAAAAACCCACCAATGGTTAACAAATTGTCTCTTCCTGCAGCAGTAATAATCGTAATGATCATGACAATCGCTGCCATAGAAATGAGGGGCATACTTTTGTCAAGCCAGGGGGTTTTTCCATGAAAAAAGTGATTGAAAATCAATCCTAATGCAATCGGAAGAATGACAATCTTTACAATACTGAACATCATTGCCCAAAAATCTATAGGCACGAAGGCACCTGCAAAAAACTCCATCAGTAGAGGTGTCATAAAAGGAGCTAAAACCGTAGCTACTGCAGTTAGCGTCACTGAAAGCGCAACATTTGCATTGGCTAAATACGCCATGACATTGGACGCTAAACCACTGGGGGAGGAACCGATCAATACCACCCCAGCAGCTATTTCCGGGGGGAATTGAAAAAGAGTTGCCAGAGAAAATCCAACCAAGGGCATGATGCTGAATTGACAAAGTAAGCCCACCATAACGCCTTTGGGCATTTTTATGACTCCGTAAAAATCTTTGAGACTCATCGCAGTCCCCATTCCAAACATGATGATTTGCAATAAGGGCACAATAAACACTTTCATTTGAACTCCCCCCAACTCTATAAAGGGTGCAGGGAAATACATAGAAATACTTACTGCCGCAAAAATTAATATGGTAAAGGACAGTCCTTTTAATGAGGGAATTCCTCTAAAGCCCAGGGCTAAAAAAATAAAAAATCCAACCAGCCAAACCCCTGCATCAGTAGCCTGCTGGGTGATAAAATAATAGAGACTCATCAACCCGAAGAGTGCCGACAGCAAAAGTGAAATTTTGGGATAGATTTTCATAGACTTTTTATTTCCAAAGTGGACTTGCTAAACCGTTGAGATCATACACCACGTTTCCTTCTCGGAGAGTCAGTTCACAAACCAACTTTTGAGTTCCTTTCATTTTCTTTTTTGCAGTATCTACAAATCCAAAATCGCCTTCTAAAAGCCGAAGTAAAGCCACATCTGCATCTGCCCCTACGCTCAAATGTCCTAGTGCTGGTTTTTGAATGACCTGTGCAGGATACCAAGTTGCCGCTGCTAGGACTTCTAAAAGGGACATCTTTAAATTGAGAAATTTAGACATCACATTCAGCAGATTTTTCATCCCTCCATTCATGCTTCCTGTATGTAAGTCGGTGCTGATGGTATTGGGTTTTAATCCCTGCTCCATGGCGGGAACCGCTTGTTCAAAAACAAAACTCCCTCCGCCGTGACCTACGTCAAAGACAATTCCTTTTTCTTGGGCTTGAAACACATAGGGCCGTACTTTTCCAGCCTCATCCACGATGGTCGTTCTTCCTTTAACATGGGCATACGCATGCGTAAAGACATCTCCAGGCCTCAATTTTTCAAGTAGTAATTCTTCTAATGGAAGTTCGGGATCACTCCCGCCAAAATCGATCATCACAGGCATATTGGCTAGTTCTCCCGCACGGACCACATGCTCCGTTGGGGTCCAGTTGTATCCATTGAAGTGTGCCAATTTAAATCCAACCACATAGTCTGTGTGTTTTTGGGCAAATTCGGCACTGGTTTCAGGATCCATATCCTCCAAATTTTGTTCTATCGCCCCACCTGCCATTCCGTTTCCAACAATATTTAAAAAGGTAAGGACGCGAGTTTTCGATTGGTCAATGGTTTGTTTTTTATAGAGATCAAAATTTCGCCATCCGGGACTTCCCGCATCTACAAGGGTGGTAATCCCATTTCGAAAAGTAAAACCATCAGGAGGTAAAGCCGTAAAACTATTGGCTAAGTATTTTTTGGGTTGAGTTCCGTGAAAATTGTGACTGTGCATATCGATCAATCCGGGACTTACAATCAGTCCTTCAGCGTCAACAACTTTTTTACCCTGCTCAGGCGCAATGGATTTTTCTATCGCAGCAATCTTACCGTCTTGTATTGCAAGATCCATTTTTTGATCCAAATTGTTTTTGGCATCAATCAAGTGTCCATTTCGTATTACAAGGTCATATTGCTGTGCGTCACATGAATAAAAAGAAAATAAAGCAATAAAAAACAGAAGTTTAAAAAAATGTGATTTCATAGAAATATTATTTTGATTGTTTTTTTGAATTGGATTCTCGGTATTTTTTTACTTCATCAACAGTTACTTCAGAGGCCTGGTTTCCAAAGTTACTTCTAATATAAGTCAATACTTTTGCAATTTCCACATCTTTAAGGAAACTGTGTTGAGGCATCATGCTGTTGTAATCTTCACCATTGACCTTAATGGGTCCTTCCATGCCGTTGAGAATCAGATGAACTAAGCGTTCTTTATCACCCACCACCCAATCGGTTTTATCAAGAGGAGGAAATCTTCCAGAAGCTCCTTTTCCGTTTCTTTGATGACAAGCTGCACAATAGGTTTTATAAATTAATTTTCCTCCTGTTAGGTTTTTTTCGCCCAAATGATCTTGTTCAGGATCGGGAGTTCTAAAGTGCGAGAGGAGTTTTCTCGCTTCCATTTTTGCAAGTGAAGCAGTTCCAAATTTGCTTTTATCGTCGGTAAACTTCACACTCCAAATTCTGCCCTTTTCCGTATCTCCGATGTATAGGGTTCCGTCTGGCGCAAAGGCAATTCCCATTGGTCGGTACACAGCATCACGTACACTGAGGATGGGATCTACTTGTGCAAAACCATCTGCAAAAATATCCACTTCGCCTGCTGGGACACCATTCTTAAAAGGGACAAAACCAATAAAATAGCCTGACTGCGGGTAGGGGGCACGATTGGTGGATCCGTGAAAGGCAATAAAGGCTCCGTTTTTATAATAGTCAGGAAACGCATCGCCTTCGTAAAATACCAAATCGTTCGGTGCCCAGTGTCCAGGAAATCCCATAATAGGGGGTTTGTAATCAGCGCAAGCACCTAGTTTTTTTCCATCTCCCCCGTATTCAGGAGACAAAACTCGTGTTCCTTGAATTTGATCGTAATAACAATAGGGCCAACCGAAATTGTCACCTTCTTCAATTTTTAAAAATTCTTCCGAGGGAAGTACCGCACTGTCCCAGGGAGAATACCGGTCGGGCCACAAACGATACAAATCGTCACGTCCGTGAACAACCGCATAAAGGCTCTCATCCTCTGAATTCCAGTCCATCCCTACGATGCTTCGAATTCCTGTGGCATAGCGTCTTCCGTCTTCTTGTGTTTGATTTAGAGTTTCTGCATTAAAAACCCAGATACCTCCGTGTTTTTCAAGTTGGGGACACGGATCCATTCCAGGTTGGAGCGGCGTTCTTTTGGGATTTTGACAGGCGTTAGAGGGCGCACCAAAAGGAACGTACAAGTTTCCTTTGTTGTCAAAAGCGATTGGTTTTCCTATATGTTCGTGCATCCCGTGGGGGTGATCGTCTATGACTACGGTTTCTAAAGGCCCGCTAGGGACTAAATTTTTAGGATCTAATTTGTAGCGATATACGGCCAGTTCGCTACTAAAATAGAGATAGCCTTTATAGACTCGGGCGGCGGTTGCGTAGCCTCTGCCCATAATAGATTTATCTTTTGCAAATTTTTCAATTCGCTCAGCCACACCATCCCGATCTAAATCTTGGAGCGCAGCTAGAGCTCCTTCTTCTGAGGTTCTTTTGAATTTGGTATAGACATTTCCATTTGGAGAAACCGTAATATGCCGCGTTGTTTCCGCTATGGAGTCAATAAAAACTTTAGCTTCAAACCCTTCGGGAAGGAATAAAGGTCCTAGAATTTCGGGAGTCTTTTGACACTGCTGAAAAAGCACCAGAACAAGTACTAAAACCGACCATTTCCCAAGCGCAGCCCAAACTGAAATAATTTTTTTTGAATTCAAAAGTTATAATGTTTTAATGAAATTACTCAAATAAAAGCGATCCAAAAAATTCGGGGCGATGAAAGTCGGGGTTAGGGCTGTTTATTTCATTCCAACTCAAGTAATGCGGCAGGCTTGTATCGTCTCCACATTTGTAAAAATTAGCTTTTGATTGTAATGCTTTAAAGTTCAAATCAGGATGATGGACAAACAAAGACGCAGGCAGTGCAACCACCATCTCCCATTGAAAAGCGCCTGATTTTTCCTCGAAGGGGGCTGTTCCTAAAGTGGAAGCGGTAAAGACTTGATCTAAAATTTGATCCGGATCCACAAAACTTCGTTTTTGACGGTTAGGGCCGTACGCCAGGTGGGTGGTTCCAATACAGTTGAACTCAAAATTATAGTAGCCTCCACTTTGATCGGGATCGATAAAAAACTCCACACAACTGTCTCGGTGCGTAGCGGTGTTGGGCTGACTGTGTTGGGCTAAAATATGGGCTTCTGAAACATAAAATTTTAAGTAGAGCATCTCTTCGGAATGTCCAATCCTAAAGGACACCTCAGGCTGATAGGTAAAAGCTTTCCAGTTGAGTTTATCGATTGGGACGCTTGCTGTTTCAACTTCTAAAGCGGTAGAAATGGATTCAAAATCGAGTTGTTGAGGGGGATGGATTTGCTGAACATGTAGCATTGCAGTGTTATTTGACGTACAAGAAGAAAAGGCAATTACAAAAAGGAGAAATAGAATCCATCTCATTTATTAAATTTACAAAAAATTACCTTTACATAGAATAGAACAAATTATATATCAAAAAACATGAGAACAACACACTTCGTTTCCGTTTTGAGTATTTTCCTTATCGCTTCGTGTACAAAATCCGAGGTGCTTTACGTAGCCTCAGATTATGCCTATGTGGGGACTTTTACTCAAGGGTTAGAAGGGCCTGCCGTAGATCAAAAAGGGAATCTTTATTTTGTAAATCCAGATCATTCAGGAACGATAGGAAAGATAGACGTCTCTGGGAATTACACCCTTTTTATCGATCAATTGCCGGAGGGGAGTACGGCCAACGGGATTCGAATCAATGAACGAGAGATGCTGTTCTTAGCAGACTTTACCGGTCATAATGTACTGGAAGTTGATCCAGAAACCAAAGCGGTCTCTGTTTATGCGCATGAGCCTAGCGCGAATCAGCCGAATGATTTGACCCTTGGAGCGAGAGATTTACTGTTTGCTTCTGATCCCAATTGGGGTGCCAGCACAGGAAAAATATGGAGGATTGAAAAAGGGCAGTTTATTTTGATGGCGGATGGAATGGGGACGACCAATGGGATTGAAATCAGTCCCGATGGTAAAACACTATACGTCAATGAAAGTGTTCAAAGAAACGTTTGGGCGTTTGATATCACGGAATCAAAAACGTTAACCAACAAACGCCTGTTGATATCATTTCCCGATTTTGGAATGGACGGAATGCGTTGTGATGTAAAAGGAAATTTGTACATCACCCGATATGGCAAAGGAACGGTGGTCAAAGTATCTCCTGAGGGAGACGTTTTAAAGGAAATTGAACTCAAAGGGAAAAAGGCATCCAATATTGCTTTTGGAGGTCCAAACGGGACCACAGCCTATGTAACGCTCCAAGACCGTGGGTATATTGAAACCTTTGAGGTTTCCGACCCTGGAAAGTGGTTTGATGAATTAAAGAAGAACTAGACGTTACGATTTACGTTATTGGTAAAAGCGTACATAATCTACTTCCATAGTATCTTGTGAAAAGGAACTGGGGATACTGCCTCCTAGCGTTCCTCCCATTGCGATATTTAAGAGTAAATAATGGGGATTATCAAATGGAACTGAACTGGAATTTGTTAGTTGTACTAGAAGCACATTGTCCACAAATATTTTAAGTGTAGCGGGAGTCCATACCAGAGAGTATAAGTGAAAGTCAGCACTTGGAGTACCGATGCCTAATACAGCACGGGTCTTTGTCAAGCCGTAGGAGGCATTTTGCCCATTAGAAGCATCCGCCCAGTGAAAGGTTCCGTATAGTTTTTCCTTATCTGTGCCGTCTTGTTCCATAATATCAATTTCACCGCAAGCGGGCCACCCTACATTTCCAGCTGTGGTTCCGTGGTAGTTTCCTCGTTCACCTACATTGGTGCCCAAGGTCCAAATAGCAGGCCAGGTGCCTTCTGCACTGGGAAGTTTCGCGCGAACGTCAATTCGGCCGTATTCGAGTTCAAACTTGGAATTTAAGCGGGCTGAGGTAAATGATTTCCTACTGCCTTCAAAGGTATAGGTCTCTCGCTTTGCCACAATTTTTAGTGTACCATCATTTACAAATGAATTGTCTGTTCTGGCAGTATAATGTTGTTTTTCACCATTGGCCCAACTTCCTCCAATGATAGGAATGTATTGGTGATGCCATTTTTTATCTGAGGGGGTTCCCTCGTAATTAAATTCGTCATTCCAAACCAAAGTGTAGTCGGAATATACAGTGGTTTCCTCAGACGTATCGATATTGTTTGGATCTACACTTGCGGAAGCATTTCCACTAGCATTTGTTATTTCTAGTGTTACTGTCCGATAGCTGTAGGAATTGTATTCTGTATCAAAAAAGGCCCAAATCCCTAGCGTATAAGTTCCTTTGTTGGAATAGGTATAATCGATGATTCCAGTGCTGTTCTCAAAAACGGCATTGGATTCAAACGAAAATCGATAGAGGACCGCTTGTGAAGCGTCTGCAGTTACACGAACCTGTCCGTTTTCCTCCAAGGTAAAATCCACCTTTAAATCGTCGTTCGATTCTTTACTACATGAAATAATGAGACTGATGTAGGAGAGTGCGAAAATAAGGGGATACAAATGTTTGATGACGTTTATTTTAAATGAATAAAAACGATCCCACCGAAGTGGGATCGTATGTTATTAAACTAAAAGTACTCTTTTTTTATTGTGCTTCGTGGTATGAAGTAACAATGACGTCCGTAAGCGTAACCTCTGCATCTTGGGTAACAAGATACAATAAATGAGAAGCATACGTATTCGCAGCGTCTTGAGCAGGAATTGTTACCGTGTAGGAAGTTGCTTCCGTTCCTGACACCGTTACATTTTCTGTTGCAAAATTAGGTTCTGTATCTGCAGCACCATTTCCTTCTGCGTTAAATGCCAAGCGTTCAAACTTAAAGTTAAGAGCCACGTCTGTCCCTGCTGTCGCAGCATTAAATGTAATTTTTCCACCGTGAGGGAAAGATAGGGTTGCAGGAGCTAATTCTGCAAAACCTCCCCATCCATCTGCACTAGAAGGGAAATTGAAGGTAGTGCCCACTACGGTTGCACCACCAAAGGCACCTCCGTACTCATTGGTAAAGCTATCTCCAGAATCTGACTCCCCTCCATAGAAGAAAATATTATCAAAATAAACGGTACCTGTTCCTTCAACTTTTAGTTGGAAAACCTGTGAAAGGTCCACTACATCAGAGAAATGTGTTAAGTCGATAATGGCTCTGTTCCACTGTCCTTGGTTGGTAAGATCCAGCTCATATGCTTTTTCCTCGGCCGCGTCATCCGCATCGTCACCATCAGGACTAATTAAGAAGAACTTCAAAGTAGAAGCATCTCCAGTGAAATAGTCAATATTCAATCTTGTTTTAGAAGATAGATCAATTGCTGTTTCAAATGTGGTCCCTTGATAATTTAGATTCTCATATTTTAAGACGGTATTCTCAGCAATAGTTTCTTCAGTTACCACAGTACTTTGCCCCCAATTTGGGTTTAAGTTGATTCCTTCCACAGCAGCATATGCGTCGCTAAATACAGAAATCACTTCTTCTGCTTGATAGGTTGGAGCATCAGGAGCGGTTTCGGGTGCAGCGGCAGCAATTACTTCAACAGGAGTCGCAAAATCAAAATTATCGATATAATAGTTAGCTTCTTCCTCATTGGTAAGGCCGTATCCCAGAATCATCGTAATGGTGTTGTAAAAAGCGTCACGCCCTTCTAAATCAGGAATGTTAAATACTAAAGTTTCCCAACCTGTTCCAGTTGTTTCAGCGAATAGGTCACCAGTAGTTTTTTTTCCTTCCGTTTCGTTTGCAAGTTCATCTTCCAATTTTAATAATACCACATGATCGGGTCCAGGAGAATAAAACTGAACTGAGATGGCTTCTTTTCCTGCAGGGAAGTTTATTTTTTCTTCAAGCATAAAATAGAATCCAGCCCACGATTGAACCCCAACAGGTTCTGTTACTTGAATAACTCTTGTAGAATTATTCACGCTGTTTGTTCCTGGGTTTTCAGCATAGGCTACAGTTAAGTTTTGATCATTAGCACCACCAAAATAGCCCCAGTTTCCTTCAAGACGATCGGCAGCTTGTGCATTTTCAAGTGAGAAGCTGGGTCCATATTCTTCAAAAGTGATTGTCCCTTCGTTTAGATCGGGATCGATACCCTCTACAAAGTCTGAACTCGTGTCTGTTCCAGAATCGCTTGGGGTTTCGGGTTCAGGAGTTTCAACAGTGATGGTTGGAGCTTCCTCTACTTCATCTTTCCCACAGGATAGAATCACCGTGAAAAATGAAAAAATTAAAATTAAAAAGTGATTAATTTTCATGATTAATTGTTTTAGTTAATTGATTAGTAGTTAATAATATCCTTCGTTTTGAGGGTAACTGGCCCCCAATAAATCCAAAACCCCTTGGGGAATTGGGAGATTGACCATATGCGGTTGGTACACTTCTTTTGGATTGACATGATTTCTAGCATAGTACTCGTTCAGTAGGTCTGCATTCATATGGTCCATTAAATAGTCAAATAAAAGCCCTCTTCTTTTTAGGCTATACCAACGTTGACCCTCAAAGGCGAGCTCTCTTGCTCGTTCTTCTAAAATATGTTCAAGGGTAGGAGAAGAAACGGGTGAGATTCCAGCACGCACGCGAACTGCGTTTAGATACTCTTGGGCTTTAGAACTATTTCCGTTTTCAAGGTGTGCCTCCGCTCCCATTAAATAGGTTTCGGCTAAGCGGTACACCATAATGTTTTTAAAATGCATCCGATCTGTAGGTTTCACAGTATCGTCAAAAAACTTAATTACCCCAGGGCTTTGTCTTTTAAAATACATAAAAAAGTCATCGTCTTCGGCAACATTGCTATAAACGTCTAAGGGGTCGCCGATATTTTTTCCTGCAGGCAAGGTTTTTTCATCGTTGTATCGATAATTAAAAACATAATAGTTCCCGATGCGTTGATCGTTAGTGTTGCTATTCAATAGATTTACGACGTAGGGATTGAGTGTAATAAATCCAAAACCGTCCCCACCATTTTCAAGGGATTGAACCAATCCCGGGACTGCCGAATAATGTGCTACTGTTTGCCAGTTCAGTTGGTGCCAGGCTCCTCCTCCGATGGCATTTCTCTTAAAGTTTACAGCAAAAAGCGTTTCACTGTGTTGCAGGTCATCTTCAAATACTTGATTTACATTGACAAGCGCGTGTGGGCTGTTAGCGATGATATTATCTGCAATTTCTGCAGCTTTGGAATAGTTTTGATCCCATAGCTCCACTTTTGCTCTCACGTGATCCACGGCGGCTTTTGTCCATCTTCCAAATCCGTCTGTTGTATAGGAAAGATTTTCACTTGCAAAGTTGAGGTCCTCTCGGATCAGAGAAAAAATTTCTTCTTTTGGGGAATTGCTCTGGGGACGTTCAAATGCGGTAGCTGGTGTTGTAGGCTCTGTTTTGATATAAATATTTTTAAACAGTCGGTAAAGTGTGAAGTAGGCATGTGCTCGGAAGGTTTTGGCTTCCGCTAGGTTTTTAATCAAGGAGGCGTCTGTACTCCCCTCTGCAAGGAGTAGTTCTCCACCAGAAATGATGTTGTTTGTAATATCAATTATTCTGTAATTATGACCCCAAAAGTACCCGTAAGCAGCTTCTGTCCCATAGTCCTCATCAATACCACAACCCCAAAAACAGTTACTAAAAAGTGAAATTTCCCCATCTATTCCAGCAGAAAGATCGCTTTTTGCTTGGAGAATAAGCGGGATAGCTCCGTTGAACCAATCGCGTTGATAGGGTTCGCGATTTAGTGCATAAAGTCCCACAACTGCATTTGCAATACCTTGGGGGCTGGAGTAGAGAAACTCAACAGAATTATTTGCTAGTAACTCGTCTTTTAAAAAATCATCTTGATAACAGGAAGTTGAAAATCCTAAAAGTAAAATCAAAAAGAAATGTATTGTGTTTTTCATGATAATGCTTTTAAAACGTTAGTTTCATTCCTAGGGTCATATTTAAGGTTTCAGGAAAGACTCCTGCACGTAAGTCTTGTTCTGGAGAATAGGACAAGAAATCGGTGAAGGTCAATAAGTTGGTACCTGTAAAGTACAATCGTCCGGATTTGGTGTTGAGCAACTGATTTAAACTGTCTCCAAAATTATACCCTACCGTAACTGTTCTCAAACGTTGGTACGAAGCATCCTTTGCGGCAAAAGAATTCAGATACTTCAGCCAGGCTGCATTGGCGTTAGCCATTGGCCATTCCGTAGAAGGCGATTCCGGGGTGTAGTAAGGAACAACAGGACCGTTAGTGGAGGCTTTCCAGTATTCTCCGTTGGCAAGGATGGAGTTTACTCGGGTAACGCCTTGTACAAAATACCAGTCCATGAATAAATCAAAATTTTTGACACGTAGCGTAGCATTGATCGAGCCATACCAGTCAGGATCGGCATTGATGAAAATGTTGTCGTTGATGTCTAAAATCCCATCTTCATTTTGGTCAATGACTCGAATATGTCCGGGTTTAGATCCCACCCGTGGGGTGATTGGACTGCCATCCAAAAAGTCTGCCTCTTGGTAAATCCCTCCGTATTCTGCCATCCACAGGCTGTTGATGGATTGCCCTATAGAAAGTCGTCTCCCCGAACTGTCTGTAATATCGATGAAGTATTCTTCTCCAGTTTGCGGGTTTATTTGGGTTTCTCCTGTAAGAGATAGAATTTCATTATTATTTGTTGACCAAATCAGACCCAAATCAAAGTTTACCTCTTTTGTACGGATTAGGGAATTGTTTAAGGTCACTTCCAAACCTGTGTTTTGTAATTCTCCAACATTGAAGCGTGTAATGGTATAGCCTGAGGAGGAAGCGAGCTGTCGGTCTAACAGTAAATCTGTAGTATTGGACTTGTAATATTCAACGGTTCCTCGAATTCGATTTGAAAACAATCCAAAATCAACACCACCATTTAAGGTTGTAGTAGTTTCCCACTGTAAATTAGGATTTCTCAATCGAGAGGAGGCTGAAGAACCACTGACGGTTAGGTCGCCAAAGGTGTAGGGATTGTAATTTGCAACACCGAGAGACTCCAGTGGATTAATTCCTTGGTTTCCTGTAGCGCCATAACTAAGACGTACTTTGAGTTGATCGATACTATCTAGATTCAAGTCTTGATCCACTTTGTAGGCAACGGAAAGTGCTGGAAACCACCCCCATTTATTATTTTCAGAAAAGACCGAGGCACCATCCGCACGGGTCGTCATTTCTAAAAGGTATTTGTCTTGATAGGAATAGCGCGCTCTTCCCATAAAGGAAAGGACTCTTCGTCTCCAGACATCTCTGCTGTTATTGAGTAAAGTTGAAGCCAATCCATTATATCCTAAGGCATCATTTACAAAATCCGATTTGTCGAGTTGGTTGTATTTAAAGTTTTGTTCATCATAAGAATGCACTCCTGTAAAATCTAGATTGTGCAGCTCGTTGTCCAACACTTGGTAGTTTACAATATGCTCTACAAGCAATTGTTTGTATTGTGTGTCAATCAATACCCCCACTCCATTAATTCCTTCATCTCCTGCGGAATGTAGGGAGGACCTGTAGGTTCCTTGATCTGTATTTCTATTTCTGTAAAACGTTTTTAGCGAATAGGTCAATTGCGGTGCTAGGTCGTAATTAAACTTCAAACTGATATCGGTTAGATTGGTCTCTGTTTCGTCCACAGATTCTCTTTGATCCCACAAGGGATTTATAGCGGAAGCATTTTCTTGCCCAAAGTAGTATTTTACCAAGTTTCCTTCGTCGTCATAAGGCTTAGCAATGGGGCTGATGTTTGCGAGAAAAAGCCCCCCAGTTTCCCTGCTTTGATTTGCATTCTGGATATTGATAATCCCATCCAGACTAAGTTTATCGGTGAGTTGATGACTGTAATTCAATTTAAACTGAAGGCGGTCAAATCCCGAGTTGGGAATAATTCCGTCTTGGGTAAAATAGTTTAAACTAGAGTAGACAGTGGATTTTTCAGTACCCGACGAATAGCTTAACGAGTGACTTGTAAGTAGTGCGTCATTTAGGGCTAGGTCTTCCCAGTCCACAATGTTGTCGTTGTAAATAAAGTCCAATTCATTTTCATTCCAGACAAACTTTAAGGGAGGGTTGTCCACGCCTAAACGAGCTTTCCAAGCGTCCATTCTAAAATCGTAAAATCCTTGACCTTCGTAGATCTCAAAGTTTCGAGTCAGGGTTTGTGTTGTGACAAAGCCTGAATAATTAAACGAGCTGTATCCAGCTCTCGCTTTTTTGGTTGTCACTAAAATGACCCCGTTTGATGCCCTTGCTCCATAGATGGATGTAGAAGCCGCGTCTTTAAGTATCTCTATATTGGCTATATCATCGGGGGCAATATCGTTTAGACTATCATAAGGAAGTCCATCTACGATAATCAAGGGACTGTTCCCTCCCGCTACAGAAACATTTCCACGGATTACGATATTTGAATTACCTCCCGGACGTGCGTCGCCGAGGTTCACTTGGACTCCCGCAGCTCTTCCTCTTAAAAGTTCCGATACGTTTGTTGTAGGGTTTTGGGTCGCTTTATCCACATTCACGGTGGCTACAGATCCTACAATATTGCTTCGTTTCTGAGATCCATATCCCACCACTACAATTTCGTCAAGCTCGTTGTTTGGAGTTAAACTGATATTGAGCTGATCTGCTTGAGAAATAACACGCGTTTCCGTTTTATAACCAATGGAACTGAAGGAAAGCATATTTCCTACAGCGACACGAATAGTGTATTTTCCATCAAAATCAGAAATCGCACCTGTGTTCGTGCCTTCTATAACAACGGTTGCTCCTGGAAGGGGCTCGTTGGTGACAGCATCAGAAATGGTTCCAGAGAGGGTTATATCCTGTCCAAAAACACTAAGCTGAATAAATAATAAAAAAGTAAAGAAACTTTTACTCATCCACATCATCAAAATTCTAAATCCGCGCAATTATAAGCTTTTTTTTTATAAAATAAAATCAAAAAGCCAAAATACCACTAAAATCATAAAAGTTAAATTTTATGAATACCTTGAAAAAGCAAAAACCAAAAGGTATGGAATGGTACATGAAAAACAGATGGTGGGTCTGGACGATCACGGGAATTTATTTAGCCTATAGAATCATCACAGGACTATATTACGCCTAGGAACTAAACACAATCCTATTTCTAAATATCTCATTTTCAAAAGCAGGTCAAACAAAATCTGTTCCCTTTTGTATATTTAGAAAATCTTAAAGTTCAAATGCTCAGTTTTTGGGAAAAGACACAGTTGCTTCACTATGACCTAGTTGTGCTAGGAGGAGGAATCACAGGGATGTTTTGCGCTCTTTCTTATCGAAAACAAAATCCCAAGGCTAGCATTGCCATTTTAGAAAGGGGCTTGTTTTCTTCTGGTGCAAGCACCAAGAATGCTGGATTTGCGTGCTTTGGATCGTTAACCGAGCTGATGGACGACCGGCAGCACATGGATGAAAACGCCCTGTGTGAAATTGTAAAGATGCGCTTGGAGGGACTTGCCTTACTTCGCGAAACGTTGGGAGATAAAGCTTTGGAGCTACAACAAAAAGGAGGGCATGAATTGTTTTTTGAAAAAGAACCCCAGGCTTTAGACCAAATGGATTATTTCAATTCCTTACTGAAACCACTTTTCAAGAAAGCGGTTTTTTCTCAAAATAATGCAAAAATTAAAACTTTTGGATTTGATTCTAGACGAGTAAAACACCTCATTGAAAATCCGTTTGAAGGACAAATCAATACAGGGAAAATGATGCGCGCCCTTCGTTCAAAAGTCAACCAACATGATATTTCGTTTTTTTCAAACACTACGCTGACTCATTTTGAACTAGAATCAAAGACAAAACGCCTTGCCCTAAAATTAAAAGAGCAAGAGATTCAATTGACTTGTAACAAATTAGCAATTTGCAACAATGCCTTTGCCAAACAAGTACTACCCGATTTAAACCTTTCCCCAGGACGTGGACTTGTGATTTTGACCGATCCCATTCCCAACCTCAAAATAAATGGGACTTTTCACTATGAAGAGGGCTACTATTATTTTAGAAATATCCAAAATCGAGTCTTGTTGGGTGGCGGTCGAAATTTAGATTTTACTACCGAAACCATTACTTCTTTTGGTACGAACTCCAAAATAAAAGAGAAACTTATCTCTGACTTGAATCAGTTTATCCTTCCCAATCAAGAATTTTCGATTGCTATGGAGTGGTCTGGAATTATGGCCTTTGGAAAAGATAAAATGCCCATCCTACAAAGCGATAAAAAAAACATAGCAGTGGGAGTAAGATTGGGAGGTATGGGGATTGCTATTGGAAGTAAGGTCGGGGAACAAGTTGCTGTACGATTACAAGATTGATTGAGAACTTCTGTGCTTAGAATGATTTTTAGGAACCCATTAAGGAGCGTTCCGGAAAATTTATCAAAAAAAAACCGCCCCAGTTGAGGCGGCTAAACAAATGAATAAATTAACAAAGAACAAATACCAAGCCTGATTATGA
The DNA here is from genome assembly GCA_002292265.1 of Flavobacteriaceae bacterium UBA980. Taxonomy (GTDB): domain Bacteria; phylum Bacteroidota; class Bacteroidia; order Flavobacteriales; family Flavobacteriaceae; genus MS024-2A. The sequence continues at coordinate 81,141 of DBBQ01000059.1, read as the reverse complement.
AATAAAGCGGTTGTATTTGATAAAAATGCAACAAAACTAGCATTGCATCATTTATAATTCAAAGATACTGGTATTATTCAAAAAATAATACTAATAAAATGTCAAAAACTCTTCTTTTTTTAAGTATTCAATAATGAAGTATAAAAAATAAAGATTTTATTAATTTTTTATGCCAATTTTATCAAATTGTAGATTACACAAAGCTTTTGTATTATACGTCCAAGTACTTTTTGATTAAAAAACAAAAAGTAGATCACTGTCGAAGGATTTTTTTAACTTACATTTAATGACACACACTATTTCAAATGAAGCACACCCTTTTTTTAGCCCTCTTGGCACTCACATTTAGCTGTAGCAAAGAAATTCCACCAAATATTATTTTTATCCTTACTGATGACCAAGGTTATGGTGATTTGGGAATTTATGGAGCTACAGACATTGAAACACCAAATTTAGACCAACTCGCTAGTTCAGGCGCCTATTTTACTTCCTACTACGCTACCCAACCCGTGTGCTCTGCGTCTCGGGCTTCCATTATGACGGGTTGTTATCCGGACAGGGTGGGAATTCACAATGCTTTCGGTCCTGGAGCTAAAGTAGGGATCAACCCAGAGGAAACAACCCTAGCAGAACTGCTAAAAGCAAAGGGCTATACAACAGGTATTTTTGGGAAATGGCATTTGGGAGATGCACCTAAATTTCAACCTCGGAAACACGGCTTTGACGAGTATTACGGAATTTTGTATTCCAACGACATGTGGCCCAAACACCCCCAACAAGGGACCGTTTTTAATTTCCCAGACATTGAATTATACGAAAATGAAACCCCACTAAAGGTTTTAGAAGATCAAACGTTTTTGACAAGAGCATTGACCGATAAGGCGATTGATTTTATTCAACGCCATAAAGACACTCCCTTTTTTGTGTATTTACCCCATCCACAGCCTCATGTTCCTTTGTATGCTGCAGAAGAATTTCAGGGTACACAAAGACGCGGTTTGTACGGAGACGTGATTCGTGAAATTGATGACTCCGTAGGGCGTATTTGGGAAACCTTAAAAAAGGAAGGATTGGAGGAAAATACGCTAGTTATATTTACCTCAGACAACGGCCCATGGCTTTCGTATGGAGGGCATTCTGGTTCTCCAGGAATTTTTAGAGAAGGTAAAGGTACCAATTGGGAAGGGGGGCATCGAGTTCCTGGAATTGCCTATTTTCCCAAACGAATTGCGCCCAATACGCGTATTGACGCTCCTGCGATGGGGATAGACTGGTTGCCCACCATTGCAGAATTTACGGGTAGTGGTCTTCCCGAAAAGAAAATCGATGGAGCATCATTAGTCCCCTTACTTACAGGGAAGACAACCCGAGCTCCCCACGAAAACTTTTTTTTTTACTATCGGACAAACGAACTACATGCCGTCCGACACAAAAACTGGAAGCTTTACGTTCCTCATACCTATCGCTCACTCAACGGGAGAAAAGGAACAAATGACGGATTTCCAGTTCCCTATGAAATGAATAAAATAGAAACAGCAGCGCTTTTTGATCTAGAGAGCGACCCAAGTGAAAAAAATGATGTGGCACAAGAAAATCCGCTAATTGTGGCTAAGATTTCCAAGATTGCAGATTCAGTAAGAGCCGTTTTAGGCGATCGGCTTACAGGTATCAAAGGAAACGAAGTGCGTCCTGTGGGTCGTATTGAGGACTAGATTGCACCCAATTTTTGAGCAATTACTAGAGACTTTTCTGAAAGGGTCAACTAATTTTGGCTTAGGGTTGACGCTGGGTTTCCGCCAAATATTTGGTAAGTACTTACTTTCTATAATTCAAATTAAAATCTAGGTACCACTTAATTTTGTGTTTTTTTAGCATAAAAAAAGCAAGTAATTACTTTTAATCTTCAAAAGCAGAATTTTGAAATCAAAAGCTACAAACTAAATTGTTGTCCAACACGAGCAATCTGAAAACCTTGCTTTAGCACCCACTTGCTTGCTTCACTGTTCTCATCTAAAAGGGGATTGGTATGGTTCATATGGATAAAAAATACTTTGTTTTTTAACCGGTTAGGTTGTGCTTCCAAGTAGCTTATCGTTTCTTGGACTAGGGGATGGGGAATTTCCGAAAGGGATCTATAATTTACTTCTTCAGCACTAAAAAAAGTTGCATCAATAAAGGCCAAATCCACTTTTTGTAGCCAGTGGATAAGCTCTTCTTCCCAAAGGGACCATTTGTCAATGTCAGGAACAAACAAAACAGTTTTCTGGGGACCAGAAATGATGTAGCCCACAGTTTCTGAAAATTCATCTCGGTGGGGAACACGCAGCGGTGTTACCCGAACCTTTTCTAAGGGATGCACTACCTTTTTGTTTTCAAGTTTTTTGAGCGTGATATTTTGCAGTGTGACCAATTGGCTCCACGGCGCATTCGTTTCCAAAAAAGTGTGCATTTTGGGCATTGCATAAACGGGAATTTTTTTTGCTCCCAGTGCTTCACGCCCCAGTTGTAAAAGACCAGAATAATGTCCGATGTGTGCATGGGTAAGAAAAATCCCACAAAGTGGAAAACGCAGCGTAGCCCATTGGGAAATGACATCGGGGGTGGCTTCAAACAACAAGCTTTTTTTTGTAGTGATGTCAAAAACTTCAAGGGCGGTAACCTTGCGGGTTTTGATTTCCTGTAAACTCAAATTCAGACAGCACTTTTTTTGACATCCAATATGAGGAGAACCCCCATCTTGAACCGTTCCCAAAACGGTTAAGTAAATGCTAGCGGAGGCTTTTTGACCGAGAAGGGGGGTACTTGCTAAAAAAAGAACAATAAGAACTGTGGTTTTCATATACTATTTTTAAAGATAGGGCACATTTTTTATTCTTTTATATTTTGATCCCCAAACTTAAGTCAAGCTCGAGGAAGGGTAAGCTTAATAAGTATTTGATAAAAAAAAAAGGACATGTGGTAAAAATAAGAATAGAATCAGTTTCTTTGTTTAGATAATAAAGTCAATAATGAAATTTATTTTTTATTCCAAAATTTTTCTTCTCTCTTTGATAGGCATACTTTTCTTAAGTTGTTCGAAAGAAGAGATACCTCAAGACAAACTCATCGGAGATTGGACCGTATATTCGATTACCGATGAAAACAACCAGACGATTGTTTGGAATGACCTGAAAGCGGACTTAGTGGAGTTAATAGAGGAATATTCCTGTTTGGACTTTACCGCTTCTGCAACAGCAAACTTGGTCAGCACAACTTACACCTTCATTGATAGTGATAGTAGAGGCTGTCTTACTCCCGCCATTAATGTATACACTTGGGAGGTCGATCCAGAATCGGGACTCTATCTATTTACACAAGGGAATAATATCATCAATTATCGTATTTCTTTTTCTAATGCTGACAATAGGATGACCTGGAATGACCAAACCAGTGGTGTTATTACAATTTGGGATCGCGTAGTATCTGCTACAGAAGAAGCCACAGAATAATTCTGTTTTGACTTCTTTATAGCCCGTGCTCTCAGTCGAATAGTTTCCTTAAGAGGATTATGATGGGTGTTTAGTTTTTAAAAAGAAGAAACAGTAAAACGATTTTTTTAATAATTCCCAAAGAAAGAAAAAACAGCTGTTTAGATAAAGGTTTTCGCATCATTATTTGTTTTTATTCATTCCACGAATGGCAGAATACAACATCCAAACTACTAGAGCTACAGCTCCATAGACAACTATGTTTCTTAAAAAGTATCCCATCTTTTATTTTAAATGACGTTCTTTCAATTCGATTAAAAGACCGATGAACAAACAAATCGCGATACTCGCTAAAACAAATCCACCTACTCCCATGGTTTTTATTTTAAAGATATAAATTTATTCTAGACTTGACTCTAATAAATTTGTCTCTAAATTTTAGGATATCCAAGAAATGTTTACTTTTAGATTGAGTTGCATAATTTAACTCAATTTCTTCACTAAAACATTCTTTATGAAAAACTTAAACCGCAGAAAATTCTTAAAAAAATCAAGTCTTTCAGCAGCTTCCATGTATATGGCTTCAAACTTAGCCTGTTCCCAAGAAAGTGAAAATCGACCCTCTGAAGGAACATACATGGGCGATTTTGCTGCGCCAAAACTAGATACTGTCCGCATTGCAATAATTGGGGTTGGCGCACGGGGTTCCGGCCATGCAAAACAATTGGCTGCTATCGAAGGAACAGAAATTGTTGCCATTTCAGATTTATACGAAGACTTGATCGACCGTTCTGTTGAAGCTTGTAAAAAAGTAGGTGGTGGTCGTCATCAAAATATTCAGCGGTTTTTTGGTAATGAAGCGGAGTGGAAAAAAATGTTGAAAACAACCACTCCGGATGTGGTCTTTATAGCAACCAATTGGAAAAATCACGCCCCAATGGCTGTTGAGGCTATGAATCAAGGAGCACATGCCTTTGTGGAAGTACCCATCGCAGTGAGCTTACCCGAAATGTGGGAGATTATCGACACTTCAGAAAAGACAAAGAAGCACTGTATGATGATGGAGAATGTAAATTACGGCAGGGAAGAGCTGCTGTATTTAAATCTCTGCAGACAAGGTGTGATAGGGGAGGTTTTACATGCGGAAGCAGCATATATTCACGAACTTCGTTTTCAAATGGAAGAGCAAGAGCGTGGAACGGGTTCTTGGAGAACCCAACATTACGCAAACCGAAATGGAAACTTGTATCCAACACACGGACTAGGTCCAGTAGCTCAATATATGAATTTAGGGCGTGGTGAAGACCAGTTTTCAACTTTGGTATCTTTTTCTTCTCCTGCAAAAGGAAGGGCATTGTATGCTGAAAAAAACTACCCTAAAGATCACAAATGGAATGCTTTAGATTTTAAAGGAGGCGACCTAAATACATCGATCATCAAAACCCATTTGGGAAGAACTATTATGATTCAGTGGGATGAGACGAGTCCAAGACCCTATACGCGGCACAATTTAATCCAAGGAACCAAAGGAATCCTTGCAGGCTTTCCAACTCGAGTAGCTTTTGAAGGAGGGGTGCCAGGCGCCACCGACAGTCACCACCGTTGGGCAGAAGGAGAACAATTGGATGCCTTATACGAACAGTATGAACACCCTATGTATAAACGTCTGGGAGCACTGTCCAAAAAAATGGGAGGTCATGGCGGAATGGATTTTATGATGCTCTATCGTATCGTAGAATGTCTGAAAAAGGGACAACCTTTAGATCAAAATGTATACGAAGGATGCCTTTGGAGCGCAGTTACGCCCTTAAGCGAAAGCTCTGTTGCCCAAGGGGGGATGCCTCAAAAATTTCCAGATTTTACACGCGGATATTGGGAACAGACCCAACCTCTTACAATTGTGTCCTAATTTTATTTTAAGAGAAAAGTGATTCAAGTAAAAGCTCCAGCACGAATTTGTTTTTTTGGAGACCACCAAGATTATTTGGATTTACCCGTTATTGCAGGAACCATAAATCGATATATTTATATTGAAGGAGCTCCCAATTCAACAAGCACTTTTTTTATAGAACTAATTGATATTCAAAATACTATATCAATAGATCTAAATGAAAAATTAATTGACCTTCAAAGAGAAGATTACTTCCGTTCTGTTTTAGCAGTACTTGGGGAAAAAGGGTTTCGTTTTACTCGAGGATACAACATTAAAATCTGGGGTAACATTCCAGTCAATGCAGGGGTTTCGAGTTCCTCTGCTTTGGTGGTAGCTTGGATTCGTTTCCTTTTGGCAACTAAAAAGGGAGGACACGATATTTCCGATGCACAAATTGGCCAGTGGGCATATGAGGCAGAGGTTACCTATTTTAATCAGCCGGGGGGGCTGATGGACCAATATACCATCGCACAGGGAGGTCTTTTGTATATCGATACATTGAGCACTGAAATTCAACGTTTGAATGCTGATTTTGGAAGTCTTGTTATCGCGGAGTCTGGGATCGCAAAACAGACTTTGAGTGTATTACAAAATGCGAGAAACTATGGTAGGGAAGCGATAGCTGCGGTTCAAAAACAAGTTCCCGATTTTACAATCCAAGAGGCTGGTGAAGAAACCTACCACCGCTATTTTGCTTCTGTCCCAGAACCCTATCGAGATCATTGGTATGCAGCGGTTTACAATTATGTGTTGACCCTTAAGGCAAAGGAAATGTTAGCCAGTTCCTCCATAGACCATGTGACTCTGGGAAAATGGATGAATAGCCACCAAGTAATTCTTCAGGAACGGATTCAGAATACGCCCCAGATTATGCAAAAGCAAATGAAAGCTGCACTAAGGGCAGGTGCCTTAGGTGCTAAAATTATCGGCTCCGGAGGTGGAGGTTGTATGGTTGCTATGGTTACTCAAGTTACCAAAGAAAAAGTGATCCAAGCCTTTTTCAAAGCTGGAGCAAAAAATGCCTATGAAATTTCTTTAATATCCAACGAATGAATAGTCTGTTGATTATGGCCGGAGGGGCTTCCTCTCGGATGAAAAAATCCCTAGAAAACAGTTCGCTGTCTAGCGATCAAAAAGAAGTAGCTCAGCGCGTACACAAAAGTCTGATTCCCTTAGGAAAAACCCAAAAACCTCTATTATTTCATTTGATTTCCAATGCTGTTGCCGCGGGCTATACCGATGTATATTTAATAACCAGCCCAGAAAATGAAGCCTTTCAGCAATGGGTTGGAAATGCAAGGTCCAATAATTCCTTTGCTGGCGCAAAAGTACATTTCGCCATACAACACCTCAGCGAAGGAAGGGAAAAACCCCTTGGAACAGCAGACGCTGTGGAACAAGCCTTGGAACAATACCCTGCTTTGCTCCACGAAACCTTTACAATTTGCAACGGTGACAATTTATATTCCTCAGCCGCATTCAAGCAATTACTCCAAGACAGGAAAGCCACCAATGCGTTAATTAGTTACGCCCGCTCTGGACTGAAATTTAGTGATGAACGCATCGCCAAATTTGCTGTAATGGATATCGATACAGAAGGATTTTTAAAAGGAATTATCGAAAAGCCAGACCAAGAGACTGCCGAAAAATATCGCGATGATACCGGAGAAATAAGGGTGAGTATGAATATTTTTAGTTTTCAGGGAGCCCAACTCTATCCCTATCTAAAAAATTGTCCTATCCATCCTGAACGTCAAGAGAAAGAATTGCCAAACGCCATCAAATTACTCAACGAAAAGGAGCCGAAAGAAATCCTGTGTTTTGGAAGGGCAGAACATATTCTAGATTTGACCGCTGCCCAAGATATTGCAGCTTTTGAAGGAATTTAAAAAAAAGGGTATCCACGTTTTCCCTAAATATTTTAGGGCAATACTACGTAACTTTGGCGAAGTACGTTTTAAGAAAAGTAAACTTTTATGTTTAGAATTTATTGGTTTAAGTATTTGTTCTTTCTACTGTTGGGAAAAATTCTCATTCAATGCCAAAACCCATCCACTGTTTTGGAACGTGCCTTAGAGACTCCCATTCCCGAAATCCAAGAAATTCTAGAGAATAAGCAAAAGCATGAAATTCAAGTTCTTCTGAGTCAAGTTGAACGAACCCACTCGGGTGCAATTAAATTTCAAGAAAGCGCTTTTCAAGTCGATGAGAACCAGTATTTCTATCCTGCCAGTACTGCAAAATTACCCGTAGCCGTCTTGGCTCTTCAAAAATTGAAAACCCTCCAAGGGCAAGGAGTCCAAATTAACGGAGAGACTCCGTTTCTTATTAAAAACAAAAATGGAGAAACGATTATAGAGAAGGATTCCACCCACCACGAAGGAAAGGTAACACTCCACCATTTGATTAAAAAAATCTTCTTGGTAAGCGACAACGACGCTTACAATTATCTTTTTGATTTTTTAGGGAGGGATTATATCAATGAAGAATTGAAAAAAAGAGGTTTGTCAAATTCCCAGCTTCATCACAAGTTTCTCTTTGGAGCAGACAATGAAACTACTTGGCACTACACCTTTCTGAATGCCGAGCAAGATACGCTGTATCATCAGCCTTCCTTTAGAGCGAACTTGAAACTAGAACCCCACAGCCTCAAAGGAATTCAAAAAGGAGTAGGCTATCTCAGTGCTGGGACTTTGGCAAAGGAACCTATGGATTTTAGTGAAAAGAACAGAATTTCTATACGAGACCTTCAAGGGATCCTTCAGCGGATTATTTTCCCAGAACACTTTTCAAAAGAAGAACAATTTGAGATTTCAGAGGAATACTATTCGTTTCTTAAGGATTGGATGAGTCGTACTACTTTAGAAAGCACTTCACCAAATTATAACGATGGAGCGTATTGGGACAGTTATGGAAAGTTCTTGATTTATGGAGATCAAAAAGGGGCGATGACTCCAGAAATTCGAATTTTCAACAAAGTAGGCTATGCCTATGGGACCTTGACCGATGTGGCCTACATCAAAGAGGCAGCAAGCGGCCTTGAGTTTTTTTTAACAGCAACAGTATTGGTCAATGAGAATGGCATTTTTAACGACGATCAGTATGAATTCGAAACTCAAGGAATTCCTTTTTTAGCGGCATTGGGACGCGCTGTATTGGAGGAATTAAAGAAAGGATAAGTGTTACTTTTTAAAAAGACCTAAATCGACCAAACGTTGGTGCAAAAAAGCTCCAGCAAGAATATCATCGTATTGTTTAGGATGCGTTTCATCCACAGTTTCAGCCAAACAGTTTAGAGGCATCTGAGGAATCGGATGCATAAAGAAAGGTAAGGAGTAGCGAGAGTTTGCCCATTGCTCCTGGGGTGGGTTGACAACCCTATGAATGGTAGAAGGAAGCAGATTGTTTGTTAGTCGCGAAAGCATATCTCCGATATTAATCATCAATTCATCGGGTTCTGCTACCGCATCGATCCATTGATTCTGCCGATTCAGAACTTGCAATCCTCCGCCTTGGGCACCCATCAAAAGGGTAATTAAATTGATGTCTCCATGGGCAGCTGCACGTTCCGCCTCTTTCGGAGCTTCTGTGATTGGGGGGTAATGAATGGCTCGCAAAATCGAGTTACCCCCTTCAATAAATTCATCGAAGTAGTGTTCGTCCAATTTGAGATAAAGGGCTAAGGCTTGAAGGACCACTTTTGCGGTCTCTTCAAGTTTAAGAAAAACCAAATTCCCAACGGAGTTGAAATTTTCTAATTCTTTGACGTTTAAGTTATCGGGATAGTTGTCTTTTAGAAAAGGTTTGTTTTCCAAGTCCTGACCAAAATGCCAAAATTCTTTCAGGTCTCCTACGGTTCTTCCTGCGGCATGTTCCTTTCCAAAGCCTGTATAGCCTCTCTGTCCACCACCGTCTTTTACTTCATAGGACGATTTGATTTCTGGAGGAAGTTCGAAAAAGTTGCGAATTTCTCGGTAGAGTTGCTCCTGCAGGACAGCATCCAAAAAGTGTCCTTTAAGTGCTAAAAAACCGATTTCTTGAAACGCCTCTCCAATCTGCTGAACAAAAGCTGCTTTACGGGCGGGTTCGTCGGACAGAAACTCATTTAAATCGGCTTGTGGAATGTGTTGCATTTGAAAAAAAAAGCGGATCCATCGATCCGCTTTATAAATAGATAAGGAAAGCTACAGCGGACCGTTAGTCGGCACCTGCTGTCTCGAATTCCTTAAATGATTATCATAAGACATAGACACCTCCTTTCATATTTTGTTAGACATTGCTGTTGTCACAGCTTGAACTACTCTTTTCAAAGATAAACCACCCTAGGTTGGTTTTCAAATTATTTTATAATTTTTTTGAGGGTCAGTCCTTGAACCAATATGGTAAATAAAACCACACCGTAGGAAAGAATCAAGATCAGGTCTTTTCCTGTACCAATACTTTCGGGTAGATTTAGTGCTAAAGCAATACTCAAACCCCCTCGAAGTCCGCCCCAAGTTATAATTAGGGCCGTATTTTTTTCGAATGTTTTTTTGATGGAAAGTATTTTAATGGGAACAAAAACACCAACGGCTCTAGATAACACGACTACCACAATCATAATGAGGACTATGATAAGATAAGAAAAGTCAAAATTTTGTAGTACTGGAATAATTTCTAAACCAATCAAAATAAAGAGGATGGCATTTAGTGTTTCATCCAACAGATGCCAAAATTTATAAACATAATCTCCCATGACTTTTTGGAGTCCCTCCTCTTTTTTATCTCCATCGATGTTTTGATTTAAAAACAGCCCCATTACTACGACAGCCAATACCGCCGAAAAATGAAAAATATGAGAAATCACAGGAACCAAAAGAACCAATGAAAGCGTGATTAAAACCTCCAATTCCACATATTTATTTTCGATATACTTCACCAGTTTGAATCCTAAGAATCCCATCAAGGCGCCTAAGGCAATCCCGCCGACTACTTCTGTAGCAAAAAGGGACCCAACATCTTGTAACGTTACATTTTCTACGCCTTCTGCTTTCATGTTTAAAAGTGTCAAGAAAACCACAACTCCGATACCGTCATTAAACAGCGACTCTCCCGCTATTCGTGTTTTCGTAATCGAAGAAAGGTTCATTTTTTGGACCATAGCCAAAACAGCGATGGGATCGGTAGGTGCAATTAACGCACCAAAAAGCAAGCAATCCAAATAGCTGAGCCCAAGCCCAGAAAGCCCAAATACAGGATTATCTACTAACCAAAATAGAGCTGTACCCACTACAAAAGTGGAAAAAATAACACCAAAACTGGCGAGCAGAATGATGGTCCATTTATCTTTTAAGAGCTCATGCACATCTACACTGATGGCTCCTGCAAACAACAGAAACGGCAGCATTACATCTATCAGTAAGACACTAAAGTCAAATTGCTGGGTCAGAGAGGTTGCAAAGGTCAGAAAATCTGGATTTATGAGCCCCATAACTAAAACTACAGCCGATAGGATAATCGCTAAAACCATCAAGCCAATGGTTTGTGGAAGTTTTAATAAACGCAAGTTGATGATGGAAAAAATAGAAGCTAGGGATAATAGCAGCGTGGCCAGTTCTAGAAAATTCATTTTGTATATAGTTTTCTTAAAGTTACAAAAATTACTTTTTTAAATAGAGTTTTGAAATGTATTTGCCAATCATGTCGAATTCTAGATTTACCATTTTTCCTACTTCCAGTTGTTTAAAGTTGGTGTGTTCATAAGTATAAGGAATGATTGCAACGGAAAATTGATTTTCTTTAGAATCCACCACCGTAAGACTCACTCCGTTAATTGTTATAGATCCTTTTTCGATAGTGATGTGTTCTGATTTGGAGGTGTATTGAAAGGTGTAGGTCCAACTTCCCTCTAATGTTTCAGTAGCAATGCACTCGGCAGTCTGATCTACATGACCCTGTACAATATGTCCGTCCAATCGATCGCCTAGCTTCATGGCCCGCTCCACATTGACCCAATCCCCTACTTGCAGAAGACCTAAATTGGTTTTTTCTAAGGTTTCTTGAATGGCAGTTACTGTATAGAACTGGTCATCACAAGCCACAACTGTAAGACAAACCCCGTTGTGTGCAACACTTTGGTCGATCTTTAATTCATTTGCCAATTCACACTCAAATTGGAGGTGTAAATTAGCTCCTTCCTGAGTTAAGCGATGAACTTTCGCAAAAGCTTCAATAATTCCCGTAAACATGCCTCTAGATTTAATTACATTTGTTTCAAAAATAAGCTAAAAAGCCACTCAAGTGTGTCAATCGACAAAAATTAAAATTGGAATTTCTGTAGGAGACCCAAATGGAATAGGGATAGAAATTATTTTAAAGACTTTTCAAGACAAGCGTATTTATGACTTTTTCACCCCTATTGTTTTTGCCCACCCCCAGAATTTTTTTGACGAACGAAAAAATTTAGGACTTTCCACCCCTCTTTTTTCTTTAAAAAATTTAAAAAAACCAAACAAGGGACAACTCAATTTGGTGCAGAGCTGGGATTCTCCCTTTCCCATTTCTTATGGAAAAGAGCATCCCGATGCAGGCTCCCATGCGGTTAGTTCGTTAATAGCAGCGACAAAAGCGTTGAAAGAAGGAATGATCGATGTGCTCGTAACAGGTCCTATTCATAAAAAAAGCATCCAATCGAAGGATTTTCGTTTTCCAGGGCATACAGATTATTTGAATCAGGAACTGGAGGGAGAGAGTTTGATGTTTATGGTTACCGACTCCTTGAAAGTAGCCTTGGTCAGTGACCATATCCCATTAGGAGAAATCACAACCTTTTTAACCTCTGCGCGGATTCAAAAAAAAATCGAGCTGTTAGCAAACAGTTTAAGATTCGATTTTGGAATCGTACGCCCCAAAATTGCTGTTCTGGGAATCAACCCTCATACAGGAGACAACGGTGTGATTGGGGACGAAGACGACACCTTACTGCGCCCATTGATAAAAGAACAATTTGATCAGGGGACACTTGTTTTTGGTCCTTTTCCTGCAGATGGCTTTTTTGGAAGTCAGGCCTATCTCCAATACGACGCAGTTCTAGCTATGTATCACGACCAAGGATTGATTCCATTCAAGACACTTTCCTTTGGTGAAGGGGTCAATTTTACAGCAGGATTAAGTCATGTGCGTACTTCCCCCGATCACGGTACAGGATTTGACATCGCTGGCAAGGGAATTGCCAATCACAGTTCCTTTAGTGAAGCCGTTTACAAAGCGCGTGCCATTTTTTTAAAACGTTGGGAATACCTCCAATTAGACTCGAAAACGGAAATCTAGTCATTGATTCTTTAAGTTAAAAGCTAAAGAATAGGATTTTTTGTATTTTAGAAAAGAACTTAAAACCTTAAATTTTGAATTATTTTAAAACCCTGATCTCAATTGTACTGCTTTCTATCCTTGGATGTGCTGAGCAGAAAACCACTCTAGAAGATTCCTTTCCTTTACTGCCTTCAGTTGAGGTTGTACAATTTGAAACAACACATTCTAGCTTAGCTCCCGAGGCGATAAATACAGCCTTTAGCCCAACTTCGGATTTGCTCCCTGTTCGATATGGGTATTCCAAGCAGTTCAAACAAATCACACAAATGGAGGATGCACAACTTTTTTTTAGCATCCAACCCCAAGAAAACCAAAAAGCAGAGTCCTACACCCTCAAAATAGAACAAGAAAAAATAGAAATCCAAGCCCAAGATCAAGCGGGTTTATTTTATGCCTTTGTTACCTTAGATCAGTTGATCGAAGACGCCGTTAATTCGAATACTCCTCTCCCACTAGTAACCCTTCAAGATGCACCAAAAATCGCATTTCGACCCATTCAAGTTGATGTAAAACACCACTTGGAAAAGAAAAGCTATTACTATGATTTAATCGATGCGCTGGCGCAACTCAAAATCAATGGAATCATCCTTGAGATTGAAGACAAATTAAAATACAAAAGAAGACCTGAGGTGGCTTCAGCAGATGCGCTTTCAATAGAGGAGTGGCGGGCACTGAGCACCTACGCACTAGCGCGTAATATTTCCATTAGCCCATTGGTACAAGGTTTAGGACACGCATCATTCATTTTAAAACACGACAAAAACAAACACTTACGAGATGATCCAAAAAGTGATTGGGCATTCAATCCGCTGAACCCAGAAACCTATGCGCTACAATACGATTTGTATCTGGATGCGATGGAAGCCTTTCCACACGGAAAATATCTCCATGTGGGTGGAGATGAGGTCCAAACCACAGGAAGAGGCAGTGGTAAAAGTGCTTTAGAATTGAATTTGATTTGGCTCAATAAAGTTTCTGCCTTTGCTGCAGAACACGATAGAATTCCCATCTTTTGGGATGACATGCCGCTGAAGCAAGCAGGATTGATGCAACCCATTTATAATTCCGAAATGGACCCAGCAACGGTAGATTCCATCTGGGAAGTAAACGAACCCAAATTGAATAAATTCATCACTCAATTTCCAAAAAACTGTGTGTATATGAGATGGAATTACCACAAGGCAGAATCCTATGGAAATGGGAAAGCAATGGATTGGTTTTCCTCAAACGGTTTTCGAGTGATGGGGGCTACAGCCGGTCAAACTCGCTGGACATTAATGCCTCAAAGAGAAAGTAATATCGATCAAATCCGAACCTTTGCCGAACAGTCCATAAACAGAAATTACAACGGCTTGTTGCTGACCCTTTGGGATGATGATTCGCCTCATTTTGAACTGTACAAAAGAGGGATTTCTGCTTTTGCGGAATACTCCTGGGGCGGACTAAAACGAACGATAGAGGAGTTTAAAGAAGTCTATCGCCACCGAAAATTTGGATCCGAATTTAAAGGGGAGCAATACGCTTTCATCGATGCGCTGGATGAACCCGTAGCGCTTTGGACCAACTTGTTTGTGGAAGCAGGCAACCATCGAAATGCACTCATCCACAAAGAAAACCCAATTGAGGAACAACTCATTGACTTACCTGATTTCAATAAAAAAGGAGATTGGACTAAAAAATACAGTGCTCGTTTAGAGCAACTTGAAGCACAAAAGGACCAATTGAAACAAGCTAAAAAAACCTTGTTTAAGATCCAAAATCAAGACGCAAAGTCAGAATACAATCTGGCTGTTTACAACGAAGTAATTCAGCTTGTGGAATACAATTTTGAGTTGATGTCCCAACTCAAAGCCTTCGATACGGCAACCACACCCGAAGCAGAAAAAAAGGCTTTAGATGCGATTATGACAACAGGTCAAACTTTTTATTCGGTCCGAGCGCAAATGGAAACAGTTTATTCCCAAACTCGCGTTTTAAACAAACCTGAGGGGTATCTTTTAGATCAAGACCACCACAACCATCCCGCAAATCAAACGGTCAATTTTGATTGGCAATTTATAGGTGAGATTTTGATGCTTCAAAAAATCCAAACCCACTTTCAATCGATACCCTACTCCGCAGAGGGGAAAAAGACAACGCTTTAGAAGGTCCGTAAATTTTATGAGTAACGGTATTAAAAAATGTTTTGCATTAAAAGTAGCGTTGTTGTTGTCTTAAAAAACTCGCTTTTTGCAGACTTTTTCAAAGGAATACTATTATCTTTGCACCACAATTAAAAGGCTGTTAAGGCAAGTTATGAAAGGGTATCAATTCCTTACTGGATCTATTTTTAAATTCCTATTTGTTTGGAGTATACTCGCTTGTTTGACATTATCTACCACTTTAGAATCAATGGCCCTTTTGACCGAGAATTCTTTTGAAATTGAAAATATCGATTGGCAGGAAGATTCTTCTGAAGAGTCAAAAAAAGAAAAAAAAGAGGATACTAAAATTCAAAATTTCTTTGACGGGTCTCAGTCCTATTTGTCAGTTGAAAGTCTTCAACTAGTGACTTTTTCTCAGGAGCTCGTCTCAAATATTTATTTGGAAATTCATTTACCGCCACCCCGGCAGGTATAAGTACTCCCCAGACTTCTACAAAGTACTACACTAAATTTTTTTAATTCAATCTGAGAATGGAAAACTCGAAACATCGATATCAAAATTATTTCTGATCGAGGTACTGTAGAAAATCCGGAGAGTTTTATCTCCTTCTTTAAATTAAGACCTAAAAGCGCCTAATTTAAATTGAAATACGAAATTCATCAAAAAATAAAATTTTATAAAAACCTTATCTAACACGGAAACACCCTTATCGGTATTTCCCAATCAATTTAATCATTATGAAAGCACAAACACAAGAAACCCAAGCTCAAATGACCCCTAGCTCTTCTTTAGAAGAACTGAAAAAAGGGAACCAGCGTTTTGTTGGGAAAACCCCTTTAAATCGAGATTTAATGCAACAGGTTAGTGAAACCAGTACCGGTCAGTACCCTTTTGCTACAGTACTGAGTTGTATAGACTCACGCGTCTCTTCAGAATTGATCTTTGATCAAGGTATTGGAGATATTTTCAGTGTTCGTATCGCAGGAAATTTTGTGAATGAAGACATCTTAGGAAGTATGGAATTTGCCTGTAAACTAGCAGGGACAAAGTTGATCGTAGTTTTGGGACATACCGCATGTGGCGCAGTGAAAGGCGCTTGTGACCATGCCCGTCTTGGTAATTTGACTGCATTGATTAACAAAATAGAGCCTGCCGTTGCAGCTGTACAAGAACCTCAGGATGAAACTCTTCGCAATTCTTCCAATATTGATTTTGTCAATACGGTGGCAGAAAAAAATGTGGAAATGACCATTGCTGAAATTCGTTCTTCCAGCCCTGTTTTAGCGGAAATGGAACAAAAAGGTGAAATTAATATTGTCGGAGGAATGTACGATATCAGTACAGGATTGGTTCATTTTCATTAAAAAGGCTATCCTAGACTAACGACCAAGGTAATTTTAAGATCCCTTCTTTAAGCTAAAAAGCTTAAAAGGAGGGATTATTTTTTTAAATTGACAAAAAAACAACTTCTTATGGACTTACGCCCTTTTTTCTTACTTGCAACACTCTTTTTGATCTCTTGTCAAAACAATCCTACTGAGGTTACGTATCCCGTCACAGAAAAAATCCCTGTGGTGGACACTTATTTTGATACGGAAGTACTAGACAACTACCGTTGGCTGGAAGACGACTATGCCCCGAACACCAAAAACTGGGTGGAAAAACAGAACGAAACTACGTTTTCATATCTGGATAATATCCCTTTCAGAAGGGAACTCAAAGAACGCTTGGAGCAGCTTTGGAATTACGAAAAAGTATCAGCACCTTTTAAAGAAGGAGACTACACCTATTTCTACAAAAATGACGGTTTGCAAAACCAGTATGTTGTCTATCGTGACAAAGAAGGAGAAACACCTGAAGTCTTTTTAGATCCCAACAACTTTGCCGAAGACGGAACTACTTCACTAGCAGGTTTGAGTTTTTCCGAAAACGGAAAACTAGCGGCCTACTCCATTAGTGAGGGTGGAAGCGACTGGAGAAAAGTGATCGTAATGGATGCCCTAAACAAAAAAATCATTGAAGATACTTTAGTAGATATTAAATTCAGCGGGATCCAGTGGAAGCTAAACGATGGCTTTTTCTATTCCAGTTATGACAAACCTGAGGGGAGCGAACTGAGTGAAATGACGGACCAGCACAAGTTGTATTATCACAAACTAGGGACTTCCCAGTCTGAGGATATTCTCATCTATGGAGGAACCCCAGAAGAAAAACACCGTTATGTGGGAGCCTCTGTAACCGAAGACGGCAGATACCTGTTTATTTCTGCCTCTAAAACCACCTCTGGAAATGTGGCCTTTTTAAAAGATTTAAGCCAAGAAAATAGTCCTTTGCTCCCTGTAGATGAATCGTATTCTACAGATAGTTATTTGCTAGAAGCCCTAGGAGACCAACTTTTTATTGTTACCAACAGTAATGCACCTAATCAAAAAGTAGTCAGAGTCAATGCAAAGCGTCCAGAAGAAAAGAATTGGAAAGATTTTATTCCCGAAACGGAACATGTTCTTTCTCCTAGTAGCGGGGGAGGATACTTCTTTGCGCGCTACATCGTGGATGTTATCACCCAAGTAGTACAATACAATGCCAAAGGAGACAATATGGGAACCATTGAGCTTCCAGGTATAGGAACTGCAAGAGGTTGGAATGGGACAAAAGAAGAGGAAACACTCTACTACAGTTTTACTAACTACCATTCTCCGGGAGTGCTTTATTCTTACGATCCAAAGACCAAAACCTCTGAGCTTTACTGGAAACCAGAGATCGATTTTAATCCGGACGATTATGTTTCCGAACAGGTTTTCTATACCTCCGCGGATGGAACTCAAGTCCCTATGATCATCACCCGTAAAAAGGGAGTGGAATACAACGGAAAAAACCCAACGATTCTCTACGGTTACGGAGGGTTCAATATTAGTTTACGCCCTTCCTTTAGCATCACCAATGCCGTTTGGATGGAGCAAGGAGGCGTCTATGCGGTACCGAACCTCAGAGGAGGTGGAGAATATGGAAAAGCTTGGCACGATGCGGGAACCCAACAGCAAAAACAAAATGTTTTTGACGATTTTATTGCGGCAGCTGAATATTTGATTGAAAACAACATCACCAGCCCTGAATTTCTTGCCATTAGAGGAGGATCTAACGGAGGCTTATTGGTAGGTGCCACCATGACACAACGTCCTGAACTGATGAAAGTGGCGCTTCCCGCTGTAGGGGTATTGGATATGATCCGCTACCACAAGTTTACTGCAGGCGCAGGGTGGGCCTATGATTATGGAACTGCTGATGATTCCAAAGAAATGTTTGAATACCTAAAAGGCTACTCCCCGGTCCATAATGTTAAAGCTGGAACTATTTATCCTGCTACTTTAGTTACTACAGGAGATCACGACGACCGTGTGGTGCCTGCACATTCATTTAAGTTTGCTGCAGAACTACAAGACAAACAAGAGGGGACAAATCCCGTACTGATTCGTATTGAGACCAATGCAGGTCACGGAGCAGGGACTCCTGTTTCAAAAACAATTGAACAGTATGCAGATATCTTTGGATTTACCCTTTACAATATGGGATTTAAGGTTTTACCACAACAGGTTCAAAATAAAATAAAGGGGTAATTTTTAAAGATGATTCGCAAAGCAAAAGAAACAGATGCCCATGCAATTGCTTTAATCTACAATCATTACATCGTACATTCTACCACCACCTTTGAGGAAAAAGAGGTGAATGGACAACTTATTTTAGAACGCCTCAATAAAAGTAAAAAACACCCGTGGTGGGTTTACGAACAAGAGGGAGTTGTTTTGGGCTATGCTTTTTCCACAAAGTGGAAACCCAGATCTGCTTATCGTTTTACTGTTGAAAGTAGTGTGTATGTTGCACCTAAGCAGCAGCAAAAGGGTATAGGGACTTTACTTTATTCGAAACTTATTAATGCACTTAAAAAGAAAGGGTTTCGAATAATTTTAGCAGGAATTTCTTTGCCCAATGATCAAAGTATTTCCTTTCACGAAAAGTTGGGCTTTCAAAAAGTAGGACAACTTGAATCCGTAGGCTATAAATTCAATAGATGGATCGACGTGGGCTATTGGGAGCTTAAAATTTAGCAACCCCTCTAGTCATCCATACGGAAACCTTCCATAAATTTTGTGGTGTAATCCCCCTCTACATAGGCAGGGTCACTCATCAATTTTAGGTGAAAGGGAATAGTTGTTTTTACTCCTTCGATAATAAACTCTTCCAATGCACGCTTCATCTTGTTGATGGCACCTTCTCGTGTTTGCGCAGTTGTGATGAGTTTGGCAATCATCGAGTCATAATGCGGCGGAATGACATAACCACTATATACATGGGTGTCCAAACGAACACCGTGTCCTCCGGGGAAGTGCATCGTTGTGATCACCCCTGGACTGGGTCTAAAATCGTTGTCAGGGTCCTCAGCATTGATACGGCATTCAATGGAGTGCAATTTTGGGAAGTAATTTTTACCTGAAATCTTCTCTCCAGCAGCCACTTTAATCTGTTCACAGATCAAATCAAAATCGATGACCTGCTCCGTAATGGGATGTTCTACTTGGATACGTGTATTCATCTCCATAAAGTAAAAATTCCGATGTTTGTCCACCAAAAATTCAA
This sequence comes from Flavobacteriaceae bacterium UBA980, assembly GCA_002292265.1. Taxonomy (GTDB): domain Bacteria; phylum Bacteroidota; class Bacteroidia; order Flavobacteriales; family Flavobacteriaceae; genus MS024-2A. The sequence goes on along the minus strand of DBBQ01000059.1, from coordinate 61,614 downwards.
TAGTTCCTGCACCCTCGTACTTGATGAATTCAGTGGCTTTGACGGCAGCTTCTCCCATTTTTTCTCTCAGTTCTGGAGTCATATATGGAGAAGGGGTTTCTTCGGTTAGTTTTTGATGGCGGCGCTGAATGGAGCAATCCCGTTCCGAAAGATGACACGCCTTTCCTGTAGAATCACCCACCACTTGTATCTCGATATGACGGGGTTCTTCAATAAGTTTTTCCATATACATCCCGTCATTTCCAAAAGCAGCAGCAGCTTCTTGCCGTGCGCTATTCCATGCTTTTTCTAAATCTTCAGGCTTCCATACCGCCCGCATTCCTTTTCCACCACCACCGGCAGTTGCTTTTAACATGACGGGATAACCTACTTCTACAGCTAATTTCTTTGCCTCTTCAAAGGAATCGATAATTCCCTCTGATCCAGGAATGGTGGGTACACCTGCGGCTTGCATAGTTGCTTTTGCCGAGGCTTTATCTCCCATTTGATTAATCATAGACGGAGAAGCACCAATAAATTTGATTTTGTGTTCTTCACAAATTTCAGAAAATTTCGCATTTTCAGACAAAAACCCATATCCTGGATGGATGGCATCCGCATTAGTGATTTCTGCAGCGGCAATGATATTTGCCATTTTTAAATACGATTCACTGCTGGGTGCTGGGCCTATACAAACCGCTTCATCTGCAAAGCGTACATGAAGACTGTCTGCGTCTGCTTTAGAATACACAGCAACGGTTTTGATGCCCATTTCTTTACAGGTACGTATGATTCGCATCGCGATTTCACCGCGATTGGCAATTAAGATTTTATTAAACATACTAAAATGTTAGGCAGGGTTAATCACAAATAGAGGTTGATCAAATTCAACGGGTGAGGCATCGTCAACTAAAATCTTTACTACGGTACCACTTACTTCAGATTCAATTTCGTTAAAGAGTTTCATCGCTTCAATGACACAGAGAACATCCCCTTCTTTGATGGTATCTCCCACTTCCACAAAAGCGGGCTTCTCAGGAGCCGATTTTCTATAAAAGGTTCCAATGATGGGTGATTTGATCGTAATCAAATGATCATCATTATCTTGTTTTTCCTCTTTTTTAGGAGTTTCTTCCGCGGGAGAAGCAACGGGAGGAGCAGCAAGGACTGCTGGAGCAGGAGCAGCTTGAAGCTGATGAACCAAGCCACTGGACTCAATTTGAACAGGATCAGATCCTGTTTTGATCGTAATTTTGATGTCTTCCATCTCTAGCTTGACCTCTTGAGCTCCAGATTTTGCAACAAATTTGATTAGATTTTGAATGTCTTTAATATCCATAGAGTATTTGATTTTGATTTAATAGGCCCAGGTGAGATATGCAGCTCCCCAGGTAAATCCACCGCCAAAAGCAGTGAAAACGAGTTTGTCTCCTTTTTTAAATTTAGTTTCGTAATCGTTTAATAACAGCGGAAGGGTAGCCGCTGTTGTATTTCCATAGTATTCAATATTCATCAATACTTTTTCTTCCTTGAGATTTAATCGCTTTGCAGTTGCATCGATGATTCGTTTATTGGCTTGGTGAGGGACCAAGTAGTCTAACGTATCGGGATTCAATTGGTTGCGATTCATGATTTCTTCCGCAACATGAGCCATTTCAGATACGGCATATTTAAAAACCGTTTTCCCATCCTGATGAATGTTGTGCCAACCTTGATCTAGGGTTTCTTGAGTGGTAGGGTATAATGAACCTCCTGCTTTGATTCTCAAAGACATCCGATCTGTCCCATCACTTCTAAAATACTCATCTTCCCAGCCGTATTGGTTTGGACTGGGTTCAAAAAGTACAGCACCTCCTCCATCACCAAATATGATACAAGTTGTTCGGTCAGTATAGTCCACAATCGAGGACATCTTATCCGCTCCTATGAGCAATACTTTTTTATAACGTCCCGAGCTAATGTAAGCTGAGGCAACACTCATTCCGTAAAGGAAACCAGAGCAAGCCGCATTTAAATCATAGGCAAAGGCGTTTGTAGCGCCTAGGGAAGAGGCAACATAGGCTGCGGTAGCGGCTACGTGAACGTCTGGAGTGATTGTTGCTAAAAGTACCAGATCAATAGTGGAAGGGTCTAAATTTTTTTTCGAAATGAGATCTTGAGCAGCTTGGATAGCTAAATAAGAAGTGGCCTTATCTTTGTCGGCAAGAATTCTGCGTTCTTTGATCCCCGTTCGGGATTGAATCCATTCGTCATTCGTATCCACCATCTGCTCTAATTTATGGTTAGATAAAATTGTATCGGGTGTATAGCTTCCCACAGCTGTAATGGCTGATTTGAGAACTCTTTTTTCCTCTAGGTCCATTTCAATCCCAGCGTTATGAGCTTAATAGTAAGTGAAGATAGTAGTTTTTTGATGTAATCAAAACTATTATAATAAAAAAGCCCTTCTTTAAAAAGAAGAGCAGTATCGCAACTAGGAATAGAATTAAGCTTCCGCAGTTTCTGCAGCGTCTACAAGGACTTTACCTCGGTAGTACAGTTTTCCTTCGTGCCAGTGTGCACGGTGGTATAGGTGCGCTTCTCCTGTATTGGAACAAGTAGCTATTTGTTGGTCTGCAGCTTTGTAATGCGTACGTCTTTTGTCTCTTCTTGTTTTGGAAATTTTCCTTTTAGGATGTGCCATAATGTTTGTTTTTTGAGCTCTATAAGAGGTCTTTTAATTTATTCCAACGCGGGTCTTCTTGACCATTTAATTTTTCTTCTTTTGGTTCTAGTGCTTTGAGTTTTTCTAAGATTTCGTTTTTTAATGTACCGTCTACAATGCCCGGATGAACCCTTTTTAGGGGGAGCGAAAGTACGATGATTTCGTAAAAGTGGTGGGCTACATTGATTTGGTAACTCCCTTCAGGAATCACGAGGATTTCGTCTGGGTCGTTGTCTGAGGGTGTGCCGAATTTTACAATTAAATCAAACTGGGTCGCTATCGGGTGATCAAACCATTCTGTCGATACATCACAAGAAAGCTCTACCTGACCTTGAACTTCAAAATGCAATTCTAAAAAGGCAGGTTTTTTATCTAAAACCAAAAGGCCCTTTAAGTCCGCTTTTTTAAAATCTGTAAACTCAAAATGTGCAAAGAACGTCGTGTCAATTTCAAATGTGAACTCGTGCTTTCCGTCTTTCAACCCAACAAAAGGGAGGGTATATTCCTTCAACACATTCATTGTTCAACATTTGAGCGGCAAATTTATAAAAATTTTTAATGTAAGTGGTCAAAAAGTATGCTGATAATATTTAGACCAACTGGTGCTGAATCAAATACTCAGCAATTTGGATCGTATTGGTCGCAGCTCCTTTGCGGAGGTTGTCTGCTACAATCCAAAGGTTGACCGCATTTTCCACGGATTCATCTCTTCTGATACGTCCCACAAATACCTCATCTTTTCCTTCGGCATGAATCGGCATGGGGTAGGCATTTTTTTCAGGATTATCAAGTACAACAACTCCCGGAGTTTGTTCTAGGAGGCGGCGTATTTCATCAAGGGTGTACGGTTTTTCAAATTCGAGGTTTACCGATTCGCTATGCCCTCCTACCACTGGGATTCGAATGGCCGTAGCGGTGATACCTATTGAGGAATCGCCTAATATTTTGTGGGTTTCGTGAACCAATTTCATTTCTTCTTTGGTATAATCGTTTTCCAAAAAGACATCACAATGAGGAAGGGCATTTTTGTGAATGAGGTGTGGGTAAGCCATTGTACCGGAGGTACCTTCCATTTCATTATTGAGTTGCTCTACTGCTTTCATTCCAGTTCCAGTAATGGATTGATAGGTAGAAATTACAATACGTTTTATTCCAAAGGCCTTGTGTAAAGGGGCCAATGCCATCACCATTTGGATGGTCGAACAGTTCGGGTTGGCAATAATTTTATCTTCAGGCGTGAGTTGATCTGCATTGATTTCGGGTACGATGAGTTTTTTATCTTGCTCCATCCGCCACGCTGAGGAATTGTCAATGACCGTAGTCCCAACGGCAGCAAACTTCGGGGCCCATTCCAGAGAAGTGGATCCTCCTGCAGAAAAAAGGGCAATGTCAGGACGGGCTTCTACCGCAGTTTCCAATCCGATCACGGTATGGGTTTTGCCTTCAAAGACCATTTCTTTTCCTACAGATCGTTCTGAGGCGACTAACAACAATTCGGTAATCGGTAGTTTACGCTCAGCCAAAACCTCTAGCATTACATTTCCTACCATCCCTGTAGCTCCTACAACTGCTATTTTCATGAGTTAAATTTTGGCAAAATTAGCACTAAATAGATACGGAACAAATCCTAGACTGATATAGTTCAAAAAACCGGTAAATGTTATGTATATAACAAAATGTTTTATTCGTGAGTAACCCGTTCCACTCTCGGCCCTAAATTGGCCAAAAGTTCATAGCTGATTGTTTCTCCTTTTTTAGCAAAGTCCGCAGCGGATTGTTTTGATCCAAAAAAGCAGACGTCATCTCCTTCTTTACAAGGAGCCCCCGTTACATCAAGCATCAGCATGTCCATGCAGATGTTGCCAACAATGGGAACCCACTTCTGGTGGAGTAGGACTTTGGCTTTGTGATTTCCAAATTGTCTTCCAATCCCATCGGCATGACCAATGGGGAGGGTAGCGATGACCGAATCTTGAGGGGCTTCCCATCCGTGGTCATAGCCTACGAAGGCTCCTTTTTTTACCTGATGAATTTGACTGATTGTTGAGGTTAACTCTGCTACAGGCTTTAGTTGCTCGTCCCATTCAGTACGGTTGGTAAACCCATGAAGCGCAATCCCACAGCGAACTGCATCAAATTGGTATTCGGGATAATTAAAAACCCCAGAACTGTTGAGTAAATGAAAAAGAGGTTTCGATGTCAAAGACGCTTGATGTTGTGCTTTTAGCTTTAAAAAGCTTTGGATTTGAGTTTTGCTGAGTGGAGTCTCTTTGGGTGCTTCAGCAGCAGCAAGGTGGGAATACACGCTTTTTAATTCAAATCTTTGGTCTTCAAATTGTGCCAACACCCAATCGACTTTTTCTGGGGGAAACCCCACTCGGTTGAGCCCCGTGTTGTACTTGATGTGTACAGGATAGTGGGTTCGGTTCTTTTCTTGAAGGAGTTGGCGAAATTGTTCGAGTATTGTTGTACTGTAAAGACAGGGTTCGAGTTCATTTTCCACCAGAGTTTCCAATCCCTCAGGCTGTGGATAAAAAACAAGGATGGGCGTTTGAATGCCTGCTTTGCGAAGAGAGGCCCCCTCTTGGGCATAGGCCACAGCAAGCGCGGAGACTCCCAATTGTTCTATTCGTTTTGCCATTTTGATTGGATCACTCCCATAACCTCCAGCTTTAACCACTGCAATCAATGCAGTCTCGGGATTTAGCTTACTGCGAATGCACTTGTAGTTGTGCTCCAAATGGGGAAGGTGTAAGTGAAGTCTATTCAAGGCTTAGGCGTCTTTTTTCTTACTTTTTTGTTTTGCCTTGTAAAAAGCAGCACGGGAAAGGGGTTCATAACTTTCTTTTTCCCCCAAATGCACCAAATTTTGATCTGAAGAAGTACGAAAGCTGTAATGAGCTAAATTTCCTGTCCGAGTACAGATGGCGTGGACTTTTGTCACATATTCCGCAGTCGCCATAAGAGCAGGCATGGGACCAAAGGGATTTCCCTGGTAGTCCATATCCAGCCCCGCCACGATGACACGAACACCGCTATTTGCCAGATCATTGCACACTTGTACGATTTCATTGTCAAAAAATTGTGCCTCGTCTATGCCTACCACATCGCAGCCATCTGCTAAAATGGGAATATTGGCAGCAGCGGGAACAGGTGTAGAGGGAATTTGATTTTGATCGTGAGAAGTGACCAATTCGCTATCGTACCGTAAATCTACAGCGGGTTTAAAAATTTCAATTTTTTGTTTTGCAAATTGCGCACGTCGTAGCCGGCGGATCAGTTCTTCTGTCTTTCCAGAAAACATCGAACCGCAGATCACCTCGATCCAGCCAAATTGTTCCGTTCCGTTTACAGCGTTTTCTAAAAACATTTTGTAATTTTCAACTTGTAAGAAGGACTACGTCCTCTGCCTGACAAACAAAGGTATTAAATTCGAACGGGTTGAAGCTTCAAAATTAATGACAGAAAAAATAAAAATTACACTGCTTCATTGGGCGAGAAAAGTAATTGATCAAAGCGCGGGATGGGATGAAGAAAAAACCCACTATGCGATTCAAAAACTTTATGAACTTTCCATTGTCCAAAAAATGCTACTGGAACAAGAAAACCCAGACCAAAATTTGTGGAAGCAGCAACAGGCACAACTTTCTGAAGTGATTGAATCCCTGACGGGCAAATCGAGTAATGAAAGACCCAAGGAAGAAAATATGGAAGTGGCTCCCATGATGGAAACCATTAAGAATATGGTTATCGAAATGCCTGAACCAGAAACCTATGAAAAGCTTTTTGAAACCGTTGAGGAGACGCCCACTTTTGTTCCCAAAGCAAATGAAGCGGTTAAAAAACAGCCTGAGACCAAAGTCTCTCAAACGGAGGAGCGAAAAAACCTCAATGATCAATTTGCAAAAACCTTCAGTATAGATTTAAACGATCGCTTAGCATTTGTCAAACATCTTTTTGAGGGCGATACTAAGAATTACGAACGCGTCTTAGCTCAAGTCGTTACTTTTGATTCCTGGTCTGAAGTTTCGCATTTTATTAAAGTTCAAGTGCAAACCGAATACAACAATTGGGAAGGAAAGGAAGAAATTGCTGAACGCTTTTTTGCAATTTTGCGAAAGAATTTTGAGGAGTAAAGTGCTTCTCGGATACACCAAAACAAACCCTAAGAATTGTGCTTTATTTGATTCCCACCCCTATCGGTAATTTAGAAGATATCACCCTAAGAGCGTTGCGTTTGTTCAAAGAGGTTGATTTAATTCTTGTAGAGGATACTCGGGTGAGTTCAAAACTACTGAATCATTTTACTATTGAAACGCCTTATACTAGTTTCCACATGCACAACGAACATCAAAAGACGCCTAATATCATTGCACAGTTGAAAGAAGGAAGAAACATTGCGGTAATTTCTGATGCGGGAACTCCGGGGATTTCTGACCCTGGCTTTTTACTGGTACGAGCGGCTTTGGAAGCGGAGATTGAGGTACAGTGTTTGCCAGGTCCAACGGCTTTAATACCTGCTTTAGTACAAAGTGGACTCCCCTGTGAGCGCTTTGTTTTTGAAGGATTTTTACCTCCCAAAAAAGGACGTGTTAGTCGCCTGGAAAGCTTGGCTACAGAACCCAAAACCGTAGTGCTGTACGAATCTCCACACAAGCTGTTAAAGTTGTTTGATCAAATGGTTCCATTCTTTGGAGCAGCTCGTTCTGTGGCGGTGGTCCGAGAACTCTCCAAGTTATACGAAAGTACTTTTAGAGGTACTTTAGCAGAAGCACATACCTTTTTTTTAGAGCACAAACCCAAAGGAGAGTTTGTTATTGTTGTAGAAGGATTCAAAAACTAATCAAATGCAGTGGAGGAAAACCCCAGATCCAAACCGTGAAACTGTGGACGCACTTGTTCAGGAGTTAATCGTTCCTATGCCGATAGCACAACTTCTCGCACAGCGAGGGATTAGCGATTTTGACAGCGCAAAACATTTTTTTAGACCGCAGTGGTCGCAGTTGCACGATCCGTTTTTGATGCAAGATATGGATGCTGCAGTTCAACGAATTCAGCAAGCGATTGAAGCAGGAGAAGCCGTGATGGTTTTTGGCGACTACGATGTAGATGGGACGACGGCTGTGGCGCTAGTGACCTCTTACCTTAAGTATAAAATCACACAGTTGCGACCCTACGTTCCCGACCGATACGCTGAAGGGTATGGGATTTCTAAAAAGGGAATTGAAACGGCAAAAGAAGAAGGGATCACGCTGATCATCGCTTTGGATTGCGGAATAAAAGCGATAGAACAAGTCGCTTATGCCAACGAATTGGGAATTGATTTTATTCTTTGTGATCATCACCTACCGGGTGCTGAACTCCCTGATGCGGTAGCGGTGCTGGATCCCAAACGCGAGGATTGTCCCTATCCTTTTAAAGAGCTTTGTGGTTGTGGAATCGGTTTTAAATTGATTCAAGCCCTCCAAAACAAATTAGGCTTGCCCGAATCGGAATTGACTTCGTATTTGGATTTGGTGGCTACCGCTATAGCTGCAGATATTGTTCCTTTGGAGGGAGAAAATAGAACCCTTACCTTTTTGGGTTTACAGCAGTTGCAAACGGATCCTCGAATAGGCTTTCAATTTTTTATTAAAGACCTCAAACGACCCTTACGAGTCACCGATTTGGTTTTTGTTATTGCTCCCCGTATCAATGCGGCGGGACGAATGGATCAAGGATTAACTGCAGTAGAACTTTTAATGAGCACTGATAAAGAAACGGCGTTACCCATCGCTCGATCTATCGAATTTTTTAATACGGAACGCAAAAGCACTGATGAGCGAATTACAAAAGAAGCCTTGCAACAGATCGAGTTGGAGGAGGCGGTTGACAACAACAGCACCGTAGTGTATCATCCCTCTTGGCACAAGGGGGTCATTGGGATTGTGGCCTCTCGTCTGATCGAAGTGTACTATCGACCAACGGTCGTTTTGACTCAGTCCGAGGAGGTTCTGGCGGGTTCAGTTCGCTCTGTTTCTGGGTTTGATGTATATCAGGCTTTGGAAGCGTGCAAGGATTCGATGATTCAATTTGGAGGACACAAATATGCAGCAGGACTTACGCTTCAACCCGAGCAGTTGGATGCGTTTAAAACAGCTTTTGAAAATTATGTTGCCGAGCATATTTTACCCGAACAAAAAACACCTTCTTTAGCCTATGATTTAGAAGTTTCGTTTCGTGATTTAAACGCCAAACTTTTACGAATTCTCAATCAAATGGCACCTTTTGGTCCTAAAAATATGCGTCCTGTTTTTGTAACCCACCACTGCAAAGATGCGGGGGGAAGTCGTGTAGTTGGAAAGGATAAAACCCATTTACGTCTGGATGTGGTCGATGGGAGTAGTAGTCGTTTTTCAGGTATTGGATTTGGCTTAGGACAACTGCTGTCTGAAGTGAAACTACAAAAACCCTTTTCAGTCCTTTATACTTTGGAAGAAAATGAATTTAACGGGGTAACCAATCTTCAGTTAAGAATCAAGGACCTTAAGTTTGAATCATAAAAAAACCCCCACTGGGGTGAGGGTTTTAATTAAATTAAAAGATTTTAGAATTGATAACGTAGGGAGAGGTTCCACGTTCTACCAAATCCAAACCAAACGGAGTTGTTTTTATCTACTCCATTCCAAGTTTCTGATCCTGCCGTAGCATGAATGTTGGAGTTTGACTCAGCAATGTAAGTCGTATTTAAAAGGTTGTTGATGTTTGCGCGTAGGCTCCATCCCATTCCCATTGTAAAGGTTGCTCCTAAATCAACCAAACCATAGGAGGGAAGTTTTAGTGCTCCCGGATTGTTTGCTTCTGTAAAGGCAGAATCTGTAATGCTGTAGTCCGCATAAAGTCCATCGACAAAACGATAGTCTAGGTCAACATTCAACGATTCTCCAAATCTTTGATCGATACCGAGGTAAGCGATAAATTGTGCTGCATCGCCCACTTTAGCCCCTTCGAGATAGAGTGTTCCTGTTCCGATGAGTTGTTGATTATCATCAAACAGTTCGGCTTCGAAGTCTTTAGTATAAGTCCAATCTCCAATGGAAAGCATTCCTCGAAGTTTAGTAGTCCCGGAGGGTCGATATTGTGCTTCAACTTCAATTCCATTATGTACTACATCAATATCTCTAAACTGAGCAGAACCATCGATACCTTGCTGATTGGATAGACTTCTGGAAACAAAACGATTTCCCCATACAGTAGAATATACGTTTAGGTTTAATTTAAATCCATTACCAATATAGCCGTATCCCAATTCTAGTGATTGAATTTTCTCGTTTTGAAGATCTTCATTTACTCGGTTTGCAAAATTAGGGAATACCGCATCAAATTGAGGTTGACGTGAGATGTATCCCGCATTGAAAAAGAGATTTGAATTTTGATTGATATTTAAGTTTGCCCCTCCTTTAAGGTATCCTCCACCTATATTTTTCTTTTCAGAAAGTGGGAGTCCTGGTTGGTCAAAAAGATCTTCTCTTTGAAAGGATTGGTTTGAAAGTCCAGCTTGGATAACTGCAGTAAGTTTATCACCAGAATATTCCGCTAAACCGTTGAACCCTTGCCATCCGACATAACCGATATTGTAGTAATCAATTTTAGGACCTTGAAGTCCCGTATTGTTAAACGGAGAGGCTTCTACAAGAGTTTCTATAATTTGACCTGCAGAATTTTTATTTCCGGTAGAATAATACCCATCAAAGCCCATGAGGTGGTTTAAAACACGGTAGTGGAACCCTTTGTAGTTTCTCAAGTCCACCCCAATGCTGTAACGCATTTTGTCTGCGTTGATGTTCAAATTGGAGATTCCTCCTACCCAGTTGTGTGAGTTCATTGAAGCTCTACGAATCATCCCACTTCTGAAAACACCTTCATCACTATATCCATTGGCACCTAAAAGGGATCCTTCATAAGAAGAGATAGCACCAGTGTAAGGACTAGCACCAGCACGATTGTCTGCAACTATGGCATCGTAGTCCACTGTACCGTCGGCTCTTCTAAAGTCCGTTTTACCATCTTCAATAAAAAAGGAGGTGAGGTCTTCATTGAAAGGAAGCACGTCGTAATTTCTTCCTCGCGGTCCTGTTCCTCCTCCACGTCCCGCAGAACCGTATAATGAAGTTGCTAAATCTATGTTGTCAGAAATTTTCCAATCCCAGTTAAAGGTAGCCAACGGTTTGTTGTAGAAGTTTCTTCTCATGTTGAATTCTTCCCCGTTGAGTGTTCCCCCGTTGGTATTCCATCTTTGATCGATTCCCTCTTCACCAAAGTTTTCATAGTCTCTTATAGAAACCCACACATCTCTTTGGTGGTGCCATTGTCCTGCACCTAAAAGAGAAAGATTTAAACTGTGAGCCGACCCCTCTGGGGTATAGCCAACCGCAGCAAAATAAGTCCATCCTGCCCCTCTGGTATTGTAAACATAGCCATTTCCAGACCATTTGGTTAACAAATAAGAGGAGGACCAACCTTTATCATTCACCCCAGTATTGTAGGCTCCAGTAGTTTTAATATATCCGTCGTTTCCAATCATTTGAGTTAAGGATCCTCCCTCTTGTTTTTCCGCACTTTTAGTAAAGATCGATACGGTTCCTCCTACAGAAGGAACGGCAAGTTTGGATGCTCCCAGTCCTCTTTGAACTTGGATTCCCGAAGCAACATCTGTAAGACCTTGCCAGTTAGACCAATAAACCCATCCGTTTTCCATATCGTTAACAGGCTGTCCGTTGATCAAAAAAGAGGTATTTCTTTGATCAAAACCACGCAAGGAAATTCTACTGTCTCCATAACCTCCTCCTTGCTTGGTGGCATAAACTCCAGGAGTTTTATTCATGATTTCAGGAAATTCTTGATTTCCCACTTTCAAAAGCACCTCTTGTGCAGAAATTTGACTCACTGCGATCGGTGTTTCCCTTTCTTTAGCAATATCAATAACCCTAGAAGAGACAACTACTTCTTCAAGAAATTGAAAGGTTGCTAAACTGTCTGTTTTTTGTTCATTGGTCTCTTGTGCAAAAGCTAGGCTAGAGCTTAGAGCAATGAAAGATACTAGCATTTTTTTCATTTTGTTTTTTTAATAAGTAATTTACCGCAAAGATAAATTCCTCTTTTTTTTAAAGTTTAACTAAACTTAAAAAGTGATTAACCTTTTTTTAAGAAATTGTTAACAAATCCAGAAAATGAATGTTTAAATCTTGGAAAGTAATTTTGAAGTAGAAGGGTCGTGAGGATGGTTTTGTTTTCCTTGGATATCGTCCAGTACTTTGTTTGCCAACTGTTTACCAAGTTCTACACCCCATTGGTCATAGCTGTAGATATTCCAAAGGACGCCTTGCACAAAAATTTTATGTTCGTACATCGCGATCAAGGCACCTAAAGATGCAGGTGTAAGCTGATCTATAAGCAGGGTATTGGTAGGTTTATTTCCTTCAAAGACTCTGAAAGGAGTGAGTCGCTCTTGTTCGGCTTTGTCCATTCCGCTAGAGTCCAATTCTTTTTGAACTTCGGCTAGGGTTTTACCGTTCATCAGAGCTTCTGTTTGAGCAATAAAATTGGAGAGTAACTTATTTTGGTGATCGGTATTTCCTTTCAATGATTTTTTAAAGGCGATAAAATCTGCTGGAATCAGCTTGGTCCCTTGATGGATCAGTTGAAAGAAGGCGTGCTGGGCATTGGTTCCTGAAGCTCCCCAGATGATTGTTCCTGTTTGATAGTCCACAGGGTTGCCGTCCCTACCTATGCTTTTACCGTTGCTCTCCATGATTCCTTGCTGGAGATAGGCGGGGAGATTTCTCAAATACTGGGTGTAGGGAACAATGACTTCACTTTCCGCCCCCCAAAAATTATTGTACCAGATACTGAGAAGGGAAAGTATTACGGGGATGTTTTTCTCAAAAGGCGTTTCTCGGAAATGTAAATCCATCTTTCCCGCTCCCTCCAAAAGTCCTTCAAAGTGTTCAGGGCCTACAGCCAAACAAATACTCAAACCTACGGTACTCCACAAGGAAAAGCGTCCGCCTACCCAATCGTTCATAGGGAAGGTGTTTTCTGGAGCAATACCAAAAGCGGCAGTTTTTTCAGTATTGGTCGAGACCGCTACAAAATGTTTACTTACAGCAGTTTCTGGGGCATTTTTTAAAAACCAAGCGCGGATACTTTGGGCATTGCTCAGGGTTTCTTGAGTGGTAAAGGTTTTGGATACAATTACAAAAAGAGTGGTTTCAGGATTCAATCCTTTTAAAACTTCTTCGTGGTGGTCTCCTTCTACATTGGAAACAAAACGGACGTCCAAATGATTTTCATAATGAGCAAGGGCCTCCACGACCATTGCGGGGCCCAAATCAGAACCCCCGATTCCGATATTGACCACATGGCTTATGGCTTTTCCTGTATAGCCTTTCCAAGTGCCTGAGATTACTTTTTCACAAAAGGTATACATCTTTTCTTGTGTGCCTCGAATTTCGGGAAGTACATCTTTCCCATCTACGAGAAGAGGCTGATTATCCAAACGTCTTAATGCGGTATGTAAAACAGCGCGATTCTCTGTGGCATTGATTTTTGATCCTGTAAATTGGGCTTCAATGGCAGCTTTCAGTCCAGCTTCCTCGGCCAAATGGAGCAACAACTCAAGTCCTTTTTTATCGATTCTATTTTTTGAAAAATCTACGATAAAGTCTTCCCATTCCAACCAGTACCGTTCCATGCGGTCGGATTCGTTTTTAAAATGCTCTGCGATACTCAGCTCCGCAATTTTCTTCTGATGGGATTCTAGTTCGTGCCATGTTTTTAATTGAGTGGCAGGGGTATCAGGAAGGGTCTTTTGCATCGGCGTTGTCATTATTTTTTGCAATTTGTGTTTCGGATTCTTCAAAAGAGATACAGTCTAATTTTGTTTTGAGGGGAATAATATGTTCTACAAATTTTGCTTTCAATTCTTTAGAAATGGGTTTTGCATCTGGCAGTTTTTGTTTGAAAGGATCTACCTGTTTACCATTTTTCCAAAAGCGATAACAGACGTGGGGACCTGATGTATTCCCTGTCATTCCTACCCATCCGATGACGTCTCCCTGTTCTACAAACTGTCCAACTTTTACCTTTCGTTTTTTCATGTGGAGGTATTGGGTGGAATATATATTGTTGTGATTTAGGGTCACGTAGTTTCCGTTCCCTCGGGTATAGCTTGCTTTTACTACGGTTCCGTTTGCAGTTGCCAAAATGGGGGTTCCCACACCAGCAGCAAAGTCGGTTCCTTTATGGGGACGAATGCGATTTCCGTAATAGGCAATTCTCCGTCTGAGGTTATAGCGAGACGAAATTCGATTGAACTTTAAGGGACCTTGAAGGAAGGCACGCCGTAAACTTTTGGCATTATCATCAAAATAATCTACTATTCCCTTTTCAGGATCGCTAATATATTCGAAAGCGTAAAGCGGTTTTCCTTTGTGTTCGAAATAGGCTGCTTTGATCCGTTCAATTCCAATGGAGATGCTGTCATCCACAAATTTTTCGGTGTAAACGACCTTAAAGCGATCCCCTTTCTGCAAACGGAAAAAGTCTACCGTCCAGGCATAGATATCCGAAAGATAGTAGGTAAGAATCTCATTGATTCCACTGTTTTGCATGGTTTCGTACAACGAACTTTCAATGATTCCAGAAGCTTCAAGCTCTACCAGGCGTACGGGTTTTTGTATTTCATCCCCGTAAAGGCTGTCCCGAAGGTGAATCCGAGTGTAGGATTGTGGACCCGGATGATAGACGAAATATTCCGGGGTGGGGATACTGTCCTTGGAATAAAATAAGCTGTAGGGTTTTCCAATGGTGAGCTTGCGAATATTAACCTTGCCTTTTATAGCTTGCAAAATGGAATAGACCTCGGGATAATCAATACCGTTGTCTTCCAGAATCTTCCCAAAGGTGTTACCGCGTTTAATTTTTTGGGTTTGAACAGTAAACTGGTTCCGATCAATTCCGTAGAACAAATCGGGAAGAACTTCAACTACTTTGGTCTGATCTTCCTCAGCGGGTGGTGTGGTTTCCTCCTGACATGAAAAAAAGCTAAGAAAGATTAAAAGCGCAGTAACGCGATACATGCTCATTGTGTTTTTACAAATTTCGGTACTTATTTGTTTTGAAGGAGTCCTCCGGCCCAAAAGTTATTCCCATTTTTTTAAACGTTAGTTTACCACAATTTCAAAAGGATGTTTTAAGTTTTTAAAATTTTCAAGATCGGCTTTGATGGAACCGACCAAGATGTCTGCTTGTAATCGGACAGGCAGTCTGTTTTTGTCATCAGAAACCCAAAGTGTAACACTTTCTTGTTCTTCAAAAACGCGCCCTGACTGGACCAAAGGACGAAACTTCATACACTGAATTTTTCCAAATTTAGAATTGATGGTTTCCTTTCCAAGATATTTCAGTTTGAACACATAGTTTTCATTGTCAAAAAACATATTGATGTCAAAACTCGCATTGATTGGAATCTCCTCTTTGGGATAAAAATTTCGCAAATAGTAAAAACAAGAGATTAGGTCTTGAACCCCATCCGTAACTGAAAATTCGTTGATTTCCCCCTTTTTTTTATCGTTTACAATAGCCGTACCCTTTTCTTGGTCAAAATCTATTTCAATATTCTTGGTGTAGCCCCCTTCGTTGATGTCTCGAATAAACTTGTAGGGCTGTACGGTTGTTTCATCAAAATAACTTTCGTAATAATCTTCTACTTTAAAAAACCAACGTGCCAAACCCGTGGTCTCACCAAAGCCTTTGGCGTGAAACACAGGCTTTCCTTTCAGGGTATCTCGCTCTAGGGAAAAGGTGGCATAACTGGCATTGAACGGACCGTAATGTAGCCGCAATTGAAACCATTCACCTTCTTGGAAAGATTCGACAGGCTGAAGAACTGCTTCCATTTGGGCTTGACCCATACCCAGTTGGGCAGTTAAAATAAGACTTAAGACAATACGTTTTACCATGGTGTAAAGATAAGAAAAGCCCTACTTGTGGCTGGAAAGAAAAACATTTATAAAATGTTAAATATAATACGTTATAGATGCAATTCATCGCGTTTCTATGAAATGCAAATGCATTGCGTTTAAACAAATAATGATATCGGATTATGGATTTGATACCAGAAGAGCGATGCATTTGAAGAGACGCGATGCCGCGTCACTCCGGGACTATTTAGAATGCAACTGTTCGTACAGTTGTGTTCCTTTGTTTTCTCCTAAAACATGCATCAAATCCTCTTTTGAGGTTTCTTTAATACGTTTAAAGGATTTAAATTTCCGCAGTAGGGTTTCTTTGGTTTTTGGGCCTACTCCTGGAATGGTATCTAAACCTGATTTTAGGGCTCCTTTTGAACGCTTATTCCGATGAAAGGTGATTCCAAAACGGTGGGCTTCGTCTCGGGCACGTTGAAGTATTTTGAGTGTTTCTGATTTTTTGTCCAAGTAGAGCGGAATACTGTCATTGGGGAAATAGATTTCTTCCAACCGTTTGGCAATCCCCAAAATGGAGATTTTTCCACGCAAACCCAAAACGTCTAAACTTTTTACTGCGGAAGACAACTGTCCTTTTCCTCCGTCAATGACAATGAGTTGGGGAAGGGGTTCATCTTCTTCCAATAGACGTTTGTAGCGCCTAAAGACGACCTCTTCCATGGAAGCAAAATCATCGGGGCCGGTTACGGTTTTGATGTTGTAGTGGCGGTACTCCTTTTTACTGGGCTTCCCATTTTTAAAAACGACACATGCCGCTACAGGGTTGGATCCTTGGATATTGGAATTGTCAAAACATTCAATATGGACAGGTTCTTGGGGCAGTCGTAAATCGGCTTTCATCTGACTCATAATGCGTTTACTATGACGGTCAGGATCTACGATTTTCATTTGCTTGAACCGCTCCATTCGGAAGTACTTTGCATTTCGAAGGGAAAGGTCCACCAGTTTCTTTTTATCGCCCTGTTGGGGAACAAAGACCTTGAGTTCGTCTCCTAGAGAAACTTTCTCATTGAGAAAGACCGTTTTTGAGGTACTGGAAAAGAGTTGTCGGATTTCTATAATTCCGAGTTGTAATAGGGTCGCATCACTTTCGTCTAGTTTCTTCTTGATCTCTAAGGTATGGGATCGGACAATGGCTCCATAGGACACTTGGAGGTAGTTGATGTACCCATAGCTATCATCGGAAAAAATAGAAAAGACATCTACATGACTTATTTTGGGGTTGACTACAGTAGATTTCGCTTGAAAGTTTTTTAAATCTTCTATTTTTTCTTTGATCCATTGTGCTTTTTCAAACTCCATTTTTTGAGCATAATGCTTCATCTGGTGTTCAAAAGCATTGAGCGCTTCTTTAAAATTTCCTTTGAGAATTTGACGAATGGATTCAATATTCTTTCCATAGCTAGCGGTATCTATGGCAGCCACACAAGGTGCCAGACAGTTTCCGATGTGGTATTCCAAGCAAACCTTATATTTTTGCGCCGAAATTTTTTCTTTACTCAAGTCGTAGTTGCAACTGCGCAAGGGATACAGGCCTTTGACAAGATCAAACAAAGAGCGCACCGTTTTTAGACTGGTAAAGGGACCAAAGTACTCGGAACCGTCTTTAAAAACTTTTCGAGTAAAGAACACTCTTGGGAACGGCTCGTTTTTTATACAAATCCAAGGGTAGGTTTTATCATCCTTGAGTAAAATATTGTAGCGCGGTTTGTATTTTTTGATGAGGTTGTTTTCCAACAGCAAGGCGTCCATTTCTGAATCCACCACCACGTGTTCGATACGGCTAATGTTTTTCACAAGAACGCGTGTTTTTTGATTTTCTACCGTTTTATTGAAATAAGAAGTGACGCGTTTTTTTACGTTTTTTGCCTTCCCGATATAGATGATTTTGTCCTGTTTGTCAAAATACTGATACACCCCGGGTACTTCAGGTAAGCTTTTTAGTTGAATTTCAATGGCGTCTGATTTCACAAAACGAAAATATTGATTTTCTTTGGGTCTGTGATTATTTGACCTTGCATTTCATGAATACAGAATCTTCAAAAGTTGCCTTACGCACTCTTTTTTTAAAAAAACGCTTGGAATTGTCTAAAGCGGAACACGAAGAAAAAAGTTTCACGATTGCCAACCACTGTTTACAACTTCCGATATGGGACAGGGAGTACATTCACTTGTTTCTCCCTATTGAGGCAAAGGCAGAAGTGGATACAACTTTGATTTTGGCTTTACTTCAGGGGAGAGACAAACAGGTGGTTCTTCCCAAGGTTCATCAGCAGAGGTTACAACACCTTTTGTTGACAGACAGTACCAAACTGAGGAAAAATTCTTGGGGTATTCCAGAACCCGATCAAGGGATTGAGGTACCCGCGGGACAATTGGAGGTAGTTTTTATTCCCTTGCTAGCCTGGGATGAAAGAGGACATCGCGTGGGATACGGCAAAGGGTTTTATGATAATTTTTTGAGCGCGTGTAAGCCAGAGGTGATTAAAATTGGGCTTTCCCTTTTCGAAGCCGTTGAAGCGATAGAGGGTATACGTCCTGAAGACATCCCAATGGATTATTGTGTTCATCCAGAGGGGATTACTGCGTTTCCGCCACAGTAGGTTTAGAAAAAATTTGCTTGTTGAATACAATTAAAATCCCCACACCTGTACTAATGGCAGTATCTGCGATGTTAAAAATGTATTGAAAAAACAGATACTCCTCACCCCCCACCCAGGGCATCCAACTGGGCCAAGTCCATTCTACCAAAGGGAACTGAAGCATATCTACCACATTGCCATAAAACAAAGGTGCATAGCCCTCTGCATGAAAAATTTGTGCGACCTGACCATAGCTGTCTGAGAAGAGTACGCCATAAAAAACAGAATCAATAATATTTCCTAAGGCCCCAGCAAAAATGAGTGCCAATGCCCAATTCAACAAGGTGCTGGTTTGTTTTTTTACCGCGTCCCAAAGCCAGTATCCCAAACCAAAAATGGCAACAATTCGAAATAAAGTGAGGACAAGTTTGGCGGTGTCTTCTGAAATGAAAGGAAGAAAGTCATTGAGTTTGGCCCCCATTGCCATTCCTTTATTTTCAACGAAGAGTAGTTTAAAAAAGCCCCAATCCACAATCGGAGGAACGCCGTAACCTGAAAGGGGGTAGTTCAATTTAATATAGATCTTGAACCCTTGATCCAACAAGAGAATGGTCAAGATCACTCCAAGTGCCCAACCGAGGTTAAAATATGTTTTTTTAGCGTTCAGAATCTCGGGATCAACTTATTTTTGCATATTTTTTGCCTCAATACTTAAGGTAGCGTGAGGAACTAAAAACAAGCGTTTTTTATTGATCAAATTTCCTGTCACTCGGCAAACTCCGTACGTCTTATTTTCAATACGAATCAAGGCATTTCTCAAATCGCGGATAAATTTTTCTTGGCGAATGGCAAGCTGGGTATTGGCTTCTTTGGACATGGTTTCAGAACCTTCCTCAAAGGCTTTGAAGGTAGGGGCGGTATCTTCTGTACCGTTGTTTCCATCATTCATATAAGCACTTTTTAAAAGCAAAAGATCGGCATTTGCTTTTTCAATTTTTTCTTCAATTAAGGTTTTAAACTCTTGAAGCTCTGCGTCTGTATATCGTGTTTTTTTGCTCATGAGTATATTTTTTTAATTCGAATTTCAGTTTTTAAATTATCAAATTCTAAAGGTATTCCTTCTACAACTTCGGAGTCAAAATGAAGGTGGTTGGCGAGAGTTTCAGATAAAATATACTCTTTATTCTCAGAAACTGCCGCTTCCAACTCGACCTCTTTTTTTAAGAAAATTTCAATTCTGTCAGTAACTTCAAGTCCACTCTCTTTTCTGTGGTTTTGAATTCGGTTGACCAATTCTCTTGCAATTCCTTCTTTTTTTAATTCAGGACTTAGTGTGATATCCAACGCAACGGTCATTCCTGCACCTTGTGCTACTTGCCAGCCTTCAATATCCTTAAATAGGATCTCAACATCCGAGCTTTCTAAAATAATGTTTTTTTCATTGAGTTGTACCTCAAGTTGTCCTTTTTCCTCAAAGAGATTAATTTGTTCGGTATCTAGTTGTGAGATTACTTGAACAACACTTTTAAGATCTTTTCCAAAGCGAGGCCCCAAAGTCTTAAAGTTAGGACGTACTTCTTTAACTAAAAGGGCATTAGCATCGTCTAGAAGCTCAATCTCCTTTAGGTTGATCTCACTTTTTAATTGCGCTACGATCCGTTCCATCCGTTCTTTTTCTGATGTGTTTTTAACAGGGATCATCATTTTTTGCAAAGGTTGACGTACTTTGATCTGCTCTTTTTTCCTGAGGGATAGTGCCAAAGAAGTCAACGTCCGCGCTGTATTGACTTGTGCTTCCAATTCAGGGTTGATCCAAGCAGCTTCCGCTTTTGGAAAATCCGTAAGATGGACCGAGCGGGAGGAGTTTTGTTCCAAATCTTGATACAATCGGTCCATAAAAAAAGGAGCTACTGCAGCACCTAGCTGAGTCACGGTTATCAAACAGTGGTGCAAGGTCTGGTAGGCTGCGATTTTGTCGGGACCGTATTCGCCTTTCCAAAAACGACGACGACAAAGCCGTACATACCAATTGCTCAATTTTTCTTGAACAAAATCGGAGAGGGCTCGGCTGGCTTTGGTGGGTTCATAATCCTCGTATGCGGCATCTACGGTTTGGATCAGGCTGTTCAATTCTGAAAGAATCCATTGGTCCAATTCTGTCCGTTCCGCCAAGGTGATCAAATTTTCTTTTTTTGGATCAAAGCCGTCAATGTTAGCATAGAGGCTAAAAAAAGAATAGGTATTGTACAGGGTGCCAAAAAATTTGCGTTGTACTTCTGCAATTCCTTCAAGATCAAATTTTAAATTGTCCCAAGGATTGGCATTGGAAATCATATACCAACGGGTCGCATCGGGACCGTACTGGTCTAACGTTTTAAAGGGATCTATGGTATTGCCCAGGCGTTTGGACATTTTCTGACCTTGTTTATCTAGGACCAAACCATTGGACACCACATTTTTATAGGCTTTTTTACCAAATACGAGGGTAGCTATGGCGTGAAGGGTATAAAACCAACCTCGCGTTTGATCCACTCCTTCGGCGATGTAGTCTGCGGGAAACCGCTCTCCTTTATCAATGACTTCTTTGTTTTCAAAAGGATAATGCCACTGTGCGTAAGGCATGGCTCCTGAGTCAAACCAGACGTCGATCAAATCCGATTCGCGATACATTGGTTTTCCTGTTGGGCTGGACAATACAATCTTGTCCACCACATTTTTGTGCAGGTCAACGAGGGTATAGTTGGTATCGGAAAAATCCCCTTCTTTAAATTTTTGAAAAGGGTTTTCTTTCATAAGCCCTTTTTTTATTGCAATTTCAACAGCTTCACGCAGTTCTGAAATAGAACCAAACACCGTAGTTTCTGTTCCCTCTTCGGTTCTCCACACCGGTAGCGGAATTCCCCAAAAGCGGGAACGGGAAAGGTTCCAATCGTTGGCATTGGCAAGCCAGTTTCCAAAACGCCCTTCCCCTGTAGATTTGGGTTTCCAATTGATTTCTTTGTTGAGCGCGGTCATCTGATCCCGAGCTTCTGTGACTTTGATAAACCAAGAATCTAAGGGGTAGTATAAAATGGGTTTGTCTGTTCTCCAACAATTGGGATAGGAGTGTACGTATTTTTCCACTTTGAAGGCTTTGTTTTCGCCTTTGAGTTGAATAGCGATTTCTACATCTGTAGAACGGTCAGGTGCTGTTCCTTCGGGATAGTATTCGTTTTTGACAAAGCGATTTCCTAGACGCCCCACTTCTTTGCGAAAACGACCTTTTAAATCGACTAGAGGAACTTGGGTTCCATTTTCGTCTAAAACCAAAAGAGGAGGAACTTCTGGTGATGCCTCTTTGGCTACTTTGGCATCATCTGCACCAAAAGTAGGTGCCGTATGCACAATTCCCGTTCCCTCTTCGGTGGTGACAAAGTCACCGGCAATTACGCGGAAGGCGTCTTTTGCATTTTCTAAGGGGAGTGGTGCTTCGGACCAAAGTTGCTCATATCGAATGGCTAATAAATCAGCACCTTTAATCTCCGTTTCAATTCGATAAGGAATTTTTTTATCTCCACCTTTATAGGAATCCAAATCTTCTGATTCGATGTAAACTTTTCCGAATTGCTTTTGTAAAAGGTCTTTTGCCAAGAGCACTCGGATGGGATCAAAAGTGTATTGATTAAAAGTTTGAACAACCACATAATCAATTTTTTTTCCAACCGTCAGGGCGGTATTGGAGGGTAAGGTCCACGGGGTAGTGGTCCAAGCGAGTATATACAAAGGGACTGTTCCCTGAAGTTGCGCTGGAAGGCTTTCGTGTAGGGTTTTAAACTGAGCAGTTACGGTAGTATCAGTTACATTTTGATAGGTTCCCGGTTGGTTCAGCTCATGTGAACTTAAACCCGTTCCTGCCATAGGAGAATAAGGCTGAATGGTGTAGCCTTTGTAGAGGAGTCCTTTTTCGTGGATTTGTTTTAGCAACCACCACACACTTTCCATGTACTTGGAAGTATAGGTGACATAAGGGTCTTCCATATCTACCCAGTATCCGATGCGTTCCGTAAGTTCATTCCAAACATCGGTGTAGCGCATCACGGCTTTTTTACAGGCTGCATTGTAGTCTTCTACAGAAATACTTTTTCCGATTTCCTCTTTGGTGATGCCCAACTCTTTTTCAACGCCCAATTCGATAGGGAGACCATGGGTATCCCATCCTGCTTTTCGATGCACTTGGTACCCTTTTTGGGTTTTGTAACGGCAAAAGATGTCTTTGATTGCTCGTGCCATTACATGGTGAATTCCGGGCATCCCGTTGGCAGAAGGGGGTCCTTCATAGAAAACAAAAGCAGGACGACCTGTACGTTCCGAGATACTTTTCGCAAAGGTGTCGTTTTGCTTCCAGTCGGTGAGAACCTCAGTTGCTATTTTGGGTAAATCAAGCCCTTTGTATTCTTTAAATTTCACGTTTCAAATACGGTTTAAAGGCCTTAAAACTCCAAAACAGAAGTTTTAAAGCACTTTGTAAATCAAGTGCGAAAGTAATTAATTTCGATTAAAAAAGAGCAGTCCTTTAAAGATAGGGAAGTGACGATTTTTCAGAAGGTTTTAGAATTGGATGTTTACCCCGAGTTTAAAGTTTCTTCCCGGAGCAGATATTCCAGAGGCAAAAGACCTGTAATGAACATCAAAAATATTGTCCAGCCCCATTCTAAGATGAATTTTATCGTTCCACTGGTATTGGGAAAGAAAAGACAATTCCGACCACGCGGGAGTTCCAGCATACAAATCAGGATCTTCGGAAATCAAGGGGGTTTCGTCTAGGCCGTCTTCTCCTCCCTCACTGTAGTCTTCTGGGGCTTTGCTGCCGCTAAACTGGTAACGCATACTAGCAAACCACGCTTCTTTTTGATAGGTGAGAACGAGATTCCCAAAGACAGGAGAAATAGAAGGTAAAGGGCCGTATTTTTTACTTTTTGCCGCTTCAATAATATTGAGATCGCCGCGCAAGGACAATTGGTCTGTAAAGGAAAAATTGCCATCAATCGAACCACCAAAAATATATCGATTACCCAAGTTATTATTGGCATAAGTGGTTAGTTCTTCGCCGTTGTAGAGAATGGTATTCATACTCGGAGTAGACTGATCGGCAAAAATTGTAAACGTATCCCGACCGATATGTCTAGAGAGTAGGGTGGAAAAACCTCTAAATGAAAAGTAATTTCTGGGTTGATTCAAGTATTTAGTTAGTCCCAGTTCGAAGTTATATGCATATTCAGGGAAGAGCATGGGGTTGGGGACAATTAGTGTCCCTCTACTTTCTCGTATTTTCCCTACATCGTCAATGTTGGGATTTCGAAACCCATTAGAAAGTATGGCGTTCCATTGTGTATTTTTGTTAGGCCGGTAGGTCAATGCTAGGGTTTCTGTAAGGGCTTCTGCATCCAGCTGAACCCTAGAGAGCAGGGAATTTATGTTGTAGCTTTGGCCCCATTTAGCTCTCAAATGGGTGCTTGTAAGTCGTATTCCAGCATTGAGAGTCAGTTGGGAGCTGAGATCCCAAATCCAGTTTAAATAAACCGCATAGCTACCGTAAGAACTCCCTCGATTGGGATAGCGGGTAGGGATGGGAAGATTAGGACTGAAACCTATAATTTCGTTTTGTTGTAAGATCAGATCATACTGATGCGCATAAGAACTAATATCATTGAAAACACCTTCAAAGCCATACGAAAAGGAATGTTCTTCCTTGAGCTGAAATTCAAAATCTCCATTCAGGCTTAGCGCATTTACTTTTTCCCGTTGAAAATTGCGTGTCAAACTGTTAAAAAACCGATTGTTTCGAGATTCTTCAAGTTTTTGAAATGCAAAGGTGATTTTTCCAGAATTCAAGAACTTCTTTTCTGGAAATATTTTTAGTTGAGGGGACAACAAAAAACGTTTTTGTGGCCCGTAGTACCACTCTGCATAACGCAGCGTACCATTGCGCTCCTCTACCAATTTATCATAACGCGAAATGTCAGACGAGTTGGAGTATTGGAGATTTAAAACAAATTGGTTTTGCCCTCCCAGTTGCACTAGAAATTTTTGCATTAAATCAATTTGCTCATAGCCCGTATTTTTTTGGATTAAAGGGTTTTCGTTTTCTAGAGGAGTTGGGCTGTAGGTAGTTCTGTCATTGGCAGAATAAAAAGGGGTCAGTCCCCATTTTTCGTAGCCATGGTTTCTGTTTTTACCCATGCGGATATCGCCAAAGTTGGAATGGCTGACACTGGTTAAGCTGGCCCATTTTTTAAAACTCAATTCTGTTGAAAAAGAATTAATCGAGGCATTATCAGCAGAGGAGAAGTCACTGGAAAATTGGGTTTTAATTTTGTCTTCGCTGTTGATTAGGGGATTGCGAGTGTAGTAATGAATGACCCCACCCAAAGCGTCGGACCCATAACCTACAGAGGACGATCCGAAAACGACCTCTACACGTTCAATCATATTGGGGTGAATTGTAATGGCATTTTGAAGGTGTCCACTTCGATAAATAGCGTTGTTCATCCGCACTCCATCTACTACCAAAAGCAATCGATTGGCTTCAAACCCTCTCAAGACAGGACTTCCCCCTCCTCCTTGGGATTTTTGAATGCGGACTCCAGGACTGAGGCTTACCAAATCCGCACCGGTTGCGGGTCGTTGGGTTAGTATGTCTCTAGAATTGATGATGCTGACTTTTTCTGCAATCTGTTTTCGTGTTGTGGCATTACGCGCTACGGAGAGGACAATTTCCTCTAGGGTTTGATCTTCGGGTTGTAATACAAATTGGAAACGGTCTTTCACTTGGTTCGTTCCCATGGTAAAGCTCCTAATTTCAAAACCATAAAATTGCACATATACAGTTTCCCCTTCAGAAAAAAGAGAAAGATTGGCAACCCCTTCTGCGTTTGAGAGGGTGGCGGTGGTTTTCGTTTCATTGTACAGGGCTACCCCTTCTAAAGGAATTCCAGAGACCTCATCGATCACAACAATCTCCTGTCCCATTGCCCAAAAAGAGCACAGAAAAATGAAAAAAGAACTAAAGTGTTTTAAAAATTTCATTCAGTACTTCTGTGGATTTTGGTGCTTTGAATTGTTGTAAATGTAGTTCGTAATAAGAGATCACACTTTTTAACAACGAATTTTTAAATTGTCTTGAAAGTTGAATTTCATCAACCCTATCAAAATCCGTGCCCAAAAGCTGAATCCAAAAACTTTTTAAAGGATCCTCTAGAAAAAGACCTAGGGGTTTATCAGGAGTCATACATCCTGACTCTAAATCAAAGTAGGGGGCTTCGGGCAGATTTAGATTGGGAGAAAAACCGATAAATCGGGTGAGGTCCAACATCATTTTGATGTGAAACAACCCGAGCTCGTTTTGGTGATCTAGCCACAGGATTCGTTCTTTTATAAATTGGAATAAAGCGGGATGAGGTTCTTGGTCTTCTCGAACTACCTGATGGAGTACTTCTGCCATAAAAAACACCAAAGCTTTTTTAGTGATATCAAAGGGAATACTGTGAAATGCCTGGGCTCGCTTTGCTTCTTTAATATAACCCAAGCGATTTTCTGAATTTTTGGACGCCTGAAGTTCCAAAAGGGTAAGCGGTTCAAATAAAGATTTAGAAATTTTCTTTTTTCTTGTATTGGATAAAATACCTTTAAGCATATACGATTGCAAACCGTATTGCTGGGTATAGCAAGCCGCGATTAGACTGGTCTCCCCATACTTGACGACTCTTAAACTAATCGCATGAACGGTATGATCATTTTCTTTGGTCAAGACTTATACGACTCCTTGGGCAAGCATGGCATCTGCAACCTTTACAAAACCAGCAATATTGGCCCCTTTGACATAGTTGATGTGTTTATTTTCCTTACCGTATTTGACACAGGACTGGTGGATGTCTTTCATGATGTATTGTAACCGTTGGTCCACTTCTTCTCGTGACCAACTATAGCGCAGCGAATTTTGTGCCATCTCCAGACCAGATACAGCTACACCTCCAGCGTTTGAGGCTTTTCCAGGAGCGAACAATACGTTGTGGGCAGTAAAGACTTCGATTGCTTTAGGAGTACTCGGCATATTGGCTCCTTCTCCTACACAAAAACAACCATTTTTTACCAAAGTTTGTGCGTCGGACTCCTCCAATTCATTCTGAGTAGCGCAAGGAAGCGCAATTTCACAGGGTACTTCCCAGGGAGTTTTGCCTTTGTGGAATGTTGCTTTGGGATAGGTATTAACATATTCACCAATACGCGCTCTTTTTACATTTTTAAGATCCATAAGGAAGTTTAATTTTTCGCGATCTATTCCATCAGGATCATGGATATAACCCGAGGAGTCCGATAGGGTACAAACTTGTGCGCCTAAATCGAGACATTTTTCTGCAGCGTATTGGGCGACATTTCCCGAGCCCGAAATCACGACTTTCTTGCCTTCCAAACTGTCCTTTTGGTGTAACAACATTTCTTGTGTAAAATAGACAACACCATAGCCGGTAGCTTCGGGTCGAATCAAAGAGCCACCCCAACTTACCCCTTTTCCTGTCAAGACACCAGTAAACTCATTTTTAAGACGCTTGTATTGCCCAAAAAGATAACCGATCTCCCGGCTTCCTACGCCAATATCTCCCGCGGGAATATCACGATTCGGACCGATGTGTCGAAACAATTCCGTCATAAAACTTTGACAAAAACGCATGATTTCGGTATCTGATTTTCCTTTGGGATCAAAGTCAGAACCTCCTTTTCCTCCTCCCATAGGAAGAGTGGTAAGACTGTTTTTAAAGGTTTGTTCAAAAGCTAAAAATTTCAATACACTGAGGTTGACACTGGGGTGAAATCGCAGTCCTCCTTTGTACGGACCAATGGCAGAGTTCATTTCAATCCGATACCCGCGGTTTACTTGTATTTCTTCGTTATCGTCAATCCATGCAACACGAAAGGACACCACTCGCTCAGGTTCTGCGATCCGCAGGAGGATGTTTTGACCGTAATATATATCGTGTTGGACGATGTAGGGAATCACGGACTCGGCCACTTCCGTAACCGCTTGCATAAACTCGGGTTCGTTTTGATTTCTAGCATTTACTTCTGCAAGAAATTGAGAGATGACATCTTTCATAAGACTTTAGGTTTTGTGACAATCGAAGATAGCTTCTTTTTTTTAAAAAAAAGAGCTAGAAAAGAAAATCAACCAGGCTTTCTACTTTAGAAAACTGTTGGATTTGAAGCTTGTTTTGGAGTGCCCCTGTTTTAGAATATTTCGAAACCACAATCGTTTCAAAGCCTAATTTTTCTGCTTCTTGTATGCGTTGCTCTGCTTTTGCAATGGGACGAATCTCCCCCGACAGTCCGATTTCCGCTGCAAAACACATCTTTTGTGAAATAGGTACATCGTGATAACTCGATAGTATGGCTGTAATAACCGCCAAATCCAAGGCCGGATCTTCCACACGTAGCCCTCCCGTGATATTGATAAAGACGTCTTTACTTCCAAGAGCAAAGCCCGCTCTTTTTTCTAAAACAGCAAGGAGCATATTGAGGCGCTTGGAGTTAAATCCTGTACTGCTGCGCTGTGGTGTTCCGTACACGGCAGTACTCACCAGTGCTTGTACCTCTATCAACAGCGGTCGTATGCCTTCTATGGTAGCCGCGATGGCATGACCGCTCAGGGGTCCTTCTTTTTCAGAAATTAAAACTTCACTGGGATTGGTTACGGTACGAAGTCCTTGGGCAATCATTTCATAGATTCCAATTTCTGAAGTAGCTCCAAAACGATTTTTTTGAGCCCTGAGTATTCTGTAGATGTGATTACGGTCGCCTTCAAATTGAAGGACGGTATCGACCATATGTTCCAAAATTTTAGGACCTGCGATGGAGCCTTCTTTTGTAATATGACCTACTAAGATAACTGGGACATTCGTGCTTTTTGCATAGTGGATTAGCTCCGCCGCTGTGGTTCGAATTTGAGAGACACTTCCCGCACCACTTTCTATATTGGTACTGTGTAGGGTCTGAATGGAGTCTATGATCAGAAGTTCAGGGGCTAAATTTTGAACTTGGAGAAAAATGCGTTGCGTTTCCGTTTCACTGAGGACATAGCAACGGTCTTCGGCAAGCCCCATTCGCGAAGCACGTAATTTGATTTGTTGTTGGCTTTCTTCACCCGAAACGTAAAGCACCTTTTTTTTAAGTTGAAGTGCCAATTGAAGTAACAAGGTCGATTTTCCAATACCGGGTTCTCCCCCTAGAAGAATTACTGCACCTGCGACCAATCCACCGCCTAAAACACGATTTAACTCATCGTCTCCAGTATGGAAACGAGGGACCGCACTCACGTCTATGGCATCCATTCGAATGGGCTTTGCAGTCGCGTTTGAAGCCGAGGAGTCCCATTCTTTGGTGGGTTCTTTTGACATGAGCTCTTCCGCAAGGGTGTTCCATTCTTTACAGCCTTTGCATTGGCCCTGCCACTGGGTGTGTTGTGTTCCACAGTTTTGACAAAAAAAAGCTTTTTTTACTTTGGCCATGAATGCAATTACAAATTATTTTTTGCGATTTACTAAAGGTAGCACAAAAAAAGAAAGGCTACCAAAAACGAGGATCATCAGTGTTTGAGCGGTCCACATGATCCACCCAAAAGCGAGCCCTGATTCATTCGATACCCCAAAGGCGGAAAGCATAAGGCTCACAGAAAATGGATAAATCCCGATTCCTCCATTGGTTGCAGAAATGGTCAGTCCACCAATTACAAAAGCAGGGAGCATCGCGTTGAGCCCCAAACTTGAAGTTTCGGGGACGGTCCATTTGACCACGTAAAACATTGCGACATACATGACCCAAATAAACAAGGTGTGGGCGATGAAAGCACCTTTGTTGGGCATGGTTCGGATACTCAGAATACCCTCTACGAGGCCATTTAAGAACGTTTTAAGCTTTTGGATGAAGGGGCTGTTGTTTCGTTTAAAAAGAAATCGAAGACCAAAAAACATCAGGATCAATCCCAAAAGTCCGAGAAGCAGCACGGTTGACGAAACTTGTCTCTCTTTGAGGAATTCCCAAATGAGATCATACTGGAGGGTCAATGCTAAGAGGATAAAACCGAGTAATAAAATCAGATCGACGATACGCTCAGCGATGATGGTGCCAAATAATTTTTCAAAAGGAATTTTCTCATAACTACTGAGAGTAGTCGCTCTTAAAATCTCACCGGATCTTGGAACACCTAAGTTGGCAATGTAGGCAATCAGAACGGCCAAGGTTGAATTAATAAACCGAGGGGTGTACCCCATTGGGGCAAGCAAAAATTTCCATCGATACGCCCTGGAAAGGTGGCTTAAGATTCCAAAAAAGACCGAGAGCAGTACAAAGCGGTAATCAGCCGTTTTGATGTAGTTCAAGATTAAGTTGCGCTCCTCGGAAGTGGTGGCATTAATCGTTAAAAAAATAAAAAAAAGACCTACTCCCAGAGGGATTACAACTTTTAGAAAAGAAGTTAATTTTCTCAAAAGTTAGGAGAGTTGGTTGGTCAATTCGTCAGGAAAAATAAGTCTAGGCTGAAAGGATTTCGCTTCTTCAATTTCCATTTGGGCGTAGCTAATGATGATGATTAGGTCTCCTTTTTGTACTTTTCTAGCTGCAGGGCCATTGAGTGTGACATCGCCACTACTTTCTTCACCTTCTATGACATAGGTCTCTATCCGCTCTCCGTTGTTGAGGTTTACGATTTGTACTTTTTCGCCTGCGATCAGATTTGCGGCTTCGATTAATTTCTTGTCTAGGGTCACGCTACCGATATAATGTAATTCGGAATGGGTGACAGTAACCCGGTGTATTTTTGATTTTAGAACTTCGATTAACATGGGTGCAAAGGTATTATATTCTCCCCAATTCAACCGTATCGATGAGCCTTGTTTTTCCTGCAAAAACAGCTACAAAAATACGATAGTCGATCCCCTCTTCTATCACAGAAACAGGAATCAAGTCTGTAGTGGAGGCTACAAAAAAGTATTCCACTTCTAATTCTTTTTCTCGAGCAATTTCATTCTTAAAAAAGGCCTCCATAAGGGGTACTTTTTTTCCAAAATTCTTTTTTTTAAGTTCACCTAGACTGGCAAATATACGCGGAGCGGCCTGTCTTTGCTCAGGACTCAACAGCCGATTTCTAGAGCTCATAGCCAGGCCGTCCTTTTCTCTCACGATGGGGCATGAGACGATAGTTATCCCTAGTTTTTTTTGAGTAGTTAAAGCTTTGATGATCTTTAACTGCTGAAAGTCTTTTTCACCAAAATAGGCATTCTGAGGCTGTATTTTTCTTAAAAGGGTTTCAACCACCGTAGCTACCCCATCAAAGTGCCCTTTGCGGAAGGCTCCTTCCATATGATTGGCAATAGTACCAAAGTTATAGGTTTTACTTTGAATCCCCTCGGGGTAAATCTCTTTATGGTCTGGCGCATAGAGAAGGAGTTGATGGGAAAAGGGTTCTAGAAGGGCCTTGTCTTTTTCAAAGTTTGAAGGATACTTTTCAAGGTCAGCAATTTTGTTAAACTGCGTGGGGTTGATGTAAATACTGACCACGACTACATCGTTTTCCTCACAGGCTTTTTTGACTAAGGAAAGGTGTCCCTCGTGTAAGGCGCCCATGGTGGGAACCATTCCTACGGTTTGAGTATTTGATTTAAAACAAGACCGAAGCTCTTGAGCGGTTTTAAATACCAACATTTAGTAAATCATTAACGCAGCTAAAGTAGGCAGTTTTTAAGTATATGTCTATTAATTTTGTATTTTTGCAAGACTTTTTCCCTAGGAAAATTCAAATATGAAAGACAAGAGAGTATTAATTATATCTTCAGAGGTAGTACCTTATTTGCCCCAAACTGAGCAAGCTATCAATTCATTTCAAACTCCAAAAACAATTAATGAACACGGGGGGCAAACGCGAATTTTTATGCCCCGCTACGGTCTTATAAACGAACGTAGACATCAGTTACACGAAGTCATTCGGCTCTCGGGGATGAATCTTATCATTAATGATATGGATATGCCTTTGATTATCAAAGTGGCTTCCATTCCTAAAGAACGCATGCAGGTTTACTTTATTGACAACGAAGAATATTTTAAACGTCGTGCTGTTCTTCATGATGCACAGGGGAAAATTTTTAAAGACAATGATGAACGGATGATTTTTTTCACAAAAGGGGTTGTGGAAACCGTCAAGAAATTAAATTGGTCCCCGGACATCATTCATCTACATGGTTGGTTTACGACACTTTTCCCGTTGTATCTAAAGACGTATTATGCGGATGAACCCCTCTTTGCAGAGAGTAAAATTGTAAGTTCCCTTTATGAGCCTGACTTTAAAGGAGAAATTTCAAAAAAAATATACAATAAAGTAGCCTTTGACAAAATAGAGGAAGAAAAAATAGAAACACTTAAAAAAGGGACTTTCGAAGCCCTTGCCAATCTTGCGATCACCCACAGCGATGGTCTTATCATGGCCTCGGAAAATCTTCCTAAAGAAGTGACCGATAAAATTGAAGAAAGTGCTAAGCCACAGTTAGATTATTCTGCTTCAAAGGAAGAGGCAACACTTATAGATTTTTATACCAATCAAATTTAACAATTCAACTTGTGAAACGGTATTTTACCCCTTTATTTGTAAGTTTTCTTACCCTCTTTGTGATCTTGTCGTGTAACCAAGACTTTTATCCTGTCGGAGATGAGTTGTTGTCAGACCAAACCCTTGAGACGGAAACCCAAACCATCCCCGCCTTTACCTATCAAAAAAGCCTCAATCGAGTTCAATCTAACGTACAGCCACTCGTTCAATTAGGAAAAATAAATCATCCCGTTTTTGGGAAAGCAGAAGCGAGTTTTGTCACCCAACTATCCATCGGTACAGAACCTGTGTTTGGGAATTTCAGACAACTTTCTGAGGAAGAAGGCGATCCCAATAATGTCAATGTGATCCCAGAAAACGAAACCGTAAAAGAAGTTTTTCTCGAAATCCCCTTTTTCAACAACACGAATGATACGGACAATGATGGGGTGATCGATTCCTTGGATGCCGACGCCAACAACCCGGAAAGCAACTCCGACGGAGACGAGTTAACGGACATCATAGAAACTCAATCGGGTTTAAATCCGTTGAGCTCTGATAGTGATGGAGACGGGATATTGGATCATAATGATGATGAAAATGAAGGCTATGATAGTAACAATCAAGTCTATCAAATTGATTCCATTTATGGAAACCGAAACGCACAGTTTAATCTACAAGTACACGAGCTAACTTATTTTCTCAATAACTTAGACCCCAGTAGTAATTTTGTCTCATCACAAACCTACTATTCCAATCGAGATTTTTACGATGAAGGCTTTGTAGAGGCAACCTTATTTGACGAAACTTTTTCTCTGGATTTTAATGAAATACTCTTTTATTATTCCGAGGATGATCCAGACACCCCCGATGTAGACGAAACGACCCAAGTAGAAACTAGACTGAGTCCCCGACTTCGAATTCCACTGGATCTCCAATTTTTTCAAGAACGTCTTATCGACCTTGAAGGCACAGATGCGTTATCGGGTAACGCTGCCTATTATCAAGCGATGCGTGGACTGATCATCAGAACAGGAGATTTTTCAGATGATTTGTATCTCCTTTTGGACATTCAAAATGCAGAGCTCAAAATTCGATACGAATACGACGTAAACAATACTCAAGCAACTGCGGACGACACAACCGACGATACGATAGATAAAGCCGAAAAGGAATTCGTATTGCGAATGGCAGGAAATCAAATAACGACTTTAAAAAACTCAGCTTTTGATGCGGCTGTTGCACAAAGGATCACAGCTTCAAACAACAACGAGCCAACGGATAAGCTTTTTATTCAAAGCAGTCGATTGCACGGGAAAATTCGACTTTTTTCTGCTGAAAACTCGGAAACCAACGAACTGTTAGAGGAGATCCGAAACGAAACCTTATTGATTAATGAAGCAAACCTCGTTTTTTATATAGATCCCGAAACCAGCTCTCCAGAGGATCTTTTGGCGAAACGTCTGTACTTGTTCAATCATGATTCTGGCGCTCCCCTAAGTGATTATACCAATGACGGTTCGGTATCTACTTTTGGGACAAACTCCAACAAACAGAACTTTGGTGGAATTTTAGAACGCGATACTGATGGAAAACCATACCGATACAAATTCAACTTGACCAACCATATTTCAAACATCATTAGAAACGACTCATTAAACATCGATTTAGGACTTGTCGTTACTGCCAATATTGAAAATCCAACAGCTATAAAAGCCGATGTTGAAGAGGCGTTAGAAACGATACAATATCCTCTATCTGCAACGCTCAATCCCTTAGGCTCAGTGCTTGTCGGCTCTCATCCAGATAGCACATTGACAGATAAACGAGTCAAACTAGAAATTATCTACTCCTCCTACGAATAGAAGTATTACAGTACTTTCCAGATCGAGTATCCAACGAAAACGACGAGAAAGCCAACCAGTCCCTGGATTAAAGTTCCTACGGTATGGGTTCTATATGCTGTTTTTACATCCATCCCACTCATTTGTGACACGATCCAAAAATAGGAGTCGTTGGCATGGGAAACGGTCATAGCACCTACACCCAAGGCCATAATGACCCAAACTTTTCCCATTTCACTGTCCAGTTGGAGCAATGGGAGTAAGGGGAAAACAATGGATGAAGTTGTAATGATGGCTACAGTCGAAGAGCCTTGAGCTGTTTTCAATAGAGCTGCAATACCAAAAGGAATAAACAATCCCAAAGCCTCATAAGAAGAAATAGCTTGAGCGTATTCTTGGAGTGGGATGGTTTGAATGAGATTTCCCAAAGCACCACCCATGCCTGTGATAATTAAAATAGGAGCAGCTTGTACGATTCCTTCTTTGATAGAAAGATTGATTAGCATTTTTCGTTTTGAGCGAACCAACCGTAAGGCTAAAAGCATGCCGATTCCCAGAGCAACTGTCGGCTGGCAAAGAAGGGTAACCACTTCTAGCTCTGGGAGGTCACGAGGAATAAATTTTATTAAAGCCCCCAAGCCCATTAGTAAAATAGGGACTAAAATAGGCTGTAAGGCGGCACCAAAACTAGGCATGGAAGCTGTTGTGTTCTGGAGTATAGGTTCTTCCGACTCATCAGGGACATACGGATTCTTTCGAATGAGGTAGTTTCCATAGGCCCCACCCACTAGTATCAAAATAAGGGCAATGCTTGCTCCTACACAGATCAATAAAAAAAGATTTTCAAGTGCTAGGTTCGAAGCAGCTGCTAGTGGGCCTGGTGTAGGGGGAACCAAAACATGAGGAGCAAACAAACCAGTAGATAGTGCCACGGTAAGCCCCACCAAAGGGGTTCGGGTTTGTTTGGATAAGGTTTTATTCAAATGGGAAAGAATGACAAAGGCTGCATCACAAAAAACAGGGATAGAAACTAAATATCCGATACAACTCACGGCATACGGTAAGGGCAGTCGCTGCAAACGGGAGAGAATCCCTTGAGCTAGGGCCAATGTTCCCTTTGAGCGTTCCAAGGAAACGCCAATGGTTGTTCCAAAAAGGATAAGCAAACCAATGCTTTGAACAATACCCCCAAAGCCCTTTTGGATGTGATTTAAGATTTCAACAGCTGGGATCCCCAATAAAAAACCTAATAACAGCGCAGCACTGAACAGCACCAAAAAAGGATGAATCTTGGCACGAGAAGTGCCGAGCACGATCCACAGGATAACAATAAAAACACTAAATAGAGAAGACAGCATCGGTTCTAAGATACAGAAATGAATTTTTCTTGGGCTATAAACAAAAAATGGATCAGATTACTTCTTAGAAACAATGGCATTCATGATGATCGGAGCGTGTTCTCTAGAATTTTCAATAAACCATTTGTTGGTTTTGTAGCCCCCGCAGACCACTCCTGCTAAATATACATTTTCCGCCTCGGATTCCATCGTATTGGAATTGTATTTTGGGGTTCTAAATTCGTCTTTATGAAAAGTTACCCCTACATTTTCCAACATATCAAAATTGGGTTCGTAGCCCGTCATTGCCAAAACAAAATCATTGTCAATTTTATGAGTGCCTTCAGGATCTTCAAAGTGTACAAATTTCTCTTCTATGGATGTAATTGAAGCTTCAAAGTAAGCTTTTATACTCCCTTCTTTTATGCGGTTTACAATATCAGGACGCGCCCAATACTTTACATTGGTTCCAATTTCTTTTTCGCGAATGATCATGGTGACACTCTTTGCTCCTTTGCGGTAGGTTTCCAAGGCGACATCCACAGCTGAATTTGCAGCACCCACTACGGCCAACTCCATTCCAAAGTACGGATGCGGTTCCGAGTAATAATGTTTTACTTTAGGAAGGTCTTCTCCAGGAACTTCTAGCAGAAACGGTCGATCGTAAAACCCAGTTGCAATAACAAGGGATTTCGCATTGTAGTTTCCTCTGGGGGTAGTGATCTGGAAGTTGTCTTCGATTTTCTCAATCTTTTCAGTTGATTCGTAAAGATTTAATTTGAGTTTCCAATGGGAAGCCACTCTTCGATAATATTCCAGGGCTTCTGCGCGGGTCGGTTTGACATTGTGCGAAATAAAGGGGACTTCACCTATTTCTAGCTTGTCTGAGGTCGAAAAAAAAGTCATGTTTAGGGGGTAGTGATAAAGTGAATTGACCAAAGTTCCTTTGTCAAATATCAAATAGTCTAGCCCTTTTTTTTGAGCTTCTATACCACAGGCAAGACCAATGGGACCCGCTCCAATTATGATGACATCCTTCATGGTGGCAAGGTAGTGATCTTTCGAAAACGAAAAAAGTATAATAGTATCTTATTGAAATTTAATGAATAATAATTTATAACAATAAATAATTTATTTATACATTTAATAAAGATCAAAAAAGCAGATATTATCGTTAAAAACTATTGATTATAAATTTATGATAGTAAAATCCTTTGTCTTAATAATAAACTTGAAATACAGACCAGTAAATATAGGGTCATTACTGAATTTCCAAATCCGTAAGCAATGAGAATAGCGGTCACGAGCCACCAAAGGGGAAAGAAAAACACACCCATTGCGTACTTCATAGAACTGACAAAGACAACATCGTCAAATTTCCCGATCACTTTTCTTGTTATCAACAGCGGAATCAAATTGGGAATACTCAACAAGTGGGAGAGGAAGGTTCTGCTAGCATTTAGCTTTCTCCTCCTTGGGAGTTGCTTATAGTCGCTTGACAATATCTGTTTTAAAGGCTCGAATTCCATCGAGGTGGTACGCCGATTGATACACTCTTTTTGAAATGGATATTCTTCGGTATTATCTGGCAGCCAAAGACAGTCCCGCATTCTATCTTGAAGTTCTAAGCGTAGGGTATTGATGTTTTCTGCTTCTGTATGTTTGTCGCTGATGAATTGTGAGACGAGCATGGGTTTTCCGTACACCAAATGTAAGGTACAACGGGCTTGTTTGTGATGCCCATAATTAATTCCTACGGGTTGGAGGTATATTTTTTTATTCGGATTTTTAAGCTGGGCTTGAAGCGCCAAACGACTGCTTCCTTTGGAGAGTCTTTTCAGGAAATATTCGTCGTGGTGTCCACCTTCAGAAAACATCAATAAAAATTTCCCCGAACCAAGAAGTACAAAGCACTTTTCAAAAATGGCATTGTTTTTTTTTAAATTACTGTAGCCGTTTCTGATGCGGTATACAGGGAGCATTTGGAAGGCATCTAAAAACCATTGGAGTGGTCCTCCAAAAACATCACTACGGGTAAGGGAGGTAATTTTTTTTGGAGTCATCGAACCAATAAGCAACGGATCTAAAAAAGCACCTTGATGATTGGGGGAAAACAAAACCCCTCCATTTTTAGGGATGTTTTCATAACCGTATACTACGACTTTTCTGAAATAGATTTGGTTGTAATATCTCAGCAGGTATTTAATGGTAAAATAAAAGATGTTTTTCACAAAAAGGACTCAGAAGTTAAATTTTCAACCAGGGTAAACCTACCAATTTTTTTTAAAATTTGGTTATTTTTGATAAGTCTTCAAGTGCAAAAGTGAAATTTTAATAGAATTAATGCGCCGAAGTCTTGGTCAAATTTTATTTTAAAGATAAAAATTGTAGTAACTTAGGGACCGATTAACAAAGAGTACTCCCCTTATTCTTATCTGAGCCATACCTTATTATGTTCCAAACAAATGAAAATTAAGATATGAAAACAAAAAATGTAGTAAAACAAGGACTTTTTGCCCTGCTTCTATTAGCGGCAAATGTAGTCTTCGCGCAAACGTCAATTTCAGGAACGGTAGTTGACGCAGAAAACCAAGAAGCAATTCCTGGTGCCAACGTAATTGTAGTGGGTTCAAACACCGGAGCAGTTGCGGATTTTGACGGTAACTTTATTTTAAATACTTCTGCTGAACTTCCTCTCAAAATTGAGGTGAGTTATGTGGGATTTAGTTCCCAAATAATAGAGATTATTTCAGTTGATCAGCCTTTAGAGGTTGCTCTAGTATTTGGTCAAAATTTGAATGAAGTTGTTATTTCAGCTTCGAGAAGATCAGAAAAAGCGTTAGATGCGCCAGCATCGGTTTCTATAATAACCTCAAAAGATTTAGAGAACACAGCTAATGTTAATGATCCAGCAAGAGCATTAATTAATATACCTGGTGTTCAATTTCAACAGCAATCTGCAAATTCAATAAATTTTGAAATGAGAGCAGGTTCAGGTGTTTTTGGAACCAGCGTCTTTCCAATTTTGGATTACAGGTTTTTACAATCTCCTGCTTCTGGGGCATTTTTTGCTTTTCAATCAGGTTTGTCAAACCTCGACATAGATAGAATTGAAGTTGTTAGAGGAGCTGCATCAGCCCTTTATGGACCAAGTGTAGAATCAGGAGTAGTTCATTTCTTTTCTAAAAAAGCTATTGATAATCCAGGTACCTCAGTTGAGCTAATAGGCGGAAATTTAAGTACTCTTTCCGGAACGATAAGACATGCCTATGCGAATGACAAAAAAACTTTTGGATTTAAAATTAACGCACAATACAAAAAAGGGGATGAATTTAGTTTAGACCCGATTGAAAATGCAGATTTTTTAGCTTTAATAAATAATGCTACTGCAAACGGTATATTCCAACCAATAGTTAAAAATAATAGAATTGATCCATCACAAGTTCCAACTACACCATTAGTTACAAGAGCAGAGTTAGATCCTGATGGAGACGGTAATGCTTACTTAAATGATTACGAATCTTTTATGGCAAATGCACACTTAGAATTTAGACCAAATGACAATACTGACGCTGTTATTTCTGGGGGTATAAATTCAGGAGGAGGATTAATTAATCAAGCACAAGGACCAGGTTATGCTCAGGGTCTTGACTTTTGGACACAAGCAAGAATTAAGTCTGGAGGCTTTTTTGGACAAATTTCTTATTCTGGAAATGATGGAGGTACAACGGATTCTCCTTTTTATCTTTATTTAACAGCTCAACGTATACTTACTAAAAGATCATCTTTAGATGCACAACTTCAATACAATTTTGATGCGGAAAATTTTTTAGATTCCAATTTTACTTTTGGAGCAGATTTTCGGGACATACAATCTGAATCAGAGAATACATTATTTGGACAATATGACGGGAGTAATGACTACAATAACTATGGTATTTATGGCCAAGGGACTTCTCGTTTTGGTGATAAGTTAGACCTAACCTATGCTCTTAGATATGATAAATTAAATTTTATTGACAAAGGAAAAATTGCTCCTAGGATAGCTCTTGTTTATAAACCAAATCCAAAAAATAGTTTTAGAATAACATACAACCAAGCTATATTCGGTCCAAGTGCATTAGAAACATATTTGGATTTCCCAGTGCAAATCCAGTCTCCGGGTGTTCTTGATGTTTGGGCTTCTGGTCAAACAACTGCTCAAAATTTTAATCCAAATCAACCGATAGAAGTTGTAGGAGCTGGGGGATTAACAATTCCTGCAGATACAACTCAGTGGCCACTTGCTATCCCATATGGAGCAGTTGCTGGTCAAACTCTAGCTGCCCTTTATGCAGGAATAGCGGCATCTCCAAGTCAAGCACCGCTTTTGCCATTAGTACAAAACTTCTTTAATGGTTATGTGCCTGGAGGAACTTCTGGAACTATATCCGGTTACAATGCATTTAATGGCAGCCCAATGCCAACAGCTGTTGATACTCCTTCAGCCCTTTTAGGAACTACAACCTCATGGGAAGTTGGTTATAAAGGTATTTTAGGTGACAAGTTCGCAATAGGAATAGACGTTTATACATTTGCTAGAACAGGGTCTACTCAATTTACTGCAATTGGTCCAACATTTAGATTAAATAATTATCGTGATATACCAACAGACTTAGGAGCTCAAGTTAGTGCTGATTTTGCAGCTGATCCGGCTATTAGTGGTGCAATTAGTCAGTTCGTAACTGCAGGAGTAAATGCTCAAGTTCAAGCTGGTGTTGAAGCGCAATACACAGCAAATGGTATTCCTGAGGCTATTTGGGAAACTGGAGCACCTGCTAATGCACTTTTCCCAGGATCACCTGCAGTTGCACCAGTATCTGCAGCAGTAGCTGCTACAGCGGCCCCACTAATTGCTCCAGCAATTGCTCAAACAATCGCACAAACAGCTGGTATTGTTGCAGGTGCATTTGCTCAGGGAGGTCAAGGTTATGTAGATGTTGTAAAGCCAGTATCTGAGGGAGGTACAGGCGCTGCAGCTGCTGTAGGAGCAATTGAATCTCAAAGAGTACCGCAAGATGATGGAATCACTCATATTTCAGCAGGGTATAGAATTTTTGATAATGTTACTCGATCTCATGTTGGAAGTGATTTATCAATAGAATACTTTGCTTCCGAAAAACTTACTTTTTGGGGGAATGCTTCTTGGCTAAGCCAGAACGAGTGGACTCCTGGAGAAGAAAATGACGATGATCTTCCATTTCAAGATTTTCTTAATGCCCCTTTGTTCAAATTCCGTTTAGGAATGGATTATATAGTTAGAGATGGATTTCAAGCTTCACTTGCCTTCCAACATGATGACGAATTTAATTCGAATCAAGGATATTATGCAGGAGTTGTGCAAGCTAAAAATCTAGTAGATGCAAGTGTAGGATACAGACTTTCTAATGGGGTAAAATTAGACCTCTCAGCAACCAACTTGTTTAATCAACAATACCGAGCTTTTCCCAATATGCCGGTTATTGGAAGACGGGTTAATTTAAGAGCGACATTCAATCTCTAATTAATGTTAAATTAAGACCAAAAAAGGCAGCATTTTATGTTGCCTTTTTTATTTAAATTTTCCCAAAAAATAATATCACACATCACGATTTT
Source organism: Flavobacteriaceae bacterium UBA980 (assembly GCA_002292265.1). GTDB lineage: Bacteria > Bacteroidota > Bacteroidia > Flavobacteriales > Flavobacteriaceae > MS024-2A. The sequence continues at coordinate 20,900 of DBBQ01000059.1, read as the reverse complement.
ACAAGTAACTCATTATATTTGCATTTCAAATAATTAAGTAGATCAAAATGGCTCAAAGTACAGGCAAAGTTTCTCAGATTATCGGTCCCGTTGTAGATGTAGATTTTAGTGGGGAAAACAACCCACTTCCTAAAATTTACGACGCATTAGAAATCAGTAAACAGGATGGTTCTAAACTCATTCTAGAAGTACAATCTCACATTGGTGAAGAAACAGTAAGAACGATTTCTATGGACTCTACAGACGGTTTAAGTCGAGGGACACAAGCTGTTGCTTTGGGGAGCCCAATACAAATGCCCATCGGAGACGACGTATACGGTCGTCTTTTTAACGTGATTGGAGATGCAATTGATGGGATGGAAAACCTTCCAAAGGAAAATGAAAACGGACTTTCAATTCACCGTGAAGCCCCAGCCTTTGAAGATCTTTCTACTTCTACTGAAGTTTTATTCACAGGAATTAAAGTCATCGATTTAATTGAGCCTTACGCCAAGGGAGGAAAAATTGGACTCTTCGGAGGTGCAGGAGTTGGGAAAACCGTTTTGATTCAAGAACTCATTAATAACATCGCCAAAGGACACGGGGGACTTTCTGTGTTTGCAGGAGTAGGGGAGCGTACCCGAGAAGGGAATGACTTACTCCGCGAGATGCTAGAATCTGGAATTATCAAATACGGAGACGACTTTATGCATTCCATGGAAGAAGGCGGTTGGGATCTTAAAAAAGTAGACAAAAAGGCAATGAAAGAATCCAAAGCCACCTTTGTTTTTGGACAGATGAACGAACCTCCAGGAGCCCGTGCTCGTGTAGCCCTATCAGGATTAACCATTGCTGAATACTTTCGTGATGGAGCTGGAGATGGTCAAGGAAAAGATGTTCTTTTCTTTGTCGATAACATCTTCCGTTTTACACAAGCAGGTTCTGAGGTATCAGCACTCTTGGGTCGTATGCCCTCAGCGGTAGGATATCAACCCACACTCGCTACAGAGATGGGTGCTATGCAAGAGCGTATTACTTCAACTAAAAAAGGATCCATTACTTCAGTACAAGCGGTTTATGTCCCTGCGGATGACCTTACGGATCCCGCACCAGCGACAACTTTTGCACACTTGGATGCGACTACCGTACTTTCTAGAAAAATTGCCGAGTTAGGAATCTATCCAGCGGTAGATCCACTGGATTCTACTTCGCGTATTTTGACTGCAGAAATTTTAGGTGACGAGCACTACGCTTGTGCCCAACGAGTCAAAGAATTGCTTCAACGCTATAAAGAATTGCAAGACATAATTGCCATCCTAGGGATGGATGAACTTTCTGAGGAGGATAAACTAGCGGTATCACGTGCTAGACGTGTACAGCGCTTCTTGTCCCAGCCCTTCCACGTTGCAGAACAGTTTACAGGGATTCCCGGAGTTTTAGTAGATATTAAAGACACCATCAAAGGGTTTAATATGATTATGGATGGTGAACTAGACCATCTTCCAGAAGCTGCCTTTAACTTGAAGGGAACTATCGAAGAGGCAATTGAAGCCGGTGAAAAAATGTTAGCAGAAGTATAAAAATATGCAACTCGAAATTGTTTCTCCTGAAGCCCAACTTTTTAGTGGGGAAGTGCAAAGTGTGACAGTTCCAGGCACCTCTGGCTCTTTTCAAATATTAAATAACCACGCACCCATCGTTTCTACTTTAGTCGCGGGACGGGTAAAAATTCAAGGGACAATTTCCTTGGACAAAGCGCACCAATCCAAATTTACACAAGAAGGAAATATGGCCTACTTGGATATTGAATCGGGTGCGGTAGAACTAAGTGACAATAAAGTCATTCTTTTGACGGACTAGCAGTCGTTATAAACCCCAAATTTCTTTTAAATCCTACGAATATGAAGCCTCTTATTTTAGCACTTTTAGTGCCCTTGTTTTTATTGCATGCGCAATAGGATTCGATCCCAACCCAATATGACCTTAAAGAGGTCATTGTATCTTCTTTAAGAATTGAAATTCCGTTTGCCGAGAACGCGCGAACCCTTCAAATTATCTCTTCACAAGACTTAAAAGCAACAGGTGCTCTGGCTATTGCGGAAGCCTTACAACAAATAACAGGTGTTGACATTCGCAGAAGGGGTGTAGCAGGAGCACAAGCCGATTTATACATCCGCGGGGGTAGTTTTGATCAGACGCTTTTGTTGATCGATGGAATCAAACTAGACGATGCTCAAACTGGACATCACAGCTTGAATTTTCTCCCTCCCCTAGAGACGATCGAGCGGATAGAAATCATCAAAGGTCCTGCGGCTCGCGTTTTTGGTCAAAATGCACTTACAGGTGCGGTCAATATTGTCACAAAAAAAGAGCTGACTACTGGGGGAACAGCTGAAATCGGGGGTGGCTCCTATGGTCAACTTCAAGGGTCACTTAGTCTAAGTAAAAGAGAGGAAAACGGAGGAATTTTTACTCATTTTTCGAGAATTTCTTCGGATGGGTATCGTTACAATTCCGATTTTAAAAACACTACGGCTTTTATTAAAGTAAGTCTCGCTGAAGCACAAAAAGTTCCTTTAGAGGTACTCGTTTTTTTTTCAGGAAGGAAATTTGGCGCCAACGGTTTTTACGTCTCTCCAGACGCCAAAGACCAATACGAAGAGACGGAAGCAAGCCTCATTGCGGTTCAATCCAAAATTCAAAAAGGGAATTGGGTTTTAAAACCCAATGTGTATTGGAGAAGGGGACAAGATCATTACTTGTATCTACGAGCGCAACCTGAGGTCTATGAAAATTGGCACATTACCCACAAAGTAGGAGCAGCCTTAAACAGTAGTTATGTTTCTTCCTGGGGCACTACCGGAATGGGGGTTGACCTTTCCCGCGTGTCCATTGCGAGCAATAATTTGGGCTACCGTACCCGTCAACTCGCGACTTTCTTTTTGGAGCACCAATTTCGTTTGGGGAAACGATTGGAATTGACCCCTGGAGTTGCGGTCAATTTGTATTCAGACTTTGGAGGCTTTACCTACCCAGGGGTAGATCTTGGTTTTGAGATTAGCACTCATTGGCAGGCCTATGCAAACTTAGGTTACACCTACCGTATCCCTACCTATACGAATTTGTATTACGAGGATCGGACTACAGTTGGGAATGAAAATTTAAAACCCGAAGAGGCCTTGGCAACCGAACTTGGAATTCGACATAACACGCCTTCCTTTCGTTTTTATGCTGCTTATTTTGACCGACGTGCAGAGAATCTGATTGACTATGTCAAACCACTGGAAGAGGCACCCTGGGAAGCGACCAATATTCAAACTTTGGACAGTCGCGGATTTGAGACCGAAATCAATCTTCCTTTTATTTGGAACAAACAACCCCAAAATCTACAATTGGGCTATACCTATCTAACAGACGATTTAAGGAAGGTGGCAGTCAATTTTTCGAGATACAGTATCAATTCTTTAAAACATCACTTTACGGCTTCCTACAGGGCCGCGGTCAGTTCTACTCTTCAAGGTTTTCTAGGGTTAAAATACGGTCAGCGTCCGCAGCTAGAAGGCTATACTGTAGTCGATGCAAATGTGATTTGGAACCTGAGATCCTTTCAGATCCAGACGGCTGTTTACAACCTTTTAAATCAAGAATATTCGGAGACCAATTTGGTACCCATGCCGGGGCGCAATGCGAGACTTTCTCTGCGATACAGCTTTTAAAAGAGTTCGTTTAGCGCATTGTAAATACGCGGGTGTTCCCAACCCCGATAGGAAAGGTAGGAGTGGATTTTCTTTTTTTGTTCGAGTTTGGATAAATGTGCGACTTTTAGTTTGCGCTTTTCAAAGAGTTGGTAAAAAGTACTTTCATAGTCTCTATCAGAAATTTCCTTCATCCCCATTTTGATGTTGTAGTCTGAAATATGCCTCAGTTTGAGCTCGCGTACAATTCGGTTTTTCCCCCATTTTTTGATACGGAATTTTCCCCGTGCAAAGCTTTGTGCAAAGCGGGTTTCGTTGAGGTAGTTGTCTTGAATAAGCTTGGAAATAATAGTGTCAATAGCGACAGGAATCATACCCAATTCCTTGAGTTTATCTGCCACTTCTTTATGGCAACGCTCTTGATAGGCACAGTAATGTTCCAGTTTTTTTTGAGCTTCGACAACGGTTAGGGATTGTTTTTTTTGCATGGTTAAAAATAAAAAAAACCGCAGCCTTTAGAGCTGCGGTTTAGGTATTAAGGTCGGAGTCTTCTGCGGTCTTTATTTAAGAAGCGGAACTCCAAATATTGATAAGCGTGGCGTGGAACAATACGAATCCACTTTTTGTATTCAAAATACCATTTTAAGCGTTGGGATGGATTCCCGCTCAAAAGGTAGGCAGCCACAAAAGGATGGATATGTAAAAATATTTTTTCCTTTTGGTTGCGTTTGTTCTTAGTAATCTTACTAAGCTCTGTGTTGATTTTGTCAATTAGTACAATTGGAGCTTCAACTTCCCCATTGACGTTGGGATTGGGCTCTTTGGTTTTGATATTCATTTCGGGTCGTACACGTTGACGTGTGATCTGAATGAGACCAAAACGGCTGGGCGGGAGAATCTTGTGTTTGGTTCTGTCCGCACTCATTTCGTTAGTCAAGTGTTCATATAGCTTTTTCCGATTGGCATTGGAGTTTAGGTCGATAAAATCGACTACAATAATGCCCCCCATATCGCGCAGACGCAATTGTCTTGCGATTTCCGAAGCTGCTATGAGGTTCACCTCCATTGCAGTTTCTTCTTGGCTTTTAGACCGGTTGGATCGGTTGCCGCTATTCACGTCGATAACATGTAAGGCTTCGGTATGTTCGATAACCAAATACGCTCCTTTTTGCATGGAAACGGTAGTTCCAAATGAGGATTTGATTTGGCGTTCTATCCCGTATTTTTCAAAAATGGGAAGATGATGCTCATACAGTTTTACAATCGACTTTTTATCGGGAGCTATAGTTTCAATATAGTCCTGAATTTCAGATTGCATTTCTGCATCATCTACATGGATGCCGGTAAAGCTATCGTCAAAAATGTCGCGAAGGATACTCGAAGAACGATTGATTTCACTCAATACCTTGGTCGGGTATTTGTCAATTTGTTTCAACTTGGCAGATAAATTTTTCCAACGGGTTATCAATTGTTGGATGTCTGCGTCTAAAGCAGCTACTTTTTGACCTTCAGCTACTGTACGGATAATCAGTCCAAAGCCTTTGGGACGGATACTTTGTACGAGTTTTTTTAGTCTAGTTTTTTCTGCTCGGTCTTCAATTTTTGTCGAAATCGATACGCGATCTGAAAAAGGCATCAAGACCATAAAACGGCCTGCCAGCGAAATTTCAGAACTCAATCGAGGTCCTTTGGTCGATATCGGTTCTTTAACAACTTGAACTAAGACGGTTTGCTTTGGAGACATCGTGTCTCCAATATTCCCGTCTTTATCGATATCTTTTTCGTAACGAAATTGTTTTAATAGATAATCTTTGTTTTTACCTGTGCTTATCTGTTTAATGTATTTTACTAGTGAAGGGAGTTTTGGACCGAGGTCGTGGTAATGTAGGAACCCATCTTTTTCATGGCCCACATCTACGAAAGCGGCATTTAACCCAGGAACAGCTTTTCTGATTTTTCCGACAAAAATGTCGCCTACAGAAAATTTGTTGTCTTCTACTTCTTGGTTTAGCTCAATTAATTTTCCATCCTTGAGCAGTGCAAAATCAACAGCAGAGGAATGCGAACGTATAATTAATTCTTTATTCACTCTGAGATATTTTGTGTCCACACGAATTTATTCGCGGAGACGGATTAAACAATATTTTCAGGATTTTCCTGTAGCAGCAATCAACTTTTGATGCTGCATTTCAATGAACGTTTGGTAAATGTTTTAAGTGTTTTGCCGAACACTATTTTTTCTTGTGGCGATTAGCTCTACGGCGTTTTTTACGCTTGTGCGTCGCTACCTTGTGTCTTTTTCGTTTTTTACCACTTGGCATATGTTGTTTGAATTTTGTAGTTAAAAATTATTTTGAAACGGGAACCTTAGATTTGACTCCTTGAACAAAAATTTTGGCGGGTTTAAAAGAAGGGATGTTGTGTGCAGGAATTTTTATCGCTACATTTTTGGAAATGTTACGTCCTGTTTTTTCAGCACGAGTTTTGATTATAAAACTTCCAAATCCTCTCAGATATACATTTTCACCTTTTTCTAAAGAACCTTTGACTTCTTTCATGAATTTTTCAACTGTCGCTTGCACATCCGCTCGGTCGATCCCTAGTTCTTCTGAAATGTTAGATACTATGTCTGCTTTAGTCATATTAAATCGTTTATTGCTTAAAATTTGAGGCTAGCAAATATATTAATTTTATCTTATAAAATGCTCTGAGTAAAGTTTTTATATTATACTTGTCTCAAAACAAAACCATTGACAAACACGTTTAGATTTTGACTTGGACATATACCTTACTCTTCTGGTACTCAGAAAATAAACGTCTTTTTCCCTGGCGAGAGACTAAAGATCCGTATAAGATTTGGCTCTCAGAAATCATTCTCCAACAAACCCGAACTGCCCAAGGTACCCCGTATTACGAACGATTTATCAAAGCTTTCCCTACAGTAAAGCACTTAGCCTTGGCGACGGAAGATCGGGTATTAAAATTATGGCAAGGGTTGGGGTATTATTCTAGAGCGCGAAATTTACACCATACAGCCCAGTATATCTATAAAGAACGCAAAGGGGTTTTTCCTACCACCTTTCAGGAACTCCTTGCACTTCAGGGTGTTGGAGATTACACCGCAAGTGCCATCGCCTCCATTTGTTACGATCTGCCTGAAGCGGTTGTAGATGGAAATGTATACCGCTTTTTATCCCGTTTTTTTGGCATTTCAACTCCAATAAATACCAGTACTGCTCATCGTGAGTTTAAGGCTAAAGCCACCCTTCTCCTAGATCAAAGACAACCCGGGACATTCAATCAAGCAATGATGGAGTTTGGAGCCTTACAGTGTGCCCCAAAAAATCCATCTTGCGACCAATGTCCTTTTGTTTCAAACTGTGTAGCTTTCAATCAAAATAAAATTACTTTGCTTCCAATAAAAAATGCCAAGATAAAAATAACCGAACGCTACTTTAATTATCTAGTCATCCAAGATGTAAACGAGAAGATACAGATCGAAAAACGAAAAGGAAAAGGGATTTGGGAAAACCTTTTCCAATTTCCCTTGGTGGAAACACCAAAAGGTATAAAAAACAGGACCGAATTTATTGGTCAACTGCCAGACGAATTGGAGGGAAGTCTTGATTTAAAAGCGTTGACACTGTGGAATAAGACAGCTGTGATTCACAAACTTTCGCATCAAAAACTTTTCATCTTTTTTTGGGTAGTGCCTTCCCGTGCTCCGCTTGAAAAAGGGCTTACTTTCAGGCAGTTAAAAAACAGAGCTGTTCCTGTAGTGCTTCAAAATTTTATTGAGAATTATTTTGAAATTCAAACGTGATGTTTAAATTTACTACTTAACTAACTCAAATCCTTAAAACTATGAGCGGAACATTAAACAAAGTTATGCTAATTGGACACCTTGGAGATGATGTTAAAATGCATTATTTCGAGGGAGGAGGATCGATAGGCCGTTTTCCACTAGCCACAAACGAATCCTATACTAACAAGAGTACAGGAGAAAAAGTAAACAACACAGAATGGCACAATATTGTAGTTCGCAATAAGGCTGCAGAAATCTGTGAAAAATACTTGAGTAAGGGAGACCGAATCTACGTAGAAGGTAGAATCAAGACACGAAAGTGGACAGGTGAAGATGGTGCCGACCGATATTCGATAGAAATCAATGTTAACGAATTTACCTTTCTCACCACCAAAAAAGATGTCTCGCAAGGAGCACCTCCGTCTGATGTTCCTTCCAAACCAAGTGTGGAGGAAACACCTCCTGAAAATGCTGACGATTTACCCTTTTAAAAAAAAAACCGATTGGATCCTGACCCATTACCTGTATTTACTGCCCTTGTTGTAACTCCCGATGTAATTTGGATCCAATCCGTTTTGGTTCTTTTTTTATTGCTGTGTTCTGCCCTGATTTCGGGTGCAGAGGTTGCTTTTTTTTCTTTACAACTAAAATCCTTGGAAGATTCAGAAAACGAAGAACCCAACCCCGCAATCCAACGCTTAATCTCTCTTCTGCGAAAGCCAAAGCGTCTTTTAGCAACCATTTTAATAGCGAATAATTTTATCAATATTGCTATTGTACTCTTGTTTTCACTACTGAGTAAAACTCTTTTTGATGAGATTGACAATCCTGTAGTGCTCTTATTTATAGAAGTGGGTATTATCACTGCATTGATTTTAATTTTTGGAGAAATTTTACCCAAGGTGTATGCCAATAGAAACGCATTGGCTTTCTCGATACGGATGGCGCCTTTTGTTAAATTTTTAGATCGCTTTATCTTATTTTGGATCACAGCCCCCATGAGTCAAACGACTACTTTTCTTGAAAAACGTCTTGGGGATAAAAAAAATCAGCTTTCGGTAGATCAGCTTTCGCAAGCCCTAGAACTTACCGATGACGAAGAAACCACTTTCGACGAACAGCGTATTTTGGAAGGGATTGTAAATTTTGGAAGCACCGATACGCGTGAGGCCATGTGTCCCCGGATTGATATGTTTGCTCTTTCTGAGGAGCTTGGTTTCAAAGAAGTAATCCCCCTGATCTTAGAGCAAGGGTTTTCAAGAATTCCAGTTTACAGTGAAAAAAAGGATAACATCAAAGGAATTTTGTACATCAAAGATTTACTCCCCCATCTTAATAAACCCGATTATTCATGGCAAAAGCTTTTAAAACCCCCACTTTATGTACCTGAAAACAAAAAATTAGACGACCTCCTCAAAGAATTCCAACAAAAGAAAAACCATCTTGCTATTGTTGTAGATGAATACGGTGGTACTTCAGGACTGATTACCTTGGAAGATGTGATGGAAGAAATCATTGGAGATATCAGCGATGAGTTTGACGAGGAAGATTTAAGTTATTCCAAGCTGGATGAGTTCACGTACGTTTTTGATGCTAAAATTAGTTTAAAAGATTTTCTCAAGGTTATCAATTTAGATGACGCTACAGTTTTTGATTCTATAAAAGGAGAAGCAGAAACCCTAGCCGGATTGATTCTTGAGATCACGAGAAAATTTCCAAAAAGGGGTCAAAAAATTTCATTTCAAGGATATCGTTTTGTAATTGAGGAGTTAGACCAATTGCGCATCAAACAAGTAAAAGTCTTACTTCCCAAAAAATTAAAGTAAAGATCCATGCGCAAACTGATTTTAATTTTTTTAGGTTTTATTACTACTGCTTGTAGCACTGATTTTCAACCCAAGCCGTCCGCCTTACTTCGATTAGATTATCCAAAACCTGAATATCAATTGACACAAGAGGTAACCCGTTTTTCTTTTGAATACAACCGTCATGCTTTTGTTAAAACAGAAAATAAATCGGCACCACGATTGGTCTATCCCGAGATGAAGGCAACTTTGTATTTAAACTACAATCCCATTAAAAAAAATTTAGATTCACTGCTGAATGATGCCTACCAGCTTCCTTACAAACATATTTCCAAGGCAGAATCTATACCAGAAAAATTATTTATCAATGTAAAAAATCAGGTTTACGGCACCTTGTTTTCTGTGGTAGGGAATGCGGCGTCTCAGTATCAGTTTTTTTTGACAGACAGCCTAAATCACTTTGTAGTAGGGTCACTTTATTTCTATGCCCGACCCAATTATGACTCTATTTATCCAGCGGCGAGCTATTTACAAAAAGACATAGTGCATTTGATGGAAACGTTAAAGTGGGATTAGGAATTAGGGGTTTAGATCTTCCATTTGTTCTGCAGAAGTGACACTATAGGCTTCACCTGTAGCTTCTACCACCTCACGAATTTCTTTCAGACCCATTTCTTTGGCATCGTAAATGACCCAAGCCGTATGGGATTCAAAATCCACGGTTGCCGAGGCAACTCCCGCAGTTTGATTTAGATTTTTTTGGATGGTAGCGGCACAGCCAATGGCACAAGTCATCCCATCGATACTCAGTTTTGCATACGCTTTTTCCTTTATAGCCTCAGGAGTCGTATTTTGAACTGTAGCGTTCGCAGAAACAGTAACAATTTTTTCTCTAGGTTCATTTTTACAGCCTGTTAAAAAACTCATGAGCAGCGAAAAAACAAGAAGTTCTTTTTTCATAGTGTAAGATTTCTAACAAAAATACGGATTTAGGAAGAGATGCCTCCATAAAAAAATGCAATTTTGTACTGCTATGAATACGTCAATCAAGAAATGGGTGTACCTCATTTTACTTTCTCTGATCTGGGGAAGTTCCTATATTCTTATAAAAAAAGGTTTAGTAGGTTTGACTCCACTGCAGTTGGGATCGGTTCGAATTTTAATGACCACATCAATCTTATTATTTTTCGGGTGGAAGCAATTGAAAACAATTCCTAAATCCGCTTGGAAGTGGATAGCTTTTACAGGCTATTTTGGTACTTTTTTTCCGAGTTATTTGTTTGCTTTTGCAGAGACAGTGATCGATTCTTCTGTAGCTGCAGTTTTGAACGGGATGACCCCCTTATTTACCTTACTGATTGGAGTTTTATTTTTTGAATCTTCTTTTAAATGGGGGAAAATTTTTGGAGTTCTGATTGGTTTTGGAGGGACTTTGATTTTGGTATCCAACGAGTTTACTATCAACACGGGTCCCAAAAGTTGGTATGCTTTTTTGGTAGTAGTTGCGGCCTGTTGTTATGCGATTAATGTCAATGTGATCAAGTACAAGTTAGCAGACGTTTCGGCACTGGCAATTGCTTTGGGGAATTTTTTAGCCATTGTATTTCCCGCTCTGTTGATTTTAAGTTTCACTGATTTTCCTTGGGCTGAAGTAAGTCAGGGAGCCGAGGTGAGTATCTCTTTGGGTTACATCTTCATTCTCGCCTTTTTGGGAACTGCTGTGGCGAAAGTAATGTTCAATGAGTTGGTGGCGATTTCTTCACCTGTGTTTTCTATTTCCATCACCTATTTACTTCCTATTGTCGCTATTGGCTGGGGCGTTTTAGATGGAGAAGTGTTTACCCTATTGCAATGGGTAGGATGCGCTTTTATTTTATTGGGTGTTTATTTAGTCACTGAAAAAAAGCGACTGAAAAAGGCAAAAACATCCTAAAGGGTCGCTTTATTTTTAAACCCGTAGGATTGAAAATTCAAAAATTAATACATTTGAACTGAATATCAAATTTAAAATTATGCGTTTTCTCTCCATTCTAATTCTAGGCTTGACCTGTACTTTTGCGTTGGCTCAAAACAAGTACAAAAGCGTATTGAGTTCCATTGACGCCCATCAAGACCAGTACCAATCTGTAGCCCAAGAGATCTGGTCCTATGCCGAGATGGGATACCAAGAAGAGCGCAGTAGTGCTTTGTTGCAAAAAACCTTGTCTGAAGAAGGATTTATAATCGAGGCTGGTGTGGCGGATATCCCCACAGCTTTTGTGGCTTCTTACGGTTCTGGAGGGCCCGTAATTGCAATATTGGGAGAATATGACGCACTCCCCGGTTTGTCACAACAAGCAGTGCCCTATAAGTTGAGTAACAAAGGAAAAGCGGGACATGCCTGTGGGCATCATTTGTTTGGTACGGCTTCTGCTGCCGCGGCGATTGCACTAAAAAACCATATTGAAAAGCAAAAGATTTCAGGAACGGTAAAGTATTTCGGCTGCCCAGCAGAAGAAGGAGGTTCAGGGAAAGTATATATGACCCGTGCAGGGCTTTTTGATCAGGTAGATGTGGCTTTACACTGGCATGCAGACAGTAAAAATTCTGCTAGTGTCCGACCTGCTTTGGCAAATAAATCTGCCAAATTTCGTTTTTATGGGGTTTCTGCACATGCAGCAGGCGCTCCAGAAAAAGGGCGTTCTGCCTTGGACGGAGTGGAAGCGATGAATGCAATGGTCAATATGTTACGCGAGCACACCACAGAGAGTACGCGAATACATTATGTAATCACCCAAGGAGGGAACGCCCCTAATGTCGTTCCTGACTTTGCTGAGGTTTACTATTATGCGAGACACCTTACCCGTAGCGAAGTTGTCAATGTTTTTGACCGTATAGTAGATGCAGCCAAAGGAGCCGCCTTGGGAACAGGGACCACTATGGAATATGAAATGATCGGTGGGACACATGAACTATTGCATATCGAAAGTTTACAAAAAAGAATGCATAAAAATTTAGAAACCATAGGAGGCTATACCTATTCTGAGGAAGAAAAAGCCTTTGCAGAAAAAATTGCTAAAACTTTAGGCGCCCCTTTAGACACTAGATATGTGGAGGGAGTTGTACCTTACAGCAGCAATTCTAAAGCAGGGGGGTCTACGGATGTAGGAGATGTCAGCTTTGCTGTTCCCACGGTGGGACTTCGTGCAGCGACCTGGGTTCCAGGAACATCTTCCCACAGTTGGCAGGCTGTAGCTGCTGGAGGCACAAGCATCGGTATCAAAGGAATGATGGTAGCTGCAAAAACCCTTGCGCTTACGGGAATGCAACTCTTGGACAATCCCAAAGCGATCGAAATGGCTACAAAAGAATTTTTAGAAAAAAGAGGAACGGATTTTAAATATGTGCCCATGTTGGGCGATCGAAAACCTGCCTTGAATTACAGAAATTAACCTTGTAAAACCTCATATTATGAACATAAGAATCCTTTTAATTGTGTGCCTTTCTTTTTTCTTTTCAAACGCTCAAGTGTATACATTTAGCTCTGAAAAGGAAGGGAAAACGATCACCCACAGAATCATGATTGATGAAAATTATCTTGTCGAAACTCAATTTGTTTCAGACCCAGCGGAGTTTATCCTAACTCGGGGAGGGTTTTACACCAAGGAGGGCAAGACCTTTGATGTTGCTCTAGAGTTCAATTCCAACTATGAAAATGACAGCATCAAAGCCTTGGAACTGGTTTGGACAGAAACTTGGAAAAAATCCAACGCTAAAGCGATCGACTTAAATGGGAAATGGCTTATGGCGGGTAGAATGACCGATGAAGGTGTACGGAGAAGAGATACGTCAAGACCTAGAAAGACCATGAAATTTCTCCAAGATGGGCATTTCCAGTGGATTGCCTTTAACACGGAGACTTTCCAGTTCTTTGGTTCAGGAGGTGGGTTTTACACTGCCCAAAACGGGATCTACACGGAAAATATTGAATTCTTTTCTCGAAACAATACAAGTGTAGGTCGTGTCCTTCCGTTTCAATACAGTATCAAAGGAGTGGACTGGCATCATCAGGGGAAAAGCAGCAAGGGGGACCCTATGTATGAAGTTTGGACCCAACGAGTGAATTAAAACAATCTAGCCCTCCCGAGATAAAAACTCCAACCAAAGCTGGACGATTCTATATCCAGAGATTCTGTTTTTAGCAAAAAAATTATGATTACGAGCAAGGAACTAATTGATTTACTGACTCTAGAAAGAAAAGACGAGTACCATTTTGTCGGTCAAAATTACAAAACCGCATGGGGACGTGTTTTTGGGGGTCAAGTATTGGGTCAGTCGCTTCACGCGGCATACCAGACGGTTCCAAAAGATCGGATTGCGCACTCCATGCACGGGTATTTCATTCTAGGTGGAGACATCAATATACCGATTGATTTTCATGTGGATGCCATCCGAGATGGAAGAAGTTTTACCACGCGCCGTGTCGTCGCTTTTCAAAAAGGGAAAGCTATTTTTAATATGGCAGCTTCTTTCCACATTAAAGAAGAAGGAGAGAGTCATCAGATTCCCATGCCCAATGTGTTGACACCAGAGCTGCTGCTGACGGACATTCAACAGGCAGAAGGTCTGCAACACCAAGACCCCGAACGTTTTCATAGACTAATGAAGGCGCATCCTCAGATTTTCGAATTTAAACCTGTAGATAAAGCTATTTATTTGCAAACTCAAAATTCATTGCCTTTGGCACATATTTGGTTTCGGATAAAAGACAAGATCAATGCTGATCTTGCTTTGCAACATCAGATTTTAGCTTTTGCTTCAGACTACAGTCTTTTACTTTCTGCCACGTTGCCTCACAGAGAAAAACTACAACACGAAAAAATGTACTATGCCAGCTTAGATCACGCCTTGTGGTTTCATCGAGATTTCAAGATAGACGACTGGTTGTTGTATGCTATTGAAAGCCCCAGTGCCTCCAATGCGCGTGGTTTTGCTAGAGGCAGTATTTTTGACAAAAAAGGAGCAATGGTAGCCTCCGTTACTCAAGAAGGATTAATGCGTAAATACAAATAAGAACGATGATAAAAAAGAACCTAGCTTTACTACTCCTACTAGGATCGATATATACCCTAAGTGCACAAGAATACGACAAGGTCAATGGAATATGGAATGCTACTTTTTTGGATTTTCCTCTCTCCGATAAGCTGAGTTTACGGACAGAACTCCATTTTCGAACCATCTCCTATTTTAATGTTTGGAATCAACAAATTTTTAGACCTCAACTGTCTTATAAAGCATCAAAATACGTTTCCTGGCGTGGGGGCTATTCTTACCTTAAAAATTTTGATCAAGATGTTACTGCAGACCCTAGAGTAAGAACAGAACACAATATTTGGGAACAAGTACAGGTGAGTGTACCTTTAAAAAAATCATCTTTTAGCACTTGGATTCGTTTGGAACATCGTTTCCAAGAAGAACGCCCCCTTCAGCGGGACAAAAGTTTACGGAGTTTTGACTTTTCTAGCCGATTGAGATTCCGATTGACCTATCAAAAAACGTTGTCCAAACCCGATGCCAAAGTGTTGTGGAATTTTGTCGCTTACGATGAAATCTTTACGATTATGAACCCGAATGGTATTCCTTATAAATTTAATCAGAATTGGACCTTTTTAGGGTTTCGTTTCAAATTTAGTGAGCAACTTAGCCTGGTTTCTGGATTTCAAAAAAACAACATTTTAAAGTCTGCTAACAATTATTTAAAGAACAGATTATGGAATACGATACTGTTTTATAAATTTTAAGCCTATTTTTAAAGGAAACTTTAATCCAAATGAATCGTATGAAATTTAATTCATTCTCCACATCTTCAACTTTACTCCTTTTCTTTTTAGGTTTTCTAGTACAGGGGCAACAGCCTTTTTTTACAGCAGAATCGGAACACCAGTGGTTGAGTACAGATTTACATATTCATACTGTTTTTTCTGATGGAGCGGTATGGCCTAGTATTCGGGTTGAAGAAGCGCGAAGAGAAGGCTTGGATTTGATCGCTATGACGGAGCATTTGGAATATCAACCCCATGCAAAAGACATTCCCCATCCAGACCGCAATCGTTCCTACACTATTGCCAACGGAATGATTCGAGAGGGAGAAAAGTTACAGGTCATCAACGGTTCAGAGATCACCCGAGAGATGCCTCCAGGACATATCAATGCAGTTTTTGTCAAGGATGCCAATGCCTTACTTCACAAGGATTCCCTTTCTGGAATTCAAGCGGCAAATAAACAAAAAGCTTTTGTTTTTTGGAACCACCCCAATTGGGATGCTCACCGAAAAGATGGCATAGCACGTTTGGAGCCTTTTCATAACTATTTGATTCAAGAAAAGTTATTGCACGGCATAGAAGTGGTCAATGAAACTACCTTTTCAGAAGAAGCACTTCAGATAGCACTAGAAAACGGATTGACTATTTTAGGTACTTCAGACATTCACGGACTAACCGATTGGGCTCATCATATCGCACAAGGGGGACACCGACCCATGACTTTTGTGTATGTTGAAAACAAAAGCCAAGAAGCGCTGAAAAAAGCCCTATTTGAGGGAGCTACGGTAGTCTGGTTTGAGGATTTATTGATTGGTAAAAAAATACATCTTGAAAAACTTGTAGCACAAAATCTAACATTTGTTTCGCCCCAATACAGAGGAGAGAAAACCATTATGGAGGTGGAAGTCACCAATAAAAGTGCAGCCCCTTTTCATCTGGAATACACGGGGGCCCTTAGTTTTCACCAAAGAGCCTCCGCTTTTATAATCCCTGCAAACAGTATGATCACACTTTTAGTGAAAACCCAACAAAAGAAAACCACTGTTGAGCTTCCTTTTCGGATATTGAATGCGATCACGGGACCCAAAAAAGTACTTGAGCATACTTTTATAGTTCGATAGAATAGATTTTTTATATTTTTATTTCAAATACAATGTGGGATGATTAAAAATAGTAACTGGCGACCGCTACCCGACTTTTTGACCATACGTTCCAGTAAGATCGATGGGCTAGGTCTTTTCGCGTTGCGTAAAATCCCCTCAGGGACCGACTTGGGAATGACACACTTATTTGACCCTCGCTTTGCGGACCATTACATTAGACTTCCTCTTGGGGCTTTTATAAACCATCACGAAATTCCAAATTGTGAAGCGGTCTTTTCTGAAGAAGACCCCGAGATAGGAAAACTGAAACACATTCGAATAAGTACTTCAAAAGATATTGCACAAGGTGAAGAAATCACGGTTAAGTATGTCATTAACAAGCTAGACAACCCCAATTGGGAATTGGAATATGAGGCTACCCAATAGCTAGTTTTCGATGTGCCGGCCTAGGATAACCCAATAAAAAAAGCCGAAAATATATCCAAGTGATTTTAAATAACGCATTCCCAAAAATAATTGAGTCCAAAATTAAAAAAGGTCAATTTTTTTTAGGTTACCCCAAGGTTATTTAAAAATCAAGATTTAAGACTTTAGGAGACACTTTTCCCCCTTAAAGCTTGTTTTTTTACAATAAAAATTTAGTAAACAATAATAATGTTTAAGATTACTTAATTGTTAATAATTTTAGCTTTAGAATCTTTCTTTTATTTAAATTTTTAGTATTTTTATTAAATCAATTCTTTAATAATGGATTGGTTTATGGTTATGGCCTTTGGGAATACTTCCTGAAGGCTTTTTTTTTGAAATCAAGTAACCCGAGGTTTATTTGTTTTAAACTTTTGATATTCCTTTGTCAGCACAATGGATTCAAGTCTAAAGATAACTTTTTGAAGCTCTTCAAAACAAGTGTATAGGGGTGTCATTGCAAATCGAATAAAATGAGGAGGTCTAAAATCAGGGATGATTTTAGAATCCTTAGAAGTTCCCTGAAGTAAGCCTTGACAAATTTGCCATGAGGCAGGGTGTGACAAAGTTACGTGAGATCCTCTACATTCAGGATCTGTAGGACTTTCCAATTGATAGCCCAAGGGGAGTAATTTTTCTCGAACCCCTTCTAAAAAAAACTCGGATTGAAGTACACTTTTTTTTCTAATGTTTTTGATGCCTGCTTTTAAAGCGAGGTCCACCCCAGCTTCCATTGCTTGAAGTGATAGTATGGGAGGCGTGCCCGAAGCAAATCGGTCAATACCCTGATTTGGATGATAATCCGATTCAAAAGCAAACGGATTTTTATGGCCAAACCATCCTTGAATAGGATTAGCAAGTTTTCTTTGCAGTGCTTTTTGAATAAACAAAAAAGCAGGAGCTCCTGGCCCCCCATTCATGTATTTATAACTGCAACCAACAGCAATTTTGGTTGCCGTCTCTTTTAGGTCGATCGTTACAGCACCCACTGCATGGCTGAGGTCCCAAACAAGAATACTGCGGTGTTGTTCAGCCCATAAATTGAGCACTTTCATAGGATACAAATACGAACTTTTATAGCTAACCAAACTCAAACAATAAATTCCAGGTTTTTCTTTAATGGTGGTCTTGAGAATTTCTAAATCAGCCTCAACCTCTTGGCCATAGTCAATTTGAGTCATTTCACCGAATGAAAAATCCTGAGCAATCCCTTCCATGACATAAAGATCGGTTGGAAAGTTTAGGTTGTCGGTTCCCAGATGTTTTGGAGATAAGTCAGACTTTGCAAGAGCATGGAGCACTTGGTACAACCGAACAGAGGTAGATTCTCCAATAATGACCTCTTCTTTTGAGACCTGGAGCAGCTTTGCGTATTTTTCAGCCAATCGTGAGGGTAATTCCAGCCAGGCTTCATTCCAACTGCGAATGAGCCTTTCTCCCCATTGCTTAGCAACGGTGTCTTGCACTGCTTTTTGGGCAGCTTTAGGAAGCTTTCCCAAGGAGTTTCCATCCAGGTAGATTTCATTTGGTGTCAATACAAAATGCGTTCTAAATTCCGCCAGAGGATCTTTTTTGTCTAAGGCTTGGGCGGCTTGAAATTCACTCATAATTTTGATTTAAAAAGAAAGGAAGAATTTCTTGAACCCAAGCGGCATATTGTTTTCCACTGGGATGAAGGCTGTCTTCAGCGACCCAATCGGGATGGAGATCTATTTTTCTTGATAAGGGGGTGATGTCAATAAATTCAATTTCTTCAATGGCACACAGTTCGTAAATTACTTGATTAAAATTGTCAATTTCCGTAGCGATCTGTTCCTGATCTCGTTCTTTGGCAAAAGGCATCACACCCCAGTCGGGGATCGAAACAACAAATACGCGTTCTCTTCGGTTACCACTGAAAGTAATGGCTTCGGAAAGTAAAACTTCAAACTCATTACGAAATTCTTCAATGCTTCTTCCACGGTATTGATTGTTGACTCCAATTAATAAAGAAATCCAATCGTAGGGGTAATTTAGACTGGAATCGTCAATTCCACTTTTAAGTTCATCGGTTGTCCAACCTGTTTTTGCAATGATTTCTGGGGTTTCCAAAAAAACACTTTTTTGAGCTAAAGAGTCCGCCAGTTGCATGGGCCAGCGTTGGTTTTCTTTCACCCGTTCCCCAATGGTGTAACTGTCACCCAATGCGAGATAACTCTGGCGTTTAATTTCTTTTTGACAGGACGTAAAATAAATCAAAAGAAGCCCTAAAATATAGAATCGATTTTTTTTCATTGTTAAAATTGAAATTGAACCCAAATCAAAATAAGGGATTAATTTTAGGTTATAAAAATTAATACGTCTTTAACGAATATATTTATTAGGTATCTTGCAAAAAATAGAAGTTACAATGCGATTCGTTACCGTTTTTCTTTTCCTTTCTTTTTTGGGTACCGCCCAAATTTCATTTGAAACCATTTGGTTGACAAAATCTGTTGAGGAAACCTCAGGACTGGAAGTTTTTGGGGAGTATTTGGTTACCCACAATGACTCGGGGGATCAACCCAAACTTTATATAATTAGTCAAGAGGGAGAAAAAATAATGGAGATTAAACTCAACCAACTGAAACATAAAGACTGGGAGGATATTACCGCAGATTCTGACCATTTTTATATTGCAGATACGGGGAATAATTATGCTACACGAGAAAATTTGAGGATCTATATTTTGGATCGTCATTTTTTTCATAAAGGGACGATTACAATTCGTTATAAGGCACAAACCACTTTTTCTAAAGAACCTCGAAACGAATTTGATGCCGAAGCAATCGCTGTTGTAGGTGAGGAACTGGTCTTGTTTTCAAAAAACAGAAAAACACTCCAATCCGAAATTTACACCTTCCCGAAGGTAGCTGGGGATTATGTGTTGACACCAAGAGCTGTAGTTGATACGCGTGCTTTAGTCACCGCGGCAGATTATAATGCAGTGGAGGATCTGATGGTTCTAACAGGATATAACTTCGAGGGAGATCAATTTTTTTACACATTACCCAATTTTTCAAAAAGAGGATATGATAATTTAGAACTCAACACCTATCCAATTCCAATTAAGCCCGCCCAAATAGAGGCAGTGAAGATTATTTCGAAAGATGAATTTTGGATGAGTTCTGAGAGTGAGGAAAAAAAGAAACCGAGACTTTTTCGGACTCGACTCAAAGTGGAATAAAGTTTCTTTTTGTACAGGCTTTCTACTTTTTTTCTAACTTGTAAAGGCTATATTTAAAAAACCAAGAATTTCAAATTGAATTTATGAGAATTACGTTTCCTTTAGTGCTGGTCCTTCTGATGAGCACCACATTAAGTTTTAGTCAAAAAAAGAGAAAAGCGAAGAAAAAAGAAGCCACAACAACTTTGACCTACAACAATCTCAGTTGGAGGAATATTGGACCCTTTAGAGGGGGAAGAAGTGTTGCTTCTACCGGTGTCGTAAAAGAGCCCAATGTATTTTATATGGGGAGCACCGGAGGAGGTGTTTGGAAAACAGAAGACTACGGTATTCAATGGGACAATATCTCTGATGGTTATTTTAAAACGGGGACTGTAGGTGCTATAGCTGTTTCGGAAAGTGATCCCAGTGTGGTTGTGGTCGGGATGGGAGAACACGCCGCTCGGGGTGTGATGACTTCTATGGGAGACGGAGTATATAAATCAGAAGATGCGGGAGCCACTTGGACGCATATCGGTTTGGAGCAATCCAGACATATTGCCAATATTCAAATTCATCCGTCGAACCCAGATATTTTTTATGTAGCTGTGCAAGGCGCTCAGTATGGACCTAATAAAGAACGCGGGGTCTATAAAACGGAAGATGGAGGAGAAACCTGGCAAAAAGTTCTTTATGTCGACGAACTTGCAGGGGCTGTCTCTTTGAGCATGGACATGAACAATCCTAGAATTCTTTACGCTGCTATGTGGGATCACAAAAGAACCCCTTGGCAAATGCGTTCTGGAGGACCTGATTCTGGAATCTATAAAACCACAAACGGGGGTGCAGATTGGACGCGATTAGAAAAAGGGTTGCCCGAAGTGATGGGAAAAGCAGGGATTTCTGTTTCCAGAGCAAATTCAAAAAGGGTCTACCTCAATCTGGAAGCTGAAGGAACACAAGCAGGAGTCTATCGATCAGATGATAGTGGAGCTTCTTGGAAACAAGTCAACAAAGACCGTATTGCAGTAACGCGCTCCTGGTACTACATGGAAATTTTTGC
>DBBQ01000050.1 GCA_002292265.1 Flavobacteriaceae bacterium UBA980 | reverse complement strand
GGAGCCCCTACAGCAAATGAGCTTGAGAATTTAGAAACCATTCGCAAATACAATGCTGAGGTGATGCAATCACTAAAGGAATTAAAAAAGAAATACAAGCTTGAAAATAAAGTTCCGCTAAAATCGTTTGAAGTTTTTTTAAGAAATGAGTGATACTAAGTACTCAGGGAATTGCCTCAATTAACTTTTTGGTGTACTTGTTTTTTGGATTTTGATACAAGGCATCAGCTTCTTGCAGTTCAACCAATTCTCCGTCTTGCATCACCATGACTCGATCTGACATGTATTTTACTACTGCTAAATCGTGCGAAATAAAAAGATAACTCAACCCCAGTACATTTTTTAAATCGTTTAAAAGATTGAGTACTTGAGCTTGAACAGAGATGTCTAATGCGGCTACAGACTCATCACAGAGTAACACTTTAGGACCTACTGCCAAAGCTCTAGCGATGACCACGCGTTGGCGTTGACCCCCAGAAAGTTCATGGGGGTAGCGATGTGCAAATTCGGAATCCAAACCGACTTGGGCGAGAAGCTCCAGAGCGTGCTCACGAATTGTATTGTTGTTTTTCGAATCGTGGACTAAAAGGACTTCTTCTAGTGAAGTGATTAGGGTTTTGGAGGGATGAAGCGCAGCATAGGGATCTTGAAAAATAAACTGAACATCTTTTCGCAATTGACCCACTTGGGCTTTGTTTTTTGGATCAATTTTTTCGCCTTGCCAATAGAGTGCACCGGCGGTCAACGGATCCAAACAAATCAGCGTTTTGGCAAGTGTTGATTTCCCACAGCCCGACTCGCCAACCAAACCCAAAGTTTCTCCTGGGTAAAGAGAAAAGCTGATGGGTTTTACCGCTTGAAAATGAGATGATTTTCCCCATCCCACTTTTGTAACATAACTTTTCTCAAGTTCTTTGACTTCGAGCAGGGGGGAGGTAGCATAGATTTTATCTTGTCGCTCTTGACGTTTGCTAAAGGAGACTATTTTTGGAGAAAAAGTACCACTTTGATAGTCTTTTAATGTAGGAAGGCGTTCCAGACGTACTCCTACTTCGGGGCGTGCAAATAATAATCCTTTGGTATAGGGATGTTTCGGATTTTTAAATAGGACAGTTGAAGTTCCAGATTCCACTATACTTCCTCGATACATGACCAAAATCCGATCGGCGAGTTGTTTCACTAAAGCCAAATCATGGGAGATGAACAAAACACTCATCTTGTATTTTTTTTGAAGGGATTTCAGTAGCTCAATGATTTCTTTTTGAACTGTTACATCTAAGGCCGTTGTAGGTTCGTCTGCGATCAGAAGTTTGGGTTTGCAAAGCAGCGCCATGGCAATCATGATGCGCTGTTTTTGCCCTCCACTCAGTTCATGAGGATAGGATTTTAAGATGCGTTTTGTGTCGTGCAATTGTACTTCTTCTAGTGCTTTTGTGACTTGTACTGCTCCTTCTTTTGAGCTGATGTTACGGTGAATTTTTAGGACTTCGAGCAGTTGTTTTCCACACCGCTGGGTAGGGTTCAAGCTGGACTGAGGTTCTTGAAACACCATGCCTAGGGTGTTGCCCCTGCGCTTTTGCCAATCGGAAGGGGTTAAGGTTTTGAGATCACGAGATTCAAAAGTAAGTAGCTCTGCTTCAAGGGTAGCTTTTTTCGGTTGCAGCCCCATTAGCATTAAGGCAGTCATGGATTTTCCACTTCCCGACTCTCCTACAATAGCTACAAGCTCTTGCTGTTCTATAGTAAAGGATAAGCCTTTTAGAATGGATAGATTTCCAATGGATAATGAAGCGTTTTGGACAACTACAAGTGATTTTTTCTCGGACTGCATTAACTCAAAGATACGGGTTCTAACTTATAAGTTACCCTTAAACGCTTAGGGTAATTTCTTTTTCAGTAAGTAGCGGTTCATTTCTTAATTTGAGAATAACTTGAGCAACCGTGATCACATCTTTTTCACAATATTGCACAATCCGATCAAGGTTTTTTTCTTTGTAATAAACCCCAGCAACTTGACTCCCGTCAATATCGTCTTTGGGAGAAGGAATGCCCAAGACGTGTGCCATGAGTTTTAGAGAAGTGTAGTGTTTGTAATCTCCAAAACGCCAGAGATGTAGGGTGTCAAGATGCGGTACTTCCCAAGGTTTTTTATTAAAAAGCTCTAAGGGTTTGGGGAGTTCAATGCCTAGAATCAGCATTCTTCGGGCTATGTAAGGGAAGTCAAATTCTTTTGCATTGTGTCCACAGAGTAAATGATAGGGGGTACTAAAATAAGTACCTACTAAGGACTTAAACTCCTTTAATAAATCAACCTCTTTACCATAAAAACTTTTCAGTCTAAAATCTCTTGGGTTTTGTTGCGGGGTAAAATAGCCTACAGAAATACAAATGATTTTTCCAAATTCTGCCCAGATTCCAGCCTTTTCGTAAAATTCTTCTGGAGTCTGATCTTCTTTGCGTTGATATGCTGTTTTTTCACCAAAATAGGTTTGTTCTATTTCAGGAACCAGCGCAAAAGATTCATACAAAGGAACGGTCTCAATGTCGAGAAAAAGAATTTTATGAAGGTCAAGATTAGTCAGCATCTGGGTTGAGTTCTAAAGCGGCATCCATATACCTGTAGATATCAGGAGTAAAGGGGTCTTCTTTTGGACCTTTGGGCCCTTTGCTGTGTCCCAAACGGACTAGAATTAAATTTTCCTCTGGAAATGTAATTACATATTGCCCTAAGTGTCCGCGCATCATAAAAACGTTATGTCCTTTATACTCTTTTAACCACCAACCGTATCCGTATTCGGGGCTTTCGGGGAATCGTGCATTGAGAGATTTTGCAACAAAGGTGGAGTCTAAAAGGACTTCTCCGTTCCACTTCCCATAATCTTTATAGAGTTTTGCCATACGGGCAAAATCTTTGGCGTTTGAGGCAATACAGCAGTAGGCCTTTTCACTCCCTTTTTGGGCACTGTCCACCTGCCAGTAACTGTCGTACTCTGCGCCCATGGGGTCCCAAAGGGTTTCGTAGAGGTAGTCCGTTAAATTTTTTCCGGTAGCCTGAGCAAGAACCATTCCCAGAAGTTGGGTGGTACCACTTTTATAAATGTATTCTTTTCCGGGCATTTCATCTATGGATTGCTCTAGGATTAGCTGGTCTAAATCTTCTACAAAATAGGCTGCGGTAGTAACCGATAGAGGAGAATAATAGGCTTCGCCCCAGCGTTGCCCTGAAGCCATACTGGACAAGTCTCCTAAGGTGACTTGATCCGCGTAGGGACCTTTTAATTCGGGTAAAAAGTCGATCACTTTTTGATCTAAACTTTGTATATGTCCTTGCGCTATAGCTCTTCCTAGCAAAGCAGAAACAATACTTTTTGCTACAGAAAAGGAGTTGCTCTTCGAGTCTGGACCGTACCCGTCGTAGTATTTTTCGAAATAAACACTGTCGTTTTTAATCAAAACAAAAGCAACGGTTTGGGTTTCTTTATGATAGGCTTCCAGCTCTTCTGACAAGCTGACTTTGTTGTACTCTTTGTGCAGTGGCCAGGATGTTGGATTTTCAGAGGCAGGTAACAAGTGATTGTCAAAACCTTCGTAGTCGGAGAGATATGCGGTAGTGTGCCCCGTTAAATAAATTTTTGAAACGGCCCGTAGCAGGTAATTGTATTCAGAGATATAAAGGATCCCAATCAATAATAGAAGAAGGAACCCTAAAGTTGAAAGCGTTTTTTTCATTAGTTATTTTTTACAAATCTAGTATTTTTTGAATGGGATAACCTTCGTGTTCCAGCAACTTTCTTTTTTTCTCAATTCCTCCTGCATAGCCCGTCAGGGAACCCCCACTACCAATCACACGATGACAAGGGATAAAAATTAGAATCGGATTTTGACCTAGGGCAGTTCCTACTGCACGCACGGCTTTGGGATTTCCAAACTGATTTGCTATTTGATAATAGGTTCTGGTTTCTCCAGGGGGGATGTCTGCAATCAACTTCCAGATCTTCTTTTGAAAAGCAGTTCCCTCAGGAAGAAGCGGAATGTCTGGAACACTTTTGGGATTTGAAAAATATAGATTGAGCGCTTCCCTAGTGTCTTCAACAATCTTTGACTTTTTATTTTCATAAAGGGGTGGTTCCTTTGAAACAAAGATTAATTGCTTTAAGGCGGAAGAAGTAACCCGGATTTCGATCCAACCCAAAGGGCTTTTGAAGTAGTGATTTGTTTCCATAGTGTGAGGGCTTAATTTGTTAAACGGTTTTAATGTAAAAATCTTTTATTAAAAACTTATATTAGAGCTCGAAAATTTATAATTCATAGGCAAATGAAAGACTTTAAATGGGAAGGGGTAATGCCCGCAACTACGACCCAATTTGATGCACAAGGTAATTTGGATCTAGATGCGTTTAAACACAACCTGTCGCATCAGATAAAGGCAGGTGTACACGGCATCATCCTCGGAGGAACCCTTGGGGAAGCCAGCACCTTAACTGCCCAAGAAAAGCAGCAGCTTTTGGCAACAACCTTAGAACAAGTAGAAGGTAAAATTCCTGTCATCATGAATATTGCCGAACAGTCCACACAGGAAGCCATTCGCCTGGCACAACAGGCAGAGTCCGAGGGCGCGAATGGACTGATGCTACTTCCTCCCATGCGTTACAAAGCCACAGATCACGAAACGGTAGCTTACTTTGCTTCGATAGCCTCTTCTACACAACTACCCATTATGATTTACAACAATCCTGTAGATTATAAGATTGAAGTCACACTAGAAATGTTTGCAGCTTTGGAATCTCATCAAAACATTACTGCGGTTAAAGAATCAACACGGGATGTCACCAACGTAACACGGATGATCAATCGCTTTGGGGAGCGTTTTAAAATCTTGTGCGGGGTGGATACTATTGCGATGGAAACCTTGCTCATGGGTGCGAATGGATGGGTGGCCGGTTTGGTGGATGCTTTTCCAGAGGAGACCGTGGCCATTTATACGTATTGTAAAATCGGTGAAATAGAAAAAGCCCGATCTATTTTCAGATGGTTCTTACCCTTACTAGAATTAGATATTTCTCCTCAGTTGGTGCAAAATATTAAATTGTGTGAGGTAGCCACAGGTTTAGGTACGGGTCACGTTCGACCTCCCAGACTCCCTCTCCAAGGAAAAGAATGGGAACGGATACAAGCCATTATTAAAAAAGGTCTTGCAAGCCGTCCAAAAGAGTTGGATTATAAAAAATACGTATGATTAAAACACAGAATTTAGTAGCTGGTATTTGGCAAAACAATCCTCAGGCAACGCCCTTTCAAACCGTAAATCCAAAGACAGACGAAACCCTAAATACGGTATTCCAAGAAGCGACTAATGCTCAAGTGGAGGAATCCGTTAACAAGGCAGCGGCAATTTTTGACCTTTATGCGGAGACTACACTGGAACAGCGAACTCAATTTTTGCAGGCCATTCAAAAAGAGTTGAAAGCAATACGCCCTGAGATTTTACAAACGTATAAAGAAGAGTCTGCTCTTCCTGAGGGACGCGCCCAAGGGGAGTTTGATCGCACCCTGGGTCAGATTCAGCGTTTTGTAGAACTGCTTCAAGAAGGCTCTTTTGTTCAAGCCACGATTCATACAGCGGGTCCCGATTTGCGAAAAATGCTCCATCCCATCGGGCCCATTGGTGTCTTTGGAGCTAGTAATTTTCCTTTGGCTTTTTCCACCGCTGGGGGAGATACGATTTCTGCTTTAGCCTCCGGATGCCCGGTAATTGTCAAAGCCCATCCCTATCATGCAGGCACAAGTGCCTTGGTTGCTGAAGCGATTCACAACGCTCTTCTTTTGTCTGGATTGCCTCCAGATGTGTTTTCACATTTAGGAGGAACCTCTCATGAAATCGGAAAGCAATTGGTAACTCACCCCTTGCTAAAGGGAGTTGGTTTTACAGGGAGTTTTGCTGGGGGAAAAGCCCTCTATGATTTAGCTCAAACCCGTGAAGAACCCATTCCTGTTTTTGCAGAAATGGGAAGTGTCAATCCTATTTTTATTTCGGAAAAGCGACTGATCAAAGACAAATCACTTCCGGAGACTTTAGCCCAATCCATTGCCTTGGGAACAGGACAGTTTTGTACCAATCCAGGGTTGATTTTGTTTTGTGATCCACAGGGCAAAAGCGACCTTTTTACTCGGGTAAGTGCTCATATAAACCCCATGGAGCTTCCTCCGATGGTACACAGTAACATTCAAAAAAACTATCAAGTGCAACTGGAGGAACTGAGACAAAATAAAGCGTTACAAAACCTTTTAAAATCAGAATCCAGCGATGCAGCTGTAGGTTTGATTTCTGGAAAAGATCTGTTAATTCAGATGCATCTTACGGAGGAGGTTTTTGGTCCTTTTAGCCTTTTTGTACACTGTCATTCTTTGGAGGAAATGACTGCCGTTGCAGAAAAACTCTCCGGTCAACTAACGGCCACACTTCTGGCGGAAGAAGAAGAGTATCCAAAAATAAAATCAGTACTACAAAAATTAAAAAATAAAGTGGGGAGACTCCTTTTCGAAGGAGTTCCTACTGGAGTTGCTGTTACCCAAGCGATGCAACACGGGGGTCCTTACCCTACCTCAACCGACGGACGTTATACCTCGGTAGGTACAGATGCGATTTATCGCTGGCTGCGTCCTGTGGCCTTTCAAGATTGCCCTAACGGTTTGCTACCCCTAGCGTTACAAAATGAAAACCCTTTGTCTTTGCTCAGAAACCTAAACGGAAAGTCAACAAAGGAAGTGATATGAATTCCAAAGAACGAATTGTTTTTGATTGTGTAGATGCCTACACCGCTGGAAATCCAGTGCGTTTAGTCAAAGGACCCAAACCTGAACTGAAGGGGCAAAGTATGGGAGAAAAGCGATTGTATTTTATGAAAGAATACGATTGGATTCGAACGGGATTGATGTTTGAACCCCACGGACACGACATGATGAGTGGGAGCTTTTTTTACCCTCCTCAAAATCCTGAAAACGATGTTGCCCTATTGTTTATAGAAACCAGCGGATGTCTTCCGATGTGCGGACACGGTTTGATCGGCACACTGACTGTACTCTTAGAAGAAGGATTAATTACCCCAAAAAAAGAAGGTCAATTAGGTGTTGAAACCCCTGCTGGATTGGTAGTTGTTTCTTATGAAAAGAGGGGATCTAAGGTGACGGGGGTGAAATTCACTAATGTACCTGCTTTTTTAGCAGCATCTGATTTAGAAATCGAATGTCCAGATCTAGGACCATTAAAAATTGATGTTTCCTACGGCGGGAACTTCTATGCCATTGTTGATATACAGGAAAACTTTAAAGGAATTGCAGCCTATACTGTGGGAGAGTTGATCGGGTGGAGCCGTTCGATTCGGAAGCAGATCAATGCCAAGTTCAATTTTGAACACCCTTTGGATGAAAAAATAAGCGGCTGTAGTCATGTTTTATGGGGCGGAAAACCCACGCAAAAAGTAGCTACTGCAAGCAATGCCGTGTTTTACGGTGACAAAGCAATCGATCGGTCGCCTTGTGGTACAGGAACTTCCGCTCGTATGGCTCAATGGTTCGCAAAAGGAAAATTACAAGTGGGAGACACTTTTGTTCACGAAAGTATAATCGGTTCGCTATTTACAGGTCGGGTAGAAGCTGAGGCACAGGTCGGAAGCCTAAAGGGTATGGTGCCCAGTATCGAAGGGAACGCCCGTATTATCGGTTATAATCAACTCATTTTAGATCCTGAGGATCCTTATGTAAAAGGGTTTCAAGTTATTTGATATGGCAAAGAAGAAAGTAATCGTCATTGGAGGGGGAATTGTGGGCTTGTCCACCGCCTATTATCTTTTACAAGAAGGTCATGAAGTAAGTGTGATTGACAAAGGTCAGATTACCTCTGGGGCTTCTCACGTCAATGCGGGATATCTGACGCCCAGTCATATTGTGCCCATGGCAGCTCCAGGAATGATCACTAAAGGAATCCGCTGGATGTTTAACGCTTCCAGTCCTTTTTACATCAAGCCTAGATTCGATTTGGATTTGATCCGCTGGGGTTTAAAGTTTATGAAATCCTGTACTCCAGAACATGTGCAACGCTCGATGAAATCCATTTTGGAAATCAACTTGTTGAGCAAACAATTATATCTGGAAATGCAAAAAACTCAATTCTTGGACTTTCACCTGGAAACTAAAGGATTGCTAATGGCTTATAAAACGGCTCATGCTGAACGTGAAGAAGCCGAGGTAGTCCGTTGGGCAAAAGAGTTGGGGATCACCGTAAATCACTATTCTAAAGAAGAGGTTTCTGAGCTTCAGCCCGAGGCTCCCATGGATATTGCAGGGGCGTATTGGTATGAAAGTGATGCGCATAGCACTCCCGAATTATTCATGAAAAATCTAAAGGCGCATCTCACCACTCAGGGAGTTGAGTTTGTTTTAGAGCGCGAGGTGACCTCTTTCCAAAAAAAGGGGAATCATCTTATAGCGGTACAAACAGACCGCGGTCAGTTTCCAGCCGATGAATTCGTTGTTGCAACAGGGGCTTGGTCAGAACAACTTTTAAAAACCTTAGGAGTTCGTTTGTCGGTCCAGGCGGGAAAAGGGTATCGTCTCAACCTGAATCAATCCACGGGAATAAATCTACCTGCTATTTTGTTGGAAGCAAAGGTGGCTGTGACCCCTATGGAAGGATTTACTCGCTTTGGGGGAACGATGGAAATTTCAGGGATCAATCAAAAGATCAATGCAAAACGTGTTGCTGCAATTGCCAAGGTGGCAAATGACTATTATCCTGAAGTACGTATTCCTCAAGCTTCTATCGATGAGGTTCAAAGTGGGCTTCGCCCCCTTTCTCCTGACGGGCTTCCTTTTATTGGAAGACACAGTGCTGTAGCAAATTTGGTTTTGGCAACGGGACATTCGATGATGGGATGGAGTTTGGGCCCTGCAACAGGGAAATTGGTCACCGAACTAATTTCTAATCAATTCTCTAGTTTGGACTTAAGCCCTTTTGCTCCAGAGCGTAATTAAATACTGCTTTAGTAATTTAAGAAAAGTCCTCCCGAATAGATGTTTCCTTTGAAAATGACTTTACCAAATAAAGGAGTTGCTGCGGCAAAAAGACGCCCCAGTGTGCTCCTAAATTTATTGCCACTTCTCCGCCTAGGGTAAAACTTTCGATATTATTAGCAAAGATTGCCCCACTGGCATTGGAGGCGTCAAGCGTCCCGTTGTACAAAGGTCTAATCCAGTGGAGACGACTCAGCACTAAAAGTTTTGAATTCCACAGCTGGGTTTCTGTTTCTGCAAAGCTGTGTAATTCGTCAGAAAATCCACCGGAACGGTTGTTGTAGCCCAAATAGCTTTTTAAATAAAAAGCCTGTTTCCCTAGGGAGTAGCTTTTTCCAAAATTGAGTTGTACCTGTTGATTAAATTCGCCGTCCCCAGTTTGATAACTTCCGTCAAAACCAGCAACCTCTTTTCCAGAAGGAATGCCTAAGAGTAGCGTCCCCGAAAAGGCCCAATTGCCCAAGGGAGTGATTTTAAATTCTGCAGCCAAATTGATGTCTCCTAGGCCATTAAATTCCCTTCGAGGCTCGTATTCTTTTCCTGTAGTTTGAGAAATTTGAGCAAATTGATAATTTTTTACAAAAAAAGGGATGTAGCCAATCAAGTTGATTTTATCTGAAAGCCCATAATGTCTGAAGAAACTCGAGATAAACAACCCTCGACTGGCATTGGGATCCACGCCGCCTAAGTTTGTAAAGTATTCATCGGCTAGTAAAGACCAAGATCCAAGTTTGTAATATCCCTTTCCTTTTTCCTTGAGCCATTGGGCTTCAGAGAAACTAAAAGTGAGTAGTACTACTATGAGGTATTTGAATTTCATCAATCGTATATTTTAGCATGCCCCACTTTCACATTAAACGGTTTACACCAGTACAGAATGTATTGATAGTCCATAAGTTCTACGTGAGAGGGGAGGATGTATTCATGAGCTCCTTGAAAAACGATTACGGCACCCAGCTCCAAGGCTTGAGAAATGGTATTGTTGTTATTGGATAAATAGATATAAAGTCCAGGTAATGCGGTAGAGGCTTTGTAGTCACTATCTACGGAAAGGATAAGTTACTCTCCTATAACAGCCAAAGTAAAAGTACCTTCCAGCTGATAGCTACTGGTGGTTTCTACAATACCTGTATAGGAAGTAACTGTACTTACCATTACAGGATTGACTACCTGAATTGAATTGGTGTAGAGGATCAGGGTATCGGAAACCAAGGTGGAGACGGTCACACTTGCGGTACCCGCAGAAACTGCAGTTAAAGTGCCGTTTTCATCTACCGAAAGCACCTCAGAATTGGAGCTTTCCCAAAGCACGGTATCAGGTAGGGTTTCCATTCCCAACTCGTCCGTAAATTGAATTTCAAAAAGATATTCAGTACCCACGTTTATTTGTGCAATTCCATTGCTGATTTGAAGGGTAGGGGTAACTGTCATTACCAAGGTAGAACTTGAGGTATTCATTTCTGGAGGCATTTCAACTTCTTCTTCGGGGTCCATGTCTTCAGGAATAAGAACAAAAGCACTTTTGATTTCAAAGTTAATTTGATCCGAAAGTTCCTTTCCTTCTTCGGAAGTAACGCGGACAGTAATTGTAACAGTTCCCTCTTTTTTTGGGGTTACATTTCCTTGCGCATCAATTTCTAAAAGGTTCGGATCAGAACTTTCCCAACGCAGTTCAAAGCCTGGGGTCAATTCTCCAATGACATTAAAATAACGCGCTTCAAACTGAAAGTTAGTCCCAACGGTGAGCGAGGTCACAGGGGTAGTAATTCGAACTACAGGAGAGACGTAATCATCGATCAAGTCGATACCTGTACATCCGATGAGGAGCGAGAAAAACAGTATTTGAATGAGGGTACGAGGCTTCATGTCAAAGATTTGGGTCTTGACGAAATTACAATTTTAATTTATTTGGTTAACTATTTTAGATTAGTTTAACAGCCTCTTCTGCAAAGTAGCTCGCAATCAATGAGGCTCCTGCTCGTTTAAAACTGAGGAGTTGTTCGAGCATAATTTGATCGTGATCCAACCATCCTTTTTCTGCGGCAGCTTTTAGCATGGCATATTCTCCACTCACTTGATATGCTGCAATGGGGGCAGCCACTTCTTCTCGTAAATCTCGGATGATATCCAGATACGCCAAGCCGGGTTTTACCATTACAATATCAGCCCCTTCTTCAAGATCCCTTTGGGTTTCGATCAAGGCTTCTTTTCGGTTTCGGAAATCCATTTGATAGGTTTTTTTATCACCAAATCCGGGAGCAGAATCTAGCGCATCCCGAAAGGGACCGTAAAATGCAGAAGCGTACTTCGCGCTGTAACTCATAATGACGGTTTCAGTAAAATTTGCCGCTTCCAGTTCCTTTCGTATGTTGAGAATTCGGCCGTCCATCATGTCGCTGGGAGCTACTACATCGGCACCTGCCTGGGCGTGTGACAAGGCCATTTTAGAAAGCACCTTTACTGTGGAATCATTGACAATTTTTCCTCCTTCTACAATCCCATCGTGACCGAAAGAAGAATAGGGATCCAAGGCCACATCTGTCATCACCACCATTTCTGGGACAGCCTCTTTCACTGTTTTAATGGCCCGCTGCATAAGTCCCTCTGGATTAAGTGCCTCTGTGCCCAGATTGTCTTTAAGTGCATCTGGGACTTTGACAAAAAGCAAAACCGATTTCAATCCTAAAGACCAAAGGGTTTTTACCTGTTTGGAGAGATGGTCGGTACTCATTCTGAAGTAACCGGGCATGGAAGGGATTTCTTCTTTTATTTGGTTTCCTTCAATGACAAATAAGGGTACAATAAAGTCGTTTGGACTCAAGCTGAATTCTTGTACTAAGGCCCTCAGGCTTGCACTGCTTCGAAGTCTTCTGTTGCGTTGAATGGGATACATGAGTTTTATTTTTAAAGATTTTTGTTATCCTTCTCAGTAAGGGATTGGGGCTCAATGTCCATTTCTACAGATAAAGGGGCTTCCTCGTCTTCAATTTCAATTTCTTTTTTCTGATCTTTTTTCATCGTACCCAATAGCATGACCAACATAGAACTCAAAATAACGATGAGAAGCAGGCTTTCATCTACAGGACTTTCTTCTAGATTGATAAAGTTAACCTCATTGAGTTGTAGGAAAAGTAAAATACTGATTAGTCCGCGTGGGGACATATAGACCAATGGGCTGGGTTTAAGTTTCAAGCTTGTTGCGGTAAAGTAAACATAGCGAAGGACAAACATGGCTAGAAAAATGAGTAAGCCGTACAACACTGGACTTGTACTCGTAAAATCTGAAAGTTGGATCGAAAAGCCAAAAAACAAAAAGAAAAAAGTACGTACCAGAAAGGTGGATTCTGCAGTGAGGATATGAAATTCGTGAAGTTCTTTTTCTGTAGCTTCGAGGTCCAGTGTTTTTCTTAAAAAAGGAGGGAGTAAGCTTTTTACATTACTTAAAAAGATTCCAAAGATAAAGATGGTAACCAAAGCGGGGAGATGGAGTACTTTTCCAAAGGCATAAACCAAGATCAACAAAGAGAGAATCAAAAAGAATTTGACTTTGTGATCAATTTGTTGCATCAATCGAAACAAAACGTAGGTTATCAATAATGAAATTACAATCACTCCAATAATTTGAAGCCCTAAGGATACCAAGGGTTCTGGCCCCAAAAGGGGTTGTTGGGATTCCAATTGGCGCAGGGCATAATTAAAAATCATAATCCCCAAAATATCGGAAAAAGTAGATTCATAAACGACAAACTCTCGTTCCAGTTGGAGCAGACTGGAAGCTGAAGGAATGGCTACAGCACTGCTGATAATAGCAAGAGGAATGGCAAAAAGTATCGCTGGGGCACCTTCCATTTCAAAAAGAACTTTAAATAAAAATTGTAAGACATAAATGTTCCCAATTAAAATAATCAGTGCTGCGAGGAAACCCTTGACGATAAGCAGTAATTTCTCACGGGTAATCTCCAATTCGATAGCCCCTTCTAAAACAATTAAGATCAATCCAATAGTCCCTAAAACGGGAATGAGATTGTCCAGAAAAGCAAAATTGTCATAGCCTGAAAAGGAGATTACAAACCGAATGATGATCCCTGTAGCCATCAATAGAATTACCGAAGGAAATTTTGTCTTACGCGCAAAGGCATCAAACAAATAAGAGAAGATGATCAATAAGGGAAGTACGAATAAGATATCTAGGGTGTTCATGGCAATACCTGATTAGCTATTTAAAGTACAAAATTTTCTTTTTCATTTTAAAATTGCTTTTTACACCCAGTTTTTGGGCGATTTCAACACTTCCAAAAGCCTTGCTTCCTCACTTCCTTCTTCAGGCTGGTGGTCGTAATGCCATTGAACTTTTGGAGGGAGACTCATCAAAATGCTTTCAATTCGTCCATTGGTACGCAGGCCAAAAAGTGTCCCTTTGTCGTTAACCAGGTTGAATTCTACATAACGCCCTCTTCTAATTTCTTGCCAATTACGCTGAGCAGTAGTATAGTGCAGATCCTTGCGTTTTTTTAAAATGGGAGTATAGGCCTCTAAAAATGAATTACCTACCGCTGTGACAAAATCGTAACGATCCGTTAAACTAAAGGAACCTTCTTCTTTGAGGTAATCAAAAAAAAGTCCTCCCACTCCTCGTGCTTCGTTTCGGTGTTTATTAAAAAAATACGCATCACATTTTTGTTTAAAATCAGGATACAAATCAGTATGAAATGAGTCACATACGGTTTTACAGGTTTGGTGAAAATGGCGCACATCTTCTTCAAAGAGGTAGTAGGGAGTGAGGTCCTGTCCTCCGCCAAACCATTGATCTACTGTATTTCCCTTCTCGTCATACATTTCAAAATAGCGCCAATTGGCATGCACTGTGGGAACCATCGGGTTGATCGGGTGGATTACTAAGCTCAAGCCACAGGCAAAAAAATCGACGTCTTTTACTTTAAAATATTCTTGCATACTCTTTGGAAGCGGT
Organism: Flavobacteriaceae bacterium UBA980; assembly: GCA_002292265.1. Lineage (GTDB taxonomy): Bacteria > Bacteroidota > Bacteroidia > Flavobacteriales > Flavobacteriaceae > MS024-2A. Next base: position 15,638 of record DBBQ01000050.1, on the reverse strand, counting down.
CCGTGTACGGCAGAAATATTCACACCTCCTTTTTCAATCACATTTCCATTTTCAATGATCCGAGTACGACCTCCGCCTCCTTCTGGGCGTTCCCACAAATCTTCTCTAAAACGTGCCTTTCCGTCTATAGCCTCCAGCGCTTGGGTAATGGTATCTTGCAGATTTTGGATGTATTCGTAAAAGGACTCTTTCATTGGGAAAAGAATTAATAGTATGATTTTACAGCATCTACAAACGCTTTGGCGTGATCTATAGGAATGTTGGGAAGAATCCCATGTCCCAGATTTACGATATAGCGGTCTTTACCAAATTCATTGATCATTTTGTACACCGCTTCAGTAATTTCTGGAATGGGTGAAAGCAGTCGTGCGGGATCGAAATTCCCTTGAAGGGTTATTTGTCCTCCAGACAGATAGCGGGCATTTCTCGCAGAACAGGTCCAGTCCACTCCTAGTGCGGAAGCTCCTGATTTTGCCATTTCGTGAAGAGCAAACCAACAGCCTTTTCCAAATACAATCACCGGTATTTCTTCCTTGAGCGCGGTGACGATTTGCTGGATATAGGGCCAAGAAAAGAGTTGGTAATCGTCTGGGGAAAGTAGCCCTCCCCAAGAGTCAAAAAGTTGTACGGCATGAACTCCGGATTTCACTTTTTCTTTCAAATATGAAATAGTGGTATCTGTAATTTTTTGTAGTAAGGCATGTGCTGCTTCCGGTTGACTGAAGCAAAAGGCTTTAGCTTTGTCAAAAGTTTTGGAGCCTTGTCCTTGAACGGCATAGCATAGCAAAGTCCAAGGGGAACCTGCAAATCCGATCAACGGGACGCGTTCGTTCAGTTCGCTTTGGGTCATTTTGATGGCTTCCATCACATAGCCTAGATGTTCATGAATATCAGGAACAATGGCTTGATCTACATCCGCTTGCGATTTTATGGGATTAGGAATCCAAGGGCCCACACCATCTTTCATTTCCACAGGGATTTGCATGGCTTGGAGTACAACCAAAATATCACTAAATAAAATGGCCGCATCTGGCCCTATTTGGTCAATGGGCATGAGGGTGATTTCTGTAGCGAGTTCCGGAGTTTTACAACGGGTAAAGAAGTCGTATTTGTTTTTGAGCGTCATAAAGTCAGGAAGGTACCTGCCCGCTTGACGCATCATCCACACGGGGGGACGTCTTACAGGTTCGCCTTTAAGCGCTCTTAAAAAAAGATCATTTTTTAACATAGTGTTGTTTGTAATAGTGGTGTAAGGTTACTAAAAGATGACTTTCACTGGGTTGTTTTGCTGTACTAAATTCGGAGGTGTATTTTTCTAATTCCGCAGCGGTTGTGGTTCCGATACAAAACCCATGAGTGCCGACTGGCCAATTATTTTTAATAAAAAAACTGGTTACTGCAGAAGGACTAAAAAAAAGGATTCCGTCAAAATGCGTTTCAAAATGTTTGGCAGTGAAGTGGGTTTGGTAAAGTTCGTGAACTTCCAAACGTATTTTGTGTTGTTCCAAAACAGTTTCAATTTCGGGTCGTCTTCGCTTTCCACAAAAAAACGAAAACGAGTCATTTTTGTGGTTTTTTACCAAAAATTGAGCTAATTCTAACGAATTTTCACACATTTTGATCACTTTTTGACCTTTTTCTTCCAAAAGTGATTTGGTCTTTGCTCCCACACAAAAACAATTTTTTCCTTGAATTTGCTCTTTTATTTCCTCCGATTCAAAGGCGAGCTTTACGGCGTTTTGACTGGTAAAAAGTAAAGAAGATTGAACTCCAAAAACAGAGGTAGTAAGCGGTTCTATTTGGATAAAGGGATAGGTGATTAAAGACATACCCAGCTGGATCAGGCGATCTTTAAAATGGGGACTGACTAATTTCGTTGCAAGCAGTCTCATTTCAATTCCCTTTTTATTTGTTGCATCAGTTCTTTACCGCCTTTTTCCAAGATATGGAGTGCTGCTTTTTTTCCCAAGTTAGCAGCTTGATCTAGGTGTGATTCTGTTTGATGTTCTAGAGCCTGTTTTCCGTCTAGTGAAAACAATCCTCCGTGAAAGTGAACATTCTGATCCTTGACAAAAGCATATGCACCAATGGGTGCAGTACAACCTCCTTCCAAAGTAGTTAAGAATGTGCGCTCTACTTCAGCACAGAGTGCCGTTTCTTTGCAATTCAGTTCTTGAATGACTTTCGACAAGATCGAGTCCTCTTTCAGCGAGGCAATTCCTATAATGCCTTGAGCAGGAGCAGGCAACATCCAGTCTAAAACAGAGTAGTTCGTTTTCAACAAACCAATCCGTTCCAAACCTGCTTGGGCAAAAATAGCTCCTCCCCATCGGGAGGCTTCGAGTTTTTCTAGGCGTTTTTGAAGGTTCCCTCTCAGGTTTTCCGTTTTGTGATGGGGGTATTTTCGAAGCCACTGAGCCGTACGTCTCAAACTGCCCGTTCCGATCACCGAATTTTGCGTCCAGTCAGAAAAGTTAGGATGATGTACTACGACATCTCGTGCGCTGCCTCGTTTTAGACAGGCTGAGATTTCAATGCCCTCAGCTAATTCAGTAGGAACATCTTTAAGGCTGTGTACAGCAAGATCTATAGTTTGGTTTAAAAGTGAGCGGTCCAGGCTTTTGGTAAAGATGCCTTGAATGCCCATGCGGTACAAAGGCTGAATTAAATCTTGATCACCGCTACTTTCAATGGGAACAAGGGTGCATTCTTCACCCAATTTCTCTAAACCTTTTTTGACTTGGTTCGCTTGCCGCAAAGCCAAAGCGCTTTTTCGTGTACCAATGCGAATCATCTTTGGGGAAATTTCTCAGATTCTAGTTGGAAAATATTAGAAATCAGCTCAATGGTTTCGTCTGCTTGATGTGGGTTTTCTCTTAGGTAAGCAGCAATTTGACCTGTAATTTTTTGAGCAATTTTTTGTTTTCTTTGAAAACCAAAACAGTTGTTGATGTAGTTTTCAACTTCTTGTTTTTCTTTTTTAGAAAGCGCTATTTTCTCTTTAAAAGCATTCAGTGCTGGAATGTATTTCCGGTGTTCTAGCCAAGCCATAAATTCAGACTTTACATCTTCTAAAATAGCTTCGGCTTTGGGGATGTATTTTTTGCGTTTTTCAAAAGTAGCGTCTGTGATTTGTGAAAGTTCATCCAGATGGACCACAGTTACATTTTCCAAATCGTTGACTTGTGCTGCTACATTTCTGGGAATGGAAAGGTCCAGAATGAGCAAGGGTTTTGAGCTGTGAATTAAATCGGTAGTGATGGTCGGATATTGACCTGCTGTAGCGACAATCAACACATCGCTTTCGTGAATGGCGGAGGTCAAAGCACCGAAAGGTTTTACACGAACTGGAAATTTTCCTGCGATTTTTTCCGCGCGTTCTTGGGTACGGTTGATCAATACAATATGATCGTTTTGGGTGTGTTTTACGAGGTTTTCACAGGTATTTGTCCCGATTTTACCTGTACCGAAGAGAAGGATGTTTTTCTCAGAAATGGATTCTACATGTTTTAGAATGTACTGGACCGAGGCAAAGGCAACTGAAGTGGCACCGCTGGAAATCTCAGTTTCTGTTTTGATCTGTTTACTCGCTTGAATCACGGCATTTGTCAATCGCTCCATTGGCCCCTGAGCGAGACCCATTTTTTTAGAGCGGTAAAATCCTTTTTTGATTTGGCTAATGATCTCAAAGTCTCCTAAAATTTGACTTTCAAGCCCTGTGCCTACACGGAATAAATGGTGAATTCCCGCTTCGTTTGACAATCGATAGCCTGCTTGATCGAAAAAAACTTTATCCCCACTTGTGTGGTTGCAAAGCAACTCCACCAAACATTCTGCATTGTTGGTCCAAGCGTAGAGCTCAGTCCGATTACAGGTATTGATAACCAATAAATCTTTGATTTCCAATGATTTAGCCTCCAAAAACAAAGCATGAAGTTGCGAATCATTAAGACTAAAACAACCCCGAAGATCGATATCTGCTGTTTTATAGCTCACCCCTACCGCAAAAAAACGGTTCATTTCCATTTCTATTATCAATCAAATTCTGGCACAAAAATAAGAGTCTAGCGTCAGAAAAAGTAACGCTGAAAAGTTTTAAAATAGCAGAGAAAGTTTTAAATGAAGGTTTTAATAAAATCATTAAAAGACCTATTTTTGTTTAACTTTTCTAAATTTTTGTAAAAAAATTCTAAAATGTGTAAACTATGAAAAATAACGGTATAAGTTCATTTTATCAATCTGAAATTAATTCGGGTTTTTTTGTGCTGCGTTTTAAAAATGATGGAGAAGTCCCCTTGCGAAAACAACAGGAGGTAAATCAAGATGTAATTCAATTTCATTTTTGTTTAAAAGGACAAACAAATTTTACTTTTAATGAGGGGCGCTATACCTTTCAGGTTTTGGAAGACCATTCCATGTTGCTTTATAATCCTTTAAAAGCGCTACCCATAGATGTTGAGTTGGCTCCTGACACTTGGATGGTCAGTATTTTAATTTCCATAGCCAAGTTCCACTCACTTTTTTCAACCGATGCAAACCACATTTCATTTTTAAGCCTCGAGAACAGCACTAGAAAATATTATGACAATTTGCCTTTTTCTTCTTCTATTGCGGTAGTGTTAAGTCAAATATTACAAGCAAAAGTACACGACAGTATGAAGTCCCTCTATTTTAAGGGGAAAGCGTATGAACTTTTGAGTTTGTATTTTAATAAAAGCGAAGATCCCTCTGTGGAGCAATGTCCTTTTCTAGTGGATGAAGAAAATGTTCAAAAAATCAGAAAGGCGAAGCAGATTATTCTGGAGCGGATGACCGATCCCCCTTCCCTTGAAGCCTTAGCACTTGAGATTGGATTGTCACTCAAAAAACTTAAAGAGGGATTTAAACAAATTTACGGAGAGACGGTCTTTGCGTATTTACTGGATTACAAAATGGAGGAGGCAAGGAGAATGCTAAACTCTCAAAAATACAATGTCAACGAAGTTGGTCTTAAACTAGGTTATAGTACTTCCAGTCATTTTATTGCTGCTTTTAAAAAGAAATACGGAACTACTCCCAAGAAATATTTAGGTTCTGTATCTTCGTAAAAAATTGAAAATGAAAGGAGTTTTACTTGTCAATCTGGGGTCTCCAGATAGCACAACTACCAGTGACGTTAGGGAGTATTTAGATCAATTTTTAATGGACGAACGGGTGATTGATTTGCCCAAGTGGTTTCGCACTTTTTTGGTCAAAGGAATCATCTTAAAAACCCGTCCCAAACGATCGGCAGAAGCCTACCAAAAAATATGGTGGGAGGAGGGTTCACCCCTCATTGTACTCTCTGAAAAATTACAAGAAAAAGTTCAGAAAAAAGTTTCTGTTCCTGTGGCCTTGGCCATGCGATACGGAAACCCGACCATCAAAAAGGGGTTGGAAGTTTTACAGCAACAAGGGGTTACCGAAGTGCTTTTGGTTCCTTTGTACCCCCAGTTTGCCATGGCAACTACAGAGACCATTTTGGTTTTAGCAGAACAGCTTCAGAAAGCACATTTTCCTGAAATGGAGCTTACTTCACTGCCTCCATTTTATAATCATCCCGATTATATTCGGGTGTTGGGCAATTCTATTCAAGAGGCCCTCCAGGGAAAAGATTGGGAGCATTTATTGTTTTCCTATCACGGGGTTCCCGAGCGGCATATTCGCAAATCCGATGTGACCAAATCCCATTGTAAAATGGATGGGAAATGTTGTTTTTCAGAGGAGTCTCCAGCGCATGCTTATTGTTATCGCCACCAGTGTGAAATGACGTCAGTCAAAGTAGCGGAATATTTGGAATTAAAAGAAGGAAGTTATTCGACCAGTTTTCAATCGCGGGTTTCCATACTGGGTTCTTGGTTGAAGCCCTACACAGACAAGACGGTGGCACAATTTGCAAAAAACGGGACAAAAGAATTGGCGATTGCCACCCCTGCATTTGTTTCGGACTGTTTAGAAACATTGGAGGAAATTGGTATGGAAGCTGCAGAAGATTTTGAAGAAAAAGGTGGAAAGCATTTGCACGTTATTCCTTGTATAAATGACCGAGAGGAGTGGGTGAATGTACTCAGTAGATGGATCGATGAATGGGCGCACAAGCAAAGCGCCGAATGAAGTACTCTTCCACGGAACTTTTAGGAAGTCTTCCCATACCGAAATTACTCATCCAACAAGCCATTCCAGCGGGCATTGGAATTTTGGTGATGTCCTTAAATATCCTGATTGATACTATTTTTGTAGGTCAGTGGATTGGATCCAATGCCATAGCAGCCATCAATGTGGTTTTGCCAGTTTCTTTTTTTATTGCTGCCTTGGGGATGTCTATAGGAATAGGAGGTGCTTCCATTATTTCGAGAAGTTTAGGAGAACAAAATCATTCTAAAGCGGTAACAACTTTTGGAAATCAAATTACACTTACTTTAGGTCTCACGGTCTTGGTGGTTGTTTTTGGTTTGACTTTTGTGGATCAAATCATCCCCCTCTTTGGAGGAAAAGGAGGGCTATTTGCCTATGCAAAAACCTACTACGTGATTGTGATGTATGGGGTTCCTGTTTTGGCTTTCTGTATGATGGCCAACAATACAATTCGAGCAGAAGGAAAGCCCAAAAATGCCATGTACGCCATGTTGTTGCCCTCCGTATCCAATTTGATATTGGATTATCTTTTTATAAAAGTTATGGGTTGGGGAATGATGGGTGCTGCGTGGGCCACGACCTTATCTTATGGTGTTTGCGCTGCGTATATTCTTTATTTTTTTCTTTCTGGAAAATCAATTCTCAAGCCCTCAATTCAGTCTTTTGTGCTTCGTAAAGATCTGGTGAAACAGATCGCTTCTTTGGGTTCGGTAACCTTGGTTCGGCAGGCTATGGTGAGTATTACAGTTCTTTTAGTCAACAATATTCTGTTTTCTTTTGGCGGAGAAGCCTCGATTACGGTTTATGCCATCCTCAGTCGAATGCTCATGTTTGCCACCTTTCCTATTTTTGGAATTACCCAAGGATTTCTACCCATCGCAGGATACAATTACGGAGCGAAGAACTGGCAACGGGTTCGCAAGACAATCAACATCTCGATTACGTATGCCAGTATTTTAGCGACACTTATTTTTATTTTAATTTTTAGTTTTTCAGAATCGATTCCCCAAATTTTTTCAGATGATTTAGAAATCTCTGAGCAAACTCCAGTGGCGTTGCGCTATGTCTTTATGGCCTTGCCGATCATAGGAATTCAACTTATTGGAGCAGCGTATTTTCAAGCTATTGGGCGTGCTACCCCCGCCTTGTTACTGACCTTGAGTCGTCAAGGATTTTTCTTTATTCCTTTACTTTTCTTACTCCCTCCTTATTATGGGGTAACTGGGGTATGGATGGCGTTTCCTCTTGCAGATTTGTTATCCACTTTGGTCACCATTTATTTTTTAAATAAAGCTGTGCGAAAAGAACTTATTGAGAAAGCTTAAATTTTCCTTAGGCTGATTAGGATTAAATTTTTACTTTTAGTTTTTACATTTAAAACAATTTATGAAAAAACTAGTTCGCCATCCCCATTTCCTATATATCGCTTTTATACTATTCTTTGTTGCTTTACAACCTGCCGATGCGCAATCGAAACGAAAAAACAAAAAGGCTACTGTTAGTTATCCAGATAGCACCTATGAATCTCTAGAGTACCGTTCTATAGGTCCTTTTCGAGGAGGCCGTTCTGCAGCAGTGACTGGAGTTCCAGGCAAACCCAATTTGTTTTATTTTGGTGCCGCAGGAGGTGGTGTCTGGAAGACCGAAGATGGAGGACAGACTTATGAAAATATTTCCGATGGCTATTTTGGTGGAAGTATAGGTTCTGTTGCAGTTGCCAAAAGTGATCCTAACGTTCTTTACGTCGGAGGGGGTGAAGTTACAGTCCGCGGAAATGTGTCTTCAGGATACGGAATTTGGAAAACGGTTGACGCGGGAAAAACATGGTCGTTTTCTGGTTTGCCAAAGTCGCGCCATGTACCCAGAATCGTAATCGATCCAAACGATCACAACATTGTCTATGCCGCTGTTTTAGGAAACATTTATAAACCTACCCAAGAACGTGGGGTTTATAAAAGTATTGACGGAGGAAAATCTTGGAAAAAAGTTTTGTTTTCCAATGCAAATGCTGGAGCGGTTGAATTGGTCATGGACCCTTCAAACTCTAGAGTCCTTTACGCCGCGACATGGCGGGTAAACAGAACACCCTTCAGTCTGAACAGTGGTGGCGAAGGTTCCGCCCTTTGGAAAAGTACGGATCAAGGCGAAAATTGGACTGAAGTGAGTGTACACGACGGTTTTGCTGAAGGGACTTTAGGAATCATAGGAGTCACTGTATCTCCTGTAAATCCACAACGTGTGTGGGCCATTGTAGAAAATAAAGATGAAGGGGGCATTTATCGTTCCGAAGACGGGGGTGCTTCATGGAGTCACATCAATGACAGTAGAGCGTTACGTCAACGAGCCTGGTATTATTCAAAAATTTACGCGGATACTCAAGATGAAGACATTGTTTATGTAATGAATGTGTCCTACCACAAATCCAAAGATGGAGGAAAAACATTTAAAAGCAGCAATGCGCCTCACGGGGATCACCATGATTTGTGGATTGCTCCAGAAGATAACCAACGCATGATCATCGGTGATGATGGAGGTGCTCAAGTATCGTATAACGGTGGGATGAGTTGGAGTACTTATTACAACCAACCCACGGCTCAATTTTATAGAGTAACCACAGACAACGCTACGCCTTATCGGATTTATGTGGCACAACAAGACAACTCGACCTTACGAGTAAAACATCGCTCTTCTGGTAGAGCGATTTCAGAAGACGATTGGGAGCCTACCGCAGGGGGAGAGTCAGCCCATATCGCTATTGATCCGTTAGACAACGATATTGTTTACGGTGGGAGTTACGGGGGTTACCTTACACGGGTTAATCATAAAAACAATTCTGAACGAGGGATCAATGTTTGGCCAGACAATCCAATGGGCTATGGTGCAGAAGGAATGAAATACCGTTTTCAATGGAATTTTCCTATCCATTTCAGCAAACACAATCCCAAAAAATTATACACCTTTTCCAATCACGTTCACGTTTCTGAAAACGAAGGGCAAAGTTGGGAAATCATCAGTCCTGACCTGACACGGAATGCTCCTGAAAAATTAAAATCTTCGGGGGGACCCATTACCCAAGATAATACAGGTGTGGAATACTACTGTACTATTTTTGCGGTGGATGAATCTCCTCTACAAGAAGGTTTGATGTGGGTTGGAAGTGACGATGGATTGTTGCATTTGACTCGGGATGGTGGGAAAAACTGGGAGAATGTAACTCCTTCCATCATGCCCAAATGGCTGATGATTAACAGTATAGACGCTTCTCCTTTTGATCCTTCAGTGTCTTATGTAGCCGGAACTTTGTACAAAACGGGAGATTTCAAACCCTACCTCTACAAAACCACAGATTACGGAAAAACTTGGACACAGATCACCAATGGAATTCCTTCGGAACATTTTACCCGCGTACTCCGCGCCGATCCTGCCAAAAAAGGACTTCTCTATGCAGGTACAGAAACAGGAATGTACATTTCTCATGATGACGGAGCGTCTTGGAATCCGTTCCAGTTGAATCTCCCTATTGTTCCGATTACCGATTTGACTCTCAAAGAGAACAGTCTTATTGTAGCTACACAAGGACGCAGTATATGGATCTTAGATGATTTAACAGTACTGCATCAAATTGACCAAAGTACGGCTAGCCAGCCCATGACTTTGTTTCAACCTAAGGACAGTTACCGTACCCAGGGAAGAGGAGGGAAACCCTCTCTTACGCAGGGGACGAATTTGCCCAACGGAGTCATTGTACATTTCAATGTAAAAGAGTTTGATTCTGAAAACGACACTGTAGCTCTTCATTTCAAAGAGCAAGACGGCACCTTGATCAAGACCTTCAGCACTGCGGATGAGGAGAATAAACTTGAAATTAATGCAGGGGGCAATTCTTTTGTATGGGACACCCGATACGAAGGAGCGGAGACTTTAGAGGGAATGATTTTCTGGAGTGCTTCTTTCTCTGGAGCAAAAGCCGTTCCAGGTTCCTATAAAGTGGTTCTAGAAAAAAATGGAGCTACTCAAGAATACGATTTTAATATCTTACCGGATCATAGTGCTGATATTACTGTGGCACAAATGAAATCCCAGTTTGATTTTGTAAATCGAGTCAATACAACGGTGGACGAAGCACACAAAGCCATTAAAAACATCAGAACGATTCGTGAAAAGCTAGAAGATTTTGAATCCAATTATGCAGACAATGAATCGGTAAGTGAATTGATCGAAGATGCAAAAACATTGAGCACTTCACTTTCAGATATTGAAAAAGCGCTCTATCAAACTAAAAACAGAAGTAATCAAGATCCGCTCAATTTCCCTATTCGTTTGACTAATAAATTAGGACATTTGAACCGTTTGGTAACGAATAATGACTTCCCACCGACCGACCAAGATGAGGCGGTTCGAAAGGAGATGACGACACTGGTAGAAGGTCATTTGGCAGAGTACAACAAGTTGATTTCTGAAGATTTGGAGCGTTTTAACGAGGCATTTGCAAAATTAAATCTAGACTATCTAACGTTAAACTAAAACCTATTGTATTACAATTATATCAAGGCATTACATCTAATTTTTGTGATTACTTGGTTTGCGGGCTTGTTTTATATTCCACGGCTTTTTATCTATCATATTGAAGCCTCAAAGAAGACTGAGCAGGAAGCAGCGATTCTCATCCCGCAGTTGAAAATGATGTCGAGAAGGCTTTGGTACATTATTACTTGGCCTTCTGCGATTTTAGCGATTTTGTTCGCAGCGTGGCTTCTGGTTTTGATGCCGTCATGGCTTTCGCAAGGTTGGATGCACCTGAAACTCACTTTTGTTGTTTTCTTGGTGATGTATCATGTAAAAACACACCAGATGTTTCTCAAGTTGCAAAAAGACGTAATCTCCTACAGCAGTATGTTTATGCGCGTCTGGAATGAAGGAGCCACATTGTTGCTTTTTGCCATTGTTTTTTTAGTGATTTTGAAAGACAGCTTGAATTGGATAGGTGGACTTTTGGGTTTGTTGGGTTTGGGAATTATTTTGTATTTCGGAATTCGATTGTACAAAAAAACTAGAAAAGAGAAATGATCCGATCCTTTAAATTTCCGAAACGTGTTTCTTTCAGAACTCGACTTTTTATGGTGATGATCGGGATGCTGATTATTGCGGGGTTAATGATTCTGGGGACTACCACTATTCAATACGAATCCCAACGAGAAAATTACCATCTAGGGCGTTTGGCACGAAAAGAAAGTCAGATTCAAAGACATATTGCTTATCTGGTTCAGAAACACAACTTGATGAATCAACCGCCCCAAGTGTGGGAGCAGTACAGCACAGATTTTGAAAAGATCAACTCCATTCACAGCGTCCAGTATTCTTTGTTTACCTTGGATGGGAGGCCGTTGTTTATTTATCATTCTTCTCTAGAAATTATTGCGAATAATTACGAGTTGAATGACACCTTACTCGATAAGATTATCACTTCAAAACAAGGGAGTTATATTGAACACTATCCCTCGGAATTGGACAATTTTCACGCCTCTTACAAGATATTAAAAGACACTTCAAATACGCCTTATGCAATCTTATTTTTTCCTTATTTTGAGGACGTTTCCATTTCAGAAAATGAGCTAAACACCTTTATCGAAAACCTATATCGAATCTATATTTTACTTTTAGTAGGAGTAATTTTAATCGCTTATTTCTTGTCCAAATTCGTCACGCGATCTTTAGATACGATCAAGGTGAGAATGGGAAAAATGCGGTTGGAAAAAAAGAATGAAAAAATTCATTTAAACAATGCAACACGAGAGATTGACAGCTTAGTCAATTCATATAATAAAATGATTGATGATTTGGCTGAAAGTGCAGAAAAATTGGCCAAGACGGAACGTCAACAAGCTTGGCAGGAAATGGCACGTCAAGTAGCCCATGAAATCAAAAATCCCTTGACCCCCATGCGTCTGACCATTCAAAGTTTCCAACACCAATACGATCCAAATGGTCCAGACAATAAAAAGAAACTCAATGATTTTTCCACCTTATTGATTCAACAAATAGATACGATGAGTGAGGTAGCAGAAGCCTTCTCAAATTTCGCAACCCTCCCCAAGCCCAAAATGAAAGATTGCGATTTGGTCGAAGTTACCCAGATGGCAGTCAATATTTTTGACCAAGAGCACATTGTTTTTTCTTCGGACCAGGCCCATAGCTATCACAATCTAGATCGTACCCAATGGATACGTGTGATTACCAATCTAGTTCAAAATGCCCTACAATCTGTTCCTAAAGGGAGGACTCCTCAAATTGGCGTTCAATTGACCACCGAACCTAATCAGACCTTACTCTCCATTATGGACAATGGTAATGGTATCCCAAAAGAAATCGAGGATAAGGTTTTTGAACCCAAGTTTACAACCAAAACCTCTGGAATGGGACTAGGTCTTGGGATTGTGAAAAATATAATAAAGTCTCACGAGGGAACCATCCGTTATGTTTCCAAAAAGGGTAAAGGAACTACCTTTATCATCGCACTCCCTCGTTCCTGATCTTAGGCTTCTACTTCTTTTTTGATGGTCGTTTCGATGAGGTCAATTAAAGAATCGATTTGGTTTTTGTCAATGGGTAGAGCCTTGTGAAATTTGAACAAAATTTTCTTTCCTAGTGGCATTGGGAAGTAGTTTTGAGCTGAAAATTTCCACGAATTTTGAATACTTACAGGGACTATTTTGGCTTGAGGCATGGTTTTAAATAACGTGATAAGTCCCGAGCGATGAAATTTTTTCATCTTCCCCGTTTTCGACCGGGTTCCTTCTGGAAAAATAATCACAGAATGATTGCTTTTTGCGAGGCGGACCCCAAAGGATTCGATCAGCTCAAGTGCTTCTTTTGGTTTTTTTCTATCGATCATAACGGACCCTCCGTGACGGATGTTAAAAGATACACTGGGAATCCCTTTCCCCAATTCTTTTTTACTGACAAACTTGGCATGATACGCTCTCAATTCCCAGATTAAGGGAGGGATGTCATAGGTACTTTGGTGATTGGCTACAAAAATTAGACTGCAGTTTTCGGGTAGGGGGCATTCATATTCAAATTTAATTCGGGTTCCCAAAAGAGTAAGACAACGAAGAATAAAAAAGTTTAATAGATCCACGCTTTTTTTTTGCGCAGTATGTCCGATGGTATTGAGCGCGATCCATTGGACACCGTGAAAGAATACAAGGAGACTACCAAAGCAAAGATAGAAGAGTAAACTAAGCGGATAACTCAGATATTTTTTCATCCCCTTACCTCTTTTGTGAAAGGAACTTTAGCAGTGGTCGTTGTAGGCTGCTTTCAAGTTTTCTGCAATGAGTTCTGCAGGGCGCCCCTCGATATGATGCCTTTCGATCATATGGACCAAACTACCGTCTTTAAATAAAGCGATGCTGGGAGAGGAAGGAGGAAAAGGAACCATGAGATCTCTAGCTGTATTTGTAGCTTCGGTATCTACACCTGCAAAGACGGTAGTAAGATGATCTGGTTTTTTCTCGTTTTGGAGAGAAAAATGAACACCAGGCCGAGCATTGGCTGCAGCACAACCGCAGATGGAATTGACCACTACTAGTGTGGTGCCTGATTTTGCTAATGCTTGGGTAACGTCTTCTGAGGTAGCCAACTCTTCAAATCCGATCTGGGTCAACTCTTCGCGCATGGGTTTTACTAATTCAGCAGGATACATAATTTTATTTTTTTCAAAGATATAAATTAAAGGAATCTTAATGGTTTTGCGGGGCCGAATTTATTTGTCAAATTTGTAAAAATTTAGAAAAAGAAAGCAATGATTAAATGGGTTGCAGCATTTGTAGGATACTACCTGTTTCGATTTCCGGGTGCCTTGTTAGGGTTTTTTATCGGGGGTATGATCGATCAACTCAACAGCGGGACACGTACAACTTTCCGGACACGCTTCTCAACCACCCAACCGGGAAGTTTACAATTGAATCTCTTGGCATTAGCAGCTACGGTTATTAAAGCCGATGGGGTGGTAAAGGCACAAGAATTACAGTTTGTAAGAAACTTTTTTATTACAAATTATGGAAAAGAACAAGCCACCATGATTTTTGAAACCTTTAATGAACAAATAAAAAAAGAGGCGCAAAATGTTGCAGATTTGGCACGTGTATTTGTATCCCGCACTCCTTATGAAACCCGTTTACAGGTGCTACATTTTTTATTTGGTGTAGCCAACGCAGATGGGAATGTAGCCCAATCTGAACTCGATAAGATCAGCCAGATTGCGGCTGCGCTGGGCCTTCGGGCTACCGATTTTGAGAGCATCAAGGCTATGTTTTTTCAAGAGACAGACAGTGCCTATAAGATTTTAGAAATAACTCCAAATGCTACTGATGCGGAAGTGAAAAAAGCGTACCGGGAAATGGCTAAAAAATACCATCCTGACAAATTGCAGTCTCAAGACTCTGCCCTGATCAAAGGGGCTCAAGAAAAATTTCAAGAGGTTCAAAAGGCCTATGAAACCATTCAAAAAGAAAGAGGACTATGATCGAGACACTTTGGTTTTACACTGAGCTAGGGTTTTGGCATGTGGTGGACTGGGAGGGCTTGGACCACTTTTATTTCATCATTACCTTGGCAATGCCTTTTGCTTTTAAAGAAAGCAAAAAACTACTGTGGTGGGTAACGCTCTTTACCTTGGGACACACCCTGTCTTTAGTAGGGAATTTTTATGCAGAAATTTCCTTTTCACCCTACTGGGTTGAACTGCTTATACCTACTACGATTGCCTTGAATGCGATAACTTTATTTTTCCCAAAACAACACGATCGCATTTTAAACAAAGCCTATTTTTTTCCTGGTATCACGGTGGTCTTTGGTGTGATTCACGGTTTGGGTTTTGGAAGGTATTTTAAGATGTTGATTCCAGAAGACGAGGTTGGGTTTTCCCTTTTTTCTTTTGCATTAGGGGTGGAGCTGGCTCAAATCGCAATTGTTATTGCAGTTCTTTTATTGAGCTTTATAGTTGTTCAAATTTTAAGACAATCTAAAAGCAAATGGGAGTTTTTGGTAGGAGCCTTAATTTTGTCCCAAGCCCTGGGAATGATTTTTGAACGAATTTAAAATGATATTAAAACCGAAATACTATCTTCGTGACAATGGGGAAAGAGAAACAGCTAAAGTACGACAGCGCCTATCTTAAGATGGCAGAAACATGGGGGCAACTCTCTTACTGTGAAAGAAAAAAGGTGGGTGCACTCATTGTTAAAGATCGTATGATCATCTCGGATGGGTACAACGGCACGCCCTCGGGATTTGAAAATGTTTGTGAAGATGAGGACCATTACACCAAATGGTACGTACTTCATGCAGAGGCCAACGCAATCCTAAAAGTAGCCGCCTCCACACAGTCCTGTAAGGGGGCAACATTGTACATCACCCTTTCTCCTTGTAAAGAATGCAGTAAGTTGATACATCAATCCGGTATCGTAAGGGTGGTTTACTCC
>DBBQ01000026.1:4051-4191 GCA_002292265.1 Flavobacteriaceae bacterium UBA980 | reverse complement strand
AATCAGTTGACCCAAACCTTTATGGATGTGGTTAAACCCGATTCCTTTCTCCTTTTGGGTGAATTTCAATGGAAACTAATTGTCGGAATAGTACTATCCCTCGCTAGTGCAGTAGTTATTTTTGGTGGCTTACAATCGAT
>DBBQ01000026.1:0-4032 GCA_002292265.1 Flavobacteriaceae bacterium UBA980 | reverse complement strand
TTGCCCACTTTTGGTCTTATTTTTTCGAGCGCCTTTGACTTCCAAACGGCCGTGACGGGGGGATTTTGGGGCTTGGTTCTTTTGGGGGTTCGCCGTGCAGTCTTTTCCAATGAAAGCGGCGTGGGCAACGCGCCTATGTATCACGGGCAATCTCAAAGCTCCAAAGGAACCGATGAAGGTTTGGTCGCAATGTTAGGCCCCTTGCTCGACACCGTTTTGGTCTGTACTATCACGGGTCTAGTCGTCATCATCAGCGGGGCATATGAAGTGGAAGGGCTCAACGGCATCGTACTTACACTAGAAGCCTTTAGACGCCTCTTTTTTGGCTTTGGAGATCAACTGCTGATGCTCATGGTTTTTGTTTTTGGAATCTCCACCTTGTTTACCTATTCCTATTACGGGGTAAAATGTTTTGGCTACCTCACCCAACTTAAGTGGGGAAACCTCTACAACTATTTCTACATAGGAAGTATCATCTTTTCCGCGTTAGCTACAGTGGAAGTTGTGATTGGAATCATCGACCTCTCTTTTGCACTAATGTGCATCCCAAATATGATCGCTCTGGTCTATCTTTCCCGCCATGTCAAAAAAGAAATGCAGGATCGAAAGTGGTTACAGTAAACCTTCCTTATAACAAATTATTCTAAGCTCGGAGGACCGGGAAGAATACGTGGTTTGTACGACTCTGACATTTTATTTTTTTTATAATCTGCTTTAACTGCTTCCACTAATTTTGGGTTTTTATACAAATCTGCCATGGTCATTGACAGTGCTTTTGCAGCGTAAATCATCCCTTTATGTCCGATAGACATTCCTGTACATGCTACAACTGCCCAAGAGTGCCATGGACCCCCGTCTGCAGCGACGGTAGCGGACATCCGAATGGTAGGAACCACTTGACTTACATCCCCCACGTCCGTAGAGCCGCCTTGTGCGGGTAGTGTTTCCTGTATAGGAGTTACTTCCCCATTGATTCCAAGCTGGGGTTTCCCAGCTTCTTTTAGAATTGCATTTGCATAGGTAATTTCCTGGTCGGTGTACGAAATTTCACCCAGGGTCTCTAGGTTTTCTTGCATGATTTCTGCTCCCGTCCGATTGACTAAAATTTCATAAATCCCAGAGATCAATTTAGTTTCATATTTCGTTCCTGTCATCAGTGCTGCTCCTTTTGCTATATTCAAGGCGCGTTCGTAAAGTACATCAACCTTTTCTACGCTATTCTCTCTTAAGCGGGTCCAGATCTTTGCGTAATCGGGAACTACATTTACAACATCTCCTGCTTTTTCAATTTGGTAATGAATTCTTGAGGTGGGCAAGATATGCTCTCTGTAATAGTTTAATCCTGTGGTATAAAGCTCCATAGCATCTACGGCGCTATTTCCATTCCAAGGATCCGCCGAAGCATGAGAGGTGTCTCCATAAAACATGACACGAAAGTCAACTAAGGCTTTACTAGTTTCTGTTCCCGATACGATATTGTCTCCAGGGTGCCAATCCATACAGACATCCAGTTGGTCAAAAACGCCTGCTCTGACCATCCACACTTTAGCAAAAATGGTTTCCTCTGCAGGAGTCCCATAAAAAATGACAGTTCCCTTCAGGGTTCCTTTTTCTATCTGTTCTTTGATTGCTACTGCAGCTGCAAGACTAGCGGTTCCAAAAAGATTATGTCCACAGCCATGACCCGCACCACCAGGTACGCGAGCTTCTTTTTTGGGTATTCTTTTTTGAGAGATTCCTGCATTGGCATCAAATTCTCCTAAAATCCCAATAACCGGTTTTCCTGAACCGTATTTGGCCATAAAAGCGGTAGGAATATCTGCAACATTTTCCGTCACTTCAAATCCATTTTCACGTGCGTAATCTTTTAAAAGTTGTGAAGAAGTAAATTCTTCTAAAGAGGTTTCTGCGGCCTCCCAAATTCCGTCACTTATTGTGGTTAGACTTTCTTTTTTAGCGTCTATTGAAGTTTGAATATCATTTTTGATGGTTTTCAAGTTTTGTCCTTGAAGGGGGGCCAATGCCAGTAGCGTCAAAGCCCCGAAAATAAATTTTTTCATTATCGTCTATTTGTTTTTATGTTTTTTTATCGGAATCGCAAGTGTTAAAGTTAGTAAAATTATGCCCCCTATCGCATAAGGCCAATCGATAAATGACAATTTGGTGAACATCAGGCCCACCACAATAAAACAAAGTAGGGCTCCAAGACCCAATACAACTTTAAGTATCCAACCTAATTTCATCTGTTACTATTTATTGTTTTTAAAATGAAACATCCAAATTCACATTCCTCAGTGTCCCTGATGCTGGGGCTTAGAAAGTTTCCTTTTTAGTTTTTAACTAAAGTAAACATTCGCGCGTAAAACTTCTTTATTTTTGAATATGGTTCGAATTTATTTTCTAGGAGTTTTTATATTATTAATTGCCATTTTAGCAAATCTAATGGCTTCCAAGCTTGAATTACTAAGCTGGTATGATTTTTTAAAAGGTCTTACAAATTCACCAAGTTTCTGGAGCACTCTTCGTCTTAAAGATGGACTTTGGCTTTTTTTACTGTATCCCTTGATTCTAGGTTCTGGCGCCTTGCTTGGGGATCTTTTATTTTCAAAAATTTTTAATTTATAACTATGACGAGTAGCGTAATCTACCTAGGTGACCTTAGAACAGAAGCGACACATATGGCTTCAAAAAATACTTTTATTACCGATGCTCCCCTGGACAACCAAGGGAAAGGCGAAGCTTTTTCTCCTACAGACACTGTTGCCACTGCTTTGGCATCATGTTTACTGACCCTAATGGGAATCAAAGCACAGGATCTCGGAGTTGATCTCAAAGGGACTTCCGCAGCCGTAACCAAAGTTATGGCAAGCAACCCTCGGAGGATCGCTGAAATTCATGTGGAGGTTTCTTTTTCAAAAAGTTTTGATCCCAAAACGCAAACCCTACTTGAACGCGCTGCACTTACTTGTCCTGTAGCGTATTCGCTTCATCCCGATCTGAATCAAAACATTAGTTTTAACTGGCCTTCCTAAGTTTTTTAGTGCCAAAATAAATCAGGCTGTATACCATAATCCCCACGGGGCCCAACATAAAAGTACACAACAAAGGCAGGACAATATACCCGTGTTTTATTTGATTCTTTTGGCTGTGTCGAACGATCCAAGTCCCCACCCAAAAGTCAAAGGCCAAATAATGCAACCAGCCTGCAGCTGCTGATTCTGGTGTTGCGTTTTGAAATAAAACCAAAATCCCTTCTAAACTGGAAAAATCTGCCTCTGCTAGTCCTCCGGATACGATAATAAAATAAGAGTAAAAGAAGCTAATCCCCAAGGGAACCCACGGAAACGAAATCAAGGGTTTTGATACCGTGCTTTTTGGGAAAAAAAGAATCGCTGCCCAAGCAACCAAAATTGCCGTATTACACAGATTGAAAAAAAGAACAGTCATAAAAGTGAAATTAATCGTTAAAGCCAAAATAGTATTTTTAAATTAGAGCATAAATTATGCTGCTATTTAGAAATATAAAGGGAGATCGTATCGATCCTGTAGACCATACCCTCGAGGTGATTAAAAATTACCCCTATGCGGAAATTCATATTGGTACTGATTCTCAAAACATCAACAAAGAAACTCGTTACACCACTGTCATCGCCTACCGGTTAGGTACTAGGGGAGTACATTATATTTTTAGTAAAAGCAGCACAAAGATCATCCGGGACATGTGGACTCGCCTCTGGAAGGAAGCCGAATTCAGTATCGATCTAGCAGAGTGGTTGACCCAAAAAATCACAATTAAAGTTCAAATTGACATGGACTATAATGGGGACGAAAGCTTTCAGTCTCACAAGTTAATTTCTGCAGCAAAAGGCTGGGCAAATTCACTGGGCTACAAGGTGAACGTAAAACCCAATAACCAAATTGCAACCCGCGCCGCAGATTATCATTGTAAATAACCTAAGGGGTTCGAAACACTTGGGTGAAATAGGCAATGCTGTCTTTTGTGAAAGCGACACCCACACCCAACTCTTCAAA
>DBBQ01000031.1:2203-7255 GCA_002292265.1 Flavobacteriaceae bacterium UBA980 | reverse complement strand
GAAAATGTCTATCGTTTGATGGAAAAAGAAGGCATGTCCCGAATTGCTGCGGCAAAAGCGGGAATCGGAGAAATCGCATTTCCAATCATTGTATCTACAGCCACTACGATTGCGGCTTTTGTCCCTCTAGGCGCTTGGCCCGGTTTGATGGGAGAGTTTATGATTTATTTTCCAATTACCCTTTCGGTCGTATTGGGCTCTTCGCTTGTAGTTGCCATCTTTTTTAACTCCATGCTGGTTTCACGATTTATGGAAATTAAAGAGCGTGAAATTGCTACCAAATCTCTTTGGCGTTTGACCTTTATAATGGGAGGTCTTGGGATTCTATTGTTATTTGGAAGTCCCAGTGTTCGGATTTTTGGGAATTTGATGATTTTA
The DNA here is from genome assembly GCA_002292265.1 of Flavobacteriaceae bacterium UBA980. GTDB lineage: Bacteria > Bacteroidota > Bacteroidia > Flavobacteriales > Flavobacteriaceae > MS024-2A. Next base: position 6,877 of record DBBQ01000031.1, on the reverse strand, counting down.
ACACCCCTTTTATTTTGGATGTATAAATTGTTTATCAAGAACTGGGCACAGACTTTTCAAAACACCTTTTTGGTGCGTTTGGAAAATGGGTATCGCAAATTTTTGAGTTTTGCGCTAAGTGGCTACAAACCGGGATTGTTCCTCGGGGGAACTTTCTTTTTACTTTTTACCTCTTTTGCTTTAATGGGTATTTTCCCACCCAGTGTTGAGTTTTTTCCCGAAAATCAACCCAAGCAAATTTTAGTCTTCATAGAATACCCTGAAGGCACGGCCATTAAAAAAACAAATACAACCACCCGACGCATAGAATCCGAGATCTTCGATGTCATTGCGCGCCCTGAGTACAACAATGGAACGTTCAATTTATTGGTAGAGTCCGGAGTGGCACAAGTGGGTGAAGGAGCCGGAAACCCGTTTATCGATAGCGGCAATACCAACGAGCTTCCTCACAAAGGAAAAATCACACTCACCATGCGCGAATTCAAACTGCGCGGAGGGATTTCCAGTGAAGCCTTACGGATGGACATTCAAAAGCAATTGGATGGTAAATTCCCAGGGGTGGCCATTTCTGTTGAAAAAGATGCCAATGGTCCACCAGCGGGCTATCCCATTACCATTGAAATTACAGGGACCAACTATTTAGGGTTGATTCAAACCGCCGAAAAAATGAAAGAACACCTGAACCGTGTCAATGTGGAAGGGGTGGAAGAACTGAAAATTGATGTCAATAAAAACAAGCCTGGGGTACAACTCACTATCGATCGTCAGAAAGCTGGAGAACTCGGGGTTTCTACTTCTCAAGTAGGACAACTGCTCAGAACTTCCCTCTTTGGAGCTAAAGCAGGGATCTTTAAAAAAGGAGGGGATGACTACGACATTAATGTACGATTTAACAAAGCCAACCGCTACGACGACAACGCGCTGTTCAATCAAAATATCATTTTTAGAGATCCCGCCAATGGGCAAATCAAAGAGATCCCTGTCACCGCCCTCATCGAGCGGGAAAACAGTACCAGCTTCAATGCCATCAAACACCGGCAACTCAATAGGGTGGTCACCTTGTACTCCCCCGTCCTCGCTGGATACAATGCCAATGCGGTGGTGGATCAAGTAAAAAGTGTATTGGCGAGTTATGAATTACCACAAGGGGTTCAGTTTAAGTTTTCTGGAGAAATTGAAGAGCAAGAGAAAAATATGTCCTTTCTATCAAATGCCTTATTAGCTGCTTTGGGATTAATTCTGCTGCTTTTGGTATTCCAGTTCAACTCCATCTCCAAACCACTCATCATTTTATTATCAATCTTTTTAAGTTTTACAGGAGTCTTCCTCGGCTTGATGGCGTTTCAGATGCCCTTTGTTATTTTGATGACCATGATGGGGATTATTGCTTTAGCAGGAATTGTAGTAAACAACGGTGTAGTACTACTAGATTACACCCAGCTTTTAATCGATCGGAAAAGTGCGGAACTCAATATTGCTCCAGGAACGCTACTAGGAAAAAACGAGACTACCTTAGCCATTATCGAAGGGGGAACGGCACGTTTGCGACCCGTAATACTTACGGCAATTACTACTGTTTTAGGATTGATTCCCCTTGCCATAGGGCTCAATATTGACTTTTTCTCTCTCTTCTCTGAATGGGATCCGAAAATTTATGTGGGAGGAGACAATGTGATTTTTTGGGGACCACTAGCGTGGACCGTCATTTTTGGACTGACTTTTGCCACCTTCTTGACTTTGGTCATTGTCCCCGCCACCTTCTCCATTATTTATTCGATTAAACTTTGGATCAAGAAGATTTTATAAAGTAGATCAAATCCTGAGGTTCGCGCTTCAGGATTTTTTATTTTTGTCACAACAGTAGAACTTATGTATAGAACACACCACTGCGGTGCACTCCGTATCGAAGACTTAAAGCAATCCGTTACCTTATCGGGATGGGTTCAAAAAAGCAGAAACAAAGGCTTTATCGTATGGGTGGACTTGCGCGACCGCTACGGCATTACCCAGTTGGTTTTTGACGAAGAACGCACCCCAAAGGCCGTGTTTGAAAAAGCGCAAAATCTGGGACGTGAGTTTGTGATTCAAATTCGTGGGAGCGTCATCGAACGGGAATCCAAAAACCCCAATATGAATACTGGGGCTGTTGAGGTATTGGTAGAAGAGTTAACCGTCTTAAACGAAGCCCAAACCCCACCTTTTACTATCGAAGACCAAACCGATGGAGGGGAAGAACTTCGTATGCAATACCGCTATTTAGACATTCGCAGAAATCCCGTTAAAGAAAAACTACTTTTCCGTTCTCAAGTATCGATGGCCGTTCGCAACTATTTGACCGATGCCGGCTTTATCGATGTGGAAACCCCTTATTTAATCAAATCCACACCTGAAGGAGCACGCGATTTTGTAGTCCCTTCCCGCATGAATCCAGGACAGTTTTACGCCTTGCCCCAATCCCCTCAAACGTTTAAACAACTGCTGATGGTAGGTGGTCTGGACAAGTATTTTCAAATTGTCAAATGTTTTCGAGACGAAGACCTGCGTGCCGACCGACAGCCAGAATTTACCCAGATCGATTGTGAGATGACCTTTGTGGATCAAGAGTCTATTTTAAATCAATTTGAAGGACTGACCCGTCATTTGCTAAAAGAAATCAAAGGCGTAGAGGTCTCTGAATTTCCAAGAATGACCTATGAGGAAGCGATGAAAACCTACGGGAACGACAAGCCTGATATTCGTTTTGGGATGACCTTTGCAGAACTGAATGATTTAGCTCAAGGCAAAGGCTTTGGCGTTTTTGACAGTCAGGAGTTGGTCGTTGGAATTGCGGTTCCCGGTGCGGCAAGCTATACCCGCAAGGAACTAGACGCCTTGATCGATTGGGTCAAACGCCCACAAATCGGGGCCAAAGGCTTGATATGGGTCAAATGCAACGAAGACGGTAGCTATAAATCTTCTGTCGATAAATTCTTTTCCCCGGCCGATCTGTCCGGATGGGCAGAACGCTCGGGAGCAAAAGCAAGAGATTTACTCCTCGTACTTTCTGGTGAAGCAAAGACTACGCGAACCCAACTCAGTGCATTGCGAATGGAACTAGCAGAACGTTTGGGATTGCGAAAGCCCGAGGAGTTTGCTCCCCTGTGGATCACCGACTTCCCCCTTTTGGAATGGGACGAAGAAACCCAACGCTACCACGCCATGCACCACCCCTTTACATCACCCAAACCTGAAGATTTAGAAAAATTAACAACCGATCCTGCAGCCGTCAAGGCCAATGCCTATGACTTAGTGTTGAATGGAAATGAAATCGGCGGTGGATCCATTCGAATTCACGATCAAAAACTCCAAGCCCAAATGTTCGATCTACTAGGTTTTACCAAAGAAGAAGCCCAAGCCCAATTTGGATTTTTGATGGATGCCTTCCAATATGGAGCCCCACCACACGGGGGGATTGCCTTTGGATTGGATCGACTGGTTGCTATTTTAGGGGGGGAAGAAACCATCCGTGATTTTATTGCCTTTCCAAAAAACAACAGTGGTCGCGATGTGATGATTGACGCGCCTGCAAGTATAGATGCTTTGCAACTTGAGGAACTCGCCCTAAAAACATTGCCAAAAAAGGAGGAATGAAACATCCATTACTATTTGTAGTCACAGAGCAGTATGATAATTTGGATGTTCCATCTGACCTTTTAAAAAAAATAAATAGTACCCGATGAAACAATTGCTCTGGGTTTTATTCTGTTTGATTCTAATCAGTCTGGGCTATGGACTGTATCACAAAACCTATGTTGAATTTGCCCAGGGGGAACGCATAATCGGGTTTAGCGTACTCGCAGGAACCTTTCTTTACCTCCCACTTTTTCTTTACCACCGCTGGAAAGGGAAACGACTAAAAGATTATACCCTTTCTGAGGAAAATCTAAAAAAGATGCGAGGGGAAGATTAAAGCCCCTTGAATCCATGCCCCGATTCACAAAAATCTTTGTAACTAAAACAGTTAAACTTCTAATTAAAAGTATATTTTTTTATACTTTTATTCTGTGAAAGTAAGAGATTTACTGAAGCGCCTCAAAAGAGATGGATGGTACAAAGTTTCCCAAAAGGGGAGTCATGCACAATTTAAACACGCTGTAAAAAAGGGTCGTGTGACTCTTCCCATACATAAAGGTGATGTTCCTATCGGTACTTTGAAATCAATATTTAAACAAGCACAGATTCATGAAAAAGATTAAAATCATTGTTGAAAAATCAAAAACAGGCTTTAGTGCTTATACACCCAATTATCCTGGTGTTTTTTCCTTGGGTACTTCCTGGGACCACGTAAGGAATGAATTTGCAGAAGCTTTTGCATTTCACCTAGAAGGTATGGCAGAGGACGGAGCACTGATTCCAAAAAAATACCAGCTTGAATTTTGCTTGGACTTAGGTCAATTTTTCAAACATTACAATGTGTTTAACGTAACCGCTTTAGCGACTTATTTAAAAATCAACCCGAAGTTATTGCACCAATACAAAGACGATCACAAAATCGCTTCTGAAAAGACCAGTACAAAAATTATTCAAGGAATACAGGACTTCGCAAATGAACTACTCTCTAGTGCCTAAAGCAAAACTTTATTTTTCATTGGCATAAGCAATCCTCTTTTTCAGCTCGCGCCTGGGGTGAACCAT
>DBBQ01000031.1:0-2110 GCA_002292265.1 Flavobacteriaceae bacterium UBA980 | reverse complement strand
AATTGGGTTTTGGTGAAAATAATTGAAAATCAATCACTTTACTAACAAAAAAAGTGTTAAAAAAAGAAAATGCCCAAATAATAAAGTTACCTTTGTGCATAATTTTTAAATACAAACATGACTGGTACAGTTAAATTTTTCAATGAAGCCAAAGGATTTGGTTTTATTACCAACGATGAGTCTGGAGAAGACGTATTCGTACACATTTCAGGTCTAAACGGCGTGACCCTTAGAGAAGGGGCTAAAGTAGAGTATGTAGAAGAAGAAGGTAAAAAGGGGAAGCAAGCTTCCAACATTACCCTATTGTAAGTATATATATTATTACTAGGTATCGAGCATCTTGGAGACAAGGTGCTTTTTTTATTTCCTTTTTCTAGCAAAAAAATGATCCAGCAACGCTTTTGATTCTTCTTGGAGAATTCCGGGGGTGACGGTAGTTTTCGGATGCAGTGCGATTCCTACTTGTTGAAATCCTCTTTTGGGATCTGAAGCTCCATACACCACTCGATTCAATTGACTCCAGGCCAAGGCCCCTGCACACATCACGCAGGGTTCCAAAGTGACATATAGGGTACAGCCGACCAAGTATTTTCCGTTTAAAAAATGAGCTGCAGAAGTCAGGGCTTGCATTTCAGCATGGGCCGTCACATCGTGTAGTCGCTCGGTCAAGTTGTGCGCGCGTGCAATCACTCTTTGATCTACCACCACCACAGCACCTACGGGTACTTCATCCAATGCTGCGGCCTGTTCAGCTTCCTGCAAAGCGAGTTTCATAAAATAGACGTCGTCTAATTCCATCGGTTAAAAATACACATTCTCGGGCGTTGTCTCTTGAAAATGTTTTGCCTTACCTTTACCCCATGGCTACAAACCGGTTTAAGGAGATTCAAAGTCCAGCGGATTTACGTAAGCTTCCCTCAGAAGCCCTTCCAGGTTTTGCCGAGGAATTGCGGCAAGAGATCATCCATGCACTGGCCAAAGGCGAAGGCCATTTGGGCTCCAGTTTGGGTACTGTGGAACTCACTGTCGCTTTGCACTATTGTTTTAACACTCCAGAAGATTTGTTACTCTGGGATGTGGGCCATCAAGCCTACGGCCACAAGATGCTTACGGGACGGCGGAAAGCCTTTAACCAATTAAGACAACGCAAAGGAATCAGCGGTTTCCCCAACCGAGAGGAAAGTCCCTACGACACCTTTGGAACAGGTCATGCCGGGACAGCCATTTCCGCCGCGCTAGGGATGGCATTGAGTACTTCCGATCGAAGTCGTCTTCACATTGCCGTAGTAGGAGATGCCTCCATCGCCAATGGAATGGCTTTCGAAGCCCTGAATCATTTGGGAACCACCCAAGCCAATGTGCTGATCGTACTGAACGACAACAGTATGGGTATTGACCCCAGTGTGGGGGCGTTAAAAACTTATTTTGATGGGGTTAAAAAGCAAGTCCCTTCCTCCCCTAACTTTTTTCAGGCCTTAAATCTTTCGTATCACGGTCCCATCGACGGACACGATATCGTGGCGCTTTGTACTGCTTTTGAAAAACAAAAAAAAATGGATGGCCCGCGAATTTTTCACTTGGTTACCACCAAAGGAAAAGGCCTCTCTACTGCAGAAGAAGCGCAAGTCACCTATCACGCTCCTGGGAAGTTTGATCCGTTAACAGGTAAACTGAACCCTTCTCAAAAAAATAAGACGCTTAAATACCAAGAGGTTTTTGGAACCACACTCCTTGAACTTGCCCGAAAAAATAAAAAGATTGTTACCATTACTCCGGCTATGCCTACGGGGAGTGGCTTGGTAAAAATGATGGAGTCCTTACCCGAACAATGCATTGATGTGGGCATTGCGGAACAGCATGCTGTTACACTTGCTGCAGGAATGGCAACGCAAGGAATCCTCCCCTTTTGTGTCATTTACTCTACCTTTTTACAGCGGGCTTACGATCAGATCATTCACGATGTCGCCCTTCAAAAACTCCCTGTAGTTTTTTGTATTGACCGCGCCGGGATCGTAGGACACGATGGACCTACCCACCACGGTCTTTTTGACATTGCTTTTTTACGGTGTATTCCCAACCTGCAAATTGCTGCTCCCAGAGATGCAGAAAC
>DBBQ01000003.1 GCA_002292265.1 Flavobacteriaceae bacterium UBA980 | reverse complement strand
GGTATCGTAAGGGTGGTTTACTCCAGAGCGTACAAAGATGTGACGGGCTTAGACTTTTTGAAAAAAGCCGGAGTGGCATTACAGCACCTTCCAGATGAAACCAAACTCGTATGAAAAGAAATACTATTTTTCTGTTTCTAATTGTGGTGCTTTCTGCAGCCATCGGGTATCTTTTTGGGTCGAATTTTAGCCCCAAAGTAGTAGCGAAAAATGCAGCCCATCCGAGCATTACCAAATTAAATCGTTTGATGACTTACCTGACTCAGGACTATGTTGATAAAATCAATGCCGACAGTTTAGTCCGTGTGGTAATCGAAGATATTGTAGATGAACTGGATCCTCATTCCGTTTATATTCCAGCGGTTCAAAATGAATCCCTAGCCGAGAGTATGAAAGGAAATTTTGAAGGTATTGGGGTGCAGTTTCGCATGATCCGAGACACGATTTCGGTAAGTAGAGTCTTAGAAGGAGGGCCTAGCGAAAGAGCCGGGTTAAAGTCTGGGGATCGTATTCTGATGGCAGACCAAGACACGCTTTATTCGAAAGAATTGCAAAACGATCAAATTGTAGGAAGACTGAAGGGCAATTCTTCCACTCCAGTTCGTTTGACTGTTTATCGGAAAAAACAAGATTTGATCTACACGTTCGATATTCTCCGAGGACCTGTTCCGCTTCCTAGCGTCAGCAGCGCGTACATGATCGATCAAAACACAGGCTACATCAAGATCAATCGTTTTTCCCAAACCACCTATTCCGAGTTTCAGAACTCTTTGACCTCATTGCTCGAGCAACAGATGAACGATCTTATTTTAGATTTGAGAGGCAATCCAGGGGGCTATTTGCTCCCCGCTAAGCAAATTGCAGATGACTTTTTAGAAGCATCAAAACCCATTGTGATCGTGGAAGGCAACAACGGAAAAAGAGAACGTACGGTTTCTTCCTCCCAAGGACTCTTCGAACGAGGCAGCCTTTTTGTTTTGGTGGATGAAGATTCAGCCTCTGCCAGTGAGGTTATTGCCGGAGCCGTTCAAGATAACGACCGTGGACTTATTATGGGACGTCGCACTTTTGGTAAAGGGTTGGTGCAACAACAGCTTCCTTTGGGACAGGGAGATCAGGTTCGGCTCACTACAGCCCGATACTACACTCCTACGGGACGATCCATACAAAGACCCTATGACTCTTCCAGTCGATCGGATTATTACGCAGAGGTTCGCCAACGCTATCAAACGGGTGAGATGGGAGATCCTACAAAAATTCCAGTCAATGACAGTTTGATTTTTAAAACTCCCAAAGGAAGAACCGTGTACGGTGGGGGAGGAATCACTCCTGATATTTATATTGCAAATGAAGACAGTCCCGAAGAGGCCTGGAACAGTTACTTGATTAGCTCTAATCTGATTGATCTGTTTGTGTTTTTAGAATTGGACAAACACTACAAAAAATTTGATTTCGACAACGCACCTCAATTCTTCAACGAAGAGTTGCCTTATCCTGAAGAATTTATTGCTGCCTTTAAAGTGTTTTGTAAATCAAACAGTCTTCCTGTTGAAGTAACACCAGAAAATGAGACACGGATTTTAAACTCCATAAAAGCATTTATCGCCCTGCAACGTTTTAACGAAAACATGTACATCCGAATAATCAATCAAACGGATCCTTTTATTCTCAGAGCCCTTGATGAGATCGCCAAGCGTTAGCTTATTTTTTCAGCTTCTGTGCAATTTTTTTTGAAAGCATTAAAAGTAAAAGTAACAGAAAAGAACTGGCTGAGGCCAGTACTCCAATGACAGCCACACTGCTTTTTTCACCCAACGGATTGTTCCAATCAATTTGAATCAGATTAAACACGCACATGCCCAGAGCGAGAATCATGAATAGAGGAAGTGCAATTTTCATAGTTTTAAAGGGTATTAAATAAGTTGACCAATATTTGTAGTAAAAAGCTTTACTGCAATTGCTAAAAGAATAATTCCAAAAACTTTTCGAATGATATTGATTCCCGATTTTCCCAATTTATTTCCGATGTATTTGGAGGATTTTAAAATGACATAGACAAAGAGGATATTGATCAGAATCGCGATAATGATGTTCAGCACATGATATTCTGCACGAAGAGAGAGTAAGGAAGTCATGGTTCCTGCTCCTGCAATCATGGGGAAAGCAAGGGGTACTATCGAAGCAGTTTCCGGAGCTTCGTCTCGAAACAGATGCACGCCAAGAATCATTTCTAATGCTAAAAAAAGGATAACCAAAGAACCTGCTACGGCAAAAGAATTGATGTCAATTCCAATAAGTTTTAAAATTTCATCTCCTAAAAACAAAAATCCAATCATGATTACCGCAGCAATAAGGGAGGCTTTTTCGGACTGGATATGGCCCACTTTTTCTCTCAATGAGATGATTAGAGGAATGTTGCCAATGATATCGATTACGGCAAACAATACGACACTAGCGGTAAGGACTTCTTTGAAATTAAACACAGCTCCAAACTTTTTACAAATCTAAGTCCATTCTTTGAATCATCGCTTTTAAAATGTTTATTTTTAACAAAAAAAGAGCGTGATTTCCATAGAAAATACCCTAGTCTCAGACGACCTAATTTCCAAAGAATTTGTTTGTAATATCGCCAAATGCAAAGGCGCATGTTGTGTGGAAGGTGAGGCGGGCGCACCTTTGGAAAAAGAAGAAGTTGTTTTTCTTCAAAAAAACTATCCCAAGATCAAACCGTATTTAAATGACAAAGGCACACAGGCTATTGAAGAGCAGGGGGTCTTTGTCAAGGGACTGGATGGAGATTTTGAAACTCCTCTGGTGAAGGGAAAAGAATGTGCTTACACGGTTTTTTCTGAAAATGGAACAGCTTCTTGTGGTATAGAAAAAGCCCATCAGCAAGGGGCCATAGATTTTCAAAAACCCATTTCTTGTCATTTGTATCCTGTACGGGTTCAACACTACGATAAAATGACAGCTGTAAACTACCACGCCTGGTCCATTTGTTCAGATGCTTGTGATCTGGGGGCTACGTTAAAAATTCCCGTGTATCAGTTTGTAAAAAAAGCCTTAATTCGAAAATTTGGAACAGCTTGGTACCAAGCCTTAGAAACTTTCGCCAAAAAGACCTCTTGAGAACATCCTACTGTTTTTGGGGGCTAACACGATATTTTTTATTCAAACAACAGATAATCAACAAGTTGTAATTTCTTGATTTTTGATAAAAAAGGAAAAAAAGTAGCTTTTTGTTAAAAACTAAGCTGCATTGTGGAAAAGTTGCTCTTTCAATTTTAACTACAATTTAGAATCTTTGTTAAACACAAAAACAACCTTTAATTAATCAAAATTTAACACGCAAAAGATGGCAGCTGTAGAACCAATCCTCCAAGAAAATGAAAACCGTTTTGTAATTTTTCCAATCCAACATCATGATATTTGGGAATGGTACAAAAAAATGGAGGCGAGTTTTTGGACTGCTGAAGAGATTGATTTACATCAAGACCTTACAGACTGGAATAGTAAGTTGAGTGAGGACGAAAAGTATTTTATCAAACACATCCTAGCCTTCTTTGCAGCCTCGGATGGAATCGTTAATGAAAATCTAGCGGAGAATTTTGTCAATGAAGTGCAATATTCGGAAGCCAAATTTTTCTATGGTTTTCAAATCATGATGGAAAATATTCATTCTGAAACTTATTCTTTACTGATCGATACCTATGTCAAAGATGATGCTGAAAAAGACAATCTCTTTAAGGCAATTGAGGTTTTTCCAGCCATCAAAAAGAAAGCTGACTGGGCCCTGCGCTGGATTGATTCGGATTCTTTTGCAGAGCGTCTTATCGCATTTGCAGCCGTAGAAGGTATTTTCTTTTCTGGAGCTTTCTGTTCGATATTTTGGTTAAAAAAACGTGGGTTAAT
>DBBQ01000015.1:131364-134283 GCA_002292265.1 Flavobacteriaceae bacterium UBA980 | reverse complement strand
ACCAGTCATTAGTGTTCCGAGAGGTAAAGAAGAAAGGTCTGAACTCGTAAAAATGCAGATAGGTTGAATTCTTGTTTGAGTGTCTGTTAGATTCAACTGAAAAATGGAAACAGTTTTTTTAAATGGGAATTTCCCTTAATGGACTCACTATATCTCATTGTGAAGTAGTAGTTAAATTTTAAATAATAGAAAAGTTTAAAATAAAGAGTATCAACCTCGAACTGATTAAGTATTTCAAGTACGAGGTTATTACTGTTTTATAAAATACTCTGAAAGGAAATAATATGAAAGAAAAGATAACGGATGAACAAGCAAGACATATGGTAGAACTATTAAAGAAGAAGTCTGTCTTGATTAAAAACTTTTCTCATAAACTTGAGAAATACCGAATCTCAGGAGATAGAGAAATGTATGATAAGATGTTTGATGAATTATTAGAAAAAGAAGAGATAAAAGTATATGGAAAGAAGATTGAGTAAAAAGGATTTAATGGAACTCTATGGAGTAGATAGAGTAACCATAGAAGATTGGAGAAGAAATAGAGGATTGAAAATGATAGAAGTATCCACACATTCAAAATACATCACCGAAAAGGATTTATTAGAGTGGGAAAATAGTATGAAGGGTAATATTAAAGTTAAGAGGTTAATTAATCAAAGTGTATCAGAATGAAGGAATAAGAAGATTTGATAGACTCTCTTCAAATCTTCTGAATTGATTAGTATATCAGTATTTCAAAGATGAGGTTTCTTTTAACTGAGAAAATACTTTTCCCCTAAACCCTTTTCGGAGTGGATTTTATATCGGGGTTAATTTTTTCTTCCTAAGGAAAATTATAGGGTAACTTATGTTAAATCTAACAGAAGTTATTTCAGAGTTGAGCAGCTAACATTTAATCGTCTTTTGTGTTGATGTAGTCTTCGATTGATTTGAATAAGTTATGTCTTGGAATAAGGTCAGGGATAATGTCAATCCGCTCCATCATGTATTGAGGCTGCTTCTGAAGGCCTACAATTTCTACCTCTATATTGTCTTGAATAAAACCGAGGATAACAGATTCTAAAGCGTAGAGTCCAGACTGATCGATATAGGGAACTCGATCCATTCGAAAAACGACTTTTTCACTGTCCTTCGGAATTTGCTTGGCCACTTCAGTAAACTTCGAGGTAGAACCAAAAAACAGAGGTCCCTCTAAATGCTTTAGAAAAACCTTGTCTCCCTTCTTAATTCTCTTTTCATCCTTCCAGACGCCTTCCTTCTTTAGCGGCTGTATATTAAAGCTCTCTGCAGCCTTGTCTCCAATCATCTTCATGAACATTAGCGAGGCAATCACAAGACCAATCCCCACGGCATAAACCAGATTCCAAACAGACGATAAAACTAACACGACAATTAAAATGAAGACTTCAGCTCTTGGCATGTAAGGAATAGCCTTTAATCCTTTGTAGTCCATTACTCCTATTCCAACTGTAATTAAAATCCCAGCTAGTACAGCTGCAGGTATTTGAGAAGCGATTGGTCCAATGCCCAAGAGAATGAATAGTAACAATAGACCAGCAACCATTCCCGAAAGGCGTGTCTTCCCTCCTGAGTTAATATTTACTACGGTACGAATAGTGGCACCTGCTCCAGGGATACCCCCAAAGAGTGCTCCAAAAGCATTTCCTATTCCTTGTCCTACAAGTTCCTTGTTTGGATTGTGGATAGTCTTAGTCATGTTATCGGCCACAACAGAAGTTAAAAGCGAATCGATTGCCCCCAACAGGGCTAAGGTAATTGCAGTAAAAATATAAAGAGTTACGGTCTCTATCCCAAAGGAGACAAATAATCCCCACTGCGGTATTGGTAACCCACTGGGTATAGAATCTATTGGACGATAGTCTAAACCTAAAGCGTACGCTCCAAATGAGACGACAAACAGCGCCACAAGCGTACTTGGTACTGTAGAGGTAACCCATTTAAATCCATAGATTATTACAATGGTTAAAAGTGCAAGACAGAGCTCAAGGTAATTGATGTTACCTAGAATACGAGGTAGTATTTTTATTGTGCCCAAGACGCCAGAAGATTTTCGACCTGCTAAGGTTTTAGCCTCCATCATTATATCTTGTTCTGATACCTTTTCAGCACGATCGATGGTAGTTTCAAAGTTTTCTAAAACGAGTATCCCTTCTCCCATCTCTTCTTTCAATATATTCTCTAATATGATTTCTTCTGCCTGGGGTTTAAACTTCTCTATAAAGCTTGTATCTTCTTTTACGTAATATCCCATGGTTGGGGCTATTTGTGTAACTAAGATAATAACGCCTATGGCAGTCATAAAGCCAGAGACGACAGGGTAGGGAATATAACGTATGTATTTGCCGATACCAATAATCCCTAAGAGGATTTGAATAAGTCCTGCAAGTAAGAATACCGATAGAATGGTCGGCAGGGCAGCCTCTATACTGCCATCAAACCTAGCAAGCATTTCAGCAATAAAAACAAGGGACACCGCCGTCATGGGCGCAGTAGGTCCTGATATTTGTGTTGGCGTGCCTCCAAAGAGTGCAGCAAAGAAACTAACAAAGATAGCTCCATAGAGTCCTGCACTTGGACCAAGTCCAGAACTCACACCAAAAGCAAGTGCGAGCGGTAATGCTACAATCCCCGCAGTCAGCCCTCCAAAGAGGTCTCCACGGATGTTACTAAAATCAAATTCAAAAAAGTTTTTCATGGGTATTAAATTACGAATTTTGAAAGAATAATAGCAATGACAATAATTATCAAAACAACGACTTGATGTATTATTTTATTTTCCATACTCTTCAGTCTTACAATTATAACAATATGACCCTGTAAATCAATGGCTTACGGAGTTAAAATGTGGTCCTCCAGTACTATAACCAAATTTATAAGTCACTGATAAACAAGATTAAA
>DBBQ01000015.1:0-131245 GCA_002292265.1 Flavobacteriaceae bacterium UBA980 | reverse complement strand
TTTAAGCAAGTGCAAATATAGTTGGCTTTTGTATTCTCACAAAATCATTTCACTTATTTTCTTTGTAATTTTACAGGCGCAAGCGAATACCATGCAACTAATCATTGATCTAGGAAACACGCAAATCAAATATTTTGTATTTGATGACAATCGGGATATCGACACAAGAACCGTTTCCTATGACCATTGGGAAAACACCCTAACGCAACTGCAGAGAGAATACCCTTTAATTGAAAAGTGCATTGTATCTGATGTCAACAGATCCATAACAGCAGATTTACAGAGGGCTCTGGTGCCTTTACCGGTTATTTTGTGTTCTGCGGACTTGCGACTGCCCTTTAAAACCCTTTACGCACCCAGTCATCAATTAGGTGCAGATCGTGTTGCTTTGCTAGCGGCGTGTACTTTAGAATACCCCAATCAAAACGTTTTAATTATCGATTTAGGAAGTTGTATTACCTATGATATTTTAGATCGAGAAGGGCTTCACCACGGAGGGGCTATCAGTCCAGGATATCGAATGCGTTATAATGCTATGCATTCCTTTTCTGGACTTTTACCTGCCTTGGAGCCAAAGAAAACAGCTCAATTTTTTGGGACCAATACAAAAAGTGCAATGCACAGTGGGGTTTCACAGGGAATTATTTCAGAAATACAGACCGCAATTTCCTATTATGAAGCCAAATTTGACTTTTTAACGGTTATTTTAACAGGTGGAGACGCTCAAATGTTGCCTAAACCATTAAAAAATAGCATATTTGCGCATTCAAATTTCCTAGCCAAAGGGTTGAACTTCTTATTAGCAAGCAATACAAATTCATGAATCGAGTAAACGCTTTTTTCATTTTACTTTTGATGACTGCCCCGCTCGTTGCACAAAACACGGTGTCTTCTCCTTATTCCGCTACAGGTCTAGGGGAGCGCAGTTTTAATGGAACACAAGCGACACGTCATATGGGTGGTCTGGATGTTTTTACAGATTCGATTCACGCCAATTTGAACAATCCTGCCAGCTATGGGTTTTTAAAGGTTACGACCTATTCTGTAGGGATAAATTATACAAATAACAGTCTAGCCTCTGCCTCAGCGTCAGAAAATTCTGACCTTGCCGCTTTGGATTACCTCGCGGTTAGTATTCCAGCAAAAAAATTCAGTTTTGGATTTGGAATACTCCCATTTACTTCGGTGGGGTACCAAATAGAAAAAATCTCTCAACTTTCTGATACAGATGTCTTCAATCTCTATGAAGGGAGAGGGGGGTTAAACCAAGCCTATTTCTCTTTAGGAGTTCCGATCACTCCCAATTTGTCGATAGGCTCAACTATAAATTACAATTTTGGGAATTTGTTTTATAGAACCGGACAGTATCTAGATGGCGTTGATAATGGAACTTTTCTTACAAATGACTCCAGTGTTTCCGGGTTGAGTCTTCAATTCTCAGCACAAGCGAATATTCCGATTGCGGAGAAATACAATGCCCAAGCCATGATTGCCTATCAACCGAGAGGCAACTTAGATTCTCAAAACAACCGTATTTTTTATGTACAATCATTTTCCAGTCAAGCGATAATTGATTTGGCAGAAATTGACCTCTCTTCTTCGGGACTGGATCAAACCAATTTGGAGTTGTCCGAGACACGACGTTTTGGGTTGGGTTTAGGCAAAGACAAGAAATGGTTTTTGGGGGTACAATATAATTTGATAAAATCTGCTACCTTTAGCAATGAATTTTTTAAAAGAACAAATGTTTCTTACAGAGATGCTAAAAAATGGGCTGCTGGAGGATACTTTATTCCCAATTACGCTTCATTCACAAGTTTCTGGAGCCGAGTGGTTTACCGCTTTGGATTTCGCACAGAACAGATGAGTACAATTGTCAATAACATACCTTTAACAGAAACTGGCATATCTTTTGGTTTAGGTTTGCCTTTAGCAGGTCTGTCCAATGCTAACGTTGGACTAGAAATTAGTCAGCGAGGCCAAAAAGAGGCAGGTTTGGTACAAGAAACAATAGTTGCGTTACGCGTCGGTTTGTCGCTAAACGATATTTGGTTTGTAAAAAGAAAGTATAATTAAAAATAATTAAGATGAAAAAGCTATACGTTTTTGGGATTATATTACTAGGATTGATTTTTCAGAATCAAATTCAAGCCCAAGATAGCAACGCTTGTATGCAAGATTTATCCATATTCGCAGAGTATGTAAAAGTTAAAAACTACGCATCCGCAATGGAACCTTGGACACGAGTTAGACAGAGTTGTCCAGACCTCAATGCCGCGATTTACACCTATGGAGAACGCATTTTAAAACATTACATTAAAAATGGAACCCCCGAGGAAGTTGATGCGTCTAAAAAAGACCTAATTCAACTTTATGACGAGTGGGTTCAATACTTTCCTGCAAAGAAAAATAAAAGTTCTGTAGGGGACGTACTCAGTAGAAAAGCACAGGCATTACTCGATTATAAAATAGCAGACTTAAAAGTGGTATATACCACTTTTGAAGAAGCGTATACTAAAGATGCAAAAAGCTTTACCAACCCAAAACACTTATACAATTACTTCAAAACGCTTTATGACAGATATAAAGCAGGAGACAGTGAGGTGAGCATGGAGATGCTGTTTAATAAGTATGAAGAGGTTTCTGAAAAATTTGAAATTGAAACTACTGAACTAGCGAAAAAATTAGACGTGATTCTAAAAAAAGAAGACGAAGGAAATGCATTGACTAGTAAAGAGCAACGACGAAAAAGAGTATACAATATCAACTCCAAAGCCATCGGTACGTTTTTGTCTAACTTAGATGCCATCATCGCTAAAGAGGCGACTTGTGAAAACCTTATTCCTTTATACAAAAGAAACTTTGATGAGAACAAAGGTGAATCTGTTTGGTTAAAGCGTGCTGCAAGTCGTATGGACAGCAAAGAATGTTCAGACGATCCTTTCTTTGTCACCCTAGTGGAAGCCCTCCACACCCTAGACCCTTCTGCGGATTCTGCCTACTACCTAGGCTTGTTAAATGACAAGCGCGGAAATGCAGATGAAGCTTTAAAATACTACGAAGAGTCTATTGCTCTTGAAACAGACAATTACAGAAAGGCTAAAATTCTTTTAAAAATTGCAAATAAATTTAAAATTGCAGGGAGAAGAAGTTCGGCTAGAAGCTATGCAAACAAAGCACTTGGTTTTCAGCCTTCTTTAGGGCGTGCCTACTTACTGATTGCAAACATGTATGCAGACAGTGCCAACGAATGTGGAGACACTCAATTTAACAAGAGAGCAGTTTATTGGTTAGCCGCAGATTTAGCTAAAAAAGCAGGAAATGTAGATAATTCCCTTTCTAAAATAGCAAAACGGACAGCGGAAAGCTATATCGGAAGAGCGCCCAGTAAAACGGATATTTTTACCGAAGGAAATGAAGGGGCAGTGATTAAATTCAGTTGTTGGATAAACCGAAGCGTGACCGTTCCGAAACTGTAAATGGACCTCTCTTTACATAAAATTTTTTTCAGGGTTGTGGTAGGTACCGCAGCCCTTTTTATTTCTTGTGAAGACAATACAAGTGCGTTAAAAGAAATCAATAGCGACCGTCAAGACCCCATAGGAACTGCATCAAATATAAGAATGGTATACACTGATTCCATCAAAATACAAGCGATTCTAACAGCTCCGAAACACATTGACTATACCAATTTAGATTTTCGATATGCAGAGTTTCCAGAAGGACTGAAAGTGATCTTCTTTGATGACCAAGGAAATGAAAATGAAGTTCTCGCCGATTTCGGAACACTCTACAATGACACCAAGCTCATAGACTTAAAAGGAAACGTACAATTAAAATCTCATGAGGGTTCCGTACTTACCACACAGCAGCTTTTTTGGGATGCAGAAAACGAATGGTTATTTACCGAACAGCCCTTTAAATTTAAAGATAAAGACTACGATTTCGATGCCATTCGATTGGATACCAATAAAGATTTTACTAAATTTCAAACAGGGAATCTTATCGGTACAGTTGCTGTTTCTGAAACCAAGGATACTTTAACAACTCAATGAAGCAAGATTTTCTAATTGAGGTCGAGCAGACTTTGAGCCTTTAATATTCAATTGTAAACGCATGAAAACTTATAAAATTTCAGAAATTCTCTATTTGGTTATTGCTGGGATCTCAACCTACAAAACCATAACCTTGTGGGGCTATGATCAAACGCGGGCTTATTATTTTTTGGGTTTTGCAGTTTTGTCAATATTCATGGCGCTATTCAGACGACATTATAGAAAAAAATTTAATCAAAGGGACAACTCCTCTCAATGATCGGATCCGATTTAGTCATTATTTTCAGTTTGGTACTCTCTGCGTTTTTTTCAGGAATGGAAATAGCCTTTGTGTCCTCAAATAGAATCTACCTTGAAATTGAAAAACTACAAGGGAGTTTTACTTCTAAAGTATTAAAAAACATCACTCAGAATCCTTCCCGATTCATAGCGAGTATGCTTTTGGGAAATAATGTTGCACTTGTAGTCTACGGTATTTTTACTGGAGATCGAATACTCCAACTCTTCTTCCCTGAAACCCTCTTAACAGGAGCTGACCCCAGCTTGATAGTGGTGTTTTATCAGACCCTAATTTCAACAGGGATCATCTTAATTACAGCCGAGTTTTTACCTAAAGTATTTTTTCAGCTTTACGCCAATTTTGCCATTAAAATCTTTGCCGTTCCAGTAGCTTTTTTCTACTACACATTTTATCCACTTACTTACTTAATCATTCAATTTACAGACCTTATTTTAAAACGCTTCTTAAAAACAGATTCTGATCAAGTACAACTCTCCTTTTCCAAGGTAGAGTTAGGAAATTATATTGAAGAACAATTGGAATCTACCCAAGACAAAGAAGGCTTGGATTCTGAAATACAAATTTTTCAAAAAGCCCTTGAGTTTTCTGATGTAAAAGCCAAAGAGGCTATGGTACCTCGAGCCGAAGTGATTGCTGTAGATGAAAATACACCCATTGAAGAAATCAAAGCGCTTTTTATTTCCACTGGGTTTTCTAAAATTCCAGTTTATCAAAAATCAATCGATCAAATCTTGGGTTATGTTCATGTTTTCGATATGATGAAAAATCCTAAGATTTTAAAAAACATACTTTTACCTCTTGCCTATGTCCCAGAAACTATGCTGATCAATGACGTTTTAAAATTATTGACACGTCAGCATAAAAGTATTTCTGTAGTGATCGACGAACACGGGGGGATTTCAGGAATATTGACAGTAGAAGACATAGTGGAAGAGCTCTTTGGAGAAATTGAAGATGAATTTGACACGGTGGCTCATATTGAAACACAATTGGATGAAACCACATTTGATTTTTCTGCGCGTTTGGAAGTCGACTATTTAAATCAAAAATACAACCTCTCACTTCCAGAAAGTGAGTTTTACGAAACCTTAGGTGGTCTAATTGCATACCATATTGGCGAAATCCCAAAGAAAGGACAACAAATCCAAATTCCACCCAATACCTTAACCATTAAAAAAGTTGCAGCTACGAAGATTGAACAAATTCTATTAGAGCATTCACAAGGAGATTAGATCATAGCTGTAAAAAAATACATCCCTATTTTTAAACAAAGGAACTTTCTTTATTCAAAGGAATAGCTTAATTTCGCAAACCATCAAAAATAGCAACTATGGCCATTTTAGGAAAAATTAGACAACGCTCCATTTTTTTGATTCTCGTAATCGGAATGGCGCTTTTCGCTTTTGTAATCTCCGGAGTGTTTGACGGAAGTTCTTCAAATTCCGGTCCTACGGATCCTATCGCACTGATCAATGACGAAGAGGTAGAGCTCAATTACTTTCGCCAGCTGGTCGAACAAACCGAACGCACCTACAATTATTCCACCTTACAATCTGTAAACCTTGTATGGAATCAAGCGTTGAGAAACACTGTATTTGAACAGCAGTTTGAAAAACTAGGAATCGATGCGGGTAAAGATCAACTGGAACAAATTATCTCATCGGATGATAACATTGTAAACAACCCAGATTTTCAAAACGAGGCAGGGTTTTTTGATTTTGGAATATTCACGGATTTTATTGCTCAATTAAAATCTACAAACCCCACGGCCTACGAAAATTGGAAATTTCAAGAGCAAAGTATCATTGGAATCGCAAAACAACGGATTTATCTGGATTTAATTAAGGCGAGTGCTGGGATGACAGAAGCTGAGGCAAAAGCCAATTACCACCTTGAAAACGACAATGTAAACATACAATACGTTCAAATTCCTTTTGATGTAATCCCCGACAGTCTTGTTGAGGTAACAGACTCCGAAATCAAAAAATACATCCAAGAGCACAAAGATGAATTCGAGCGAGACGAGACCCGAAATATTCAATATGTCGCCTTTGATGAACGTCCCACAGAGGACGATTTGGCAACCATTCGTTTGCGCCTTGATGGACTAAAGTCCCAACGTATTGCTTACAATAATGTTTCTAAGTTAACAGACACGCTAGAAGGTTTTAAAGAAACCAAAAATGTAGCAGATTTTGTAGATCAATATTCCGAAGTTTCTTTTGATTCCGTGTACAAACCCCGTGGACAATACAACAACGAATATGCAGATATACTTTTCAGTTTAGACGAGGGAGAAGTTTTTGGTCCCTATCGCGATGGAAATTCATTTAAGATTTCTAGACTTTTAGGACGTAAAAAAAATGCATCCCTTCGTGCGAGTCACATCTTGATTGCTTATGAAGGGGCAACCCGTGCTTCTTCCAACGTCACTAGAACAAAAGAAGAAGCAAAAAAAGAAGCCAATCGGGTGTATCGCCTTGCCAGAAGAGCCTCTGCAGACTTTGACGCACTTGCCTTGGAAAACTCGGATGGTCCCACAAGAACGCGTGGAGGAGATTTAGGCTTTTTCCAAGAGGGCGAAATGGCCACAGAATTTTTTAATTTTGTCAATACCAATCGGGTTAATCGTGTAGGTTTAGTCGAAACGGAATTTGGGTTCCATATTATCAAGGTTACCGACAAGGACGATTTAGCATTGATTGCTGACGTAGTAACCGAAGCGGTTCCTTCAGATCAAACTTCCAATGAAATTTTTAGAGAGGCTACTCAGTTTGAGATGGATAGTAATGAACAAAACGATTTTTTAGCAATTGCTGAAAAAAGTAACTATCAAGTACGACCCGTGCAACAAATTGCAGCCCTAGAAGAAAATTTACCCGGTCTGCCAGGACAAAGAAATATTGTTCGATGGGCTTTTGAAGAAGACACCAAGATAGGGGACATCAGACGCTTTTCACTAAACCAAGGAGGCTATGTAGTAGTACAACTCACCGCAAAAGTTAAAGAAGGTTTAGCTTCTATTGACGAGGTGGGCGCTGAAGTGAGAAAAATCCTCATGGAAGACAAGAAAGCCGCATTAATTAAAAAACGCTACGCAGATAAAACTACTTTAGAAGCTTTGTCCGAAGAGGAAAACCTAACTGTTGAAACGGCCTCAGCAGTAAATCAAAAAAATCCAACCATTGTAGGCGCAGGGAACGAACCCAACGTTGTGGGGACCGCTTTTGCAATGAACGAAGGAGAACTCTCTGATTTAGTACAAGGAGATAAAGGTGTTTATAAAATCCTTTTAAATCAGAAAAATATTGTTGAAGATCTAGAGGACTACTCTGCTTATTCAAAGGAGATTCAAAGAAATGCTAGTTTTACTTTAATTGAAAATGTTTTTGTAGCCTTAGAATCCGTAGCAGAAATAGAAGACAATAGAGCTCTCTATTACTAATGCAGTAATTAAAAATTGTACAATATAAAACCCTTAACAGCCTTAAGGGTTTTTTTGGCATGAAATTTGATTTGCAAATCGATAAAAGCTATAATTCATGCGATTATTTCGTTTTACAAAGAAAATCAGACAGTCTCTAGCCCTTGTAGGGACGGTTTGGATGTGTACTTCTACCAACGAACCGGATGCGAGTTATTACAAGCTTATTTTTGCTAATGAAGACCAAGTAGAAGGCTGGGTAAAATACAATTCTCAAGAAGAGGAAGTCAAAGTTTTTTCCGCCGACTACAAGAAAAAAAAGAATATTCTTCACGTTAAAAAAGAAGATGACATCTTTATGGCGGTTTATGATAAAAATCAAATTACAGCCGTGCTAGATGGTCAAAAAATGAGTTTCAGTAAAACCTAAGCGTACCGTATCTAATTGATCTTGCACATTTGATTAAAGGGGATTACAGTATCGAAGCCTTTTTCCGTAAAATAGTCATGGGTTTCCTTCCCACCTGTTGCCAAGATAAAATCACCTCCCCACGCCCCTAAGCTTTTGATACTTCCCAAAAAGTCTGAGAATAAAATTTCTTTTATCGTTTTTTGTTGGATCAACTGACCGATTAAATTTTCGTGTTGTTCGATCAGGGCAGTAAATTCCTTTAAATTTGTGCTTATTGAAATAGCTTCGGTGAGTTGATCTAATGTAGAAATAAGAGTGGGAGTGACCCGTTTCACGTCAAAATTTTGAACGGCCTCTTGGCTATCTCTTTTTTGATTTAAATAAACAAAATACAATTCATTTCTAAATGGAGGCGAAAAAGTTATCGGTTCGACTTTAGGGGTGTTTTTCTTTTTGGTAAAAAAAATGGGACCTTCGGCAAGACCACAGGCCACATCGTAACCACTACCTCCAAAACTGTTTTCAAGCAATTGGTAGGGGTTTATTTTTGCCCATGAAGCGATATTTACAATTAGAGTAGCAGAACTTCCTAAGCCCCAATGGCGATTGAACTCCAATTCGGTTTTTACTGTTCCTCCCAAGTTTAAAAACGAAGGATTTTTTTTTTTAGCAAAGTTTAAAATATCTTGTAAACGCTTTGAAGCATTAGGATCTGAAGTTTGAACAACCTTCAGTTCAGGCAATTCAAATTGAGCTTCAAACCAGCGGTTTCCTCTTTCATCATAACTGTTCCAATGCAGTACGGATTCGGCACTTTCTTCAAAGTGTAACTTCTGTCCTTTTTGGCAAGGAATTGCCAATGCCTTTGCCCCTCCTAAAACAGCATATTCTGCGGTAATTAATAATTTTCCGGAACTGTAAAATGAAGCCATACTAAAGACTGTTTTTTTGTAAAAAGGCACCTACAGCCTGAACCGTTACGGGTTCCGTTTTGAAATATGCTAAAGCAGCTTTCTTTTGAGTCTCGCTGGCCTCAAATTGATTCAGGATATTGAGCAAATGCATTTTCATATGACCTTTTTGGATTCCTGTAGTTACAAGAGAACGCAAGGCAGCAAAATTTTGAGCCAATCCCGCTACTGCGACAATTTCCATCAATTCTTCGGCAGAGGGATTTCCCAAAAGTTCCATACACCATTCTACCATAGGGTGAAGTTTAGTAAGCCCACCCACCGTGCCTAGAGCAAGGGGTAAGGTAAGCTCCATTACAAACTGTTCCTCCTGAACATAGGCATTACTCAAGGAACGGTAGCGTCCCGATCTTGAGGCAAAAGCATGAACGCCCGCCTCCACAGCTCTAAAATCATTTCCTGTAGCAATTACTAAGGCATCCACACCGTTCATAATTCCCTTGTTATGGGTTACCGCACGGTAGGGTTCACAACTCGCGATGGCAACAGCATCAACCATTTTTTTTGCAAAAGTGGCTCCAGCTACACCGTTGTTTTGAAGCGTAAAGTCCGTTACTGGGCAACGCACTTCTGCACGAACCAAACATTCAGGGACATAGTTTGAGAGAATGCTCATCGCGATTTCTAAAGTGTTTTCTTTTCCTTGTGTTAACTGATCTTCTTCCGCAAATTCTATGAATTTTTTTGCAACGAGTTCCAAGCAGGAGTTGATAAAATTGGCCCCCATGGCATCTTTTGTTTTAAACTCCATATGCAGTTGGAAATAGTTGGCGAGTGCTTCGCTTTTATCCACCAATTCAAGTTTGGTGATCCCCCCACCACGGGCTTCCATATTTTTAGTCAGGGACAGGGTAGATTGAAGTAGATCCTTTTTTCTACGATTAAAAAATTTTTGCAGCTCTCTGGGATCTCCTTTAAAATAAAAATGAACATGACCTACTTTTAAAGTATTAATTACTTGGGTAGTAAACCCTCCACGACTCCCCCAAAATTTAGCTGCATTGCTCGCAGCAGCCACCACCGAACTCTCTTCCACAACTAGGGGTAGCGTGTAGGTAGTACCATTAATTAAAAAGTTGGGAGCAACTCCCAGAGGAAGGTAAAAATTGGAAAGTGTGTTTTCTATGAATTCATCATGACGCTTTTGAAGCTTGGAATCAGGGTTCCAATAGACTTCTAATTGTTTTTGTGCTTTTTCAGGGTTCTTAAAGTGAGTGTTGGTGATCCAATCTATTTTTTCTGATTGGGTCAGTTTGGAAAAGCCGTCAATCTTTTTACCCATCTAAATTTTTTTGTAAAGATACAGAATTTGAACCCCTTCCAAAATCAAGGTTGACGCATTTTTCCTAAATTGCCTTTCCATGAAAATGAAGCGCTAAAAATTTAATCATGAATTCCAGTACACAAAAAACAATACGAGATTTTAGTAAAACGCGAGACTCCAATTACTTCTTTCTCCCCTTTTTATTGTTACTCGCTGGGGAAATCCAAGTCCAGCAACTTAGTTTAGATTTAGACTATTTATGAAAAGATGTACGCGATCCGGGAGGTCTACAAACCATTCGATCCACGAACAAGGAAATACCCAGAAACACCTCTACACCAAAATGACTAACTTTAACCTTAATAATCTGTAATAAAATTGAAGCTCATGGCAGACGCAAAATCTCTTTCTGAAACAAAAACAATCTTTGGTCATCCACCCGGGCTATATGTTCTCTTTTTTACAGAATTGTGGGAACGATTTTCATACTATGGAATGCGTGCTTTGTTCACCCTTTTTCTCGTTGCTAAAACCAATACGGACAATCCCGGTTTTGGTTGGACCAATTCGGAGGCTATTGCACTCTACGGTTGGTACACTATGCTTGTTTATTTGGCTTCTGTACCCGGGGGCTGGATAGCGGACAACCTTTTGGGGCAAAAGAAAACCGTGATGTTAGGAGGGATTTTATTGTGTATTGGACATACGATTTTAGCTTTTGATACCGAATTCAGCTTTTACCTGGGATGCTTTTTTGTGATTTTAGGAGTGGGTGGACTCAAACCCAATATCTCAAGCATGGTGGGAGGCCTCTACCCCAAAGGGGATGAAAGAAGAGACCTTGGATTTTATATTTTTTATATGGGGATCAACATCGGTGGTTTTGCAGCACCTATTCTATGTGGATGGGTCGGTGAAACCTACAACTGGCACTACGGTTTCGGTTTGGCCGCGATAGGAATGTTCATTGGTCAAATTACGTATTTCTACGGTCAAAAATACTTAGTGGGAGTAGGAGATTTTATTGGAAAAGAGTCACATCCTGACCGTGAACTGAGAAAAAGAAAGTTAACCGCTGTAGAAAAAGACCGAGTCAAAGTACTTTTAATTTCCTTTCTATTGATTATCTTTTTTTGGGGAGCTTTTGAGCAAGCAGGAGGATTGATGAATTTGTATGCTAAGCAAAAAACAGATCGCATGCTTATGGGGATGGAAATCCCAGCTTCTTGGTTCCAGTCCTTAAATTCCTTTTTTATCATCACCTTGGCTATTGGAGTCGGTGGATTTTGGATGCGTTGGAAGTTAAAAGGGAAAGAAGCTTCCTCTTTGTATAAAATTGCAATTGGAATTTTAATCATGGGTATGGGCTTTCTATTTATGCGCTTTGCAGCTTTGGATTATGAGGTAGCCGGTAAATCAGCGATGTATTGGCTGGTATTAGCATATCTATTTCATACTATTGGTGAGTTATGTGCCTCTCCGGTTTCTTTATCGTTTATTACCAAATTGGCTCCTGTGAAATATGCAGCCTCTATTATGGGGTTGTATTGGGCAGCTACTGGTTTGGGAAACAAGCTTGCCGCAAGTATAGGGGGCTACGCTGAAACCGCAGGAGAAAAGCAAATTTTTACAGGCATTTTTATTTTTTGTACCCTGATAGCGATATCGGTTATTTTACTCTTAAAACCCTTAAAAAGGTTAACGCACGGTGCAGAGGATTTAGAGAAAGCGCAATAGTATAATATTTTATATTTTTACATCAGTTTTATTCAAAGCTGTGCAGTTATGAAAAATTCCATTCTACTAACATTTTTTTTCCTACTTGGACTGAGTACTGTTTTTGCTCAAAAAATTCAATGGATGACTTTGGCTGAAGCCCGAGAGGCTCAGAAAAAAGAGCCCAAGAAAATCTTTATGGACGTCTATACGGACTGGTGCGGTCCCTGTAAATTATTAGACAAGAACACCTTTCAAAATCCCGATGTCTCCCGCTATATCTCTGAACATTACTACGCAGTAAAATTCAATGCGGAAGGGACAGAAGAAATTCAATATTACGATCAAACCTACACTAATCCCAACCATGACCCCAACCGAAAAGGACGTAACGCAACCCATCAGTTCACCCAGTTTCTAGGCGTTAAAGGGTATCCTACGATGGTTTTCTTTAGCGAAGAGGGAGACCCTATAATGCCCTTAGTAGGATATCACAAGCCCAAACAAATCGAACTCTATTTAAAAATGATCAAGCAGGGAGATTATCAAGTATTTTCTAAACCTGAAGACTTCGAAATCTACAAGAAAAACTTTATTCCTCGTTTTCGAGGCTGATTTTTAAAGCACCACTTTTTCGTGTATCGTAGAATGGAATCGAGTATTTTTTACAACTTTTTTCCCATCTGCTCACCGTCCGTGGACTGTTTGAACTGTCTGCGACAATGAGTTGAGGTTGATGGATTTAAAGCAAGCGATCTAGATTGATTTTTGGGTCGTTTCGCAACAGGATATGAGTCGGACTATAATTGGGGAGCGTATATCTTTTTTCGTTGTCCAAGATGAATAAATGAAATTGATCTACGCTAAAAAAATTCTTGATGGGAAGTTTTTCGAAGCGGTGAAGGAGTCGAGAATTTGCAAAATCGGAAAGGATACGTCGGTTTTTATTAGGGTTAGATGAATGATGGTAAAAAACTCCTGATTTAAAATAGCCGTAGCTGCTTTCTCGGTGTAAATAGAATATCCAAAAAGCGTGTTCATTTGAGGTTTTTTCTTGTTCTAGCTGGATCAACTAGAGTAAGATAAAAAAAGAAATTGCGGTTCCCACCCATTGAGGGAAACGCTTTTTTTCTAGGGAAAGCACGACAAAAAAGAGAGCTAAATAGAGCCCTAACATTACGGGAACAGGAAGGTAAAGCTGATCCAATGGCAAAGGGTCATTCTGAGCAATCCAAGAAACGGACCCATTTAAAAGTTGAACTGCTCCATCGAAGAATGTTCCCATACAATGGGGAAGTAGGTCAAATAGAAGCATCACAAAAACAGCCATGACCAAAACCAGAAAAACTCCAAAAAAGGAATAATCAAAAGATTGCTGATCAAAAATAAACTAGGAAATTGATGAAAGTAAAAGACACTCAAAGGACCGACGGCCATTTGTGCGGCCAGACTTACGGTAGTCCACTGCCAATACTTTCTTATCCAACCGATCTTAGGGTTCCAAAATCTTTGAAGGATCGGATGAATCCACAAAATACCAAAGACAGCTAAAAAGCTAAATTGAAATCCAATTTGTTTTAAAAAGGGGGGATATGCGACTAATAAAACTAAAAAAGAAACTACCGTGAGATGAAATGTATTTTTCCCTTGATGAATAAAACGTCCTACGGTTAAAAAGGAAAAGAGAGTTACCGCACGGACAACAGAGGCCGGTAAGCCCACAAAAAAGGTAAAAAGCCAAAGAACGCTAAGTATAATACTCAGTCGAAAAATAGACCCATGACGAAACCACAACAAAGGGCTCAAAAGCAAAAGTAATAGTTCTACAAGAAGACCAATGTGTAGGCCAGACAGTACCAAAAGATGTAACACACCAGCACACGCATAGTCTTCGATCTGTTCTTCTCCGATGGCTTTTCGCTCTGCCAATAACAAGGCTTGAAGTATTCCTTTGGATTCATTTTGAAGGGTGCTGTTTTCAATCTTAGAAAGGATTTGTTTTCTCAACTGCACCATTCGATGATGAAGAGAAGTTTCAGGTGCTTTTAAGGGTATTGTATTTTTTGTATTCAACTCTAGCTGCGCGTAAACCGACAAATTTTCTAGATACTTCTTATATGAAAAAGCGCCTGGATTTCTAGGTTCGTCAATAGGAACGAGGGCCGCTGTTGTAAGAATTTTCTGACCCAACTGATAAGCATCCACGAGACTATCTTTTTTTGATATACAATTAATTTGCCCGAGGCTGGACTTGTTCCAGTGGATTTCAGTTGAACGATATACGCAAAAGAAAAAGTCGTTTCATAAAGTATTTCCAAGACCTCAATTTTTTTGAATCCGGAGCTCGGAGAAATAGGATTTTGGAGGTAATGTGTTTTGTCTTGATGGTAAAAGGCTTGAAAATTCAGTTAGCCCATGCAAAAATAACAAGCGTATAATAACAAACTCTTGAATTGTCTTTGGCTATTTTTAAGTAAAAATGCGCCTAGAAGAAAAAACAAAAAAAGGACAAGAAAAAGCCATGACGAGAGGAGTTTAAAAAGATGAAAACCTATACCTCCTAAAGTAAATAAAACCACCAATGGGTAGAGAAAGGATCGGGGCAAACGCATTCCTAAAGTAATAGCTTTTTACCTCAACAAAAAAAAACAGTATTAGGAAATGGCCTTGTAAATAAGCGTAGCCGTTTTTTCGCTAGCGCCAGGATCGCCCAGTTGTTTTTTTAAATCTAGATACTCCTTTTGGATTTTATCAAGGCTACTCTTTTTCAAAAGAGTGTCAAGATGTTCATTTAGATTTTCAAGATTACATTCCTCTTGTATCAGCTCAGTAACTGCTGTTCGGTCAAGAATTAAATTAACCAAAGAAATGTGTTTGAGTTTCACAATTTTTTTCCCAATCCAGTAGTTTATGGGATTGCTTTTGTAACACACTAATTGAGGAACGCCCAAAAGTGCTGTTTCTAAGGTAGCAGTTCCACTCGTGACGAGCGCTGCCTTACTTTTTTTTAAGAGTCCGATGGTATGGGAGTGTAGTATTTTTACCGAAGCATTCTCAATGAATGAATCGTAGTACTCTGAAGAAATACCAGGAGCACCAGCAATGACAAACTGATAGGCTTTAAAATGGGAAGCCACTTGAATAAAAAGGGGGAGCATTTTACGGATTTCCTGTTTTCTACTTCCGGGAAGTAAAGCAATAATCGGAGTTTTTGGATCCAGCGCATGCGTTTTGAAAAAGTCTTGCTCTTCTTTAAAAAGAGATAATTGGTCCTGTAAGGGATGACCCACAAAATGGACTGGGAATTGGTATTTTTCTTCAAAAAAAGCTTTTTCAAAAGGGAGGATCACATACAAGGCATCTAAACAGCGCTTCATTTGCTGAACTCGGTTTTCCTTCCACGCCCACACTTGAGGACTGATGTAATAATGATTTTTAAAACCTTTTTTTTTGGCCCAATTTGCGATTCGGAGATTGAAACCTGGATAATCGACGTAAATAATGACATCGGGCTTAAACTGAAGAATGTCTTTTTTACAAAAGGCAATATTCCGGATCAGAGTAGGTAGGTTTGAAAGGACTTCCCAAAAGCCCATAAATGCCAAGTCTTTATAGTGTTTTACCACTACAGCCCCCTCTTGCTGGATCAAATCGCCTCCCCAGGCTTTAAAAATGGCTTTGGGATCCTGTTTTTTTAAGGCGCGAATAAGATGTGAGCCGTGAAGATCGCCAGAGGCTTCGCCAGAAATGAGATAATACTTCACAGCGTAAAAATTTAGAAATCCAGCTTTAGAATCGCTACTAGAAGAACCAAAACCAAAGAAATGGCAACCAGACCAGCAGCAAAGGCAAATTTATTTTTACGTAGCGCGATAAAGAAAATGGGAAGATTGATCAAGGCTCCTAAAGAAATCAAACCACCCAATTTTTTTTGTTGGTAAAGCGAAGAAAAACTCGCTTCTATTGAGGCTTCAGAAAGGACAAAAAGAAGCACAAGAACTCCAAAACTGGTCCACAGCAAACCTGCTAGTATTCCCCAAAAGAAATATTTATCTTTTATAAATTCCATGTGTTGAGTTGTTGAATACTGTGGTGTGCGGTCAAATCAAATTGTGTTGGGACGATGGAGATATACCCCTGGCTCAAGGCCCATTCGTCTGTATCTTCCCCTTTGTCTTCATTGACAAAAGTTCCGGTGAGCCAATAATATTCTCTTCCCATCGGATTGGTTCTTTTGTCAAATTCTTCTACCCAGTTGGCCCGGGCTTGCCGACAGATTTTAATGCCTTTGATTTCTTCCTCCTTGAGCTTGGGGAAATTGACATTGAGTACCACATCTTTAGGGATTCCGTGGGATATAGCTTCCAAGGTAATCTGGCGGATGTAATTTCTCAGTGGATTAAAGTCAGCATTCCACTGAAAGTCTAATAGTGAAAAACCAATGGCAGGAATTCCTTCGATCCCGGCTTCCATGGCGGCACTCATGGTGCCCGAATAGATTACATTGATAGAGGAATTGGAACCGTGATTAATCCCAGAAACACACAGATCGGGTTTGCGGTCCAAGAGCTCGTTGACCGCTAGTTTCACACAGTCTGCAGGTGTTCCCGAGCAACTGTATTCTTCTTGAGGGCCTTCTGTGACCTTAATTTTGTGACAATGTAGCGTAGAATTTATGGTTATGGCGTGCCCCATAGCCGACTGTGGAGAGTCCGGAGCAACAACAAAAACCTCTCCGATTTCATTCATGATTTCAATCAAGGTTCGAAGACCCGGAGCTGTGATACCATCGTCGTTGGTTACAAGGATTAAAGGTTTTGTTTTCATAGTTCTTGTTTCACAGCTAAAGTAAGAAATCTTTACCCGCAATCTTTTAAAACATTATTAACATAAACTGTTATTAGAATATGCTTATCTTTAAACGCTATGAATACCAAGATAAAAACCACCCCTATGCGAAAATATATTTGGATCTTATCTTTTATTTTAATCAGTGGATTTGTTTTTGGATTTTCTCTAAAAGAGGAAGATCCGAACAAGGACAAACTTTTGTTAGAAATAATTTCTTATGTCCTAGACAGTGGACACTACGATCCCAAGGAAATTAACGATACTTTTTCTGAAAATGTCTACATGAACTATTTGGAAAATCTCGATGGACAACATCGTTTTTTCCTCAACGCAGACATTCGGAGTTTTGAATTGTATCGATTTAAAATTGACGATGAATTGAAAGAGGCACAAATCAACTTTTTTGACCTCACCTTCACAAAGCTTATGGAACGCATGGAGCAGGTTGAAGGCTTTTACAATGAATTGTTAGAAAAACCATTTGACTTTTCCAAAAAAGAAGAAATCAATTTGGATTACGAAAACCTTCCCTATGCCAAAAGTGTTTCAGAGTTAAAATCGGTTTGGAGAAAGCGATTTAAGTTAAGTGCGCTACAAACCTTTACAGCAAAAAAGGAAGAAGAGCTCCAGAAAAAAGAACAAGACCAGACCTATGAAATCATTTCAGATGAAACCTTAGAGAAAAACGCTCGAGCAGATGTAGCTGAAAACATGGCTAATTTTTTTGAGATTTACAACGATCAGAAACGCAAAGATTGGTTTTCCATTTACGTCAATGCTATCGTCCTCCAATTTGACCCCCATACCTTTTATTTTGCACCTAGAGACAAAGACCGTTTTGACATGTCCATATCTGGAAAATTCGAAGGGATTGGAGCACGACTCAATAAGAGAAATCAACAAATCAATGTAGTTGAGATTATTTCTGGAGGTCCTGTATGGAGAGACAATCTCCTAGAAGTGGGCGATGCAATCTTAAAAGTGCGTCAAGAAGATGAAGAAGAGGCCGTAGACATTTCAGGAATGGTCATTGATGATGCCGTAAAGCTCATCAAAGGGCCTAAAGGAACCCAAGTATTTCTCACTATCAAACGCGTAGAGGGAACTATAGAGGAAGTTGGAATTACACGCGACGTAGTAGAACTTGAAGAAACCTATGCAAAATCTACTTTAATCAAAGACGAAACAGGATCGTACGGACTAATCGAACTGCCAAAATTTTACATCAATTTTGACGATTACAATGAACGCAATGCGGCTACCGACGTCAAAAAAGAATTGGAACAACTCAAACAAAAAAATGTAAAGGGAATTATCCTTGATTTGAGAAATAATGGAGGAGGTTCTTTAAAAACGGTAGTGGACATGACGGGCTACTTTATAGAGGAAGGTCCCGTGGTTCAAGTAAAAAGCACAGGGGGACGAAAAGAAGTATTAAAAGATGAAGACCCTTCGGTAGTTTGGGATGGTCCACTTGTGGTATTAGTTAACGAGTTTTCTGCCTCTGCTTCAGAAATTATTGCAGCGGCACTCCAAGATTACAAACGAGCCATCATCTTAGGAAGTAAACAAACCTTCGGAAAAGGGACCGTGCAAAACATCGTGGACCTCAATCGCATGATCAGCGGGGGTACCTATGGTGATTTAGGGGCGCTCAAAATTACTACAGATAAATTTTATCGTGTCAATGGACAGTCTACCCAACTGGAAGGAGTAAAAAGTGATATTGTATTTCCAGATCGCTATGCTTATGTAGAAATGGGCGAAAAAGATCAGGACAATCCACTGGCTTGGGATCGAATTACACCTGCAAATTTCAAACCCTATTCCTCAATGACCAACTTTGACTATTCTCTCGAACGAAGCAAAAAAAGACTGGATGAAAATCCAATGGTCAGTTTGATTGATGAACAAGCACTTTGGGTAGAAAAGCAACAAAATGATTTTAGCTATTTCTTAGACTACGAATCATTTAAAACGGAACGAGAGACCAAAAAAGAATATTCAAAACGATTTAAAAAACTATCTGAATACGAGGCGACCTTTGAATTTCAATGGCTTCCGGAAGCAGGGGCAAAGGAGGTACCTAATGAAGATACTATTGAAAAAAGAGAACGGGGAGCGGAAGCGTTGAAAAAAGATATTTATATTTCCGAAGCGGTAGAGATTCTCAAAGACCTTTCTACTTCCATAAAGGCAGTACGTACCATTGCTCAAAATAAAAAAGAATAAACCCATTTGGAATTTAAACGTGCTTTAAATCGATTAAAAAAGGACGTTTGGGCGCTGGTCAGTGCCCTGTATATTCTCGGAGTTTGTGGGATTGCAGTTTTTGCTTATCAATTGGCACCCGACGCAACAAGGTTTGCTAATCAAATGCTACTTTCTATTCACTCCAAACCTCCTGGTTTTTCTTGTCACGTTTTGACAATCCCCAGAAATGCTCCTAGGGAAGACTCTAATTTTTTTACGGGATCACGGAATACCAATGAGGAAATCCCGATCGAAGAAATACGATGGTCGGAAAAGGAGATCGCCTTTAAACGGTATGGAAATGCAACCGATTATTTTGAAACGATATCCTTTACTCAATTTTCTAAAGGAACGCAAAGAGCGGATATCGAGCGGCTGTATTTACAAGAAAAGTATTTTCTTTTTGGAACGGATAAATATGGAAGGGATTTATTAAGCCGTTTGATTATCGGTTCAAGAATCTCTATTTCTATCGGGTTTGTAGCCGTGCTTATTTCTCTAGTAGTTGGTGTTTTTTTGGGAGCTTTAGCAGGCTTCTATGGCGGCGGGGTGGACAAATTGATTTTGTGGCTTATCAATGTAATGTGGTCCATACCTACCCTTCTTATGGTGATTGCCATCACGCTGGCTTTAGGACGTGGATTTTGGCAAGTTTTTGTAGCCGTCGGTTTTACGATGTGGGTGGAGGTAGCCCGTTTGGTTCGGGGTTTAGTAAAGTCCACAAAAGAAGAAATCTATGTCCAAGCGGGTACCGTACTTGGATTTTCTCAAACTCGAATCTTAGTACACCATATTCTCCCAATGATCCTAGCCCCTTTAATTGTCATTTCCGCAGCGAACTTTGCCAGTGCCATATTGATGGAAAGCGGATTGAGTTTTTTAGGAATTGGGGCACAACCTCCCATGCCCAGTTGGGGAGGAATGGTAAAAGACCATTTTAGATATTTACTTCTAGGGAAACCCTATTTAGCCATTTTACCAGGACTTGCCATCATGAGCTTGGTGTTAGCCTTTATGACTTTGGGGAACAGTTTAAGTGATGCATTGGATGTGAGGCGTTAATTCAGCTGAGTCGGTTCGCATCTAGGTTTAAATAAACAAACAGCATCAGGCTAAATGCCAAAAGGTTTGTCCCTCCATAGCTAATAAATGGAAGTGGAATTCCAACCGTAGGAACCAGCCCTAAGGTCATCCCAATATTGACAAAAAAATGAATAAAAAGCATACTGGCGAAACAGTATGAAAAAATCCTGGGAAAAGGTTGCGTGTGTTTTTCTGCACGATAAAGGATA
This sequence comes from Flavobacteriaceae bacterium UBA980, assembly GCA_002292265.1. Lineage (GTDB taxonomy): Bacteria > Bacteroidota > Bacteroidia > Flavobacteriales > Flavobacteriaceae > MS024-2A. Next base: position 110,706 of record DBBQ01000015.1, on the reverse strand, counting down.
CGAAGGATTAGGACTGTAAAGAGAATAATGAGTCCACTACTTCCTATAAATCCCCATTCCTCACCAATGGTGGTAAAGATGTAGTCCGTATGTTGTGCCGGGACAAAACCTCCTTTGGTTTGTGTTCCATTCAGAAAACCTTTACCAGAAAAACCACCAGAACCGATCGCAATTTTAGATTGATTGATGTTATATCCGATCCCGCGTGTGTCGGTTTCTAGACCCAGAACTACATTAAAACGATCGCGATGCCGCTGTTCAAAAACATTATTAAAAATGAAATTTACCGATAGCGAAAAAAATACAAGAGTGACAAAAACAAGAAGAAAAGGGGTTTTTTTGACTTTGGAGTTGCTTTTTTTTAAGAATCGAAAAACGAGCAAAAAAAGAACAGCTAAGGCAATACTGAAATTCAGGGGTTGAAAAAGCAGGGTCAAAATAAAAACGATCACTAGGGCAAGGGCGAGATAAAAAATACGCATGTCTAATCCCTCTCGAAATAAAACAAAAAACAATGCAATAAATACCAGTGCAGACCCCGCGTCTGGCTGGAGGAGGACAAGGAGTAGAGGAACACCAATCACTAAAAACAACTTGAATAACTCCTGTCTTTTTTTAAAGTCCATTTGAATGGAACTCAATCTTGCGGTTAAAAATAAAGCGGTAGTGATTTTTGCAAATTCAGACGGTTGTAGACTAAACCCCCCGATAAGATACCAAGAGGTGGCTCCTGAGATTTTTTGACCAAAAAGGAACAAGCCCACTAAACTCAAAATAGAAAGTCCATAGAACACATAAGCTAAATGCTCAAAAAAGTTAGAATTGATGAATATTACAAATGGAAATAGAACAAGGGAAAAAATAAAAATCCAAAACTGTTTCCCTGCGGGAGTTGTCCATTCAAATAAAGAAAGGGATTCCTCAGTAAAGCCTGTTGAATAAATATTGCTAATCCCAAAAGAAACCAGAATTAAATAGAGGAAGAAACTCAGCCAATCTATGCGTAAAAGAAAGGGATTATTCATTGATTGTAAAGGCTTTTCCCAAAAGTGGTTTTTCGTATTCTGATTGGAGACTTCCTTCCAGCATTCTGTTTTCCAGCCACCCTCTTTTTACCTCTCCATTCAAGTATTTTTCAATCATCAAACTGGCAATGGGTGCTGCCCATCGGGCTCCCCAATAACCATTTTCGATAAAAACAGCGACGGCAATCTTTGGTTCGTCTTTGGGAGCAAAAGCCACAAAAATGGAGTGGTCTGTTAGCTGCGTTTTTTCGCCATTTAACCGAATAAAATTCTCTACAGTTCCCGTTTTACCACACACCTCAATTCCTTTAATTCTCGCAATGCGAGCTGTTCCTTTTTCAACTACCTGGTGCATTCCTTCAATAACCGTTTCAAAGTGTTGGGTGTCGATTGAAGTTTGGTTAATAGGGTACAACGAATCGCGCTCCTGTAGCGAGTTGGTTTTTTTAAAATGGGGTTTTCGATAATACCCCCGATTGGCAATGGTGGCTGTAAAATTTGCCATTTGAATGGGGGTTGTGAGAATTTCACCTTGACCAATCGCGTTGGAAACGACGTTCGTAGCAACCCAACTTCCTTTAGGATACCAGCGATTGTAATACTCGCTATCGGGAATAAAACCGCGCTTACCTATGGGTAAGTCGTACCCTAAATAATTCCCTAATCCAAACTTTTCAAGATGTGTTTTCCATAAATTAACCCCTTCTTCTGGCGTCGGTTTACTTTCAATTATACGCATAAAGGTTTTGGCAAAATAGGTATTACACGAGTTGTAAATCCCTTTCTTTAAATCACTTTTCGTACCCACTCTACAATGACATCCCATAAAGGCCCCACGCGCATAAAAATGCCCTTCATTACAAGCAAAAATAGTTTCGGATGTGATGACATTCTCTTGAAGACCGATTAGTGCATTGAGGGTTTTAAATGGCGATCCCGGTGAGTATTCCGCCTGCAAGCTTCGATCAAAAAGAGGTTTGGCGAGCGTGTCCTGGACCAGTTTATTAAAAAATTTGGAACGGTCTCTACCAACTAGTAAATTGGGGTTATAATTTGGAGCGGTGATCAAGGCCAGGACTTCTCCACTTTCTGGTTCTAACGCCACAATACCCCCTCTTTTGTTATTCATAAGAGATTCTCCATAAGCTTGTAACACAGCATCTAAGCTTAGAGTAAGATCTTCAGCCGCTTCAGAGGCTTTGTCATAAGCACCTCCTTCATAAGCTCCTATGATTCGATTAAAGCGGTCTTTTTGGAAAAGTTGCTCTCCTTTTGTTCCACGTAATACTTCCTCATAGGTTTTTTCTATTCCTTGCCGACCGATCATTTCTCCAAGGTCGTAATCTGATTTGGTTTTGATTTCATTTTGGTTGGTTTCACTGGTATATCCCAATACATTGGCACCAATGGGTAGTAAATAATCACGAGTGGATTTCTTTTGGAAATAAAAACCGGTGTACTTCCACATTTTCTCTTGAAGGATGCCTACCTCAGCTAGGGATAATTGACGCATAACCACTGAGGGAAGTTTTCTCGAAAATCGTTTTGCCTCTTGGATTTGCGTGAGAAGTGTTTCTTTAGTGATTTTCAAGCTCTTTGATAATTCCAAAGTGTCGAAGGCATTTAGGTTTTCGGGTACTACCATTAAATCATACACCGGTTTGTTCGCTACCCAAAGAGTTCCGTTACGGTCATAAATCAAACCACGCGTGGGATAAATGGGACGTTTTTGAACGGCATTGTTTAGTGAACGTTCTGTGTAGTCTGAATTAAATAATTGCAAGGTTGTAAGCTGGAAGATGAAAAGAAGGGAACTTCCAAGTGTAAAACTCAATAAGAGAAATTTACGAATCATTCAATTTTTTGTAAAAGCTTGATAACAGAGCAATTAAAATTAATGAAAATACGGAAGCCAACAGAGTATTCTTTAAAATAAGATAAATTGCATTCCAATTGAAAAACACAAAACTAAAGTAAAGTAGGTGGTGAATACTAATTATCAGAGCTAGGAATATGGTTTTGTTCAATGTCCTCGAATCGTTGTAAAAACTAGTTGGAATTTCTGCGGTTACTCCAAAAGCGTTTCGAATGAGGAGCGGTCTTAAAAAACCAATTGTTAGTGTTGCAATACTGTGAGCCCCTCCCGATTGAGATAAAAAATCGATTGAAAATCCAAGAATAAAACTCAAGAGGATAAAGAGGGTTTGATCACTTTCAAAACGATACATTATTATAAATAAAAGATAAACCATAGGGTTTATAAATCCAAAGAGTTGCAGGTTGTTAAACAGCATTACTTGGAGTAAAACCATGAGAACAAACATACTGACAAGTTGTAGACTACTGCTGTTCATTAGGGCTGCTCATTTTTCAATTCGTTGATTTCCTTTTGATCTAAATTTTCGATGACATACACATAATATACTTGTGAAGGGTCTTCAAAAAGTTCAGTGCTAATTGTATAATAACCACTTTGAATATCGTGTTCAAATTCAGAAATTTTCCCAAGCGGTATTCCTAAAGGGAAGTAGGAGGACATTCCTCCAGTGATTAGGGTATCTCCTTTTTCTAGCTGGGCATTCATAACAACATCTTCCACTTGAAAATCGATTGGATTTTTACCTTTCCAAGAGAGGGTTCCAAATGCAGCACTATTTTTTAGACGCACATTTATTTTTAAATCTTGATTCAAAATGGAAATGACACTAGCGTAGTGATTAGAGACAGATTTTACAATACCAATAATTCCACGATCTGTAATTACAGCCATTTCTTCTTTGATTCCATCCTCAGCCCCTTTGTCAATGATGAGAAAATTTTGCTGATTTAAAAAACTGTTTTTTATAATGTGGGCAGCTTTGACCTGAAAGGGAAAGCGTCTCTTGACTTTCAATGCACTTGGGTAAAGGGGAATACCTTTAGATTTTAATTCCAATTCTTTGAGTGCCTTATTTTCTTGTAGGAGCTTTTCATTGATTTTTTTCAGCTGAAAATAATTCCCAATTTGGTGGCTCACCCTGTAAAGATTTTGCGAAACATACAAGCCGTATTTTTCCAATTGGCTTTGGTGAAAGCTACTCTTATTATCTAAAAAAAAGAAGGAAAGCCCTAAAAGTAAAAGATAGAGTATGGGATTTCTAAATTGTACGAGCGCATTGAGGATTCGCTTCACAACAAATTATTTAATCAAAACGGTCTTAAATCGTTCTACGTTTTTAAGTGCAATACCTGTTCCTCGAACCACAGCTTCTAAGGGTTCTTCCGCGACATAGATGGGCAGGTCTGTTTTTTGTGACAAGCGCTGATCCAAGCCTCGGAGTAAGGCACCTCCCCCAGCGAGGTAGATTCCAGTGTTGTAAATATCTGCAGAAAGTTCAGGAGGGGTTTGCGAAAGGGTCTCCATAATAGCATCTTCTATTCGAACCACCGATTTGTCCAATGCTTTGGAGACTTCCACATGGCTGATAACGACCTGTTTGGGCTTGCCAGTTAATAAATCTCTTCCTTGTACAGACATCTCCTCCGGAGGGTTTTCTAAATCTTCAGTGACACTCCCAACAAGAATTTTAATTTTTTCTGCAGTGCGATCTCCGATGTAAAGATTGTGCTTGCTGCGCATAAAATTGATGATGTCACCAGTAAAAACATCTCCTGCGATCTTGATGGATTTATCACAGACAATACCCGAAAGTGCGATCACTGCAATTTCTGTAGTACCCCCACCAATATCCACAATCATATTTCCTTTGGGTTGCATGATGTCAATCCCAATTCCAATAGCTGCAGCCATGGGTTCGTGGATTAAGTAAACTTCTTTTCCATTGACCCGTTCTGCAGATTCTTTTACAGCACGCATTTCAACCTCAGTAATTCCCGATGGAATACAAATTGTCATACGCAAAGAGGGAGAAAAAAAACGACGGTGTAGCGTAGGGATACTTTTGATCAAACGACTGATCATTTGCTCAGAGGCATAGAAGTCTGCGATCACACCGTCTTTCAGCGGTCGGACCGTCCTGATGTTCTCATGGGTTTTCCCTTGCATCATGCTGGCTTCTTGACCTATAGCAATGACTTTATTTGTTGTGCGATCTATTGCAACGATAGATGGGCTGTTAACCACAACCTTGTCGTTGTGAATAATTAGGGTATTTGCGGTACCTAAATCTATTGCAATGTCTTCTGAAAAAAATCCCATCGTTGTTTTTAAATGTACGTAAAATTAAGAATTAATGTTTAAAGTGACGTATTCCCGTAAAGACCATTGCTATTCCTTGAGAATCGCAATATTCAACAGAGAGATTGTCCTTTATTGATCCACCAGGTTGAATGACTGCCTTTATTCCCTGTTTGCTTGCAATTTCAACACAATCTGGAAAGGGGAAAAAGGCATCACTGGCAAGGACAGCGCCTTGAAGTTCAAACCCAAAATTTTGGGCTTTATGGATGGCTTGATGCAGGGCATCTACACGTGAGGTTTGTCCTGTTCCCGAGGCAAGAACTTGTTGGTTTTTTGCCAATACAATAGTGTTGGATTTTGTGTGTTTACAGAGTTTCGAGGCAAACAGTAAATCTTGAGTCTCAGAAGAGGAAGGCGCTTTTTTAGTTACTGTATTTAAATCACTTTCCAAGTCTGTTTTGAGATCTTTGTCTTGTACCAGGATTCCGTTCAGACAAGTTCGCAGACTTTGTTCTGGAAGTTTGCCTTCTTTTTGAATCAAGAGGATTCGATTCTTTTTTTCTTTTAAAAGTTGTAAGGCTTCGGCATCGTATCCCGGAGCAATCACCACCTCACAAAAAAGAGTGTGAATTTCAGTAGCGGTGTTTAGGTCGATGGGTTTATTGCAAATCAGTACCCCGCCAAAAGCGGAAACAGGATCTCCTGCTAGAGCGTCTCGGTAGGCATCTTCAAGGGTTTCACGTACGGCAAATCCACAGGCGTTGTTGTGTTTTAAAATTCCAAAAGCTGGAGCCCCTTCGTAAAATTCCAAAATGAGGTTTACTGCAGCGTCAATGTCCAAAAAGTTGTTGTAGGAAATTTCTTTTCCATGAACTTGTTCCAATAGATCTGAGAGCGGACCATAAAATTGTCCTTTTTGATGAGGATTTTCTCCGTAACGTAGTTCTTTGGAGTTGCTGATGCTCAATTTCAAACGATTTTCTCGTTCATTAAAATGATTAAAAATAGCAGTATCGTAGTGCGAAGAGGTATGAAAGGCTTTGACCGCAAAAGCTTTGCGATCTTCTAAAGTTGTAGTTCCCTGAGAGGCTTTGTAAAGTGTCAAAAAGGAGTTGTAGTCCGCTTTATCTGAAAGGCATACAATGTCGTTGTAATTCTTAGCAGCGGCGCGAATTAAGGCAATCCCTCCAATATCAATTTTTTCTATGATTTCACTTTCTGTGGCATTTCCAGCTACTGTTTTTTCAAAAGGATAGAGGTCCACGATAACCAAATCAAAAACAGGAATCTCATAAGTTTTCAATTCCTCTTGGTCTGACGGATTTTCGGATCGATTGAGAATTCCTCCAAAAACCTTGGGGTGGAGTGTTTTGACCCTTCCTCCCAATATAGAGGGATATCCGGTTAAATCTTCAACAGCATTTACCTCAAAGCCCAGGTCGCGAATAAAGCGTTCCGTACCTCCGGTAGAGTACAGCGAAACCCCATTTTCAACCAGAGCCTCAATTAAAGGTGCTAAGCCTGTTTTATCAAATACAGAAATAAGGGCAGAAGTAATTTTTTTTGGTAGCATAGTGAAATTAAATATGTAATAGTGAAGCTCCGTAGGTACTTGAAATCAGGTCACAACAAGCTTCTAGTAATTGCTCATCTTCCTTAGAAAAGGGGTTTATTTTGTTCGAGTCGATATCAATCTGACCGATATTTTTTCCTTCAAAAAATAAAGGTACAACGAGTTCTGAGCGCACATCGATACTACAGGCAATGTAATTGTCTTGATCTTGTACATCAGGAACCATAAAATTTTGATGGGATAGGGCTACTTGTCCACAAATTCCTTTTCCAAAAGGGATGGACGTATGATCTGTTGGGATTCCTGAAAAAGCCTTGAGATGTAGTGTTTCTGTGTTGAAATCAGCAAAATAAAAGCCAACCCAGTCGTAGTGGTCGAATCGTTGTCTGAGGAACTCGCAGCACTTTTCTAGACCGCTTATAACGGAGGGTTTGGAATCGTTAAAAAGAGCTTGAAGCGCTTCAAAAACAGATTTGTAATTTGCTGTAGACATCGTTTTACAAAAGTAAGTATTTATCTGACGTGCAAACTTTAATTCCAAGGCGTTTTATCTGCTTAAATTGATTTAACTTTAATTTGGCTTTTTGAGTGTTTAGTGTCTTATTTTTGTGAAAATTTAAAGTTATGGAACAGCGCTTTTATATAATGGGGATGACATGTTCAGGTTGTCAAAATTCAGTTACCGAACAAATCAAAGCCTTGCCTGAAGTAGAGGAAGTTTCGGTCACTTTGGAAAGCGGTCTGACTGTGGTTCATTCAAAAAGGGTCCTTTCTTCCAAGGAAATTTCAACTTCTTTGGGACCTAAGTACACCGTTCAAAATCAGGGCTCCGTACAAAACAGGAAACCGGAATCTTCAAAATTAAAACAGCTCACTCCGTTGCTTTTAATCTTTGTCTATCTCATCGCAGGAACACTTTTCTTATCCCACCAAGTAGGCGCCAGCCCTCAAAAAGGGATGCTTCTCTTTATGGGTTTGTTTTTTATCGTATTTAGCTTTTTTAAATTTTTAGACTTCCAAGGATTTCCAGATTCCTTCAAGCGCTACGACCCACTAGCCAAAAAAATACCAGGATATGCTCAAATCTATCCTTTTTTGGAAACGGCTTTAGGAATTGCCTTTTTACTAGAATGGCATGTGCCTATTGCTCTTGTTATAACCCTAGTGATCTTGTCTTTTACCACTTTTGGGGTGTTGCGTTCAATACTCCAAAAAAACGCGATTCAATGTGCCTGTTTAGGAACGGCTTTACAACTTCCTATGACAGAAGCCACGCTGATAGAAAATGGGATCATGTTAACGATGTCCAGTATCCTATTCCTGGGCTATATCGGTTAAATACGTTACCTTTACACCATGAAAATGAAGTCTTTAGTTAGTTTTTTCCTTGCTCTACTAATTTTTGGGACACGAGTGGGGTATGCACTAAACGTTCATTATTGTGGAGACCATATTGCAGAAATTTCTTTGGCCTACACTCCAGAAAACTGCGGGATGGAGTCGGACAAGGAAGACACAGATCCATTGAAAACAGGTTTCTCAAAAAAATCCTGCTGCAAAGACGATACGCTACTTTTTCAAAATCACGAACCCCAAAAAGTTCAGTTGCAGGCTGCACTTAAAGTCATAAATTTTAACTCCAAATTCCCACTGCCCGTTTACAGTTTGGATTTAAAACCGATCTCGGTTGCCGAAACATTATTTAATTGGGATCCCCCTCCCCCTCAAATCGACAAACTCTTTTTGGCGCAACAGTCTTTTGTTTTTTATGGTTAAGGAGCTCTTTTTTTAGAGAATAGAGAAATCCTTAATCCATAAAAATACCCAATGAAAAAATATACTTTATTACTAATTGTCTTTTACGGGCTTGCACTCACCGCTCAGGAGAACCTGGAGGGAAGAGTCCTTGCCAAAGACGGAAACGAAACCATTCCACTGATTGGAGCGAGCGTCTTTTGGAAGAATACACAAACGGGAACCATCACCGATGAAGAAGGAAAATTTTCAATTCCCTATTTAGGTCCCGATGCAGTTTTGATTATGAGTTATATTGGCTACAAGTCCGATACACTTAGCGTAAAAGAAAACCGCTTACTAATTCGTTTTTTAGATGAAAGCGACGAAGGAGAACTAGATGAAGTAACCCTTACTCAAAGACGAAAAGCCCTACAAAAATCGTATTTAGAGGCGCAAAACATCATCAATGTTAACAGTGCAGAATTGCTCAAGGCAGCGTGTTGTAACCTATCAGAAAGTTTTGAAACCAACCCTTCCATAGACGTCAACTTTTCGGATGCTTTGACAGGAACCAAACAAATCCGAATGTTGGGACTGACCAGCCCTTACCTTTTAATAACGGAAGAAAACATTCCCATGGTCCGGGGTGCGTCGCAGGCCTACGGGCTATCCTTTACCCCTGGGACATGGATTGAGAGCATTCAAATTACCAAAGGGGTGGGGAGTGTGATCAATGGTTTTGAAAGTATAGCGGGTCAGATCAATACGGAAATCAAAAAACCTTTTTCTGATGTTCCCTTATTTTTCAATTTATTTACCTCTGCCAACGGAAGGCGTGAAGCCAACCTCCAAGGGAATTGGAAAATCAACGACCGCTGGAGTAGTGGTTTGTTTGTCCACGGAAACCAAAGAACACAAGAAATGGATCGTAACGGAGACACTTTTTTAGATGTCCCACTGTCCCAGCAATACAACATCCTCAACCGATGGCAATATACAGACGCAGAAAAGGGATGGGTTGGTTTTGGCAGTATCCGTTTTATGCAAGACAACAAACAAGTAGGTGAATTAGGTTTTGATCCAGAACAGAATCAAAATCAACAACCCCTTTGGGGCAGTGAAATAAACACCAATCGTGTTGATGCATCTTTAAAAATTGGCTATGTTTTTCCAGAACTACCCTTTCAAAGTTTTGGATTTCAATCCGCTTACAGCCATCACAAACAAGATGCTTTTTACGGTTTCCGTGTATATGATATCGATCATCAAAGTGTCTATACCAACTTTTTATTTAACTCCATTATTGGCAATACCAAAAATAAATTTAAAGCAGGACTCAATTTTTCTTACGATCGCTATCTAGAAACGGTGGATACTTTTTACTTTAACCGCAGTGATCGTTCTGTGGGGAGTTTCTTTGAATACAGTTATGACAGTCTAGAAAATTTTTCTTTGGTTGGTGGCGTTCGTGTGGATATTCACAATCGATTGGGTACGTTTATAACTCCGCGTTTACATTTGAGGTATCTCCCACAGGAGAAAACCATCATTCGCTTATCGGCGGGAAGCGGAAGGAAAGCAGCTAATATTTTTGCAGAAAATCAAACGCTTTTCGGAACCAATCGAAGGATCAATATTGTTGAAAATGGAGGATCTATTTATGGTTTAAACCCCGAAAAAGCTTGGAATTATGGCGTGAGTATACGTCAGATTTTTACCCTTTTTGGGAGGGGAGGAGACATTACCGCAGACTATTACATTACGAATTTTACCGATCAGGTAGTTGTAGATTGGGAAACGGAAGGTCAAATTTCATTTTATAATCTGGAGGGGGTAAGTCGTGCCAACAGCTTTCAGCTTTCGTTAGATTACAATCCGTCCGAGGCCTTGAGTTTGCGCTTTGCGTATAAAAATTACGATGTAAAAACCAACTACAATTCCGGTTTTTTACAACGCCCTTTACAAGCACAAAACCGATTTTTTGTTAATCTGGGATGGGAATCTCCACGGAACAGTAAGCAAGCTCAATGGCGTTATGATCTGACCTATCACGCGTTGGGGCAACAACGTTTGGTCAGCACCCAAAGAGATCCAGCGGGCAGTAATGCCCCAGCGTATGCGGTTTGGAACAGCCAGTTGACCCGTGCTTTTTCAGCTAGCTTTGAAATTTATGCTGGAGTTGAAAACTTAGGGGGCTACAGACAACTCAACCCCATCATTGGAGCGGACGACCCCTTTGGTATCAATTTTGATAGTGCTCAAGTTTACGCTCCTATTTTTGGAAGAATGCTTTATACAGGCTTACGATGGAATTTATAAGTACCTTTAATCTAAAATTTAGTTATTATGAAAAAACTTTTAATCTTTTGTTTACTGATTGCGCCTTTTGCACTTTCAGCTCAAAACAATAAAAATGAAAAAATCAGTTTCGAAGTGAGTGGAAACTGTGAAATGTGTAAAAAACGTATTGAAAAAGCAGCCTTAACGGTAAAAGGAGTAAAAACAGTTTCTTGGGATATTCCTTCAAATGTGATTTCTTTGATTTACGATTCCAATAAGGTCCCTTTACAAGACGTTCAAACTGCAATTGCTCAAGCAGGACACGATACTCCCTTGTCAAAAGCTCCAGAGGCTACCTACAACGAGTTGCCCATGTGCTGTCTTTACAAACGTACAATTGAATAAAAAAAAGGCTCCTATTTTTCAGGAGCCTTTTTTATTTAAGGAATAGGGAACTAGGAAGTTTTTCCATTCACGTAAGTTACTACTCCGGCCATTAGTAAAGTCATGAGAACATTGATGATAAGACCTTTTAAAAAAGGGAGAACGTCTATGTCCCCTATAGTCATAAAGAACTTCCAACTCAGCTCGTATAAAAGGCCAAGTATCGCTCCAGCCTTAAGTCCAGTAGAAAAGGTAGAGATGTTTGCCCAACGCGAAAAATGGTTGCATATACAAAGGCGTAAAACAAACAACCCAAAGCGATAAATAACATGGATTCTTCACCCGTAGTTTCCTCGGTGAATAAAATTCCATAAGCAAGCCATCCCAATAAAAAATAAACGACAAAGCCTGCAATTCCAGATAAAAATAATTGCTTAGTCATAATGATAAGATTTGTGTTAGACCGGAAATGTAATTATTTTATTTTAAATCAAAAAAAAAGCTCCCATAAGGGAGCTTTATAATTAATTGACAAATCGGCTTACATCATGCCAGGCATGCCTCCGCCGCCCATTGGGGGAGCTGCTGGAGCCTCTTCTTTGATATCAATAAGTGCACATTCTGTTGTAAGAATCATGCCCGCTACAGAAGCTGCATTTTCTAAAGCAACACGTGTTACTTTTTTCGGATCAATGATTCCTTCTTTGAGCATGTCCACATAAGAACCGTCTTTGGCGTTATAACCAAAGCTGTCTGCTCCTTCAGAAACTTTTGAGACGACGACAGAACCTTCGCCACCAGAATTTTCAACAATGGTACGCAAAGGGGATTCTACCGCTTTGTTGATGATTTGGACTCCTGTGCCCTCATCTGCATTTTCTGCTTTGAGTTTTTCAAGTACTTTTTTTGCATTGAGTAAGGCAACGCCTCCTCCTGCTACAATACCTTCTTCAACTGCAGCACGTGTAGCGTGAAGTGCATCATCCACACGATCTTTCTTTTCTTTCATCTCCACCTCAGAAGGCGCCCCTACATAGAGTACAGCAACCCCTCCAGAGAGTTTGGCTAGGCGTTCTTGAAGTTTTTCCTTGTCATAGTCGGAGGTGGTGGTCTCAATCTGCGACTTGATTTGATTCACTCGGGCCTTGATGTCATCAGAGGAACCGTTTCCATTGACCACGGTCGTGTTGTCCTTATCGATAGTTACACGCTCTGCAGTACCAAGCATTTCAATGGTCGTATTTTCTAATGTAAAACCGCGCTCTTCAGAAATCACAGTACCTCCAGTAAGAATCGCGATATCTTCCAACATCGCTTTTCTTCGGTCTCCAAAACCAGGTGCTTTTACCGCAGCGATTTTAAGAGCTCCGCGAAGTTTGTTTACTACTAAAGTTGCCAAAGCTTCACCGTCCACATCTTCTGCAATAACTAGAAGAGGTTTTCCCGTTTGTGCCACAGGCTCTAAAACAGGAAGCAAATCTTTCATGGTAGAAATTTTCTTGTCGTAGAGTAAGATATAAGGCGTTTCTAGGTCCGCCTCCATTTTTTCAGAATTTGTCACAAAATAGGGTGAAAGATATCCTCTGTCAAATTGCATCCCTTCGACGACGTCTACATAAGTATCAGTCCCTTTGGCCTCTTCAACGGTGATGACTCCTTCTTTACCTACTTTTTCAAAAGCTTCAGTAATCAATCCTCCGATAGTAGGGTCGTTGTTTGCTGAAATACTGGCGACTTGGTGAATTTTTTCTGAGGAATCTCCTACAGCAACAGCTTGTTTTTCCAAGGAAGCGACAATAGCTTCAACCGCCTTGTCAATTCCCCTTTTAAGATCTAAAGGATTGGCTCCCGCTGCTACGTTTTTCAGCCCTTCTTTCACGATGGCTTGGGCCAATATAGTTGCCGTAGTGGTTCCATCTCCTGCAAGGTCGTTGGTTTTTGAAGCAACTTCTTTCACCATTTGCGCACCCATATTTTCAAGAGCATCCTCAAGTTCAATTTCTTTAGCTACTGTCACCCCATCTTTTGTTACCTGAGGAGCACCGAAAGCTTTGCCTATAATCACGTTTCGCCCTTTGGGGCCTAATGTTACTTTTACCGCATTGGCAAGTGCATCCACACCGCGTTTGATGCCGTCTCTAGCTTCTAAATCAAATTCTATTCTTTTTGCCATTTTAAATATTTTTTTTTGTTGTTATACAATTGCGAGAAGATCACTTTCTTTCATGATGAGATAATCTTTTCCTTCATGCTGAAGTTCTGTTCCGGCATATTTACCATACAATACACTATCACCTACAGAGACAGTTATGGGATTTTCTTTAGTTCCTGCACCAACAGCTACTATAGTCCCTTTTTGGGGCTTTTCTTTCGCACTGTCTGGGATGATGATTCCAGAGGATGTTTTTGTTTCTGCTGCAGCGGGTTCTACAAGAACACGATCTGCTAAGGGTTTAATAGTCATTTTACTCATTTTTAGATTTTTTTAGATGTTTTCAGAAACTATGCCAAGGGAATAAGGACTGCCAATTTAACCTTTAAAATGCCAGCCTGTCAGTTTACTCTGCAGCTTAGTTGGATTAATTTTCTAGGTCGGGAATTTCAGTAGTAGGAACCTCTGCTGGGATTTCGGGAATTTCATCGATCTCTTGTGCAGGGATTTCAGGAATACTCTGCTGTTGGGTTCCTTCTTGAAGGAGTTTGGAATCCGAGACACCTTTCCCAGAGGAGAGGGTTACATTTGAAATTAAAATTAAAGCCAGTAAAAGCGTGGCTAAAATCCAGGTACTGCGGTCTAGAAAGTCAGAGGTTTTTTGTACCCCGCCCACTTGTTGTGTTCCACCTCCAAAAGAAGATGAAAGTCCTCCTCCTTTAGGGTTTTGAACCATAACAACCAAAACAAGAAGGAAGCATACTACGATAATTAGGGCGATAAAGATGGAAAATGTACTCATTGAGCTATTATTTCAGTTTTTTTAATCTCTTGATCTCTTTAATTTGGTCTGCAAAGAAACTATTTTTTTCTGGATATTTCAAGCCTAATATTTGATAGGCTTCCAGTGCGTTGTTGTATTTTTTTTGTTTGACAAAAACCTTTGCTAAGGTTTCTGTCATCAACTCATCGGAAGCGGTCCAACTTTTTTCACTTAAGTCCTCTTTGTTGGTTGCACTTTTGTCGGGAATGATTTTGCTTTGTTTGGAGAGAAAAGAATCGATGAGTTCAAATTTATCATTAAGTTTCAACTGTTTTTCTGGTGCTTTCCGCGCCTTTAAATAACCTGCCCATTCTGAAAAACGCATAGTTTCGGGTTCGGATTGTAAAGAATCTACGATTTGTTCTTCTTCTTTAGGTTGAAGTTTTATTTCCTCTTTTACCGTTTTTTGATTTTCCTCGGGTACGACGACCGACTCGTCTTTGGTGTTGGGTTTGGATTCTGTTTGCTTTAAAGGTTGAGTTTGTGTTTCAACAAACTCGTACAACAGTTCCCTGTCAAAAGTCGCAATGGCCGTGTGGGATAGGTTTTTATCAAAGGACTCAGGATCTAATGCTTGAACGGCTTTGAGGTAGTGAGCACGCACCCAGTGAAAATTGGGGTGTTGATCTAATACTTTTATAAGACTTTCGAATTGGTCCCGGTTGCTGGGATCAAACTCCTTGATTAGAGCAATTAACGATTGAGCATCTGTAACTACCATTTGGCTAAGGTGTCGTTAAAAATATCTTGAGTGATGCGATCAAAGATTTCCTTGTGTGCGGAGTCAATGATGTCGTATACCTGAAGTTCAGCGGGAAAATCATAAAAAAAAGAATAATTTTTTTTGTAGTCATCTTCTTCTTTTTTGATGTTAAAAAAGCGAAAAGCCACGGTCATTTTCAATCGGTTCTGCGCTGCGGTATTTTGTGATGTGGCAGACATGGGTGTCACACTGTATTCGGTAATCTCTCCTTCGTAAATTAACTGCCCATCTTGACTGACCAGATTCAGGTTGGTCTGATTCATAATGAGATCCTGAAGTGCATTGGTAAAATCATTATCCAGTCCAGGTTCTACGGTAGAGCCAGGCCGGTTTCCGGCTAGATTTTCAAAAAAATTAACCTGAAAAGTGGTTACTCCAGGAGGAATGGAAGCTCCTGTAAAAGAATAGATACCACAAGATTGAGAGGTTAAAACCAATAGCAATACTCCAAAAGCTGAGCTTCTATTCCAAGTCATTGAGATCAAACTGTTTAATTTTTCGATACAGGGTGCGTTCCGAAATACCCAACTCCTGTGCTGCTAATTTACGTTTTCCTTTGCTACGAATGAGTGCTTGTTTAATCATTTCCAACTCTTTTTCGTGCAAGGAAAGAGGTTCTTCTTCTTCAATGGTCTCCGCATAAGAATACTTGTCTACGGTTTCCACTTTAGAAATTTCATGTGTTTCTGGAGTATACGAAACCGGATCTAAAGCCTTCGGTTCGTCGGGAAGGGGATCCTCCTTGCCATAGATCTTGTCGATAAGGCTTTGATTTTTTTCATTGATTTCGCTTTCCGCTCCATTTTTAATCAAATCCAATGTGAGCTTTTTCAGATCATTTAGATCGCTTTTCATATCGAAAAGTACTTTGTATAAGATTTCACGTTCTGATGAAAAATCACTTTTGCGTTCTTTTTTGTCGATCAATGCGGGGAGTTGGGATTCTCTGTCTGGGAGGTAGGGACGAATTCCCGCAGCATTGATATCTCGCTCTTTTTCTAAAACAGAGATTTGTTCGGCGACATTGCGAAGTTGTCGGATATTCCCACTCCATCTATAGTCGGTTAATAGAGCCTGTGCGTGTTCGTCCAGTTTGATTGGGGGCATGTGATATTTTTGTGCAAAGTCTGCAGCAAATTTTCGAAATAACAAGACGATGTCTTCTTTTCTGTCACGTAAAGGCGGGAGGTGAATTTCTACAGTGCTAAGCCGGTAGTATAAATCTTCTCTAAATTTTCCTTTAGAAATCGCTTCCATCATATTGACATTTGTCGCAGCTACAATTCGAACATTGGTTTTTTGGACTTTGGATGACCCTACTTTGATAAATTCTCCACTTTCCAAAACCCGCAACAAGCGTACTTGAGTTTGTAGGGGCAATTCCCCCACTTCATCTAAAAAAATAGTTCCTCCATCTGCAACTTCAAAATACCCCGCTCGTGTTTGTGTTGCTCCAGTAAAGGCTCCTTTTTCGTGCCCGAAAAGCTCACTGTCTATCGTCCCCTCGGGAATTGCCCCACAGTTTACAGCGATGAACTTGTTGTGTTTTCTGTGCGAATATTGATGGATGATTTTAGGCATACTCTCTTTTCCTACTCCACTTTCCCCAATCACTAAAACCGAAATATCCGTATTGGAAACACGTAAACTTTTTTCCAACGCTCGATTAAGTCCCAAGTTATTTCCAATAATTCCGAAACGTTGTTTGACACTTTGTAGAGAATCCATGGTTATATTTGATTTGAAAGTTGAACGGCTTCACCAAGAAGAGTAGCAGAGGTACAATCATTGATCTTAACATCCACAAAATCTCCTACAGTGTACTTTTCTTTAGGAAAAACAATTACCGTATTTTGAGTGGTACGACCACTCCAATGCGTATTGGATCGTTTGGATGTTTTTTCAATTAAAACGCAAACGGTCTTACCCAGAAACTCTTGGGTTCGGTACAGACTGTGTGCTTGTTGTTTTTGGATTATTTCATTGAGTCTTCTTTTCTTTACCGATTCTGGGACGTCGTCTTCTATTTTTCTTGCCGCAAGAGTTCCGGGTCGTTCGGAGTAGGCAAACATAAATCCAAAATCGTATTTCACATAGTCCATCAAATCCAAGGTATCTTGATGGTCTGCTTCGGTTTCTCCTGGAAAACCTGCAATCATATCGTGAGAAATCCCACAGTTGGGAATGATTTCTCGTATGGAGTCAATAAGTTCAAAATACTCCTCTCGAGTATGTTGTCGGTTCATTTTTTCGAGAACGGCATTGCTTCCCGATTGGACAGGCAGGTGGATGTACTTACAGATATTTTCGTGTTTGGCCATCACCTGTAACACCTCTAGGGACATGTCTTGCGGGTTGGAGGTGGAAAAACGAATTCGAATTTTGGGATGCGCCCCGGCTACTAAGCTCAATAACTTGTCAAAACGCAGGGCTGTTTTTTGTTGTAGAGGTGAGGCTTTGTCAAAATCTTTTTTTAAGCCTCCTCCATACCAGAGGTAGCTGTCCACATTTTGCCCCAGTAGTGTAATTTCCTTGTAGCCTTTGGCAGCTAAATCTGCAACTTCTTCCAAGATGCTTTTGGGATCTCGGCTTCGCTCTCTTCCTCGGGTAAAAGGTACTACACAAAAGGTACACATATTGTCACAGCCTCTGGTGATCGAAACAAAAGCAGAAACTCCATTTGAGTTGAGACGCACAGGGGCGATGTCTCCATAGGTTTCTTCCTTTGATAAAAGCACATTTACGGCTTCTTTTTCGTTAGCAACTTCTTGAAGTAAATTAGGAATATCTTTATAAGCATCGGGACCGACCACTAGATCTACAATCTTTTCTTCCTCCAGAAATTTGTGTTTTAGGCGTTCTGCCATACAGCCCAGTACCCCTACTGTCATTTCCGAATGTTCTTTTTTCTTAGAGTTAAAATACTCGAGACGTTTTCGAACGGTTTGTTCTGCTTTTTCTCTGATGGAGCAGGTGTTGACCAAGACTAGAGAAGCCTGATCCAACTGTTCGGTAATGGTATAGCCCTCTTTTGTCAAGATAGAAGCAACCACTTCACTGTCGGCAAAATTCATCTGACACCCATAGCTTTCGATATAGGCTTTTTTGGAAGTTTTATTTTCTTTTGAAGTGCTAGAACTGAGCGTTCCATTGTGTTCCAAAGGTTTTTTCCCCAAAGAGTGTATTTCTTCTAGTGACATAACAGGTTTTATAAAGCGCAATCGCTTCAATTTCTTTGCAAAATTACAAAAAAACGGAACGATATTGCCATTTTGTCAGTCTTTAATCTTAAAAGAAGATTTCAAACTCAAATCCAAACTTGGTAAAATAAAAGGAACTTTAGTGAGGAAGTTTATCCATCAAAAGGCCGTAAATCCAAGTCCCTACAACAGCGAAAACAAGCACGACAGCGATGGGTAAAAATCCAGCACCCAATAGGGTGAAAATAGGACCCGGACAGGCTCCTGAAAGTCCCCAACCCAATCCAAAAATGATTCCACCTAGACTGTAGCGATAAAAACTTTTGGTCTTATCAGGAATCACGATGGGTTCTCCAAAGGCTGACTTGAGTTGATATCGTTTGATCAATTGAATCATTACGACTCCTAGGGCAAGGGCAGAGCCTATTATGCCATACATGTGAAAGGATTTGAATTGAAACATTTCATAGATGCGAAACCACGAAGCGGCTTCGGATTTAAACATCACAATTCCAAAAAGGATTCCGATAAAAAGAAAAATAACCTGTCTCATAGTCTATAGGATATAAGGGAGTAAAAAGTGATTCATAAACAGCCCACCGATAAAAAAACCAATAACGGCATAGAGTGATACCAGTTGCAAGTTGCTGAGTCCTGAGATCGCATGGCCGGAAGTACAGCCACCAGCGTAGCGGGCGCCAAAGCCCACAAGCAAACCTCCAAATGCTAGGGAAGCAAAAATCTTAGGTTTGAGGAAATTATCAAGCCCAAAGAGTTCTTCGGGAAGATAGGCAGTACCCGCACTTTTAATGTTGAGTTGATTCAGTTTTGCAATTGTATCCTCGTGAATCAATACACTAGGGTCCGTAGAAAGAAAATTAGCTGCAATCCACCCCCCGATAATCGCCCCGGCGGCAACCAAGAGATTCCATTGCTGGGTTTTCCAATCAAACTTAAAAAACTCAGTGTTTTTTCCAGCACCACAAATGGTGCAGAGCGTTCTTAAATTGGATGACATTCCAAAACTCTTTCCAAAAAACAATAGTAAAAAAAGGATCAGCGCTAATAGGAGCCCACCCACATACCAGGGCCAGGGGTTAAAAATCCATTCCATAATAATATATTTAGTTTTCGTTTATTTTATAAGGTTGAAGGACATACATAGTCAGAGACCTTCATTCCACTTTCTTTAATGGCACCAAACCCACCTCCGACATCAATCAAATTATGGATTCCTCTACTTTTTAAAATCGAGGCTGCAATCATACTTCGATAGCCTCCTGCACAATGCATATAAAAAGGAGTTCCTGTAGGAAATTCATTCATGTGTTCATTGATGAAATCTAAAGGAGTATTTTTGGCATCCGGGAGGTGTTCAGACAGGTATTCACCAGGTTTTCGAACATCAAAAACAGTTAGACTTTCTTTTTCACTCAACGTTTTCAGTTCCGTCGTATTAATTCCTTCCACGCTGTCTGTAGCCTTACCTGCTTTTTTCCATGCTTTTAAACTTCCGTCTAAATACCCTAGGGTATTGTCGAAGCCCACTCGGGCAAGTCGCGTGACGGTTTCTTCTTCTCTTCCCTCAGGAGTGACTAAAAGGATGGGTTGTTCTACGTCTCCAATTAGGGCACCTACCCATGGTGCAAAACCGCCATCTATTCCAATAAAAATAGACTGAGGGATATGTTCTTCCGCAAACGCATCTTGATGGCGAACATCTAGGATGACGGCACCGCTTTGGTTGGCTAGTTTTTCAAAAGCTTCCGTATCTAGTGGGGTGGTGCCTGACTTGAGTACGGTATCAATATCCTCATAGCCTTCTTTATTCATTTTAACATTCAAAGGAAAGTACTGTGGAGGAGGAAGAAGGCCGTCGGTAACCTCTTTAATAAACTCTTCTTTTGTCATGTCTGCTCGTAGCGCGTAGTTGGTTTTCTTTTGTTCTCCAAGGGTTCCCACAGTTTCTTTGCTGAGGGTTTTTCCGCAGGCAGATCCGGCGCCGTGTGCTGGGTAAACTAGAACGTCGTCTGCTAGAGGCATGATTTTTTTTCGCAAACTTTCGTAGAGTATTCCTGCCAAATCTTCTTGAGTTATATCGGCTGCTTTTTGTGCCAGATCAGGACGACCAACGTCTCCTAAAAATAGTGTGTCTCCACTAAAAATTGCAATGTCTTTTTGGGATGCATCTCGGAGTAAATAGGTTGTACTTTCCGTGGTATGCCCAGGAGTATGAAGTACGGTAAGGGTAATTTCTCCAATTTTAAACTCCTGTTGATCTTTGGCAATCAGTGAATCAAATCCTGTTTTTGCCTCAGGACCGTACACGATTGTTGCTCCCGTTTTCTTGGCCAAAGTAACATGACCACTCACAAAATCTGCATGAAAGTGTGTTTCAAATATATACTTGATAGTGGCTTTGTTTTTTTTGGCTTTTTCAAGGTAAGGTTTTACCTCGCGCAAAGGGTCAATAATAGCAGCTTCTCCTTGACTTTCGATATAATAAGCCCCTTGAGATAGACAGCCGGTGTAGATTTGTTCGATATTCATAATTCAAATTAGTGTAAATTAAACTTTTAGATTACTTTGACCACTCAGTTTTTTCTGTAGTGGAGTTTTTTTGCAAATTCCATCAAAACTATCTGTTGCGTCTCCCGAGGTGATGAACAGATTTTCCTTTCCCAAAACTTTGATCAGTTTACTTTTGATTATTAGATCTCTAGCAGGTCCGATGGCGCCCACCATCATCACATGAATTTCTTTTTTCTGTAGTTTTTTGATGAGTTCTACAAGTTGTTCCGTTGCGGTGCTATCGATGTAATTTATGGCACGTGCATTGATGACAAAGCCTTTGACTTGATCTTTGTTTTCTTCAATGGCATTAAGGACAAGTTCTTTAAAAAACTCAATATTTCCAAAAAATAATTGTGCGTCAAATCTCAAAATGATCAAATCCTTTCGATCTATAACTTCCTCGGGAAAGCGTTTTATATTTTTAAAATAGTTAGTCGTACCGATACGGCCTAAAAAAGCGTAATGGGGTTTGGAAGTTCGGTAAACTAATAAAAGCAATGAGAAAATGATTCCGAAGAGAATTCCTTGTGTAATCCCGACAAACAGAGTTAGCATAAAGGTGAGAAGCAGTACTCCAAATTCATCTTTCCTGCTTTTAAATAGTCGAGAAGTGTATTTGAAATCAATCAAATTCACAACCGCGACGATAATTATGGCCCCTAAGACTGCTTTGGGAAGGTAAAAAAACCAATGGGTAAAAAAGCTGAGAATGATCGCTACAATCAGAGCACTTACTAATGCGGACACCCCTGTTTTGGCTCCAGCTTGGTCGTTTACTGCGGTTCGAGAAAAACCTCCTGTAGTGGGATACGATTGAAATAATGAGCCGATTACGTTTGAAGCACCTAATGCAATGAGCTCTTGGTTGGGGTTGATTTCATAATTTTTATGTTTTTCCTGGATGGCTTTGGCTACAGACACAGCTTCCATATATGCAACCAAGGCTATGGTAAGTGCAATAGGGAACAAGGTTCGTATCGTTTCCCAATCGGTGCGTGGAAGAGTAAAAGAGGGAAGTCCACTGGGAATTTCACCTACTACCGCAACGCCCATTTGGTCTAGTTTTCCAAAATAGACCCCAAGAATTCCAAGTGCCACAGCAAGTATTCCGGAAGGGACTTTTGGAGTCCATTTTTTAAGTCCTATCAAAAGTAAAATACTTCCCAGTCCTAGGACTAAGGTAGGGAGATGAACAGTTGTTTGGTTCTGTAACACTGAAGCTATAAACTCCTGAATTTTATTACTTTGCGTGATCGAAATCCCCAATAGGTGTTTCAGTTGACTCAATCCAATGATGATTGCTGCGGCAGCAGTAAACCCTTTGATTACAGGTTTTGATAAAAAGGAAACGATAAATCCCATCCGCAACAAACCCAGAATGAGTTGTAAGGCACCCATCAGCAGTGCTAATAGAATAGCCATTTGGATATACTGACTTGGATTGACAATGCTCAGGGCACCCAGACCTGCAGCCACCAAGAGGGAGTCCATCGCCACAGGACCCACAGCCAGTTGTCTGGAAGTTCCTAAAAAAGCATACACGATTTGTGGAACTAAGGCTGCATAAAGACCGTATAAGGGAGGTAAGCCTGCTATTAATGCATAGGCCATTCCTTGGGGAATAAGCAATACAGCAACCGTAATTCCAGCCGCCAAATCACTCTTAAGATAATCAGACTTGTAGTCTGAAAGCCAGTTCAATATGGGAAAATAGGTTTTCAGTTTGATTTAATTTTATACAAAAATAGGACTCTAAAACAGAATCGGAGTAACATTTGTTACAAGGTTTCGAATTGGTCAATCAAGCTTATGGTATTCCTACCCAAAGCGACAAATCGATCGTTTTCCAATTGTTTTAATAAACGCGAAATAACAACTCGGGAAGAATTTAAGTCAGAAGCAATTTCAAAATGTGTAATATGTATCGTTTTGTTTTTAAGGACTTTGGTTTTTTCCAACAAATAGTTTTTTAAACGTTCGTCTAGTCTTAAAAAAGTAAGTGCATCCACCGCTTTTAGCATTTCTGAAAGACGCGTATTAAAGCTATTGAACACAAAAGAACGCCAGGACTTGAATTGAGAAAGCCAGGGGTCCATATATTGAACAGGAACCATAATCAAGCTGACATCGGATTCACAGAGAGCTCTAATTTCACTTTTAGAATGACCTAAACAACAGTTTAACGTCATGGCGCAGGTATTGCCAAACTCTACAAAATACAAAAGCAACTCATCTCCCGATTCATCTTCTCGGACCACTTTGATAGCGCCTTCTAAAATTAGTGGAATGAATTGAACTTTTTCGCCTAGATCAATCATCAATTCACCTTGAGGGATTTTTTTGTGAATTCCTACTTTTTCAATCTCAAGGAGTAATTCGGATTCAAAGAGGCTTTTTATCGGAGCTAAATCCAGCGTCTTCATGTGTTGGAAGTTTGTGTTTTCGGAAGGTGAATTTACAAGATAAATAACAGAAAATTAATATTTGAACCCTTTAAAATTTTATAGTTCCAAAAAAACTTACCTACTTTTGTCCACAAAATTTAGCATCCATGGCCAAAAATTTAGTCATTGTAGAATCTCCTGCAAAAGCAAAAACCATTGAAAAGTTTTTAGGTAAGGAGTACAAAGTAGCTTCTAGTTTTGGTCATATTGCAGACCTCCCTTCCAAAGAATTAGGAGTAGATGTGCAAGGGGATTTTTCAGCAAAATACATTGTAAGCAGTGACAAAAAGAAGATTGTAAAGGAGTTAAAAAGCCTTGCTAGTAAAGCAGAAACCATTTGGTTAGCTAGTGATGAAGACCGTGAGGGTGAGGCGATTGCGTGGCATTTGGCCAATACCTTAAACCTCTCAAAGGAAAACTCCAAGCGGATCGTTTTTTCTGAAATCACAAAAAATGCCATACTTAAAGCGATAGAAAACCCGCGAGACATCAATTATGATTTAGTCAATGCCCAACAGACAAGAAGGATTTTGGATCGACTGGTGGGTTATGAATTATCACCTGTGTTGTGGCGTAAAGTAAAAGGGGGCTTATCTGCAGGTCGTGTCCAATCTGTCGCGGTTCGAATCCTTGTAGAACGAGAACGTGAAATCAGAAATTTCCTACCTGAACGAAGCTTTAAAACACAGGCTCTTTTCCAAACAGAGCACAACAAACTCATTCCTTCTCAACATCAAAAAATAGTAGATACTAAGGAAGAGGCGACTGCATTTCTTCAAAAAAATACGACGGCTCAGTTTACCGTTGGTGATATCAATACACGTCCTGCAAAGAAAAGTCCTGCACCGCCATTTACCACCTCAACACTTCAGCAAGAAGCTTCTAGAAAACTTTATTTTTCGGTAAGTAAGACGATGACCTTGGCTCAGCGACTTTATGAAGCGGGACACATTACCTACATGCGAACCGACAGTGTTAACCTTTCCAATGAGGCCAAAAAAAACATCAGTGCCCAGGTTGAATCTGATTACGGAAAAACCTATTTACAGCCCCGTCAATTTAAAACTAAAAACAAAGGGGCGCAGGAAGCACACGAAGCCATTCGTCCTACAGACTTTTCAAAAAAGCAACTCAATATCGATTACGATCAGGCTCGACTCTACGAATTGATTTGGCGCAGGACCGTGGCTTCGCAAATGAGCGATGCTGCTCTAGAACGAACTCAAATTCGGATTGAAGCCAACACCCACTCCGATCCCTTTATAGCGAAAGGAGAAGTTATCACCTTTGATGGATTTTTAAAGCTCTACCTAGAAGGAGTGGACGATCAGGACGATGAAGACAATACCATGCTCCCTAAGGTTCAATTAGGAGAAACACTTCTTTTAAAAAAAATGGCAACTACAGAACGTTTTTCACGACCTCCCTATCGGTATTCAGAAGCTTCATTGGTTAAAAAAATGGAAGAACTTGGTATTGGAAGACCTTCTACTTATGCCCCTACCATTACGACCATTCAAAATCGGAACTACGTAGAAAAAGGGGCTTCAGAAGGAACCGATCGAGACTATGAGCAGTTGACATTAAAGGAAGGAACTATTCAAACTGAAAAGTTAACGGAAAGAGTAGGCGCCGACAAAGGGAAGCTTATCCCTACCGATATTGGAATGATTGTCAATGATTTTTTGGTAGAAAATTTTAAAGACATCCTCGATTTTAATTTTACTGCAGAGGTAGAGCAGAATTTTGACGATATAGCCAAAGGAGTAAAAGATTGGACGCAAATGCTCAAAGGGTTTTACCAACAATTTCACATCACAGTAGAAGATGTGAAGGAAAATGCCCAACGAGAATCTGGTGAGCGTGTGTTAGGTGTGGATCCTCGTTCTGGACGCCCTGTAAAGGTTCGATTAGGAAAATTTGGACCCGTTGCACAAATTGGAGATCCCGAAGAAGAAGAAAAACCAATTTTTGCCAGTTTGGGCCCCAATCAGCAATTGGAAAACATCACTTTTGAAGAGGCCTTAGAGCTTTTTGAAATGCCTAAAACTCTGGGAACCTATCAAGAGGAAGAGGTTGTTGTAAACAACGGTCGATTTGGTCCTTATATCAAGCACAAAGGGGTTTTTGTTTCGTTGCCCAAGGGGATGTTACCGACCGAGGTTGATCTAGAAATAGCAGAACAATTAATTGACGAAAAACAAAAAGCAGACGCCCCTATTTACACACACAAAGACCTTCCTGTAACCAAGGGAGTGGGTCGTTTTGGACCCTATTTAAAGTGGAGTGGTCTTTTTATAAATGTCAATAAAAAATACGATTTTGACAACTTGAGTGAGCAGGACATCGTCACTTTAATAGATGAAAAAATTCAAAAAGAAAAAGATAAAATTATTCACGACTGGGAGGAAGCAGGAATACGTGTAGAAAAAGCACGCTGGGGCAGACACCACATTATTCGAGGTAAGCAGAAAGTCGAAATTGGCAAAGAGGTGGATGCTGTAAAACTGACGCTTGCCGACGCAGAAAAACACCTTGGAGCTCCAAAACCAAAAAGAAAAACGGCAAAGAAAAAATGAGTTTAGAAGTATTGCTTCCAGTAGCAAGCGAAGCTATTGCAGGACTAGCCTTGTCTCCTAAACAGGTTTTGGGTAAAAACATCGCGATTCATACAGAGGGCTCGGGACTCCCAGAGTTGAGGGGACTTCAACTAGCGATTATTGGACTTTCTGAACAGCGCAACAGTTTTTTTGCCAATGCCCAATACGATGTCAATCGATTTAGAAAATCATTTTACGAATTGTATCCAGGAAATTGGAATTTAAAAATTGCAGACCTAGGGGACTTGCCTAATGGCGACAAGGTGGAAGACACTTATTTTGCCGTTAAAGAAATAGGATATCACCTAAAGCAAATGAATATCATCCCTATTTTTATAGGCGGAAGTCACGACCTGATTTTTCCTGTTTATCAGGTCTTTCAAGAATTCAAACAATTGGTCAATATTGTTTCTGTAGATCGTTCTTTTGATTTTTCTCAAGAAGATAAGCTGATCTCAGACCGTTCCTACATGAGTAAAATCATTATGGAAAAACCCAACGTGTTACACAATTATACCAATCTGGGGTATCAGAGTTATTATTGTGCGATCGAAGAAAAAGACTTGATGGACAAATTATATTTTGACGGTATTCGACTGGGACAGCTTTTAGACGATCTATCCCTAGCAGAACCCGTATTTAGAGATGCAGATGTTGTAGGTTTTGATATGAAGTGCTTGTCTTGGCAAGCCCTCGCAGACCCCCTCAAAGGACAGCCAAACGGAATCGATTCTAGATCGATCTGCGCGTTCAGTCGGTATGCTGGAATTAGTGATCGGGTAAGTTTTTTTGGATTGCACGAGCTCATTGCGACTCCAATGATGGATCAGTTATTGGCACAAATCGTGTGGTATTTTATCGAAGGGGTTCAGTTTCGTTTCAATGAGCACCCTGTCAATACCAAAGAAAATTTTTTAAAATATTCAGTAACACTTTCGGACCAGACCTTGGTTTTTTACAAAAGCGAAAAAAGTGATCGTTGGTGGATGGAATTAACAAATAATTTACATTTGAATAATAAAACAAAAACTGTTGCGTTATTAGCATGCACCAAAAAAGATTATGAATCTGCAACAAAGGATATTTTACCTGAAAGATGGTATAATGCCATAAGAAGGTTGCACTGATTTAAATTTTATGGGGCAAAAAATCGAATTCCGTTTGGAGTTAAAACTACAGTAAAAAAAAATGACTAGTTTTATGTTTTTATATCACAAAGCTGGTCTTAACAAAATTTTGATGAAAAGACTTTTAGTTTTATTGGCCCTCGGCTTTGTTTCCGTCTCATGTGGAAGTAAAAACAGGGGAGAATTACTCGGGGTAAAACAGAAAAAGTGGTTTGGAGAAAAACCCTATGGTATGGTCCTTGTTGAAGGAGGAGCCTACATCATGGGGAAAGCTGATGAAGACCTTGCACAACTCCAAAACGCTCCAGCAAAGACCGTTACCGTTCCCTCCTTTTATATGGATGAAACTGAGATTACAAACAGCGAATACCGTCAATTTATATATTGGGTAAAAGATTCTACAGCTCTTGCGATGCTTGCAAGAAAAGCGGATGAGTTGGAATTGGGTGAAGACAATAAAGACGGTATCGGAGAATTTGCTTTTAAAGATGCTGATACAACGAAACTCAATGAGTTTCAAAAATACATGCGGGAAAACTATTATGATGTATCAGAAGATCTCTACGCCGGGCGTGCTTTAAATTGGGATGCAGATCTTAGTTGGGACACGGATGACTATGTAGATAAAAATTATGCTGAAGTGATGGACTCGCTTTACTTGCCACCCGAGTTGTGGTACAACGGTGAAATTAAATTGGACGTCTCCAAGCTTGTCTATGCCTACACCTGGTTTGATGCAGAAGCGGCAGCGGCAGAATCCAGAAGAACGCGAAAACAATTTATTGACCGCGCGCCTTTCATCAAAAAGGAAGAAATTCAGATATATCCTGACACGACCGTTTGGATTAAAGATTTTACCTATTCCTACAACGAGCCGATGCATAACGATTACTTTTCACACCCAGCTTATCAAGATTATCCTGTAGTGGGGGTTTCTTGGACGCAGGCAGTTGCTTTTTGTAATTGGAGAACCAACTTTAAAAATGGGTATCAGCGGGATAAAGGAAAACCCAATGTGAGTCGTTTCCGCTTGCCCAATGAAGCAGAATGGGAATATGCTGCACGGGGAGGGATACCTTCAGGAACCTATCCTTGGGGATCTCCTTATTTATTAAACGACAGAGCTTGTTTCTTAGCAAACTTCAAACCCTTGAGAGGTGACTATGCAGTAGATCAAGCGGTTTATACCGTAGAAGCAAAATCCTATCTACCCAACGACTATAACCTTTACAATATGGCGGGGAATGTAGCCGAATGGACCAACTCCTCATACGATGCTGGATCCTACGATTACGTGGCTTCTTTGAACCCAAATATTTCATTTTCAAATGAGAAGCGAAAAGTAGTTCGAGGAGGTTCTTGGAAAGATGTGGCCTACTTTCTACGTGTCAGTTCAAGAGATTATGAATATTCAGACACCTCCAGAAGTTACATTGGTTTCCGAACGGTTCAGGATTATTTAGGCTCTCAAAAAGTTAAAATTAAGTAAATTTATATCTATATTTAAATAACAAAAATCAAAAACAATGACAGACAAAGCTTTAAACAAACGACTGCGAAGTAAAGTAGCAATGCACATGCTCTTTGGACTTGGGGGTGCTGTAGTAATTATTGGGGCACTCTTTAAAATCTTACACTTGGAAATTGGACCCATTACAGGGGGTTTAGTTTTGGGACTTGGTCTTGGAACTGAAGCACTTATTTTTACGGTTGCTGCACTCAATACGGGTGAAATCAAAGAAGAGCACCAAGATTTTGTAAAAAAACTTAAAGGAGCAGCACCGGCCAAAAGCGCTGCAAGTGGTGATGAAGGCCTTTCGTCCAAAATTGACGCCTTAATGCAAGAAGCTAAATTAGATGTGAATCTAATGAATTCATTAGCAAAAAGTATAAAAGATTTAGAAAGCTCAGCAAAGGCATTGAATCCCGCTTCAGAAGCTGCTTCAGCTTCTCAAACGTATTCTCAAGAATTGGCTAAAGCTGCAACACAATTGGAGGCACTCAATGCGAATTACCAAAAGCAAATCAGTGCTAATCAAAAAGCGGACGAACTCAAACAACAAATGGAAAGTTTATCTGCAAATCTAGCGGCACTAAATAATGTCTATGGAGGAATGCTTAATGCAATGTCAAAAAAATAAATAAACAACCATGGCAGGAGCAAAAGAAACCCCCAGGCAGAAACTAATCAGTCTGATGTACTTGGTCTTTATCACGATGCTAGCACTTAATGTAAGTAAAGAGGTGTTAGATGGATTTGGCCAAATGTATGAGAAGATTTCAGATGCAAATACTAGAGTAGACGAAAGTAACAATGCACTTTTAGAAAATATTCTTGTAAATGCGGAGGAAAAAGGTGGTAAGTGGATCGATCACAAAAGAACAGCTGAACAGATTAAATCAGAATCAGATGCTTTTTACAACGTCATAGAAAATCTAAAAAAAACAATCACCGAAAAACAAAGAGAGAAAGATCCTGAATTAAAGGAATTTTCACAAATGGACAAGGGAGAAGCCCTTGACGTTATTTGGTTTAAAGAAGGTTCTGAAGCGGCTAAAAACGAATTTATTGACCTGATTCAGGAATATAAAATGCATGTTATTCAAGTCTTTGGAAGTCGATATCCAGAGTCCATTGAAATGGTAGAAGCACGTTTTTTTACAGGCGATATGAACAACAATGTTCTAAATAGAGACGGAATTGATGAACCTTGGTTGGACTCAAATTTTAAAGGCTTTCCTTTAATTTCTTCTTTGGCAAAGTTGACAATGATGCAAAACGATATCCGCCAGACTGAACATGATGTATTTGCAACCTTAATGGGTAAAGAGTTGAAGATGTCATCCAAAGTAAACCAAATGAACTACACCAGTTTGTTAGTTACAGAAAAAGGAGCTTACTATCCTGGAGAAACCTTTAATGGCAGTGTTATTTTGGGAAGAAAAGGAGGAGCACAAAATCCAAATGGAGTCGATCTTAAAATAGATGGTAGAAAAATTTCAGAAAGGGATTATGAATTAATCCCTGGGGGAATAAAACTCAATGTAAATTCTGGAAACCCTGGAGATCATACCATTGAAGGAGACTTACTTTTCTTAAACGACGGAGAAGAATCTAGAATCAATGTAAAGCAAACCTATACAGTAATCTCTAAACCCAATTCTGCGGTGATCTCAGCAGACAAGATGAATGTAGTTTATCGTGGAGTTCAAAACCCGATGACCATATCCATCCCTGGAATTGTAGACAGTAAAATCAAAGCAAGCGCACCGGGTTTAAAACGTGTTAGAGGTAGCAAATACAATTTATTTCCTTCTAGTGGGCGTGAAGTGAAGATCAATGTCTCGGGGACACTTCCTGACGGAAATCGTGTTTCTTCAGTCTCTAGCTTTCGAATAAAGGAAATACCAAAACCAGCGGGTTATTTTAGAGGAAAATCAGGATCCTTTACCATTCCAAAATCCAGTTTGGAAAGAGGAACGGTTGAAGCCCGTCTAGAAGACTTTGATTTTGATTTGCCATTGCAAACTAAATCCTTCCGTTTTCGAGCTCCTGGACAACCCAGTATTGTCGTAAACGGTGATAAGTTAGACAGCAAAGCGAAATCCATGCTCAGCCGAATAAAAAATGGCCAAACTGTAATTATTTCTGATATTGAAGTAATAATTCCTTCAAATCCAAGTTATAAGCTAGGACAGACTTCACCTATATCGATTACAGTTAACTAATCTATTGCACTCATGAAGAATACGTTTTCCATAGTTTTATCTTTTCTGATACTAGGCCTAAATGCTGTGTGTGCACAGTCTAATTTGTTGAATGCTAGAGTTCCCCAAGAAGTGGGTCAATTGAACGAGCAACAAATTTTAGCAAATGAAGTGGCCCCCATCGAATATGGATATGTAGATGATCGTGATATAGTATGGTCAAAAACGGTTTGGGAAGTCATTGACTTGGATGAGAGAATTAACTTTCCTTATTACTACCCAACCAAAAACAACGGGTACTTATCTCGAGAACGTCAGTCTTTATTTCGAGTGCTTATGGATAATATCGAAGCAGGAAATATCAACGAGATCTATGCTACAGATTACTTTAATGAAAAGCTCACCTTTGAAGATTTGAATCCCATACTGGAGTACAGTATCTTGACCGAAGATGGGAGAATCAAATCGAATTCAGGTGAAGAAGTAACGCAGAATGATTACGATACGTATATTATCGATTCTTTTAAAGTAGTTCAGTATTTTATCAAGGGAACTTGGTATTTTGACAAAAGATTGGGAGAACTCAAATATCGCTTGCTTGGAATTGCTCCAGGTGCACCAGATGTGTCTACTTTGGCAGATTCCTCAGCAGAGAAAGTCATCATACCTCTTTTTTGGATTTGGTTCCCAGATGCCCGTAACAGCTTGAATAAAAACAGTGTTTTCAATACGAGAAACTCTTCTCAGCCCATTACGTTTGACAAGATGCTAAATTCGAGAAGATTCAATTCTGTTATTTACAAAGAAGAAAACGTCTATGAAGACCGAGAGGTGAAAGAGTACATTTACGAAGATGCCTTACGACAACTTTTAGAATCAGAGCGAATCAAGTCTGTTATTCGAGATTTTGAACAAGACATGTGGAGTAATTAGATTTCTATAAAAATCAAAACAAAGCGCTAGAGGAAACACTAGCGCTTTTTTTTATACTATTTTTACAAGGATGAAATACGCCATAATCGTTGGGTGTGGACTGGCAGGTTTTCACTACGCACGTCAATTGCAAAAGCAGGGAAAAGAGTTTGTATTAATTTCCGATGGTGCTTCAGGAGCCAGTAGAAATGCAGGAGGTGTTCTGAATCCCACAATTTTAAAACGTTATACGCTTGCATGGAATGGGGTTAATTTTTTCGATCACGCCCTTCCTACCTACCGGAATTTTGAAGCAGAGTTTCACACTTCGGTCCTTCAAGACTTTTCTATCCATCATTATCTTAGTCAAGTTTCAGACCATAACAATTGGTCTGTAGCATCGCATTCAAAGGGGTTAAATCGATTTCTTGTACCGTCCATTTTACAATCCGATCCAAAAGGAATTCAAGGAGATTTTGGTTATGCAAAGCTTCAAAATGTAGGCAAGCTAGAGGTCCAGAAGATGTTGGACATTTTTCGAAATCATTTGACTTCTAAAGATTTTTTAAAAGAATCTTTTGATTATCAAGCACTAGAATTATATCCTGAGAAAGTAGTCTACAAAGGTGTAGAAGCTAAATCCATTGTCTTTTGTGAGGGTTTTGGGTTAAAGCAAAATCCGTGGTTTTCTTATTTGCCTCTAACGGGATCCAAAGGAGAGTTTCTTCATATTCGAACGGATGGGCTTGCTCCAAATAAAATCGTAAAAGGAGGCGTATTTATAGTACCCATCGCAAAAAATCTATATTGGGTAGGAGCCACCTTTAGTAGAGAGGACAAGACAACTCAACCTACTGAAAAGGGAAAAGAATGGCTTTTAACCAAATTAAAAAAACTGCTGCATCATCCTTTTAAAGTGGTAGAGCACCGAGCGGCCATTCGACCTACTGTTCAAGATCGACGACCGCTCTTAGGGGTTCATCCTCAGTACAAACAACTTTATGTATTTAATGGCTTAGGAACTCGAGGCGTACTGATGGGACCGCTGCTCGCAGATTGGTTATTTCAATTTATGGAGTATCAAAAAGATTTGCCCTCTGAAGTAGCTATTGATCGTTTTGAAACTTATTTTAGCAATCCAAAAACACCCTATGTTTAACGCGCACAACATCAGCGTAAGTTTTGGTGGAGAAACTCTTTTCGATTCGATTTCCTTTCGTTTGGGGAAAGGAGATCGCGTAGGATTGATCGGAAAAAATGGTGCGGGGAAGTCCACCCTACTAAAATTAATGGCACGTGTAAATCAGCCGACTTCAGGAACATTTGCTCTAGAAAAAAATGTAAAAATTGGGTATTTACCACAAGACCTGGATTTTAATCAAGGGCTAACGGTTTTAGAGGAAGCCTACTTGGCTTTTGAAGAAATAAAAAAAGTAGAGGCACGCCAAGAAGAAATCCATAAAATCATGGAACAGACTCAGGATTTTGAAAGCGACTCGTACATGGAGGTCTTAGACGAATTGACCACACTGAACAATCGCTATGAGCTGATAGGAGGGTATCACTATCAGGCACAAACAGAAAAGATTCTCCTCGGATTAGGATTTTCTATGGACGACCTACATGCCTCTACAGAAACTTTTTCGGGGGGATGGAGGATGCGTATCGAATTGGCTAAAATTCTCCTTAAAGACAATGATATCCTGTTGCTGGATGAGCCGACAAATCACCTGGATATTGAGTCCATCATTTGGTTGGAACAGTTTTTAAAAAAGTACAAGGGGGCGTTGGTGATGGTTTCTCACGACCGGATGTTTTTAGATCAGGTGACCAATAGGACAATAGAAATTGTGCAGCAGCGTATTTTTGACTTTAAAAAACCGTATTCAAAGTATATGGTTCTTCGAGAGGAGCTTCGTGCACAACAACAAGCCGCTCAAAAAAATCAAGAAAAACAAATTCAACAGACCGAAAAGCTTATCGAGCGTTTTCGTGCAAAAGCATCTAAGGCCAGCATGGCGCAATCGCTCATAAAAAAGCTGGAAAAGGTGGAGCGCATTGAAATTGATCCTGAAGAAAGTAAAACCATCAAATTTGTATTTTCCGTATCGCATCAGCCGGGAAAGATTATTTTAGAAGCCCAAAATATTTCCAAATCTTTTGGAGAAAAACAGGTACTGGAAGCTGTAGATCTCGAAATTGAAAGAGGAGAAAAGATTGCCTTTGTGGGTCAAAATGGGCAAGGAAAATCCACCTTAGCTAAAATTTTGGTAGGCGAATTGGAATGCGGGGGTGAACTTCGCTTGGGGCACAATGTTCAGATTGGTTATTTTGCTCAAAATCAATCCGCCTATTTGGATGGGAAGAAGACTGTTTTAGAAGCAGCTGAAGATTCTTCAACTCCGGAAAACAGAACCAAAGTAAGAGATCTTTTAGGAGCCTTTCTTTTTCCAGGGGAAGCTGTGGATAAAAAGGTACAGGTACTTTCTGGTGGGGAACGAAATCGTTTGGCACTGTGTAAATTACTACTCCAGCCGTTCAATGTTTTGATCATGGACGAACCCACGAATCACCTGGATATTTTATCTAAAAACGTTCTCAAAGAAGCGCTTAAAAATTTTGAAGGGACCTTAATTTTGGTATCTCACGATAGGGATTTTGTACAAGGTCTTTGTGAAAAGGTGGTGTCCTTTAAAGATCGAGAAGTCAAACCCTTTTTAGGGGATATCAATGCCTATTTAGAGTATCAAAAATTAAACTCGTTAAAGGAATTGGAAAAAAAATCCAAACCTGTCTCCCAGACTAAGAGCGTAACAGAAGAAGGTTCATATGAAAAGCAAAAAGAACAGCGCGGGGCGCAGCAAAAAGTAGCAAATCTCGAAAAACAAATTGCAAGGTTGGAAAAAGAAATCAAAGACATTGACTTTGACTTGGAAGTGGAATATGAAAAAACCATTAGTCAGCCTAATTTCTTTAACAAGTATCAAGCTAAGAAAAAGGAACTTGAAGTTTTAATGGAACAATGGGAAGTCCTTCAGCTTTCGCTAGAATAAGTATTTTTTATGCTTCGATTAAATCTTCGACACTTTGTAAATACCGTTCTGCATCTAAAGCGGCCATACACCCTGTTCCAGCGGCAGTAACCGCCTGACGGTACTCCTTATCTTGTACGTCCCCAGAAGCAAAAACACCTGGGATATTGGTGAGAGTTGTTTTTCCTTGGGTAATTAAATATCCTGCCTCGTCCATGTCTAATTGACCCTTAAAAATATCAGTATTGGGCTTGTGCCCGATGGCAATAAACAATCCAGTAATTTCAATTTCCTCGGTTTTCCCGGTTTGGTTGTTTTTCATGCGAAGCCCTTCGACAACCTGTTCGCCCAGAACCTCATCTATTTCGGTGTTGTATCTCAGGTCGATATTCGGGGTGTTAGTTACTCGGTGTTGCATGGCCTTTGAAGCCCGCATACGATCTTTGCGAACCAGCATGGTTACTTTAGAGCAAATATTAGCGAGGTAGGTTGCCTCTTCAGCGGCAGTATCTCCTCCACCCACGATAGCTACTTCCTGGCCTTTGTAGAAAAAACCATCGCATACTGCACAGGCAGAAACCCCTCCTCCACGTAATCGTTGTTCGCTGGGAAGTCCCAAATACTTTGCTGTAGCTCCTGTACTGATAATGATACTGCGTGCTTTGAGTTCCGTACCGTCTTCTGCATAGGCTTTATGAATTCCTCCAGGCTCTTTTGAAAATTCAACTTTATTGATAAAACCTACACGAACCTCCGTCCCGAAACGTTCAGCTTGTTGTTGGAGTTGAACCATCATCGTAGGACCATCGATTCCTTCGGG
This sequence comes from Flavobacteriaceae bacterium UBA980, assembly GCA_002292265.1. GTDB lineage: Bacteria > Bacteroidota > Bacteroidia > Flavobacteriales > Flavobacteriaceae > MS024-2A. Next base: position 75,372 of record DBBQ01000015.1, on the reverse strand, counting down.
ATATCCGGGAAAATTGTCAACTTCTGTGGTGGTGGTCAGTTGTCCTCCCGGCTCCATACCCGTGTAGAGTAGTGGTTTTAGGTCAGCCCGCGCTGCGTAAATTGCTGCAGTATATCCTGCGGGGCCACTTCCTATGATCAAGGTTTTTAAGATCTCCATGCTGTTATAATTTTATGTCAAATGTAAATTATATCTTTTAGTTGTATCTTGGATTTTGATTAGATTTATTAAAAATTTATCAAAATTTTCTATGAAAAAAATCAGCCTTCTTTTGAGTTTATTCTTTGTGGCTTGTGCTCCATCCAACCCCCCATCTGCAAACGAGATCATAGAAAAATCCATTGCAGCGTACGGTTGGAACCAAAGGGAATTTAAAATGGTTTTTGACTTTAGAGCATATGAATACGAGTTGGTTCGACAGCCAAACTTTTATTCGTATCAACGCACTACAACAAAAGAGGGCGTTAGCTTTCGAGATGTAATGACTTCGGAAAAAAAATTAGAACGCTTTAAAGACAACCTACCTGTATCACTGCAGGACAGTTTAGTCAATGTCTATTCCAATTCTCTAAATTCTGTCATGTACTTTTTTCAACTCCCCAGACCTCTCAAAGATTCGGCTGTCCGGTCCGAATTTCTAGGAACGACCCTCTTCTCCGAAAAACCCTATTGGACTCTGAAAGTTCGATTTAACGAAGTGGGTGGCGGGGAAGATTTCCAGGATGAATACCGCTATTGGATTGATCCAGAAAGCGGACACATTGACTATTTAGCTTATAACTATCATACTGATGGGGGAGGAACGCGTTTTCGCAAAGCAAAAAATCGCAAAAAAAAAGAAGGTTTTGTTTTTCAAGATTACATCAATTTCAAGCCAGAAAAAAAAATTACTCCCTTGGATTCGCTTCCCTTCCTTTTTGAAATGGGCAAGCTGATTGAAGTGTCCCAAATTGAAAATGAAAACATTCAGGTATTTTTACCAAAACATTAAAAAAAGGAAATACTATCTGCAGACGATATTGAAAAGCATAGGGCAATACTGGGTAACAGAACAGTGGAGGAAAAAGATAAAATCAATAATTAAGCTAGGGCTCGCCTCATTTCTAAATTGTTTCTTTAAAGTTAGTTTTTTTTAATGAATCAAAAAAACAGCAAGTAAAAAAACTTCAAAACAAAAGAAAGCTTAAATTTGAGATTCAACAATTTTTAGTGATGATTGATTCAAAAAAAGTAAAACTTCTTGATTATAAAGCACCAGGAAGTTTTGAAGAAACCCGTTATGAAAAGCTACACAACGTCATAGTGAACACTCCTTTGGAGGGTTCTGTGACCATAGCACACGCTATAGCAGATTTAATTTTAGAAAAACAAAAGCAAAAACAAAACTGCGTTTTGGGACTCGCCACAGGTTCTAGTCCTTTAAGCGTGTATAGAGAGTTGGTGCGTCTGCATCGCGAAGAGGGGTTGAGTTTTGAAAATGTAATAACTTTCAATTTGGACGAATATTATCCGATTGGAAAAGAAGATCTTCAGAGCTATCACTACTTTATGCATGAAAATCTTTTCAACTTAGTCGATATAAAGCCCGGAAACATTAATATTCCTAACGGAGAGGTGGATCCAGAGGAATTGCGTAACTCCTGTATTTCTTATGAGGAAAAAATCAAAAAATTAGGAGGAATAGACCTTCAAATTTTAGGGATTGGAAGAACGGGACATATTGGTTTTAACGAGCCTGGATCGCATCTGAATTCTCAAACCCGGGCGATTACTTTGGATCATCTGACCCGCTTTGATGCTAGTGCTGGTTTTCAAGGGATAGAAAATGTTCCCAGAAAAGCAGTAACCATGGGGATTCAGACCATCCTCGGTGCCAAAAAAATCATTCTCATGGCCTGGGGAACCTACAAGGCAGAAATCATTCAGAAGGCCATAGAAGGACCCATCTCAGAAATAATTCCTACGACCTATCTTCAGCTTCACAGCAATACCACTCTAATTCTAGACCAAGAATCCTCTTCGGAATTGACACGGATCAAAGCTCCGTGGTTGGTCAGTAGTTGTGAATGGACGGAAGATTTGCGTGCTAAAGCGATTACTTGGCTATGCGAAAAAACAGGGAAGTCTATTTTAAAACTCACCGATGAGGAATACAACCAAAATGGGATGTCGGATCTTTTAGCCCACTATGGATCTGCCTATGATTTAAATATTGAAGTTTTCAACCGTTTACAGCGCAGCATCACAGGATGGCCGGGAGGGAAGCCCAATGCAGATGATGCGTATCGTCCCGAACGAGCAACTCCCGAGCGCAAACGGGTGCTCCTTTTCAGCCCCCACCCCGATGACGATGTCATTTCTATGGGAGGTACTTTTGATCGGCTTGTTTCTCAAGGTCACGAGGTCCATATTGCCTACCAAACCTCAGGGAATATCGCGGTTTCTGATCACGATGCACTTCGGTATCTGGAGGTAGCGAAAGATGTTTTGAAAACGGACAAAAGTGAGGTCTTGAGCAACCTTAAAAAAGTATTTAGTCAACTAAATCCGCAACAAGCAGCACCGAGAGAAATTTGTGATTTAAAAGGGAGTATCAGAAAAAGAGAATCTTTAGCAGCGACCCGCTATTTTGGGATTCCGGACAAACAAGTGCATTTTATGAATCTTCCTTTTTACGAAACGGGATTGATCGCCAAAAATCCAATTTCAGAAAAAGATATTGACTTAACAGTCCAATTGATTGAGGAGATTAAGCCTCATCAAATTTATGCCGCAGGAGATTTAGCAGATCCACACGGGACGCATCGGGTGTGTTTAGATGTTATTTTTGAATCGTTAAAGCAGCTCAAGTCCAAGGCTTTTATGAAAGATTGTTGGGTCTGGCTCTACAGGGGAGCTTGGCATGAATGGGAAATCCACGAAATTGAAATGGCTGTTCCTATGAGTCCCGATCAGGTATTGCGAAAGCGAAAAGCCATCTTTTACCACCAGTCTCAAAAAGATGGAGTGATGTTCCAAGGAAATGACCACCGTGAATTTTGGGTGCGTGCAGAAGAACGCAATGCGGCTACAGCAAAAAAATACAAGGCCATGGGTCTAGCTGATTACGAGGCTATGGAGGCCTTTAAGCGTTATTTTTATTAGTCGGTTGTAAAGCTATCGATCTCATAGCTATAGGCAGCACGGAGGTATTTTATTTTTCCAACAGAATCTAAAAAGTAGCTTTTGCGTTTGTGATTTAAAAACAAACCGGTCTCCGATTCTACGGCTTCATTTACAATCAAACTGATGCGTTTATTATGAAGGACTTGTGCGGCGTAAAGCCTGTAATTTTGTGTGTCAAAAAAATAAGTCCAAACGTCGGCATTTTTTTCCTCCGAGTAGCGAATTTGTAACGCATGAACAGAAATGGAGTCCAATAATTTTTGGATCCCCAAATAGTTTTTTTGTGCCTCTTCCTTTAAAAGTTTGAACGGCTGCCAATACACATACAACGCAGCTTTTAAATTAGTATTGGCTTGTGCTAAAAGCAAACTGTCTTTTTGTAAAATCCCTTCTTTATATAGTGAAATTCCGGTAGTATCTTTTAGGGCTTGATATGATTTTCCTTCGTTTTCCCAGATCATTTCCGTCTGCTTGGGTCTCCATTGATGCGTGATGTGCTGAACACTCTTTTTTTCTATCACTCCCGTAGGATCATAGAAAGTTGTGGTTTTGCGATAACGGATGCATTTCATTTTCTTCCAACGTTCCCTTCCTCCATGTGCTTCTAAACTTTTCTGAAGAATGAAATCTGCGGAAGGGTCTTCGGATTCGCATCCTGTTAAACTAAGACTAAGCAAAAGGAGTAATCCAAAGAAATTTAAAGAAGCGTAGCGTACCAATTTATTTGTACTTTAGGAGTTAAAATATTTTGATTATGCACTATAAAGTATCACTGCTCACTAGAACTCTTTTATTGGCAGTCGTTTTTCAAGTTACGACATCTCAGGCGCAACAAAAATTTTCAAAGCGCCAAATCGAAAAGATAAAAACAGAAACCTTAAATCAAGTCCAAGCGCAGCACAAGAATACGCAAGTCATGATAGACAAGGTATTTAGTTTTGCAGAGCTGGGTTTTCAAGAATTTGAAACCTCGGCTTATTTGACAAAAATTTTGGAAGAAGCCGGCTTTGAAGTAAAGACGGGACTTTCAGGAATTCCCACTTCTTGGATGGCGACTTGGTCTTTTGGAGAAGGTCCTGTGATTGCTTTGGGTAGTGATGTGGATTGTATCCCTAAAGCCTCTCAATATCCGGGAGTTGCCTATCACAAGCCCATGGTAGAGGGAGCCCCAGGACATGGGGAAGGCCATAATTCGGGAGTTCCAGTGATCATTACGGCAGCACTAACCCTTCAAGAACAAATGAAAAAAAATAAGTTAGGGGGTACTTTAGTTATTTGGCCCGGGATAGCAGAAGAGCAATTGGGCTCTAAAGCCTGGTACGTTCGCGATGGTTATTTTGATAAAATTGACATGTGCATTTTTACTCATGTGAGCAGCAACCTGTCTGTGTCTTATGGACAAGCCAGAGGGACAGGATTGATTTCTGTAGAATATACTTTTGATGGAGAATCTGCTCATTCTGCGGGAGCCCCTTGGCGAGGGCGAAGTGCATTGGATGCAGCGGAACTGATGAACGTGGCTTGGAATTACAAAAGAGAGCATTTGCATCCGTTAAAGCGGTCTCATTCCATTTTTACAGATGCCGGAGATCAACCCAACGTGGTGCCCTCCAAAGCTTCCATATGGTATTACTTTAGAGACATTACTTATGAAGGAATTATGGAAATGTACGACGACGCAAACCACATAGCTGAAGGTGCTGCACTGATGACCAAGACGAAAGTAAGTTCTCGTGTTTTGGGGAGTGCTTGGCCTAGACATTTTAATAAAGTCATTGCAGAGAAGATGTATGAGAATATCCAAAGCATAGGACTTCCAGAATGGTCAGAGGCAGATCAACAACTTGCTAAAGCCGTTCAAGAAGAGGTCAACTCAAACAATCAAAAAGGCTTAGCCACAGAATTATCTGAATTGGGAAAACCACGAAAGAATCCTGTGAGTGGAGGGTCTGATGATATCGGAGATATTTCCTGGACTATTCCCACCGTAACCCTGCGATTTCCGTCTAATATTCCAGGCTTACAAGGGCACCACTGGTCCAATGCCATTGCCATGGCAACTCCTATAGCCCACAAAGGTGCTACCGCTGGAGCCAAGACTGTGGCCGCTACGGTCATTGATTTTTTGACTCAACCTCAACTTCTAGCTGATGCAAAAGCGTATTTTGAAAATGTCCAAAGCAAAGAAACGCAATACCGTCCTATGATTACAGAAAAAGATCCACCGCCGATCTATTTGAACAAAGATATTATGAAGCAATACCGTCCTGAATTGGAGCAATTTTATTTTGATGAAACCAAATACGATAGCTATTTAGAGCAACTCAACATTCAATATCCAACTTTAAATAAAAATTGATGAAGCATTTTTTGGGTCTCTTTTTAGTATTTTTTTCCACCTTGGTTGTTGCCCAAAAAAGCGTTTCTAAGTCGGACTCTCTAGCAATTATAAAAACATTGTTTAAGCAAGAAGAAGATTGGAACCGCGGCGATATTGATGCTTTTATGGAAGGATACATCAAAACGGATCAGTTGGTTTTTTCGGGGGCCTCTGGTCCTATTTATGGCTGGGAAGCCACTCGCGATCGTTATAAAAAAAGCTATTACAATCGGGTGATGATGGGGGAGTTGAAGTTTGACATACTAAGCATGATGCAGTTGAGTCCCAAAGTGGTGCAACTCCAAGGGGCTTTTTATTTGACCCGAGAAATAGAGGACAGCAGTGGATATTTTACATTAACCTGGTTAAAACAAGACGGAAGTTGGTTGGTTATTTCAGATCATACTTCTTCATCTAAGTAAGACTATGCAAAAAAGGATTGGTTTTCTATTAGGACCCTTAGGGTTTTTTCTTTTACTTTTTATCGGTCCTTTTGAAGGACTATCTCAGGAAGGGCAAGCCGTTTTGGCGACAACTTTTTGGGTCGCGATCTGGTGGATTACCGAAGCGGTTCCCATTGCGGCGACGGCACTCTTACCCATTGTGCTTTTTCCACTCTCTGGGGGAATGGAACTTTCCACAACTACAGCAGCCTTTGGGCACCGGTTTGTTTTTTTGTATTTGGGAGGATTCCTAATTGCGATTGGAATTGAAAAATGGAATTTGCACAAACGCATCGCCATTAATATCATTTCTTTCATCGGCTCCGATGTTCGATACGTTATTTTGGGCTTTATGGTAGCTACCGCTTTTTTGTCGATGTGGATTTCAAACACAGCCACTTCGGTGATGATGCTCCCCATTGGGATTGCCATTATTAAAGAACTCAAAGACAACCCTGCTACGGTAGAAGACGAAAACAAAATTTTTGGAAAAGCACTCATGTTGGGAATTGCCTACAGCGCTTCCATTGGTGGAGTGGCTACCCTCATCGGAACCCCACCAAATTTGGTTTTGGCAGGTGTGATTTCAGAAACCTATGGATATGAGATTACCTTTTTGGAGTGGTTTCTTTTTGGCTTTCCTATTTCAATTACCTTGTTAATCTTCTGTTGGGTTTATCTGACCCGTGTGGCTTACACTTTTAAACAAACTGAATTTCCAGGGGGGAAAGCAGAGATTACACGATTAAAAAAAGAGCTGGGTCCCATTTCTTATGAGGAGAAACGTGTCGCTATTGTTTTTGCTTTGGCAGGATTTTGTTGGATCAGTCGGTCGTATCTCTTACAGGGATTTCTTCCTGCATTGGACGATACGATTATCGCAATTACTTTTGGTTTACTCTTGTTTGTATTGCCTTCAAAAAACAAAAAGAAAGCATTGTTAAACTGGAAAGACACTACCCAACTACCTTGGGGAATCATCCTCCTTTTTGGAGGAGGGATGGCCTTGGCAAAAGCTTTTGAAACCAGTGGGTTGGCGATTTGGTTGGGGGAGTTGATGACGGCCTTTGGAGGATTGCCTTTGTTTGTGTTGATTCTCCTCTTGGTCACGGCAGTAAATTTTTTAACAGAAATCACCTCAAACCTAGCGACCACAGCCATGTTGTTACCCGTCTTGGCACCCTTGGCTTTAGAAGTAGGGGTTCATCCTTTTGGACTGATGGTAGGTGCGGCAGTAGCCGCTTCTTGTGCCTACATGCTTCCAGTGGCAACACCCCCAAATGCTGTAGTTTTTGGTTCAGGATATTTAAAAATTCCCGATATGGTTTCCCGAGGTATCGCAATGAATTTATTTTCCATTCTGCTGATTACTCTACTGGTATATTTTCTACTCCCTGTTCTTTGGGAGATTGATTTGTCTGCTTTTCCTAAAAATCTTTCTCCATAAAACAACTGTCGTTGATTTCGATAAAAAAACTTCATTTTAAGGAACAAAATCAAAATACAGATCGGGGAAGGGTTCTTGGATCAAGGTAAAATGCCACCATTCTTTTTCATACGGTTTAAATCCATTTTGGAGCAGCACCTCTCGAAGGAGCTTTCGATTTTCTTTTTGAATTGGGGTTAAAGGATTAAAATCATAATGAGAGCGTACTCCAAAATAATCCCAGTTTCCGCCCATGTCAAGTGCCTCTCCTTTTTTCTTTCCGTCTAAATAAACTAAAGTAAGATCCACTGTACTCCCTCTACTATGACCACTTTTCATTGCGATATACCCCATTTCAAACAGACGGTCTTTGGGAAGTTGGGGGTAGTAGTTGGCTTTGGTCAGCGTGTCTTCCGGGCGTTGTGACCATTCAAAAAAAGCATCTACAGCACGCTGAGGGCGGTAAGCATCAAAGATTTTTAGCCCAAGTCCCTTAGCTTTTAATTTTGATTGTGCCTTTTTTAATGCTTGAGCCAAGGTGGCAGTACCAATAACTTTTTGCTGTGGGTGATATCCGTTTACAATACGTCCTGTAAAATTATCAGTTGTGGCATAACGAAGAGAAACTTCTAAGTCGGGGATTTGCTCGTTCAAAAAAACAAAACCTTCGGGAAGTGTTTGTCCTATCAATCCCCATGAAAATAAGCCTGCAAAAAGAAAACACCTAATTCTGAATTGCATAATCCAATAGTTTGGGTCGAATGTTCAGCTGATACAAACCTCTTTGGGTACGAGAGGGATAAACGCGATTGGTCAAGAGAATGATAAAACAATCGTTGGTAGGGTCCACCCAAACCATGGTTCCCGTATAGCCAGTATGACCAAAAGTTTCAGGGCTTACCAAAGGGGAGGGATAGCGGTCTTCTCCAGGTTCTAAAGTGGGTTTGTCAAATCCCAAACCTCTGTAGTTCTCTCCTTCCGGATAGGTGCGTTGACTGAAAAGAGCAATGGTTTCAGGCTTTAAATACTGTGTGCCTTTGTAGCTTCCCCCTTGAAGTAACATTTGTAATAAAGGAGCTAAAGAAGTCGTATTGGCAAAAAGGCCTGCATTTCCCGAAATGCCCCCCATCAAAGAAGCGGCTTCGTCGTGAACCCATCCGTGAATCAGTTGTTTTCTGAAGAGGCTGTCGCTCTCTGTAGGTACAATCTCGGATTTTGGAAATTTCTCTGTCGGTAAAAAAGTGATACGCTCCAATTCCATAGGTTTAAAAAAGTGCGTATTTAAAAATTCCGAAAAACTAAGACCACTAAGCCTGGGAACCAGTTGGGGCATAAAAAAATAAAACATTCCAGAATAAACCAGCTCTCCCAAAGGAGTAAGTTCTGTTTTTTTGATACGGCGAAAGATCTTTTTTTGATAGCGTTTGTGTACAAACAAGGAGTCGCTTACCGGATGGGGGAATCGTTTGCTTTTGCTGTGTGAAAGGGTATTCCATTTATAATTTCCTTTTTTGTTGTACACCAAATTTTGATGCGTGATATAGGGCTTCCAGCCTGCACTATGACTTAAAATCTGTTTGAGGTTATGGGCTTTTTTGTTGCTTCTTTTTAATAAGGGAATCCATTGGGAAACGGGAGCTTCTAAATTCAGATCATATAGTTCATAAAGCTTCATCAAGGCGAGGGTGCTTCCCAATACTTTGGTCACCGAAGCCAAGTCGTAGAGATGGTTTTTGGACACAGGTGTGATGGAGTCATAGGTGTGATAACCGTAAGCTTGATGAAGTCGGAGCGTATCTTGTTTAAAAATCAAAACTTGTGCCCCAGGAAAGGCTTGGTTTTGAATACCGTACTCCATCAACTCCGTAACTTGAGAAGTCAAGCTTGTGGTTTTTGTTTCTAAGGTTTGGGAGTATACTTTGACACAGGAAAAGCCTGCGAGCCCGAAAAGTAAAAAAAATAGCGATCTCAATGTTCTCTTTTTAAGGAAGCAATATAATAATAAAGATCCCGTTTTTAGTTTAGTAAAAAATAGATCTGTATTTAACTGAATTGTAAAATTTCAAAAGTTTAAGTTCCATGTCCTTAAAACAACTGCTCTTTTTTAGCTTCCTGCACTTCGTCTTTTTTTTCACACTCCAAGCTCAAGAAGAGGTAGAGGATTTTACTGATGAAGAATTGCCCTTTGATGCGGTGATTGAATCTGAAATGGGGGGAAAACGGATGAAGTTTTATGGAAATACCCGATTTAATTTCAACCAAGCTTATTTTTCCAATTGGATTTCGGGTGGGGAGAGTGCTTTGACACTTTTGTACGGACTGGATTATAATTTCAATTATTCCGATCGAAGCGGTTTAGTGTGGGACACCAATTTACTTTTGTCCCTAGGGACGACCTATATTTCGGGGAATAAATTTTTAAAAAAAGCAGACGACCGTTTTGAAATTGGATCACTTGTTGGAAAACAAATCAATCAAAACTGGAGTTACTCTGGCCTTCTCAATCTGAAAACACAGCTATTGCCGGGGTATCGGTTTTATACAGAAGATGGGATAGAGATGCGGGAACAAGTATCGCAGTTTTTATCTCCTCTTATTCTCCAGGCAGGTTTAGGGTGGTATTATAAAAAGAGTACTGATTTTAGAGTCAACCTCTCCCCGGTGACGGGTAGAGCAATTATTGTTTCAAAAAAATATACAGAAAACCTAGCGGAAGGGAAAAAGTACTTTGGTGTAGATGCTCAAAAAAGCAGTAAGTTGTTTTTTGGAGCTTTGATTACTGGTTACTACAAAAAAGAGATAATGAAAAATATTATTTGGGAAAATAATTTTAGTATTTATGTCAATTATCTCGAAAATACTCAGAATGTAGATTTTGACTGGAACGCCAATCTGCGTTTTAAAGTAAATAGTAAAGTCTCGGGAAACTTTGTCCTTCACCTTTTGTATGATGACGATCTGGTGAGTGATTTACAAGTCCGCGAACTTTTGGGTTTGGGAGTCAATATTGACCTTTAGCTATTCTTCTCCTCTCGCTTTTTTGAGAAACCACTCATAGTTGTAAAAGGTAATAAAAACGTTGTACACACTCCCTTGACCTCTTGGATCAACCTCTACTACAACTGTTTTATCAGGATCGACAAACCGAATTCCAGGAAGATTTTTTTTAACTAAAGTGGGTTTCGACCAGTTTTCTTGAGCATAAACCACTTTAAAATTTTTGGACTCAAAATAAGCACGAGATTTTTTTAAATACGCCTCAGCTTGATTTAGGTTTAAGTTTTTTTTACTTCCTAGGTTTAAGCTTACTAATTTTCCATTCTTCCCCACTAGCGATTTCTTTCTTACAGCATAGAGGGTGCCACCTCCAAAAGAGAGGTTTTTCAACTCTTTTGATTCCTTAGTCAGAAGATCTTTTGCGGCATCTAGAGGCATTTGAAAAGCAAAAGATTTAAAGAGGGTTTGGGCAGCTAGTTTTGAATGAAAATTCAAGCTTAAAAAAAAGAGAAAAGCATATAAATACTTCATTGTGTTTAGTCTACAGTATCACAAATATAAGAAGACTAATTTTTTTGAGATCGAAATATCTATTTGAAAAATTCAATTAAGATTAAGTACCTTGAACACATTAGTAAAGAGCGCACAAATGAAAAAGGAATACGCTTTAATAACTGGAGCATCTTCTGGCATAGGTTTAGAAATTTCAAAAGTTTTAGCACAAAAGGGTTTTTCCTTGGTACTTGTGTCTCGACGAGAAGATAAATTAAAAGAGGTAAGTCAAGATTTAATTCAAAATTACAAGACTCCGGTTACGTATTTTGTAAGTGATTTAGAAGATCCTGCTGCTCCAAAAGCCATATTTGAATTTTGTATCAACAAGGGCTACTTCATCTCGTTATTAGTCAATAATGCGGGCTATGCTCTTCCCGATGCGTTTCATAAAACCCCAATGGAAGCGGAAGAAAAGTTTTTACGGGTTTTAGGGATTTCGGTAGTGGCTTTGACCAAATTATTTTTACCCGACATGATTACAGCAAAAGAAGGTAAAATCATGATGATTTCCTCCGTTGCGGCCTTTGCGCCCCCTTCTACAATCCAAACCTTATACGGCCCTATAAAAACCTTCATCAACCGTTTTAGTGAGGGGTTGAATCTGAGTTATAACGCTTTGGGAATCACATCAACAGCCGTATGCCCAGGCTATACCGTTACCAATTTTCATACGGCAAGTAGAGTACAGCAGGAAATGGATCGCGTTCCTTCTTTTATGAAAAAAGAGGCACATCGGGTTGCCGAAGAAGCGGTAGAAGCTACCCTAAAAGGGAAAAAAGTAAGTGTACCTACAAAAACGTTTAAAATCATTGTTTTTTTACTGAAAGTACTACCGCACTCTCTGTTTCCCTTTTTTAGCAAGCGATTGGCTCCAGGACGTTACGAGAAAAAATAATCACTTTATCCCCGTCACAATCAAAGTACCCTCCCAGTTTTTCTCTGCCCCATGACGCCAAGATTCTACGCTGTGAAAACCTGCTGCCTTAAAAAAGCCCACCCATTCGTGTTGACTAAAAAGTTTCATCGTATTGATTCCACAGCTTTCGGGCCAGTCGTGAGAGGTTTTGTTTTCCAAATAAAAATCCAGCCCAACAATCAATCGTCCGCCAGCTTTTAGCCAATCGTTGAAAATCCGTTGAATAATAATTTTGGGATCATTCAGATAATAAAACACCTCCATAGAATGCACAAGATCTACTTTGCTTTCTGGAGTCCAAGATGTTAAATCGGCACAGTAATAGGCTCTTGAGGGGTCTATTTTTTTCGCTTTTTGGATCATTTTTTCAGAGCCATCTACACCAAGCGCAGCGTAACAGTTTGGGAGCTCCGTTACCTTGCGAACCACCCAGCCGTTTCCGCATCCTGCGTCAATAAATGAAAAAGGGGTTTGCTGGTTTTTTAAAGCAAAATCCAGCATGTTTTCAACCGAGGCGCTGTGGTTTTTTTCCATGCCATAATCTTTGTCTAAATCGGCCCACTCACTAAAAACTTCTATAGGATTGCGTTTACTCATTTTTTTTTTGTGAAACTAAAAAAAAATTATTCCCCAAAGGGTTAAAATCCCCCAAAGGACATAACGCAGTAATTTACCCACTAGCATCCAAAGACTCACTTTGACAAAATCAATCCGGAAAAATCCCAAACCCACCGCAAACAAGTCACCTACGACGGGCAGCCAACAAAGCAAGGCCAGTGCACTGCCCCAGCGGCTGATCTTGGCTTTCATTTTTTTGACTTGAGGCTCTTGGACTCCAAAAAAACGTTGCAACAAAGACCACTTTCCCAAACGCCCCAATCCATAACTGCTGAGGCCTCCCAGCCAATTTCCCAAAGTAGCAAAGAGGATGCTTACTGCCAGAGGATACTGATTTGCAAGAACCACACTCAACACTACTTCAGAACTTAAGGGGAGTACTGTTGCAGCTAAAAAACTAGAAAGAAACAATCCGAAATAGCCCCATTCTAAAAAGTATTCCATCTTTTGGATTTAGAGCAAATTTACATTTAATTTTGAGCAGCGAACAGATCCGTTCTATGCGAAAAAAAAATTGTGCGTTTTGTAAAAAGGAGTTTGATGTGCTGTATCGAGTACAATACAAAGTACAACGCCACTGGGAGTTTTTATGTAAAAGCTGCTTACTGGAAGTCAAAGAAAACAATCCTTTGTATCGCTATGGGGGGACTTGGAAAAAATAGTGCGTAAATAGGTAATCCTAACGCTAGTTAAGAGGACAAAAAAGAGATTAATCTTTGGATTTTAGCATGTCGCCAAAAAGTGCAATAAGCACTCCAATCATCGTAATTACTACTATTACTGCTACACCAAATGGAGTCATAAGAATTGATTTTTAATTTTCAAAGATATAAAAACAGTTGCAGCTGTTTTGCCTTCCCATCAGGAATTTTATCTTTGATTAGCAAACTGTTTTGATTTGATACGACTACGAGAAGCGACACTAGAAGACCTCCCTACCTTATTGGAATTCGAAAAAGCCTTAATCGCATATGAAAAGGCTTTTACGCCCAATTTAAAAGAAACGGATTTCAACTACTACGCTTTGGGTTCTTACATACAGAATCCAGACATTGCTGTGGTAGTGGCAGAAGATCAAAACCAATTAGTTGCCTCAGGATATGCCTTGATCCGTGAGAACAAAATCTATAAAAATCCTGCGCAGCTTGTGTTTCTTGGGTTTATGTATGTGGTTCCCGAATACCGCGGGAGCGGAATCAATAAAAAAATATTGGATTACCTTTTTAAATGGGGCAATGATCGAGGGTTTTCCGAGTTTCAGTTGGATGTCTATGCACCCAATAAAAGTGCAATAAAAGCCTATAAAAAAGCAGGATTTAACTTTGAGACCATTACCATGCGTCTCAATACAGAAGAGTGAATTCCGCTCCTTTTTTCTCATATAGCAAACAAGAAGATCGATTAAATTACTCTCATCCTCGCTTGTTTTTAAGAATAATCTTATTTTTAGTGGTGACTAATGGAATCAAAGACGAAAACATTAAAAATTCATCCTGCAGACAACCTTATGGTTGCACTAGTCGATTTGCAGGCGGGAGAATCGGTTAGCCATAGGACTGAAATTTTTCAGTTACAAACAGAGGTACCTGCAAAACACAAATTTGCCCTTGAAGCCTTCAGCACTGGAACAGAGGTTTTACTTTATGGGGTAGTAGTAGGCCGTGCCACAAAAAACATTGCAAAGGGGGAAGCCGTCCATACGCACAACATCACCCATGACACCGAGGCTTACCAAGTCCCCAAAAAAGTAGAAACGCAAAGCTGGTCTCCCCCCTTGAGAGATAAATATGCGAATAGAGGTTTTTTGGGATATCACAGAGCAGACGGGAAGGTAGGTACTGAAAACAACTGGCTGGTCATTCCGTTGGTTTTTTGTCAAAACAGAAATATAGAAGAGTTAAAAAACAGTTTGCTGGAAGGCTTGGGTTATGAGCATGCCGACAAGAAAGTATTTGATTTAGACTCTTTAATTACCAAATACAAAGCAGGAGCAACACAAGAAGAACTGCTCAACGAAGAACTGTTGACCGCTCAAAAACAAAACCCAAAAAATCCACTCTTTCCCAATATTGATGGGATTTATTTTTTAACCCATGACGGGGGTTGTGGCGGAGCTACCTCCGATGCTGTAGCCCTTTGTAATTTACTGGCAGGATACATCAACAACCCCAATGTAGCGGGAGCTACTGTTTTGAGTTTAGGATGTCAACATGCCCAAATCAGTATTTTAGAACGCGCGCTAAAGCGAATTGCTCCTGACTTGCAAAAACCTGTCTTTTTTATGGAGCAACAACAAAGCACTTCGGAACCGGAGTACTTGGCAGACTGTATAAAAAAGACTTTCGTAGGATTGATAGAAGCAAATCAGGTAGCGCGCAAACCCGCCCCACTGAGTAAATTAACATTGGGCCTTGAGTGTGGTGGATCAGATGGTTTTTCGGGGATTTCCGCCAATCCCGTTTTGGGTTTTGTTTCGGATGTCATAATAGGGCAAAGCGGAGCAGCAGTTTTGTCCGAGTTTCCAGAACTCAATGGAGTTGAACAGGAATTGGTCAATCGATGTACCACTTTAAAAAATGCACAAAAATTTGAAAAGTTGATGCGGGAATACCACACTAAGGCTGCGGCTCTAGGTGCTGGATTTGATTCCAATCCCTCACCGGGCAACATCAAAGACGGCTTGATTACAGACGCCATAAAATCGGCAGGTGCTGCTAAAAAAGGAGGGACCTCGCCTATAGTAGATGTATTAGATTACACAGAACAAGTGGTTCATCCTGGACTCAATCTTCTGTGTACCCCTGGGAACGATGTGGAATCCACTTCAGCCTTGGCAGGATCCGGAGCCAATTTAATTTTGTTTACCACAGGCTTGGGGACCCCTACTGGAAATCCTGCGGTTCCAGTTGTAAAAGTGGCTACAAACACCCATCTTTATCAAAAAATGAACGACCTAATTGATTTCAATTCAGGAACGGTCATAGAAGGGAAAACTACCATTGAGGAATGCGGGGAAGCCCTTTTAAATTACATTATAGACGTGGCCAGTGGAAAAGAAGAAGTCCACGCCCGAAGATTGGGGCAGGACGATTTTATTCCATGGAAAAGAGGTATGTCACTTTAACCGTTAGCGCATGAACACTAAATTTTCACTTCAAAACAAAACCGTTCTCGTTACAGGAGGAGGAAGCGGTATTGGAAAAGCGATTGCCACTACCTTTGCAGCACAGGGCGCTCAGGTTCATATTTTGGATTTTCACAAAAATTCAGCATCAGAGACTGCGAATGAAATTACAGAACAGGGGTTTTTTGCTCAAACCCATGTCTGTGATGTTTCGAAGTACAATCAAGTTATGGAAGTGGTAGAAACGATTTCCAAAACCTCAAAAATCACAACTTTGATCAACAATGCAGGGATTGCCCATGTGGGAAATCTTGAAGCTTGTGAAGAAGCCGATTTGGACCGGCTCTATCAAGTAAATATCAAAGGTGTTTACAACTGTTCTAAAGCAGTCATTTCTGAGATGAAAAAAAATAAGGAGGGCGTTATTGTCAACCTGGCTTCGATCGCTTCTAGTGTCGGTATCAGCGATCGTTTTGCGTACTCCATGACGAAAGGAGCGGTCTTATCCATGACCTATTCCATTGCTAAAGATTATATCCAAGACAACATTCGCTGTAATTCGATCTCCCCAGCCCGGGTGCACACTCCTTTTGTGGATGGTTTTATCAAAAAAAATTATCCTGGTGAAGAACAACAAATGTTTGAAAAACTTTCCAAAACACAACCCATAGGACGTATGGGAACTCCACAAGAAGTTGCTGATATGGCTTTGTATTTGTGTGCTGATGAAGCAGGCTTTATTACAGGGACCGATTTTGCAATAGATGGAGGTTTTATAAAACTCAACTCAAAATAACACCTATGAAACTCATTCGATTTGGCACACCGCAAAACGAAAAACCAGGAGTTCAACTCCAGGATGGAACCCGCCTAGACGTATCCGCTTTTGGTTCCGACTACGACGAAACGTTCTTTGGAACAGAGGGTATAGAAAAGCTGTCTCAATGGTTGGAACAGCATCAAGATTCTTGCCCTGTTGTTGCTAGTGATGTTCGTTTGGGTGCTCCACTAGCACGCCCTTCAAAAATAGTCTGCGTAGGGCTAAACTACGCCAAACATGCTGAAGAAAGTGGAATGGCCCCACCAGAAGAACCTGTTCTTTTTTTTAAAGCCAGCTCTGCGATCACAGGTCCTTTTGATCCCATTCGTATTCCCAAAGGGAGTACAAAAACCGATTGGGAAGTAGAGCTTGCCCTGGTGATCGGTAAAAAAGCATCTTATGTTTCCGAAAAAGAAGCATTGAATCACGTGGCAGGATATGTACTTCACAACGATGTGAGTGAACGCGCATTTCAGCTGGAGCGTTCTGGCCAATGGGTAAAAGGCAAGAGCTGTGACACCTTTGCACCGCTGGGTCCTTTTATTGCTACGACAGATGAAATTAAAGATCCTAATTCCTTGGATTTGTGGCTAAAATTGAATGGGAAATTGATGCAAAACAGCAATACCTCTGATTTTATTTTTAACGTTCAAGAGGTAGTCAGCCACATTAGTCAATTTATGACCTTACTCCCCGGAGATATTATTTCTACAGGAACTCCTTTTGGAGTGGGCTTAGGGTTGACCCCTCCACGATATTTAAAGGAAGGAGATGAAGTAGAGCTTGGAATTGAAGGCTTGGGAATCTCAAAGCAGATTTGTAAAGCCTACGCATGATCATCGACAGCCATCAACATTTTTGGAAGTACATTCCGGAACGGGATACTTGGATTGATGAAACGATGGAAGTGCTAAGACGTGATTTTTTCCCTGAAGATCTAGCCCCAATTTTAAAAGCAAATCAAGTCAGCGGTTGTATTGCCGTTCAGGCCGATCAGTCTGAAGGAGAGACCGAATTTTTACTCAGTTGTGCAGCAGCCCACCCGTTTATCAAAGGAGTGGTTGGATGGGTAGATCTTTGCGCATCAAATTTAGACGAACGCCTTGCTTTTTTTTCTAAAAATTCATTATTCAAAGGAGTGCGACATATTGTACAAGCTGAAAAAGAAGACTTCTTACTCCGCAAAGAGGTGCAGCGAGGAATTGGGAAACTTTCGAAGTGCAATTTGACCTACGACCTGTTGGTTTTTCCTCACCAACTCCCTGCAGCGGTGACTTTGGTAAAACAATTTCCAGAGCAAAAATTTGTTTTGGATCACCTTGCAAAACCTGCTATTTCAGAACCTATTTCCAAAACGTGGTCGACTCAAATCGCGCGCTTGTCTGAAAATCAAAATGTTTTTTGTAAATTTTCAGGTATGGTTACGGAAACAAAAGGATATCAATTTGAAGCGGATGATTTTACACCCTTTTTAGATGTCATTTTTGAACATTTTGGTCCAGATCGAATCTTATTTGGTTCGGATTGGCCTGTCTGTTTACTGGCAGCGGAATACAAACACGTACTTCGTCTTGTTATGAACTACCTCGACGCTCACGGTCAAAGTGTAAAGGACAAGGTTTTGGGAGAAAATGCGATCGCCTTTTACAATTTATAAAAAGCTCAATGGATTTAGGTTTAGATAGAAAAGTAATTGTTGTAACTGGAGGCTCCAAAGGAATAGGCTCTGGAATTGTAGAGGTGTTGTCTCAAGAAGGTGCCTTTCCCATTATCGTAGGAAGGGATCAAAAGAAGATACTTCAAGTAGTTTCACACTATTCAAAAAAAGGAACTCAGGTAGGTTACGCCTTCGCAGAACTCACGGATCCCAAACAATGTGAGCAAGCCGTAAAAAAAATTACTAAAGAATTTGGAACAATTCACGGCTTGGTCAACAACGCAGGTGTGAACGACGGGGTGGGTTTGGAAACGGGAACCTATGAAGATTTTTTACATTCCATCGAAAAAAACGTAGCCCACTATTACACGATGGCACAATTGGTATTGCCAGAGCTAAAGAAAAACAAAGGAGCGATCGTGAATATCGGTTCTAAAGTAGCAACAACAGGACAAGGGGGAACCTCAGGCTATGCTGCTGCAAACGGAGGTAGAGATGCTCTTACCAAAGAATGGGCAGTTGAATTGCTTCCTTATTCCATACGAGTAAACAGTGTTATCGTGGCAGAATGTTATACTCCTTTGTACGAAAAGTGGATTCAAAATTTTGAAAACCCAGAGGAAAAGTTAGCTTCCATCACGGATCAAATCCCGCTGGAAAACCGAATGACCACCAAAGAGGAGATTGCAAATACAGTAGCGTTTTTACTTTCACAAAAGTCGAGTCACACCACCGGACAGTTGATTTATGTTGATGGGGGATATACCCATTTAGACCGTGCACTTTCAAAACCCAACACCTAGTAGTATGGACGATCAACAACCAAAAAATTATTGTTTTGCATTAGACCTTCAAAACGATCCCGAGAAAATCAAAGCGTATAAAGACCACCACAAGAAAGTTTGGCCTGAAATTCTACAAAGTATAAGAGCCTCAGGAATTGAAAAGGCAGAAATTTTCCATACGGGAACGCGTTTGTTTATGAGAATTGAGGTCAATGCTGATTTTACGCTGGAAGAAAAAGCAAAAAAAGAGTCAGCCGATCCGAAAGTCCAAGAATGGGAGCAGTTGATGTGGGAATATCAACAAGCCCTTCCGAATACACCACCAGGAACCAAGTGGGTTTTGATGGATAAAATTTTTGATTTAAATAAATAAATAGAAGTCTTTTGGAAAAAATAAAAACTCCCTTAGTAGCTAAAGAAGTACTCCTACCTTTTATCTTGATTACTTCACTTTTTGCCCTTTGGGGCTTTGCCAATGACATGACCAATCCGATGGTCGCTGCGTTTGGAACTTTGATGGAACTTTCTAACGCCAAAGCCGCATGGGTTCAGTTGGCTTTTTATGGAGGTTATGCGACTATGGCCATTCCTGCTGCTCTTTTTGTACGGAAATACAGCTATAAAAAAGGAATCTTACTGGGGCTAGGTTTGTACGCCTTTGGGGCCCTTCTTTTTTATCCGGCAGCCCAATACGAAGCCTTCGGTTTTTTTCTAATGTCTCTATATGTTTTGACTTTTGGCTTGGCTTTTTTAGAAACCACCGCCAGTCCTTTTATCATGGCCATGGGGGATCCCAAAACGGCCACAAGAAGACTCAACCTAGCACAAGCCTTCAATCCCTTTGGTTCTCTGTTGGGCATGTTTGTTGCTTCTACTTTTATCCTTTCCCACTTACAATCGGACCAGCGAGATACCGACGGTAACCTTCTTTTTGATTCGTTAGATTTTACAGAAAAAGCTGTGATCAAAACCCAAGACCTCAGTTTAATAAGTACCCCTTACATCGTATTAGGTTTTGTAGTTATTGCAATGTTTATCCTTATAGCACTAACGAAGATGCCAGATTTTGGGACTACTGTCAGCACTTCAAATGCAAGTCAAACCTTTAAACGATTACTAAAAAAACCAATCTACAGGGAGGGTGTCGTGGCTCAAATGTTTTCCGTGGGAGCACAAATTATGTGTTGGACATTTATCATCCAGTATGCTGGGTCCTTGGGGATTTCAAAAGCAACAGCCCAGAATTACAATATCGTTGCGATGGGAATTTTCTTGAGTAGCCGATTTATAAGTACGTTTTTGATGAAATTCATCAACTCAAAAAAACTCTTAATGCTCTTTGGGATAGGAGGAATACTTTCCATGCTGGGGGTCATCTTTTTTGAGAACATCATTGGGCTTTATTTTCTTGTGGCAACCTCTGCATTCATGTCTCTGATGTTTCCCACGATTTACGGAGTGGCCTTGGAAGATTTGGAAGAAGAGGACATCTCATTGGGAGCTGCGGGTCTGGTTATGGCTATTGTAGGGGGCGCATTGATGCCTCCACTACAGGGGTGGATCATTGATTTTGGAACCCTAGGAACTTTAAAAGCAATAAATGCTTCCTTTAGTTTACCTTTACTTTGTTTTTGTATGGTGACGCTATATGGCTACCGCACCTTCAAAATCCACAAAAATTCCTAGAAGATGAAAAACGACATTCATTTTGTGGATAGTAGGTATCCTTCTGTACCAGATCTCAGAAAGAAAGCACAAGCCAAAATTCCTAAGTTCGCTTTTGAATATTTGGATGGAGGATGTAATGACGAGGTGAATTTAAAAAGAAATACAGCTCAAATTCGCGAGGTCCAACTCAAACCGAATTATTTGGTCCCTTACCAAGCCCCTAATTTAAAAACTTCGCTCTTTGGTCATACTTATGACGCACCGTTTGGAATTTCTCCTGTAGGTCTTCAAGGGCTGATGTGGCCAAAGTCCCCTGAAATACTAGCACAAGCTGCTTTTGACCACAACATTCCCTTTATTTTGAGTACAGTTACCACGGCGTCGATTGAACGAATTTGTGAAATTACAGAAGGGCGCGCTTGGTTTCAGTTGTACCATCCCGCAGCGGAAGAAGTAACCCACGACCTTTTGAAACGGGCTGAGGCTGCAGGATGTGAAGTCTTAGTGATTCTCGCCGATGTGCCCTCTTTTGGATACCGACCACGCGATATTAAGAATGGCTTGTCCATGCCTCCAAAAATGAGCTTGAGTAACGTCATTCAGGTTTTAAAGCGACCCGAATGGGCATTAAAAACGCTTATCAATGGACAACCCAATTTTGAAATCTTAAAACCCTATATGCCTAAAAATTTAGATCTTAGTGAATTGGCAAAATTTATGGATGCCACTTTTTCAGGACGTTTGGACGAAGAAAAAATCAAAAGACTCCGAGCGTTGTGGAAGGGGAAATTGGTCCTCAAAGGTGCAGAGTCTGTCCAGGATGTGGAAAAAGCTTGTGAGTTAGGGTTGGACGGTGTCATTATTTCCAATCACGGGGGACGCCAGGTAGATGTGGGTCAGGCCACAATTGAATCTTTAATGACAATCGCTCCACTGTATCGCGATAAAATCAAAATTATGATGGACAGTGGCATTCGTGGAGGAGCAGATGTAGCTCGAGTATTGGCGCAAGGAGCCGAGTTCACTTTTATGGGGCGTACTTTTATGTACGGTGTTTCTGCATTGGGAAAAAAAGGAGGAACGCATACCATTGCAATGCTTAAAAAACAACTTACACAGGTCATGGAACAATTGAGTTGTTCGCAAGTATCGGACCTTCAAAAAACTAGGGTTTAATCTTAACAAATTCACAGAGTCTGTGACTCGGGATACTTATTCTTTTTGATTTTTAAATAATTTGTTGTACAACTTTACAAGGAATAAAGCTTTTACTCGTTTACACGCAAACCCCTTACTGATAAATTTTTGTACTTTAGGAACCGAAACAGAACTTCTGTTCCTTGTCTTGCAATTGTAAAAAAAATTCGGTCGTGACTTTCATTAAATCTACCTTTCTTGTCCTGTTCTTTTCGATGAACTCTTTCGCTTTTGGTCAGGAGGTGACTACTTATTATCTCATTCGCCATGCGGAAAAAGAAACAACAGACCCGAACAATCGAAACCCGCACCTCACTTCAAAAGGGAAGGAACGCGCCCAAGAATGGAAGACGATTTTAAAAGCAGTTCCCTTTGATAAAATCTATTCCACATCGTATTTCAGAACACAAGAAACCGCAACTCCCATAGCAGAAGAAAGAAAACTCCTTATTGAAGCTTACGATCCGAGAAAACTCTATACTGATTCCTTCGTGAAGCGGAACTTGGGCAAAACCGTTCTCATCGTTGGTCATAGTAATACAACTCCAGTTTTAGCAAACAAAATTTTAGAAAACGAAACCTACCCTCAAATTAACGACAGCATCCATGGGAACCTTTATATTCTTCAACTTTTTGACGGAAAAGTAACCCACCAATTGCTCAATATCGAATAAAAAAACAAATTGTAAAATTTTAATTCCACAGGCTTTATGAAAAAAAGTATTGCATTTCTACTCTTAGCAGTATTCGCTCCGTTTGTTGAAGCACAAGACAAAAAAGACAAGAAGGATAAAGAGGGACTTCCACTAGAAGCCACCCGCTCCGTTGAAATTAATACAGATGAAGGAACTTGGATGTCTATAGACGTTCACCCCAGTGGAGATAAAATTGTATTCGACTTGTTAGGAGATCTCTATGAGTTGCCCATTGAAGGGGGAAAAGCCACTCGTATTACCGAAGGTTTAGCTTTTGATTCTCAGCCCAAATATTCTCCGGATGGAAACTCCCTATTGTTTTTGTCAGACAAGAGTGGTGGCAATAATGTATGGATCTTAAATCGCAAGGAGGAAGATACAACCCAACTAACAAAGGGAAATACCTTTAAAATGCAATCTGCAGATTGGTCTCCCGACGGGAACTATATCGCAGTAAGTAAAGGCACTCGAAATTTTAAACTTCATATTTATCACAAAGAAGGTGGTGGTGGAAGCCAATTGATCGAAGAACCCGAACGACTAAAAATCTCTGAGCCTACCTTCAGTGCAGACGGACGTTTGATTTGGTTTTCTCAGCGAATGGGAGCTTGGCAATACAATGCCCGTTTTCCACAATATCAATTGGCGACGTACGATCGGGAAGACGGAAAAAAAGAAGTGATGACCTCCCGATATGGTTCAGCATTTACCCCAACACTTTCACCAGATGGGAAATGGTTGGTCTATGGGAGTCGTTTTAACGACCAAACAGGTCTTGTAAAACGGAATCTTGAAACCCAAGAGGAAGAATGGTTGGCCTACCCGGTTCAGCGTGATGAACAAGAATCTATTGCTCCGCTGGGCGTACTTCCAGCTATGTCTTTTACACCAGACAGTAAAGAAGTTGTTGCTTCTTATGGAGGAAAGATTTACCGCCTCCCCATAGAAGGAGGTTCAGCGATCAATGTTCCCTTTGAGGTAAAAGAAACGTTGGCCATGGCGCCCCAACTCAAATTTGATTACCCCATAGAAGACACACCCACTTTTTCTGTGAATCAAATTCGTGATACTCAAATTTCACCTGACGGATCTTCTATGGTTTTTACTGCTTTAAATAAGCTTTACCTCATGAATTTTAAGGATAAAACTCCGAGGAGGTTAACTCAGCTTGAAGCTACAGAAGCCATGCCCACTTGGCATCCGAATGGAAAAG
Organism: Flavobacteriaceae bacterium UBA980; assembly: GCA_002292265.1. GTDB lineage: Bacteria > Bacteroidota > Bacteroidia > Flavobacteriales > Flavobacteriaceae > MS024-2A. The sequence continues at coordinate 51,713 of DBBQ01000015.1, read as the reverse complement.
AAATTGCTTTTGTAAGTTGGGATGAATCAAAAGGTGGAAATGTCTATAAAATTCGTGTCGATAAAGCCGCCTCACCCCTCCAACTGACCCAAGAAGCAGGGGTCTATACCCAACCTGTTTGGAGTCTGGACAACCGCATAGTGGTATTTAAAGGATCGGCACAACAGTTTAAAGACTCGGACGGACCCAGAGCGTTTCAACAAAAGTCCAACTTGGTTTGGCTGGACGGTAAAACGCCTGGAAAAACAACACTAATAACAAAAGCTTCAGGACTGTCAAACCCCCATTTTGCTCAAGACGACAATCGTATTTATTTGAATACTTCGGAGGACGGTTTAGTTTCTATCCGATGGGATGGAACAGATCGTAAAAAGCATTTGGCTGTTGACGGAATCACGGTCTATGGATCTTCGTATAATGAAAACCATCTTTTGGCCGATACTCCTACCGCACCCGAAAAGAAGCCTTCTAAAGCCTCAATTTTGTTGCGTGCACCAAAAGGATCGTATGCTCTAGCACAAATCAATAATGATATTTATGTGGTTACCGTTCCTTATTTAGGAGAAAAAGGGGCAAAAATCAATGTAAAAGACCCAGAAAATGCAAATTTTCCTTCACGTAAGTTGACCAAATTTGGAGGACAATTTCCCGGTTGGGATGCCGGCGGTAAGGTGGTGTATTGGACCTTGGGAAAAACCTTATTTCGCTATGACATTGCCGCAGCGGAAGTGGTAGAAAAAGCGCAGAAAGAAGAAGCGGAAGCAAAGGAAAAAGAAAAAGAGCAGAATACAGAGGACACAGTCGCTTCTTCTGAGGAGGAGGAAGAAGAGGAAGAAGAAGATGATTCCATCGAAGACTATCAGGCCAAAGAAATGGATGTCATCGTTCAGGCACCCAGGGTAATTGCAGAGGGGACCTTAGCATTGACTAACGCAACTCTGATTACGATGAAGGGTACTGAAGTCATTGAAAACGGAACCGTTTTGATTCAAAACAATCGCATCCAAAAATTGGGAAAAGCGGATGAAATTTCAATCCCTGCGGGAGCAAAAATTATTGATGCTACGGGAAATTACATCGTACCTGGCTTTGTGGACACCCATGCCCATATGTGGCCTGCCTGGGGCTTGCACAAAAAGCACGTTTGGGTGTATGCGGCTAACCTGGCCTACGGAGTCACCACCACTCGTGATCCCCAGACTGCGACTACCGATGTCTTGACGTATGCTGATATGGTAGAAGCTGGAATGATTCCAGGACCACGGGTGTATTCTACGGGTCCAGGGGTAGGTTATTGGGGATACAACATTAAAAGTTTGGATCATGCGCGGGATGTACTAACTCAATACTCCAAATATTACAATACGAAAACCATTAAAATGTATTTGACAGGAAATCGTCAACACAGACAATGGATTATAGAAGCGGCAAAAGAGCAAAAACTGATGCCGACGACAGAAGGGGGATTGGATTTTAAATTAAATATAACCCAGATACTGGACGGCTATCCCGGACACGAACATTCTTTCCCGGTTTATCCGCTCTACAAAGATTTTATTGATTTCGTTTCCACTTCTCAAACTGCCTATACGCCTACCCTGTTGGTCTCCTATGGAGGGCCGTGGGCAGAAAATTATTTTTATGCTACCGAGGATGTACAAGGGGATCCTAAAATCAATCGATTTACGCCAAAGTCAGAACTCGACGCCAAGTCCAGAAGAAGAAATGCGGGATGGTTTATGGAAGAAGAACACGTATTTCAAGACCATGCAGTCTTTGTAAAAGATTTAGTAGAAGCAGGAGGAATTGCCGGAGTAGGATCACACGGACAACTGCAAGGTTTAGGCTATCATTGGGAGTTGTGGAGCATGCATTCCGGAGGAATTTCAAATCACAATATGTTAAAAGTGGCGACCCTTCTAGGGGCAGAAGCTTTAGGACTTTCCAAAGACCTGGGCAGTATAGAGGAAGGAAAACTGGCAGATTTAGTGATCCTAAATAAAAACCCTTTAGAAAACATTCGCAACACCAATACGGTTCAGTATGTCGTCAAAAACGGATTTGTTTACGAGGCTGAAACCTTAAATATGGTCCATCCTTTGGAAAAACAGCAATCCTATCCCTGGAAACAAAAGGCACCTGCCTCAAATTTACCCGGGATTCTAAAAAAATAGTCGTACTCCAAATCACCTATTTTATTAAAGCCTTAAAAATGCCCTCCGCTAAGGAGGGCATTTTTATAAAATCAGTTTACCTTTCTTATCTTTAACATTCCTAGTAAAAGTATTTTAGAATGAATCGCCAATGGGGTTAAAACCGAAACTTATTCGGCAGATGGGATTGTTCACTGTCATTGCCACAGGAGTATCTTCCATGGTAGGTGCCTCCATCAATGTCGTTCCTTTTATGATTCATCGGAGCGTACCCAACCTTGGTCCCAACGTACTTTGGGCTTTTACTTTTGCAGCTGTTCCTGCCCTATTTGCGGGACTTGCCTATGCGATTCTTTCTTCGGCTATGCCTCGAGCGGGAGGGAGTTACCTCTATGCGAGTAGGGGGCTGAATCCCTATCTAGGCTTTGTGGCTAGTTTTTCTCAATGGTTTGGACTGTCTATTGTGATTGGAGTGATAGCTTATATCTCCATTCCCTTTTTAAGAGACATCGCTTACAGTTATGAACAATATCAAGTTGCCTCCTTATTGGAAGTCTCTTGGATCCGCGTGGGGTTGGCTTTGAGTTTTATTTGGAGTTTTGTGTATCTCAATATTCGAGGAATCAAATCCTATGCAAATTTGTTACTCCCCATGGTGGTTTTGATTTTTTGTTTGGGGAGTATTGTTATATTTTCACGTTTTTTTTATGACGTCTCAGATTTTCTTTCGGCACTGGAACAGCAGGAAGGAAGGATTTTTAGTATTCCACCTGTACCTGATTTTGAATGGACCGCGTTTCTTTCTGCGGCAGCGGTTTTATTTTCAAGTTTTATCGGATTTGATGCCATTGCCCAAACGGGCAGTGAGGCTGTAAATCCGAGAAGAAATTTACCCTTGGCAATTTTAATTGCAATTCTAGGGGTGGGATTGTTTTACTTTCTGTTTACCGCTTCAGTGTACAGCATCATTCCTTGGAGTTTTATCGCAGAACAAGCTCAAATCAAAGACATTACTGCGCCGGGATTATTGAGTTATGTGTTGCCTAATGGAATCGATACCCTAATTATTTTGGGAGCAACCCTTGCATTGATTAACGACCTCCCAGCCATGCTCCTTTCGGTTTCTAGATTGATGTTTGCTTGGGCAAAAGACGGAATAATGCCAAAGCAAATCACTGCTATAGACCCTAAAAAAAACACGCCAATTGTGGCTTTAGTTGCTGCGGGAATCCTTTCTAGTATTGGGGTATTGGGCTCTAATTTTGCGGGTGATTTTTTCTTGGGAATTGACATTATGGTGACTTCTATGCTAGTCAATTTTTTACTAATGTCTATTACATTGCTAACGATTAAAAAACACAATGTGGGATTGTATACCAATATCGAAGTCTTGAAAAATAGACCTATACAACTTTTTATTGGCTGGGGAGGGGTCGTGTTCCTCAGTAGTTTTTTAGGGATTCATTTGTATAAAGATTTGACCAATTCAGTAACGGCGTGGTATTTTCATTCCACCTATGTTTGGCTTATTGTGATGGGAATGGCTACCCTTGTTTTTATTTACCAGTGGAATCAAATGAAAAGTAAGGATATAGGGTTTAGAAAAAAATTTAAAAAATTACCGATCGAATAATTATGAAGAAAAGTATTGCTATTTCTGAGACGCTTACCGTTCCGAGACTCGTCATCGGGTTGTGGCAAATTGCCGATATGGAGCGAAACAATCAACAATTGGACTTGAATAAAACGGCAACATATATGGATTCTTATGTCCATGCCGGATTTACCACTTTCGATATGGCAGACCATTACGGTTCTAGTGAAATCATTGCGGGGATTTGTAAAAACAAGCATCCTGAAAAAAATTCGATCTGCCTGTTTACCAAATGGGTTCCAAAACCCGGTCCTATTGACAAGGTCATGGTTCGCGAGGCTATAGAACGTGCCCTGAAACGGATGGATCAAGAGTGTTTAGATATGATTCAATTTCACGCATGGCTTTACGCAGACCCCAGTTGGCTAGATGCCCTATTCTATTTAAAGGAACTGAAGGAGGAAGGGCTTGTAAATGCTATCGGAGTGACCAACTTTGATGCTCATCATTTGCGCATTGCTTGTGCAAGCGGGATTCCTGTAGTGAGTAACCAAATTTCGCATTCACTTGTTGACCGTCGTGCGCTGGGTCCAATGCAAGAAGTCTGCGACCAATACGGGGTGCATCTATTGACCTACGGAACCTTGCTTGGTGGGTTTTTATCCGACCGTTGGTTAGGGGTTGAAGCACCTAAAACGGAGGCATTACAAACGTGGTCGCAAATGAAATACATGCGTTTTATTGAGGCAGCAGGGGGGTGGAATTTATTTCAAAAAGTTTTGGAAACTTTAGATGCCCTAGCGCAAAAGCACCAAACGTCTATTGCCAACTTAGCGAGTCGATATGTGTTGGAAAATAAAAATGTAGCCTCTGTTATTATCGGTGCTCGATTGGGAGAACGTGCACATATTGAAGACCACAAAGAAGTTTTGAACATTTCCCTTGAGAAAAGTGATGTCGAGGCGATTGAACAGGTCATTTCAAAATTAAGCCCCATCCCAGGGAATTGTGGAGATGAGTACCGGACTCCGCCTTTTCTTACCGCTTCAGGAGATTTAAGTCACCATTTAGAGACGATTCCTGAGGCTTTTGAAGCCGTGCAAATTTCAGAGACCAGAGCACAGGTTTACAGCGGTACAGTTTGGGAGTCATTTGCAGGCTATAGTCGTGCGGTAAAAAAGGGAAATCGGATTGTTGTTTCCGGGACTACCGCCACCCACGGAGACAAAATCATTGGAGGGGAAGATGCCGCTGCTCAAGCGCATTTTGTCATTGATAAAATCGAAGCCGCCATTCGTTCTTTGGGAGGAAGTTTGACAGATGTGATTCGCACCCGAGTTTTTGTGGATGATATCGAAGACTGGGAGGCTGTGGCGAGAGCACACGGTGTTCGCTTTAAAAACATTGATCCAGCAAATACCCTAGTTCAAGCAAAACTAGTAGGGGAAGGCTATAAAGTAGAAATCGAAGCGGAAGCTGTTTTGGATTAATTTTTCAATTTCCTAAGCCATGAAAAAAAATGTATTTTAACATTCCAGTAAAGATTAACTATGTATATAATACAATCCAATAAATTATCCAAAATAGGAGCGAGTAGTTTTTTAGCCCTTTGTTTGTTATTGCCTTTAAATTTTATGGCTCAAAAAACGAATGATGTTTCAAACAAGGCATTGGTACAATTGTTCAGGGAGTGGAGAGCTTTTGAAGCACCTCCTTTACGTGAAGGAGTTCCTGATTATTCTCAGCAAACGTTCGATCAACGTCAACCTGCGTATACCACCTTACGAAATAGGCTAGAGGGCCTGTCTAAAGAAAACTGGAGTGTTGAAGCCCAAGTCGATTGGCAGCTACTTTGGGCTGAAATGAATGGATACCAATTCAATTATCAAGTACTCAAACCTTGGCAACGCGATCCTGCATTTTACAAGAGCATCTGGGCTTATAAAAGTGATGTTCCGGCACATGAAGGACCCACTTCTCATTTTGTAATTGAATTGTGGCACTATACTTTTCCTTTGAATAAAGAAGAGCGCAAAAAATTAATTTCAGATCTTCAACGCATTCCAGATTTTAATCAACAAGCACAAAAAAACCTTACAGGTAATGCCAAAGATTTATGGATTGCGGGAATTCGAGATATCGAAAATCAGTCTCAACTATTGAGCGCCATACTTTTGAAACCGGGGGTTGCTAGAGACAAAAAACTTGTACTTCAAATCAATGCCGCCAAAGCCTCAACCGAAGCTTTTGTCGCATGGCTAAAAAAAGAATCTCCTAAAAAAAGAGGTCCTTCAGGGATAGGAAAAGCGCACTACACCTGGTACCAACAAAATGTGCATTTGGTTCCACTGACCTGGGAAGATGAGGTTTTGTTGTTAAAACGAGAATTGGCACGAGCCTGGTCTTCTTTGAAATTGGAAGAACATCGCAATAGAGCGCTGCCTGAGTTACGTCCTGCAGATTCACCCGAATCATATCGGACCTTAGCAAAAAATGCAGCAGAGGAGTTATTGGAATTTTTAGATCAAAATGAAATGGTTACGGTAAAAGACTATTTCTCCACAGCGCTAGAGCCCCATTTGGGAAGTTATATCCCTGCCGAGAAGCGAAACTTTTTTTGGATCACCGCGCATTTGGATCCAAAACCTCTTTTCTCTCATTTTTATCATTGGTTTGAATTGGAACGTATGGAGCTAGAACCCCATCAAAACCCAATACGAGAAAAAGCTCTTTTGTACAATATTTTCGATTCGCGAAATGAAGGACTGGCCACTGCAGTAGAGGAAATGTTTATGCATGCGGGGCTGTACGATAAAAATCCAAGAGCGAGAGAAATTGTCTATATTCTCATTGCTCAACGAGCGGCTCGGGGTTTGGGTTCTTTGTATGCCCACGCGAATTTGATGCCCATGGCAGAGGCTGGAAAAATTCACTCCGAATATACACCCAGGGGTTGGATGAAGACTGAAAAAGAACTCTTGCTCTTTGAACAACACTTGTATTTGAGACAACCCGGTTATGGAACCAGTTACATCACTGGAAAATATTTGATTGAAGAAATGATGATGGAAGTCGCCAAACAAAACGAAGCGAACTTTTCCATCAAAACTTTTTTTGATACGCTCAACCGAATTGGGAATATTCCTGTTTCCCTAGGCAGATGGGAAATGACCCGAGACCCCTCTCAACTGAAAGCCATTACCAATGCCTATCAGCCTTTGGATTAATTATAAACAATAAATAGTAACAGATGAAACACACCATAACTCTTCTTTTTCTGATGCTGTCACTTAGCGATTGTAATCAAGAGCAGTCAAGGACTTCCGCATCACAAACCTTAGCTACAATTTTTGAGGAGTACTATCAATTTAAAGACCGTATCAATCCCATAGAAGCCACAAAAGGGGGGAATTTTCAATACAATGAGTACATCGCAAATTATATTTCTGACGCCTACCAGACTGACTTGATCGCGGAATACTCCACTTTTTTAGAGCGTTTAGCCCAAATCGATCCTGCGCAACTTTCACAGGCAGATCTTTTGAGTATGAAGGTCATGCAATGGGATTGTGAGGTAAAATTGGAAGGCCTTCAAAATCCGCTGGTTATTACAACGTCACCAATTTATAATTTACCGAGTTTTGAGTTGACCCCACTCATTCAAGTCCAGTCTTTGCATTTGTATGTTGCCCAATTAGGCGCAGGGGGAAGCGTCCATCCTTTTAATACAGTTAAAGATTATGAAGATTGGTTAAAGCGCCTGGATGATTACATCGCCTTTTTAGACACCTCTATAGCCAACATGAAGGAAGGGATAGCAAAAGGGATTGTGTTGCCTAAAGTTTTGACCGAAAAAACGATTGTTCAACTGGAGGAATTTATCACCAAACCCGTTGAGGAACACTTGTTTTTCAGACCCATACAGTCTATGCCAGAGGGAATATCTCAATCGGATCGGGATCGTTTGGCGGGGGAGTACCAGAATGTAATTGAAACCAAACTAAGACCAAAATACACCGAGCTCAAGCAGTTTTTGGTAGCGGAATATTTACCTGTTTGTAGAACAACTTCAGGTATTGGTGCTTTACCTAATGGTGCAGCTACGTACAACTACCTCATAAAGCTTCATACGACTACCAATCTAACAGCAGACGAAATCCATGAATTAGGGAAGCGAGAAGTTGAGCGTATTTTAGTGGAAATGGAAGAGGCTAAGAACCAAATTGGATTTAAAGGAGACATCAAAGTGTTTCTTGAATTCATTCGCAACAGTCCGGAACAGATGCCTTTTCAAGATCCGCAAGAGGTTATTGCAAATTTCAATCAAATAAAGGAAAAAATAAATGACAAGTTCGATCAGGTTTTTGAATTAACGCCCAAAGCAGATTTTGTAGTCAGGAGAACAGAAGCCTTTCGTGAGGCTTCGGCCAGTGCGGAATATGTTCCCGGAACAAAAGACGCCTCGCGCCCTGGAATTTTTTATGTACCCATTCCCAACGTTTCTAAATACAACAAGTTTGCTGACGAAGCGCTATTTCTCCACGAAGCGATTCCGGGACATCACTATCAGTTGTCTTTGCAACAAGAAAACAAGGCGTTGCCTAAATTTTTACATCCCGAAAGTTTGGGAGTTTTTGTAGAAGGATGGGCGTTGTATGCAGAATCTTTAGGGAAGGAATTAGATCTTTATGACGATCCCATTCAATATTTTGGTATGTTGAGTATGGAAATGCATCGCGCGATTCGTTTGGTGGTAGATACGGGAATGCACAGCAAAGGATGGACACGAGAACAAGCCATCCAATATTCGCTAGACCATGAAGCCGAGTCTGAGGCCTCTATCATTTCTGAAATTGAACGCTATATGGCTACCCCCGGTCAAGCACTGTCTTACAAAATGGGTCAGATCAAAATCAGAACCCTGAGAACTAAAGCAGAACAGAAACTCGGAGCGCAATTTGATGTAAGAGCGTTTCACAGTCAAGTTTTGAATTCGGGAAGTTTACCTCTTGTTTTATTGGAGGAGAAAATTGAAAACTGGATCAACTCTCAATTGTAGAATTTTAGATCCGCGAGGATACTTTATTCTTGATTGATGATGGGTTTGACCTTTTCTGCGATCAGTTGCATGGTATTTTTGAGTTGCTGATGGGTTAGATTGGCATTGTCTAGTTGGAAAGTAAATCGATTGATTCCTCCAAGTGCAGCACTATGTCCTAAAATCTTTTCGGCCACCTCTTCGGGGTCACCTACCAGTAAGGCTCCTGTTCGACCGTTTTGTGCAGCAAAGCGTTCAAAGGTTACAGGAGGCCAGCCGCGCTCTTTCCCAATTCTACTAAAATTATAGGCGTAACCCGGATAGTATTCCTCCACCGCATGGTCTTTTGTTTCCGCAACATAGCCCAGGGAGTGAATTCCAACTTTTAACTCCTCCGGAGCAAATCCTGCTTCCTGACCCGCTTTTCGGTACAAGTCAATCAAGGGTCTGAAGCGGTGGGTTTCTCCACCGATAATAGCAACCATCAGGGGAAGACCAAGTTGACCCGCACGGACAAAGGAGGCGGGTGTTCCCCCAACTCCCAACCAAACAGGAATTTTCTTCTGATACGGTCTCGGGGTAATTCTTTGGTTTTGCAAAGGAGCGCGAAACCTTCCCGACCAGCTGATTACTTCTTCTTTCCGAATTTGTAAGAGCAGTTCTAGTTTTTCCTTAAAAAGAGCATCATAATCTTCAAATTGAAAACCAAACAGTGGAAACGACTCAGAAAAAGAGCCCCTTCCCACGACCATCTCTGCGCGTCCCGAGCTGATTAAATCCAAGGTTGCATAGTTTTGAAATACACGTACTGGATCGGCGGCACTTAACACAGCAACGGCACTGCCCAGTCGGATCTGTTTTGTACGCGCTGCGGCGGCGGCAAGAATCATATGGGGTGCTGAATCCAGAAATTCCTCGCGATGGTGTTCTCCAATTCCGAAAAAGTCCATACCTACAGCATCTGCAAAAACAATACGATCAATCAATTCATTTAGGGCATGAACCCGCTCCTGAGCTGTTGGAACCCCTTGGGTTATATCCACTGCTGCAAAGCTATCTACACCGATTTCCATTTATTTTTCTGAAGTAGTTTCGTTCATCGTATCTACCATGGTTTTTAAAAGGCCATTTTGTTTTTTGTCGTTCATAAGTTGCCAGAACATGATTCCCCCTAAGTTATTTTTTAGTGCAAACTCAGTTTTGAGTTTAATCGATCGTGGGTCGTCAAAGGTGGCAAAGATATTATTGATGCTGTCGTAGGCATAAGGTGCTTGGGCCTGTTCATCCCAATAAAAATTAAAATTAGACCGCACGGAATCGAAGTTTATTTGGTTGTAGCTGCGGTTCCATTTGGCGGGTTGGTTTAATCCGTTATTGACGTTGGTAACTTCTTTAAATGTTTTGATGTAAAAAGCCCCACCGATAAAGATTTTTTTTGGGTTGACACCCAAATCAATCAGTGCTTTTATGGAGGCCTCCGCAGATCTGTCTTGGAAGGCATTAGAAGACAGTGCGGTGTGGTGCCCAGTTTTGCTAGATCCAGATCCAAAAAAATCATAGGTCATCAAATTCACGTTGTCCACCAAAGGCATGACTTTGTCCCATTCCACAGAATTTTCAAAAAAGCGTATAGAGGCCCCCGCGGCAAAACTCAAGATATCCCCTTGCTTCATATAGTTTCGCAGTTGAACGACCAAATCGGTAAAATTTTCTCGGTCTTCCGGTTGATATTTATGTCCTGGATAACCCGAAATTGCTGGATATTCCCAGTCTAGATCAATGCCGTCGGCATCAAATGTCTCGATGATTTTTGCTGTGGAAACCGCAAAGTCTATCCGTCCTTGGACTGTACTGAACACCTCTGAGCAGGTTTCACAACCGCCCCAGCCACCTAGGGAAACCAAAACTTTTAAATTGGGATATTTCTTCTTTTGCTTGACGAGGTTTACCAACGTTATACTGTCTGCCACATTATCTACGGCTAGTTCATTTCCTTTGAGGTGTAAAAAGCTATAAATAATTTGATCTACACCGTTCAGGTCAAATTCATCAATAGATTTTTCATCTCCGGCATAATAGGCAATGAGTTGTGGTTTCCATTCCGTGGCTTCATTACAGGAAGTCAAAGAGACAAGAACAAGGAGAAGAAGGATTGTATTTTTCATTTGTCAAATTTATTTTTCGATTAAAAATTGTAGGATTTAGCTGCAGTATTTAAAAATGGGAACACAGAGAACCTATAGCCGTTACCTTAAAATTAGTCCAAACTTTAATGTCTGCAAAACAATCCCTTTGAAAATATGAGACCTTGCAAAATTCTGTACCTAGTAAAGAGTTCTTTTTATTCTCAAAGATTTGTTCCTATCTTGTTGTAAATTAAAATTTATGCGAAGTCAAAAAATATTTTTTATCCTTTTTGGAATATTTTCCGTGTTGAGTTCTTGTACTACAGATTCACAGGAGCGGCCCAACATCCTCTTTATTATGTCCGACGACCACACCTCTCAGGCTTGGGGAATTTACGGTGGAATTTTGGAGCCTTATGTAAAAAATACGGGAATAAAACGCTTGGCATCCGAAGGGGTTACTTTAGAAAATATGTTTTGTACCAACTCGATCTGTGTACCCTCACGAGCTGCGCTCTTGACAGGAGTCATGAGCCATAAAAACGGGGTTTATACTTTGGGTGATGCGCTGGTGCCAGACAGCTTGAACATTGCAAAAGTACTCTCCTCTTCAGGCTATGCGACAGCGATAATAGGGAAATGGCATTTAAAAACCGAACCTACTGGATTTGATTACTACAAAGTTTTACCGGGGCAGGGGCGCTATTTCGATCCTGTTTTTAAAACCGCAGAAAATTGGGAATACGGTTGGAAAGGCGGAAAAGAGCAAAAAGGATTTTCATCCGACATTATTGGAACGGAATCTCTGGACTGGATTGATTCGCAAGATCCAGAAGCCCCTTTTTTCTTAATGACCCATTTTAAAGCTACCCACGAACCCTTCCACTATCCCGAGCGTCACGCCGAACTTTTGGAAGAGGTTGTGTTGCCAGAACCGAAATCTTTACTGGAACCCTATCCTACACCAGATGGGAGGACATTCAAAGGACAATTGTTAGACAACCTCACCAAGAGATGGTTGCGGTATCAAGCGGATCCAGAAAAATTTTGGACAGATTACCCCGGTATGCCATTTGATGTTACCGGTTTGGATAGTATTGCCATTCGAAAAAAATCCTATCAGAAATTTGTTAAAGATTTTATTCGGTGTGGAGCTGCGATAGATGACAATATTGAAAAAATAATTGCTGGTCTTGAAGAGCGCGGTTTGTTGAACAATACTTTGATTATTTATACCTCTGATCAAGGCTATTTTCTTGGGGAACACGGATTTTTTGACAAGCGAATGATGCTGGAACAGTCCTCACGGATGCCTTTTGTAATTCGGTATCCAAAAGATTTACCGCAGGGAACGCGAAATGAATCCTTGTTGATGAATATAGACATTCCCGCCTTGTTGTTGGATTACGCCCAGGTGAAACGACCCGAACAGATGCAAGGAGAGAGTTTTAGATCTCTCCTGAAAGATGATAAGTTAGAGGGAAGGCCCTATACCTATTACCGCTATTGGGAGCACAGCCCAGACCGGCCAGCACATTTTGGGATAAGAAGCAGTCGCTATAAGTTGATTCACTATTATGGAAAACCCTTGGGAATGAAAAGTGCCAATGCACAGGCCACTCCTCCTAGTTGGGAATTTTATGACCTTGAAACAGATCCGAACGAGTTGAAAAACGTTTTTAACGAACCCAGTTATCAGGATCTCATTGTGAAAATGCATGCTTCATTAATTAATGAAAAGGCTTTTTATGAGGACCATCAAACTCCTGTACCCGATTTAGAATTTTAGGTTCTGTGTAATTTCAATAAAAAAACCCTCCCAGGCAGATGGTTTTTCTTTTCCACCTTGCGGATCCTAGAAAACAGCTTTTTTCTAGAAATAGGCGGTTCGTATTTGAATTAAAGGGTGAATAGTTATAGATTTGAATGTTATTAAATTAAGAACACTTGAATAAACTAGTTAGAGTACTTCTATTTTTCTCCTTCCTGATTTCTTGCGACTCCAATTCTGAAAAACAGCAGTGGCAAAAGGGAAATCTTCATACCCATTCCTTTTGGAGTGACGGGAATGATTTTCCCGAAATGATCATACAATGGTATAAAAATCAGGGTTATCAATTTATAGCACTTTCAGATCACAATACCATTGCCAAACAGGAACGTTGGTATGAACTATCAAAAAAGGATATAGAGAACAAGGTTTTAGAAAAATATGAAAATGCATACGGAGATTGGGTGGAAACCCAAACAGATTCAATGGGTGTTCGTGTAAAGCTAAAAACGTTCGATGAATATCGTTCCAAGCTGGAAGAACCTGGACGTTTTTTAATTGTTAAATCTGAAGAGGTTACTTCCTCCTACGAGAAAAAACCAATCCATATAAATGTGACTAACATCCAAGAAAAAATAGAACCGGTAAAAGGAAGTTCTGTGGTTGAAATTATGCAAAAAACACTTGATCTTGTTCATGCACAAAGGGAAAAGCTAGGTATTCCAATGTTTGCTCATATCAATCATCCCAATTTTGGTTATGGAATAAGTACGGAGGATTTGAAAAAATTGAATGGCGAACGCTTTTTTGAGCTTTACAATGGCCATCCTGCAGTAAACAACGCAGGTAATGATGAATACGATTCTACAGAAATTATGTGGGATCTAGTCAATATTCACTATTTAGATCAAGACAAACCTCTATTGTATGGGATAGCAACAGATGACAGTCATCATTATCATAATTTTACTGCCGATTTGAGTAATACCGGGCGAGGCTGGGTAATGGTTAATTCAAGAAAACTTGAGACCTCATCTTTAATCGAGGCAATGGAAAAAGGGGATTTTTATGCCTCCACGGGAATAACGATTAAAAAATATGTTGTTACAAAAAACCAAATCCGTGTTGAAGTTGAACCGGAACAAGGTGTACACTATGAAATTTTATTTTTAGGATATAAAGATGGAGGTGAAGCTGTAGAAATCTTAGAAAGAATAAAGGATACAAAAGGTTCTTATACCTTTCAAGACAATGATCTTTTTGTTCGAGTTAAAATAACATCTGATGCACTTAAGGAGAGCCCTTCAAATACGCAAGAGACCAAACAAGCTTGGACGCAACCCTTTTTGGTAAAGAACTAGTTTTCTTTTTCACATCATCGAATTCTACTCAAAACGTTAATTCCTTTATTTCACTGACCTAAACTAAGATTCATGTGTAATGGTTTTAGAGGGTATTTGGGAAATTTTTGATTACAGATTTGTAAATCCAATCGTTTCTCTTACCTTTAAAGAAGTATTAACCATAAACCAATTAAAAATGAAAAATTATTTTTTAGCACTATTAGTATTCAGTACGATTTCATTAGAAGCGCAATATTGTGTGTTTTTTGATCTTAAAGCTGAAAATCCAGAAATGGTTGTATCAACCATAACAGCTGCAATGAATACCGAGTGGGCCAAAAACATACAGGCTACAAAGTCATTATTTGCCTATCTTCCAAATGGATCTACAAAGTCCACACATTCACTTCAGTTATGTTTTCCAAACGAGGAAGCTTTTGAAAAAGCTTTTATGTCTTACGGACAGTCAATGGAAGCAAGATTATTATTTGACGAAAGGCTACCTCAGTATTCTATAGATGTATCACAATCTATCAATACCCCGATTTGGTATAACGGACAAGATTGGGCAAATGACAATGTGTTTATGCTTTATCAAATGGAAGTAACCAACCCTTCTTTATATTTAAAAGAATTTAAAAGCTTTTCGCAAAAGATGGCAAAAAAATTAGGGTATGAAAACAATTCTTATGGTCTAGCTTTTCCAATTGTAGGGAAAAATGCTGATTTTTCTCATTTTGCGTGGATCGGATCTCCTGATATAAAGACAGCGCTTTCAAATACAAAGAAAATGCTAAGCGATCCCTTATTTGCTGAGTTTTCAAGTAAAGTCTCTGGAATTAGAAAAGTAGTCAATTCAGTAATGTCAGTTCGTGTGATGGACTTTTAACACGTCAAATCTCTATGAATTAACCCTCCCTAGTGGAGGGTTTTTTTGTAAATGGAAACAATTCCAATCTCTTCCCATCTATGTCGGGATTTCTGGCGAAATATTGTTTGAATTAGATCTTGTAAATCCAATTTATTCTGTTTAATTTGGAAGTATTATTAATCATAAATCAATTTAAATGAAAAATTTATTTAGTGTAGTTTTTTTCCTTTTGGTGTGCAGTTTAAATGCACAGAAAAAGAAGAATGGCGTCATTTATAACGAACACCCTCATATTCAAATCGTTGAAAAATTTAATGCGGCTTTTACGACTGGTGATTCAGAAACACTTAAAGGTCTTCTTGGGGAGGATTTTAAATGGTTCAAGCCCAGTGACAGAACGCCAAGGACTGTTGACCAATTGTTGGGTCGATCGAATTATTTAAGCAAGAATATTGCAAATTTTGAGATTAAACATTCAGGGGGTTCCTATCCTGACGTTTTGGAGTACAAGCAGGACAATCTCACAGATGTAAAAACATACGAGAGAATGACTGGCTATGATATTAACACTGGAGTAGATTTATGGATGCCAAGGTATGCAACATTTAGAATAAATGACGATAATAAAATCGTAGCCCTTTGGGTAAACGATGACCAAGTATTGTGGCAAAAAGCCTATGACGCCTATGACACACGTAAAAATGGTGTGATCTACAAAGACCATCCCTTTATTTCAAATATTCGTCTTTTGATTGCGAGTATGAAAGAAATGGATGTCGACAAAGTTCGTTCCTTTTACAGTGAAAATGCTCGGATTTACGATGTTATGAATTCAGGAGAGTTTGAGTTTTTAACTCTCGATGAAGAAATGGCGAACATGGAAAATGCTTTTAAGGCATTTGATATAGTCTATATACAAGAAATCGGGTTTCCAGATGCTCTAGCGTATGAGGGGAGTAATGTGGTGATTCTCTCCTGGTGGAAGATGAGAATAAAAAATAAAAAATCAGGGAACGTAGCTACTATTATGCAGCACATTCAACATACATTGAATAAAGAAGGTAAAATTGTAAGAGAAGATTACTATTACAATCCTGCTCAATTTCCGAATTAAATTATTTATAACTATTTCCGACCCTCCTTAGTGGAGGGTTTTTTTTTCTTTAATGAAGCCAAACAAAATTTTCTTTATTATTGTTGAATATACGTACTATTTAAAAGGAGTTGTTTTAGGAATGGTTTGTGTTGGGAAATTTTAGACCTGTAAAATAGAAAACGAATAGCTCTAGACAAGAGTAGAAAAGAGAACTGAGTAACTACCCTTTCATGGAAAAAAATGTATTTGGTGAGCAGCTAGAGATTTGTTGTACAAATCCTATGACGGGATATTTTAGAGATGGTGTTTGTAGGACAATTTCCGAAGACACAGGAACTCACACTGTTTGTGCAGTAATGAATACTGATTTTTTAAAATTCTCAGCTTCCAGAGGTAACGATTTAATTACTCCAATACCCTTTTATCAATTTCCAGGTTTATCCGAAGGGGACAAGTGGTGTTTGTGCGTTAGGAGATGGTTGGAAGCAGAAAAAGCAGGGAAAGCTCCAAAATTAATATTAGAGGCGACGCATGAAAAAACTTTGAAATATGCACCATTAGATTTATTGGTAAAGTATGCCTGCAAATGATGATAAATTTCCAAATTCTTGAGATGTTTGATATATAACTTATATTCTTTATCTTAAAGACTATATTAACCATAAATCAATTAAAATGAAACAAGTTAAGTGCGCAGATTTAGGAAACGATTGTGATTTCGTTGCAAAAGGAACACTCGAGGAAGTGATGAATCAGGTTGCAGATCATGCTACTGGAGTTCACAATATGACAATTACTGACGATGTAATTGAAGCTGTGAAAGGTGTAATGACAGAGGAGTAATTTTGAAATACAATTTTAATCAATGCCCTCCCTAGTGGAGGGTTTTCTGTGATTTGTATGGAACTCGAATTCCTATCAAATCCAAGGGCATCCTTTTTCTAGCCCAAGATTTCGGTGTAGAGCGTTTTAAGGGTTGGTGTTTGGGTGATCTGTGTAGTCGTTTTGAAATAAATCCCATACTCTATATCTTTGATGTAGTATTAATCATAAATCAATTTAAATGAAAAAAACAATTTTACTCTTTGCCTCGTTATTTAGCATGACTTTTGTTTTAGCACAAAATCAAGAACGTTTAAGCGTCCATTATTTCGATATTCCTGAAAATCTAGAGACACAGTTTATGGAATTTAATAAACAAATTAATCAAGAGCTTGAAAATGCTGGATTCGGAAAGAATTTTTATAAAATTTATAAAGTAAAGAAAGATGATAAAGCCAAAATGCACAGGTATTTTCAAATTAGTTCATATACCAGCGACAAACACTATGAAATGACTCACGATGTAGGTGAGGATTACAATAAAATTTTAGATGCCTTTTGGGATTCGGACCTTGCTAAAGCTTTTAATAAAAATAGAATTTACAGAAAAGTTTATAGGATTGAAAAGTAAGTTTTGTTTTAAAGCGGTCACCCCAGAAAAATAATCCACTTTGAAATAGTGTTAAACCCTTCCTAGTGGAGGGTTTTTTTTGCCCCTAAACGTCCAACCCAAATCTTTTCTAATCTATAGATATTATTCTCTTAACTTTAGCTTCTTGTATAGTGGTTTTAAGGGAGTGTTGTTTGAGAGAATTGTAGAGACGAATTTGTAATTCATTTCAATACTTTATATCTTGGGGAAAAGTATTAACCATAAATCAGTTAAAATGAAAAAAATAATAGTTACACTAGTACTTAGCGCAGGGTTCATTTGCTGTCAAATGAACCCAAACTCCTCTGGAATTGTACTCAAAAATGACGAAAAATCAAACTTGGTTAAAAGTCATATGGAAGCCTATATGGAAAACGATTCAAGTGTAGCCGAGATTTTATTTAGTGAAGATTTGTTGCTTTATGATCAGTTTGCCAATAATCAAAAAGACAATACTACAGTTCCTAATCCAGGTGGAAGGCAAGGGTTGATCGATGCAGATAAGTTCACCCATATGCTCTTTAGAGAGATTCAACTCACAACAGATAAGATAAGTACTTATCAAATGGATGATGGTAAAACCTATACAGCATTTTGGTCCATGTGGTCTGGGACAGGAAAATTTACAGGACAAGAAATGACACTTCCGTTTTACTGTGTAAGTCTTTGGGAGGGAAATCAAGTGGCTAAGATATGGCGCTATATGGATCCATCAGGGTTAAACAAAGAAGTGACTGCTTTTGAGGGGATCAACAAGAACTCAAAAAAGGTTATTGGATTAGCAGAACTCTATGTGAATAACGGATACGATAAAGAGGATGTAGAAGAGTTTTTAGTCCGCTTCAGTAAATTTATCAGAGATACAGAGCCCAACACCTACGATTTTGGTTATTTTATTTCATCCAACGGAAAAAAAGTTAACCTGATAGAAAAATACATTTCATCAGCAGACTTTGTTTACCACTTAAATAATTTTGAACAAAGTGATTACGCTAAGGAGTTTTTGACACTTTTTACACTCAATAAAGTTATTATTGCAGGTGATGCTTCTGATGAATTAAAAAGTAAAGCTAAAGCCTATGGAGCAGAATTGAGACCCCAGATAGGAGGATGGATCAATTAAAAATTTAATCTTAACAACACATTCAACCCTCCCAAGTGGAGGGTTTTTCTTTTACATTTTTTCTCTATATCTTCGAGCTAGTATTAATCATAAATCAATTAAAATGAAAAAACTTTTTCTACCCTTACTATTAATTCTTTCATCATTTGCAATTGCTCAAAATATTGCTTTTGATTTTGCTTTTATAGATGCTGAAGACATCAATTCTTACGATGAAAACTTAAAAACCAAATTTCAACGACTCAATCAAAATTATATCGATGATGACAGGATATTGGGTTGGCATGTGTGGAAAGTGCTAAATGGAGCGCAAACTCCTTTTACACATCTTGCAGTAACTATTTATGATATGGACAAAATGGATGACAACTACACACCCAAAAAATGGACAGAAGAGTTCACCGATATGACACAATCTGAATTAAGAGAGTGGGCAAAAAAAAATGGAGAAAACAGAAAAATTGTCTTTGAAACACAAATGGTTAATGTAGCTGACGTATTGCAAGAAGGGGTTACAACTTATCCTGATATTGCGGTGATGAACTTCATGAAAGCAAGACATGATAAATATAAATCCTATGAAGATCTAGAAAAATCAATGACAAAATCCATTCCAAAAGGAGCTGCAAGAAAGGGGTGGAGCCTTGCAAAAAGAATTGACCGTATAGGAACCGATTTAGCATGGACACATTTTACAGTAGATTGGTATGACAAGTATTCAGACTATTTAAAAAATGCTTCAGGACCCTCTGGTGATGCAAATAAAACCTATCAAAAAATGATGAGCTTAAGAGATTTAACCAACCGTGTTGTGCTTAAAAAGTTTATATTCCTCAATAAATAATTTATCCAGACCCTCCCAAGCGGAGGGTTTTTCTTTTCCACTATTTTCTATATCTTAGAGGTAGTATTAATCATAAATCAATTAAAATGAAGAGATATTTAGTAGCTACAGCTTTTATTGCATTAACATTATTTTCATGCAGTCCTACAGAACGTTCAGTTGGATTTACGAATTGGTCAGATGACGGTACTCCGTATAAATTTCATTTAGGAACTGAACAGTCTATCAGTGTAGTAAAAAAGTTTGACGAATTATTACAAAGTAAAAATTATGATCTGCTTTATGAGCATTTTTCAGATTCTGCAACATTTACATATCACAATGGAGAACAAAATACTTTAAAACAATTTATAGACCTAAACCTCCAAAGAGATTCGACTCTTACCGCAAATAATGAAACTTTAAAATGGGAGCCACAAAATGCATTTTCTGTTGACTTAGATCCTGACATGGGTGGTGAACATGTAAATATGTTATATCTCGCTACTTATGAGTCGGAAGAATCAAAAAGTCAGTTTTATGCTAATCTCTGGTTTTACGTTCGTGAGGGTAAAATTGTTACACTTCGACAGTTTAATCAATCGATCAAATAAAATCGTTTAAACTTTTGATTCGTGTAACCTCTAGCCTAGGATTTTTCTTTTACACCAATGCCTCCAATCCAAATCTTCTCCAATCAAGTGCTATAATTAAGTTAAACCAAGATACGTGTTTATTGGTTTTAGGGGATGTTGTTTGGGGAAAGTTTGTAACGTGATTTGAAATAAATCCAATTCTTTATATATATCTTAGAGGTATTATTAATCATAAATCAATTAAAATTAGAAAAGTAATTTTTTATTTGGACAATTCCTTTTCCCCTGCTTTTTTTAAAAGTTGATTAATTTTTTTTAAATCCGAACTCAGAATTTTATTTAATTTCCCCAAGTGCATGTTCAGCTCCGTAGAAAGTTCATCAAATACCAAATAAGCTCCGTCAGTTGGTTTTGCGTCACCATTTTCAACACTGCGTCTTAATGATGCCAATCGATTATTTAATTTAATTGGAAAATTAAGAGGATCTTGACCTGATTGATTTTTTACTTGGTAGAGATCGGCTTCAATTAATGAAATTTCTTTTAAAAAAGGATTAACAAAATTTTTGTAAGTAGAACTAGGAATTTTGTTTTTTGCATCATTCAACTTTGATTTAATTTCACGAATTTTAATTACAGTTTCATTTGCAAGACTCGTTTTATCCCGTATTTTTGAAGCAAGGTCAAACTGTTCTTTCAAATCTTTTTCTGTAATATCTTTTAAATTGGGATTCATTCTTATTTTGAAATCATGTGTTTCAACATAATCCCCAGCAGTTAAGCGCACTTTATAATTTCCAATAGGAGCTTTAGGACCTCTTTCAGGACGTGCGCTCCAAATAATCATACCCTCAAATGATGAAGCACCAGGATATCGTAAATCCCATGAGAAATTATTCATGCCGATGGCTGTAGTAGGTTTAGTTGACCCACCTCTTTTCCACCAAGGAATATTTGGATCAACTTTATATTTTGGCTTATCTCCCTTATGAGTAGCTATAATGTTGTCATTCGAATCCAATATTTCAAAAGTAACAGTGTCTAGTTGCTCATTTAAATAATACTGGATGTCAGCATCATAAACTCCTCTAATAGCATCTGCAGGTTTAAAAAGTACAGCTGATTGCTTCACCATTTCATCTTTGAATTGTCTAAAAGGCTGTATATTGTCTAAAATCCAAAATCCTCTTCCATGAGTTCCGATTACAACATCATTATCTTTTATAACTAAATCCCGAATGGGTGTGTCTGGAAGTTCTAATTGTAAACTCTGCCATAATTTCCCATCGTTCATGGAAAAATATACCCCATGCTCAGTTCCTAAAAACAATAAACCAGGTCTAACAGGGTCTTCCCGAACTGCTCTAGCAAAATGCCCCTTTTTTATTCCATTGATTATTTTTATCCATGTTTTTCCGTAATCATGAGTTTTAAAAACATAGGGTTCTCTATCATCAACTTGATATCTGTTTGCAGCAATGTATAAAGTTCCAGGATTGTGAATTGATTCATCAATAATACTTATTCTTGAAAACTTAGGAAGCTCCTTTGGGGTAATGTCTTCCCAGTATTTACCCCCATCTCTAGTAATATGCATTTTCCCGTCATCAGATCCAGCCCAAATAGTATTAATGTCGTGATGAGACGGTGCTAAGGCAAATACAGTTGCGTAAATTTCAGGACCATTCATATCCATCGTAATTACTCCCCCTGTTTTTCCTAAAGTTGTGGGATCTGCATAAGTTAAGTCTGGACTAATCTTTTCCCAAGATTGACCATCATTAGTCGTTTTCCAAACATGTTGTGAACAGGTATACATAATATTTTCGTCTTGAGGTGCAAACATTATTGGAAATGTCCATTGCCAGCGTTCAGGAAGTGCATCTGCAGGTTCTCCAGAAAAAAAACGCGGATAAACTTGAATATCTCTAATTTGACCGTTACTTCGATCATAACGCGTTAACAAAGCTCCCTGACTCCCTGCGTAAAAAATATCCTTTTTACTCGGATGTTGTGTTATCCATCCACTTTCACCGCCTCCAACGGCATAGTACCATCCATGATTTGGACCGCGAGCTTGTCGATGGTCCCATCCGTCACTTGGAACAGCTACGGTACTATTGTCTTGTTGTGCGCCTGCTACGTGATAGGGAACATCACTTGTGGTCATTACATGGTATAATTGTGTAGTTACAAAATTTTGTTCTGTCCAGGTTTTACCTCCATTAATGGTTACGTTACCTCCACCATCATTTGAATTAATCATACGCTCAGGATTATTTGGGTCTATCCATAAATCATGATTGTCCCCATGAGGGACTTGAATAGTTATGTCAAATGTTTTTCCTCCGTCTATTGATTTATACAGACCAGTATTTAAACCATAAACAATATCTTTATTCAGGGGATCTGCATAAATTCTTGAATAGTAAAAAGCACGTTGTCTCAATTTACGTTCATCATTTGTACGAATCCAAGTTTTACCAGCATCATCAGATCTAAAAACTCCTCCTTCATTAGCTTCAATAATAGCCCAAACTCTATTTGAATCAGCAGGAGAAACTGTTACACCAATCTTACCAATTGGTCCTTCTGGCATTCCAGAGTTTTGTGTTAAATCCAACCAGGTTTGCCCACCATCAACACTCTTCCAAAGTTTACAGTCTGGACCTCCACCCCACATTTTCCATGCTTTTCGTTGTACTTGCCACGTACTGGCATATAAAACATTTGGATTATTTCTGTCTATTATTAAGTCTACTGCGCCTGCTTTTTCACTAACAAATAATGTTTTTGACCAAGTATTTCCTCCGTCAATACTTTTAAAAACTCCTCGTTCAGAATTGTCACCATAGGGATGACCTAGTGCAGCAACATAAACAATGTCTGGATTAGTTGGGTGTATCCGAATGCGTGAGACTGCTTGCGTTTCCTTTAAGCCTAAATGTTTCCATGTTTTTCCTCCATCTACTGTTTTATATACTCCATCTCCTTGAGTTATACTCCCCCTTAGTTGTACTTCTCCCATTCCTATGTATACAATATCAGGATTTGTTTCTGCCACAGCAACTGCTCCAACAGATGAACTGGTTACTTTACCATCAGTAACTGGATACCATTCGGTTCCACCATCATCGGTTTTCCATAAACCACCTCCTGTAGCTCCAAAATAATATTCATTTATCCTCCCTGGACTTCCTGCTGCTCCAAGAGAACGCCCACCTCTTAAGGGACCGATATTTCTCCATTCCAATTGATTGTAAAATTCTACAGGTATTTGCGTATTTTGATTAGAAACTTGAGCTGTAATCGGGAAAAAGCTCACTAGTAGCAATACTGTACTAATCAAGGATTTAAAGTGATTCATAAGAAAACATTAAGGTTTTAATAATAGTATGAGTTACAAAAATACTGAATTTACATTTTTAAAATAAACTTCTTCTAGGCAGAGAGATAATCCCCATCTGAGATAAAAAAGTAGAATAAGAACTTTTATAAACCCAAAAAAAGTGGTTTCATTTACCTTATTGGGAATAACAGCAATTATTGATTAAAATTATTCTATTTACCTTTAAAGTATTATTAATAACAAATCAATCAAAATGAAAAAAATATTTTTAGTATTGTTACTTGTATCATTCGCTTTTGCATGTAATCAACCAGTTGAAAAACCAAAACCAAACATATCAGACGAATATGCTTCAAATTTAAAGACAGCTCAAACATTCTTTGAACTCTTTTTAACTGAGGATTTAGATGGTCAGAAACCATTAATTTGTCCAGGCGTGACTCATTATCCTCCTTTTTACGGAGCAGAACCAGGAAAATATGATGCTTTTGTGGCTGCAGGAAAGGGATGGATGGATGCCTTTGATGAAATAACCTACAATGCTGAGGTTTGGCTTCCAGGAACTGATTCATTAGGAAATTCAAATGGAAGTGTGAGAACTTACGGTGTGTGGACAGCAAAAAATCCAATGAATGGAAATGTGATTACTACAAATGCTTATCATTCGTTTGAGTTTAATGCCAAAGGACAGATTCACGAAATGCGTGATTACTTTGATGCCTCAGGAGCAATGGCTGCAGCAATGAAAGACACCCAATAGTTTAAATAATAATTATATAGCCCTCTCAAAGTGGAGGGTTTTTATTTTACACCATTGGACACAATCTAAATCCCATTCTCTATATCTTAGAGGTATTATTAATCATAAATCAAATAAAATGAAGAAAATTATTTTTGGATTAATTGTATCTATTACAATATCAGTTAATGGACAATTTTTACAGTCAAGACTTCTTAAAGTAAATCAGAGTGATGCTGCCAAGTTTGAAGCTGCAGTTGAAGAAAAAACAAAGTTGTATAACAGTAAAGAGGGACAACCCCGATATTTAACATTTAAAATTTTAACAGGTCCTTATGCTCAAAATTATGTGAGAATGCAATATGCAGATGATTTAAGTGAATTTGATGCTATCGATAAAGTTGGAAATGATTACTGGTTTAAAACAACTGGTAAACTTCATGTTTCAGAAGGAAACCGAATTTTCTCAAGAAATGCAGAAGCAACTTATTCTCCCGAAGGAGCTGAAAGAGTAAATCATAGACGTATACTATATTATAAAATCAGACCAGGAATGGAAAAAGATTTCTGGAGATATAGAACAAGGTTAGTTAAAGCATTAGAAGCCGCAAATTGGCCAAATCGAGTATCAACTCTAAACTGTAACTCAGGCTGTGATGGAAATTGGGTAATGGTTAGATATCATCATAAAGATTTTAAAAATGAATATGATGATAACTCTAAAATATTTCCAGTTGTAGTTGAAAAATATAATGAATTATTTGGTAAAGATTCATACGAAGAAGACTCTCAAAGGCTTCAGATGTCGGTTGAAGAAAATAGAACAAGACACCATCAAAGAATGCCTGCTCTTAGTTCCTCCTGGAATTAAGATTACTTAACCCTCCCAAGCGGAGGGTTTTTCTTTCTCCCCAATGAGGACAATCCAAATCCTCTCTAATCCATTACTATTATTGACCTAATATTACCTTAAGGCAAAATGGGGGTGGTTTGTTAAGGGTTTGTGTGGATACGTGATGGTGGAAAATCTAAGACTTCTCAAGCAACTCTATACCAAACACAGGGGTGTGGGTTTTAAAAAATGGTTTTTCTATTGGGATATGGGGTTGTGATTTGATATTTAATCCATTCTTTATATATTGTAAAAATGAAGAAACAACTCTACCCTAGAGCATTAATTCTATCAGCATTCCTTATCCTTTACAGCTGCTCTGCAGAAAAAGAGTTAGTTAATGAGACAACTAACCAGCAAGTTGAAATACCATTAGAGGATATATTACCTCAAGTTTATATCAACACAAACAGTCAAGAAATTCCTGATGAGCCAAAAATAATAGCTGAAATTTCAATTGAAAATAAAGGAGAGTTAAGACATGAAGGGCTTATTGGGATTGAAATCAGAGGACAATCTTCTCAAATGTTTCCAAAAAAACAATACGGTTTTGAAACACGTGATTCAGAGAATCAAGATATTGATTTGTCCTTGTTAGGACTCCCTGAGGAAGAAGATTGGATTCTTCATGCGCCTTACAGTGATAAAAGTTTGATTCGCAACGCTTTAATATACGATCTTTCACGTGATATAGGAAGGTATGCTTCGAGATTAGTGTTTGTTGAACTTATTTTAAACAATACTTATGATGGTCTTTATATTCTAATGGAAAAACTCAAAAGAGATAAATATCGAATTGATATAAACAAACTTAAATCAAGTGAAAATGAAGGAGAGGATTTGACAGGTGGATACATATTAAAACTTGATAAAGAAAATTCATATAATCAATCGAATTCTTTTACTTCTACTATACGCCCTCCAAATTCGATAAATAATCAGCAAATTCATTTTGTTTTTGATACTCCAAACGAGGAGGATATTACTGACGAACAAAGAAATTATATCAAATCTTATATAAACTCATTCGAGACCACATTAAATTCAAATCAATTTTCTGATCTCGAAAATGGTTATTCAAAATATATTGATATCGATAGTTTTATAGATTTTTTCATTTTGAATGAGATGTCAAATAATGTTGATGGGTATAGATTGAGCACCTGGTTGGTAAAGGATAAAAATGAATTACTTTCAATTGGCCCAATTTGGGATTTTAATTTAGCTTTTGGAAATGCAAATTATTGTGGAGGAGAAAGACATGATGTGTGGACATACAAATTTAACGAAAGATGTCCAGAAGACTTTTGGCAAATTCCTTTTTGGTGGAACCGATTAATGGAGGACTCTAAATTTAAAAGGTTATTACAGCAAAGATGGAATTTTTTGAGAAATAATGAATTAAGTGAAAATAATATTCTTTCCAAGATTGATAATTATGTTAATCTTTTTGAATCCTCTGGCAGTAGAGAAGGTAATTTTAGGAGATGGCAAATTATAGGTGAGTATATCTGGCCAAATTATTTTATTGGTGGTTCCTACCAAGATGAAATAAATTATTTAAAAGATTGGATTTCCAATAGAATGGCTTGGTTAGATAGCGAAATTGATAAGTTTTAAGATTTTTCAAATCAAAATATTTGCAAAAAGTAAAGTAAAGGGGCATGGGATTTAGAAAACGGTTTTTCTATTGAAACACGAGGTTGGTATTTGATATGTAATCCATTCTCTCTATCGTTAGAGGTATTATTAACCATAAATCAATTAAAATGAAAAAAATATTATTAGTTTTTCTAATATCAATAACTATAAATGCACAAGAAAAAAAGAAATATTTTATTCATTTAACATCCGATCCAATGAAAAATCCCTCAGCCGCTATGATGTCTATAGCTGCCGCAAGTGAAGCTTTAAAACAAAAGCATTCAGTAGTGTTTTTTGCTGCAGGTGATGGGACTAAAATACTAATCAAAGATGTAATTAACAATCTTCATACTGTTACCTCTCTTGGCAGAGGAGTTTCAGGCGGTCCAAATAAAATTAGCCAAATGCTTAAAAAGGCATTAATTGAATTTTCAATTAATGGAGGTGTTATTCATATCTCTGAAGGTTCTATTTTAACTTTTGGAGTAACTCAAAATAATTATAAAGAACATTTAATTGATGTTAAAAAAATCAATTGGAGCTATCCTAAAGAATTAATAGAAGAAAGCTCAAAAGCTGATATTGTTTTTTCTTACTAAATAATTTCTTGCTTTGGAAATTAAATTAAAATTTAAAGCCCTCCCAAGCGAAGGGTTTTTCTTTTACACCAATGGATACAATCCAAATCCATCCTAATGCATTGATCTTATTGCCTTAATATAGTATTTCTGCATAGTGGTTTTAGGAGATAGCAAATTATAGGTGAGTAAATCTGGCCGAATTATTTTATTGGTGGTTCCTGCCAAGATGAAATAAATTATTTAAAAGAGTGGATTACCAATAGAATGGCTTGGTTAGATAGCAAAATTGATGAGTTTTAAGATTTTTCAAATAAAAAACATTTGCAAAAAGTAAAGGAAAGTAAAAGGGTTGAGTTATAGAAAAACAGTTTTTGAAGCCATGCTCGTCCATTTATTTTGGGTTTGTTGAGAAGTTTTAGGTTTTCCTTACACAAAATTTCCTTCAAAACACTAAATAGAAATTTTGCGTTAAGGTATTGATATCAATCTATTCGAGAAATAAATAGCAAAATTAAAATCAAAATTAACATCAATTAAAAAAAAATTATTATTTTGTACACTGATATAAATCATTTACTGATTTTATCTCTAAAATGAATAAAACAAAACAAAGAACATTAACAAAATCATACTCAAAATGAAAAAAGAGTTTTTAAAAAAAATCTCATTCCTTTTTGCACTACTATTGACCATTAGCACATATGCACAATCGGTTTCAGGTGTCGTAATGAGTGAAGATGGTCCTTTACCAGGGGCAACAGTTCAAGTAAAAGGAACAAATATTGGTGTAAGCACCGATTTTGACGGAAATTTCACAATTCAGGCTGACGGTACCGATGTATTAATTGTATCGTTTGTAGGTTTTACCTTGCAAGAAGTACCTATCGAAGGTCAAGATCAGATAACTGTTACACTTCAAGCTAGCAACGAGCTTGATGAAGTTGTTATAACTGGTTATGGTTCACAAAAAGATAGAGAAATTACTTCAGCCGTAGTTAATGTTGAAGCTGAAGATTTTAATCAAGGGCCTATAAATGATGCTGCACAGCTCCTCCAAGGAAAAGTTGCAGGACTTCAAATTTATAAGCCAGGTGGAAACCCTAATGAAAATCCAACAATACGACTTAGAGGAATCTCTACATTAGGGGCAAATACATCCCCTCTTGTTGTTATTGACGGTGTCCCTGGAGCGACTTTAGCAAACATTGATCCAAATGATATTGAAAGTATGACTGTTTTAAAAGATGGTTCAGCAGCCGCAATTTATGGTGCTCGAGGTTCAAGTGGTGTAATACTTGTAACAACTAAGAGAGGATCAACTGGAAAAACGGAATTTTCATATAACGGTCAATACTCTGTTAGCTCTATATCAAGAGAAATACCTGTTTTGTCTGCTCAAGAATTCTTAACTAATGGAGGAACAGATATTGGAAATGATACCGATTGGATTGATGCAATCACTAGACAAGGACAATCTCAAATTCACAATTTTTCAGCAGGTGGAGGAAGTGAAAACACAAACTATAGAGTATCAGCTAACCTAAGGGATGTTGAAGGTATACTAAATAATACTGGTTTTAAGCAACTTAACACACGTGCAAATGTTAATACAAAAGCATTTAATGACAAATTAACTTTAAATTTTAATTTGTCTTACACTAAAAGAGATGCTGATCGTGGTGATGAAAGAGCATTTGAATTTGCTCAATTCTACAATCCTACTGCTCCTATATATGGTGCTGATTCCCCTTTTGTTTTTAATTCAGCTCAATATGGAGGATATTTTGAACAATTAGGTCTTTTTAGAAGTTATAACCCTGTATCAATTATTGAGCAAACTAGAAATACTAGAAACTCTACTGACTTTAACTATAATGTTAACGCCATTTTAGAGGTTGTTGAAAATTTAGACCTGACATTTAGAGCCGCTGAGCAAAGAACAACATCTCGTGACCAGCTATATAGACCTACTACCCTTTTATTTGAAGGTAATGCTGTAAGTCCTACTAGAAGAGGTCTTGCTAGTTTAGGATCATTTGATTTATCTACGAAAGTTTATGAATTATATGGTGCGTGGGACAAATCATTTGGCTCTACGGATTTAGTATTTACAGCAGGTTATTCATATAATCAGATTAACACATCTGGAACAGGCTTTTCTTTGGGTGACTTCCCTGACAACACTTTAGACTATTCTGATGCAATTCAGAATTCACAGGATTTATTGAATGATGGTTATGTTGGAGCAAATAGTTATGCTTCTCCTGATGAAAAGATTATAGCATTTTTTGGTAGAATAAATCTAACCTTTAATAAAAACATATTCTTTAACGCAAGTTTGAGACAAGAAGGTTCTTCTAAATTAGGAGACGACAACAAGTGGGGGTTATTCCCAAGTGTTGGAGCTGGTGCAGATTTTAATTCAATTTTTGACTTAGGATTTGATCAGCTTAAAGTTAGATTTGGTTACGGATCAACTGGTTCTCTTCCTAGTGAAAATGGTCTCTCTTTAGAAGCGCGGAATTTTGTTTACAGTGGTGGCGGTTCTGCAGGTGGGGCAACCACTCTAGCACGCGCTGCTAATCCTGATTTAAAATGGGAAGAAAAAGGAGAAACCAATTTAGGTATTGAATTTAAAAGCGGTCCTTTGTCAATTGATTTTGATATTTACAACAGAGTCGTTAAAGATTTCATTATTGATAGGGAAGTTGATGCATCAATTTATGGTGTAAATAGAAGATTCGAAAACGCAGGTCAACTTTCTTCTCAAGGTCTTGAGCTAGCATTAGGTTATGATATCGTAAATAATGGAACAACATCTTACAATACCGGAATTGTATTATCTTCTAACACAAATATTTTAGATGAATATGTTTTGGATAGAGCTCAATACGGTTATTTAGGTTCTCCAGGTCAAAATGCTGTTGCTATGGTTAAAGTTCAAGTGGGACAGCCTCTTGGTGAAATTTATGGTCCGGTATGGGAAGGAGTAACTGCAGATGGAGGAAACCAATTTAGAGATGTAAATAGTGACGGGACAATTAATACCGACGCTGGAAATGTATTAAACGAAGACTATGATGGTGAAGTATTAGGACAAGCTTTCCCCACATTAGAACTTGGATGGACAAATCAAGTTGTTTTTGGAGATTGGTCAATAAATGCATTCTTTAGAGGTGCTTTTGGCCATAGTTTAATAAATACTTTTAGAGCTTTTTATGAGCCTAATGTACCCTCTCAGACTTCATATAATCAAATGAATACAAGATTAAGAGAACCAACCCTTGGGGTCGCTCAATATAGTTCTTTATATGTAGAAAAAGCTGACTTCTTTCTTTTAGATAACTTAACAATAGCTAAACAATTTAACTTTGGTTTTGACAAAGGAGTAAAAAGTGCTGTTGTATCTCTTAATGCAAATAGACCTTTTGTTATTACAAATTATACAGGTACGGATCCAGCACCAGAACTTTTTGATGCAGGAAATAATGCTGATGGAGGAGCAGCTGTTGGAACAGATGCCCTACTAGCACCTGGTATTGATAGAAGAGCTGATTATTTTGCAGCTCGATCGTTCACTATTGGGTTAAGATTAACGCTTTAATAATGAAAATGGAGAAAATGAAAATGATGAAATCTAATAAATACAATATAAACATGAACACTTTTAATAAATTATTTATATTTTTCTTGACTTCTTCTTTAATTTTGTCTTGTACTGATTTAGAGGAAGATTTAAGAGGAGTTATTGTTTCTGACATTACAGTCGAAGGAATAACAACTGACTCAGGGGGTGGCGCAGGAGGAGATGCACTTGAAGGTGCTTATTCTCAGTTGAGAAGCACCGGAACAGCAGGACACACAAATTGGTATTCAGCACAAGAGCTTGCTTCTGACGAAATGGTAGTTACCACCAAAGGTGGTGACTGGTATGATGGTGGATGGCTAATCGATTTTCATAAGCATAATTATAGTCCCACTAACGTAGCGGTTACTAATAACTGGAACTCACATTATGCAGCTATTAATGCAACTAATGAGTTGCTTGATGGTGGTACTTTAGATTCAAATGGTACTGCACAAATAAAAGCATTAAGAGCTTATTTCTTTTGGAGACTGATGGACTTGTATGGTAATATTAAGCTTCCTACTTCAACTGGACAAGATGCGCCTCAATCTTCAAGAGCAGAGGCATTTAACTTTATTGAATCAGAATTGTTAGATGCAATTGGCGTATCTTCAATTTCCGCTTCAATGGATTTGAGTAATAGCCCATTAGGTACTGCGAAAGATGCTTACAGAATAAATAGGTTTGGTGCCCTTGGTATTATAGCTAAGCTTTATCTTAACGCAGAGACATATACAGGTACTGCAAGATATCAAGAAGCTCATGATGCAGCAAACTATATTATTGAAAATGGGGGATATACACTTTGTGATGCAGGGTGTAGTGTAGCGAACTTAGGCAAAAGACCTGAAGTAAGTTCTGATCCAGATAGTTTAGAAGGTTTTGCTGCTGTTTTTGCTCCTAACAATGAAGGTAATCCTGAGCATATTTGGACTGTAAAATATGATCAAGCAACTGCTGGAGGATTTAATTTGGCTATGATGTCATTACATTATTCTAGTCAACTTACTTGGAATTTTGATGATCAACCTTGGAATGGATATTCTACATTAGAAGAATTTTATAATTCCTTTGATGATAATGATCAACGTAAAAAAGCGAGTTTTATAGCGGGTAACCAATTAGACTATGGTGGATCTGATTTACTTGATTATGCCACTGATGATGGAGATCCCAGACTAGAGTACACGCCATATATTAATGAAATTTTTCCCGATGGTTGTCGCCAATGTGGTGTAAGACCGGGTAAATTTAGTTATCAGCAATTTGGAAGACCCGATCAAAGTAATGATTTTACTTTAATTAGATTAGGACAGGTTTATTTAATAAGAGCTGAAGCTGCAGCAAGAGCTGCTGGGGATTGGAGTCAAGCACTTCCTGATACTAATATAATTAGAGCTAGAGCTGGAGCACCTGCCTTTTCTTCAATGGATGCTGACAAGTTTCTCGCTGAAAGAGGTAGAGAAATGTTTGGTGAGGCTGTAAGAAGAACTGACTTGGTTAGATTTGGTAAATACAATGATGCTTGGTGGGAAAAACCTGCATCAGAACCCTACAAAAACATTTTACCTATACCTTTTGAAGCCATTCAAGCTTCTGGAGGGTCATTAACTCAGAATCCTGGTTATTAATTTTATCAGAGTAAATATTAAAAAACCCCCTCTGGGGGTTTTTTTGTTACTTCACATTCTAATAAATAGAAGTTGATTAAAAAAATTGCACTTTTACAATGTATCCTTTTACTCCATTCTTGTGATAACGAAAAGATTGGATTCACGCTTTTAGGAGAGGATACAGGTATAAAGTTTGAAAATAACCTTTCGTTCAGTGAAGCATTGAATCCATATACCTATAGGAATTTTTATAATGGTGGTGGAGTATCAATTGGTGATATAAACAATGACGGGTTAGATGATATTTACCTAACCGGCAACATGGTTGAAAATAAGCTTTATATAAATAAAGGTGATTTTAATTTTGAGGATATAACCTTAAATGCAGGGGTTTCGTGTACTGATGTTTGGTCTACTGGCGCTACTTTTGTTGATATTAATGCTGACGGATTTTTAGATTTATACGTTTGTAAGTCAGGGCCACCTGGAGGAGAAAATAGAAAAAATGAGTTATTTATAAATAATGGTGACTTAACTTTTACAGAAAGAGCAAATGAGTATAATTTGGATATTTTCGGTTTATCTGTCCACTCTGCTTTTTTTGATTATGATCAGGATGGAGATCTAGATTGCTATATTTTAAATAATTCTTTTAGAAGTGTTGGTGGATACGATTTGATTAAAGGAAAGAGAAAAATTCCAGATCCAAAAAATCAAGGAAACAAACTACTTGAAAATGTGGATGGTAAGTTTATAGATGTAACTCAAAAGGCAGGGATTTATAACAGTGAAATAGGTTTTGGTTTAGGTATTACTTTAAGTGATTTTAATAATGATGGTTGGGTTGATATTTTTATTTCAAATGATTTTTTTGAAAAAGATTATTTATATGTAAATAATAAAAATAAAACATTCACTGAATCATCCGATAGTTATTTTAAATCCTTGTCTTTAGGTTCAATGGGTGCTGATTCTGCAGACCTAAATAATGATCTGTTAACAGATTTATTTGTTACGGAGATGCTGCCAAAAACTTTTAACCGAAAAAAAACAAAAGCTATATATGATTCATGGGATAAGCATGAGCTTGCTGTATCAAAGGGCTATCACTACCAATATCCCCGAAATGTTCTTCAAAGAAATATGGGAGGAAATGATTTTTTTGAGATTGGAAGATTTTCAAATTTATCAGCCTCCGAGTGGAGTTGGGCATCACTTATATTTGATATGAATAATGACGGTTTAAAGGATATTATAATTTCTAACGGGATTTATAAGGACTTATTAGATAGAGATTATTTAAATTATATTTCTGACCAACAATTAGTTTCTAATCTTATAAAAACAAAAAAAGAAGGCATCAGAAAACTAATTGATCTAATGCCCTCAGAACCTGTAAAAAATCAAGTCTATTTTAATAAAGAAAATTTTTTGTTTGAAGAAGTAACTGATAAAATTGGTTTTAGTATGGAAACATTTAGTAATGGTCTTGCATACTCAGATTTGAATAATGACGGAAACTTAGACATTGTTGTTAATAATGTAAATATGCCTGCTATGATTTATCGAAATAATCATCGATCAAATAATAGTATTCAATTTCTATTAAAATTTGAGGGTGAAAATGTTGATGGTATTGGTTCAAAAATTATTTTAAAATTTGAAAACGGTAAGAAATCTATGATTGAGCATTTTCCATCTAGAGGTTTTCAATCCTCAATATCTAATAAACTTCACTTTGGGATCGGAAATAATATTGATGTTGATAGTGTTTTTGTTATTTGGCCAAATAATAAAATATCTTTTTTCGAAAATTTAAAAGCGAATGAAATTCATGAATTAGATATTAATAAAGGAGAAAAATTCAATAAAGAACTTAATTATTTATTAGGAATAAACGAAATAGATATAGAGGAAAAAAATAAATTTAAGTTTTCTCATAAAGAGAATAATTATGTCGATTTTAATAAAGAAAGACTGTTAATCGAAATGCAGAGTAATGAGGGACCCTCTATTGCGGTTTCTGATTTAAATAATGATAATTATGATGATTTTTTTATAACAGGTGCAAAAAATCAATCATCAGCTTTATTCATTTCCGAAAATGGAATTTATCAAAAACATCATTCCCCCTTCGATGAATTTAAAAAATCTGAGGATGTTGAGGCATATTTTTTTGATAGTGATAATGATGGTGATCAAGATTTATATGTTGGTTCTGGAGGTAAAGCATTCTCAAAGTATGATCAATTATTAAACGACAGGTTTTATATTAATAATGGGCAGAATAATTTCGAATACTCAAAAACGTCTTTTTTATTTGAAAAACCTTTTGCTACCGGATCAATCGATGTTGCAGATTACGATAATGATGGAGATTTAGATGTTTTTGTAGGTGAAAGATATAATCAAAATGTATATGGTTTACCGGTATCAGGACACTTATTTGAAAATTCAGGAAATAATAATTTTATTGAACAAAAAGATAAATCATTCAATGAACTTGGTCTTATAACAGATGCTAAGTGGATTGATTTGAATAGTGATAAGTTAATGGATTTAGTTATAGTAGGAGAATGGATGCCAATAACAATTCTAATAAATAATGGTAAAGGATTTGATAATGAAACTGATTTATATAATCTTGAAAAAACTAATGGTTTATGGAAAGCAATAGAAATTATTGATCTTAATAATGATGGGCTTTTAGACTTCATTGTTGCAAACTCTGGCAATAATAATTTTTATTCCCCTGAGATGAAAATTTTTATTAATGATTTTGACTCAAATGGAACTGTTGAACAAATTATTTGTGAAAAAGTAGGTGAAAAATATTTTCCTGTCCTAGATAGGGATGAATTGTTAAGTCAAATTCCTGCCCTCAAAAAGAAATTATTTTATTTCAAAGACTATTCAAAATTATCAATGAGTGATATTTTTGGTGTCAAATCATTAAATAATTCTACTATAAGAGAATTAAATGAATTAGAAAGTAGTATTTTTTTGAACACTTCAAAAGGTTTTTTAAAGAGTCCTCTGCCTTATGAAATAAATTATTCATCAGTTTATGACGTTGAAATATTATCTCAAAATTCTAATGTTACTAAAGTATTATTTGGTGGAAATCAAAGTAAAGTAAAACCTCAGTTTGGACAACATGATGCGTCTAATGGTTGGTTAGTTGAATTAACTAACCATAATAATGAATTAAAATGTAAAACTCCAATCAACCTAAATATCGAAGGAGAAATTAGAAAATTAACAACATTTGAATTTGGAAAAATAAAAATGTTTATGGCTGGAATAAACAACAAGGAGATTAAATTTTATGAGCTTAATTGAAATTACAAGAAGAATACTAATTTCATTTCTTTTTATACAGCTAACTAGTTGCAGCTTTAATTCAGAGTATCACAACTTAGTTGAAAGTGAAATTAAAAAGGGTGAAATAAATAATAATTTAATATTAGGATTTAGTTTTGGGATGACAAAACAGCAATATTATGACAGATGTACAATTCTTAACAAGAATAAAATAATAACAGTAGGAGGGTATAATTTTAACCCAGAACAGATTCTAACATCAACTGAAAAAAATACAAAAAAAATTAAAATGTCTATTGATCCAAATTTTGAAGAAAAAAAAATCATTGACGGACTCGAACTTAGATTTAATTTTCTTGGTTGGTCAAATTGGAATACTGACTATCAATCTAGTGTACTAATTAATCAAGTGAAAGATTCATTAATTTCTTGGCTGCCAGGAAATGATTTCATAAAAGTTAGTATTGAAGGAATAAATGAAAAACCTCTTGTTAAGGTTGACGGAAATAGAAGAATTGTACTATATAAGTTAAACTCTAAAGACGTGATTGCAAAAATCAATAATCTCAAATAGATTTTATGAAAAATCAGTTTCTAATTTTTATTTTGATAGTTTTAATTATCTCCTGTGATTCAAAAACATTTGAATTAAAGCAGAATAATTTGATTGGTATTGATTTCACAAATAATTTAAAATTTAGCGATGATTTTAATGTTTATAAATACAGGAACTTTTATAACGGTGGTGGAGTTGCTTTAGGTGATATTAATAATGATGATCTATTAGATATTTATCTAACATCTAACCAAGGTGAAAATAGACTATTTTTAAATCTAGGGGGGTTCAAGTTTAAAAATATAACAGAGTTTGCTGGAGTTAGTGGGAATAAAGCTTGGTCTACTGGTGTAACAATGGTCGACATAAACGGAGATGGTTTTTTGGACATCTATGTTTGTAACTCAGGTGATGTTGAGGGTGATAATAAACAAAATGAATTATTTATTAATAATGGTGATCTTACTTTCAAAGAATCTGCATTAAAATATAACCTTAATGATGAAGGCTTTTCAACGCATGCAAACTTTTTTGATTACGATAAAGATGGAGATTTAGATGTTTATATCCTCAACAATTCTTTTCAGGCAATAGGCAGCTTTGATCTCAGAAGAAATGAACGTCCAAAAAGGGATGTCTTAGGAGGAGATAAACTTATGCAGAATAATAATGGATACTTTGAGGATGTTAGTGAATCTGCAGGAATTTACGGAAGTGTTATTGGCTTTGGATTAGGTATTACTATTGGTGATGTTGATGGTGATAATTGGGATGATATTTTTATTAGTAACGATTTTTTTGAAAGAGATTATTTGTATTTAAATCAGAAAAATGGAACATTTAAAGAGGATTTAATAAATCGAATGAATTCTATAAGCGGAGCTTCCATGGGTGCTGATATAGCAGATATTGATAATAACGGAACAAACGACATTTTTGTTACAGAAATGCTGCCATCAAATTATCAACGATTAAAATCCGTAACTACTTTTGAAGGATGGGATAAATACAAATACAATGTTAAAAATGGATACCACCATCAATTTACTAGAAACGTTTTACATCTAAACATTGAGAATGATAAATTTAGTGAGATAGGTAGGTTTTCAGGTGTAGAAGCATCTGACTGGAGCTGGGGAGCATTATTCTTTGATTTTGATAATGATGGACTTAAAGATTTATTTATTGCAAATGGAATTTATAAAGATCTAACAGATCAGGATTATCTTCAATATATTTCAAATAAAGAAGTAATTAATTCTATTGTTTCAAAAAATAAAGTGGATTACAAAAGATTAGTTGAGATTATACCCTCAAATCCTATTCCAAATCACTCGTATAAAAATATAGATGGTTTAAAATTTGAGGAGTTTAATAATTCAGGTCTAGAAATTCCTAGTTTTTCTAACGGATCAGCTTATGGGGATTTAGATAATGACGGGGATTTAGATCTAGTTGTCAATAACGTAAATATGCCTGCTTTTATTTATGAAAATCAAACAAACAATAAAGCTAATTTCATAAAATTTAAACTTGTCGGTGAAAATAAAAATATATTTTCGGTTGGAGCAAAAGTTTACATAGAAAGTAATGGAGTAAAGCAAATGCAACAAGTTCAATCTGCTAGAGGTTTTCAATCCTCTGTGGACTTAAGACCTAATTTTGGAATTGGCAAAAATACCAAAATAGATGCTAAAATAGTGTGGCCTTCGGGGAAAGCTAAAGAATTATTTGATGTTGATCCTAATCAAACTATTACTTTATATGAAAAAGATGCTGTGGTTGGTATTAAGGAGAAAAATACTGATAAAGAAAATATTTTTAGAAAAGTAAAACTAGATTCAATTATAGATCATAAAGAAAATAATTATGTTGATTTTAATAGAGACAGGCTTTTATTTCACATGTGTAGTTCTGAGGGCCCAAATCTTGCTTTTGGTGACATAAATAATTCTGGCTCAAACCGTGTATTTTTATCTGGGTCTTTAGGAAATTACATTAAATCATTTCAAGTTGATAAAAACAACGTAATTAGTATTGAGAATGATATTTTAAAAGAAAAATTAGATTTTGAAAATTCAGTGATTCTACTTTTTGATGTTGATAATGATAATGATTTAGACTTATACGTTGGAAGTGGAAGTGTAGAGCTTTCAAAGTATTCTGAAAAGTTGTATGACAGAATTTATATTAATAATGGAAAAGGTGAGTTTAGTCTAAGTGATCAAAAATTACCCGATGTTGATCACAAAATTAGTACAGGTACAGCTTCATTTGCAGATATAGATAAAGATGGCGATTTAGATATTTTTATTGGAGAAAGACTTAAAATCAATAATTATGGTTTACCCTCCTCTGGTTTTTTATTAGTTAATGACGGGAAAGGGAATTTTTCTAATCAAACACTAAAAATATCTCCTGAGCTTATTGAAATTGGGATGATCACAGATTCAAAGTTTTCTGATATTGACAATGATGGTGATATGGATTTAGTTGTAGTAGGAGAATATATGGGTATTGAAATTTTCAAAAATGATGATGGTTATTTTTCTAGGGTAAAAAGTGATCTAATAGAACTAAAGGGTTGGTGGAATACAGTTCAAATTGAAGATTTAAATAATGATGGTCTTGATGATTTAATTATAGGGAATCATGGTTTAAACTCAAGATTTGAAGCTAGTAAAAGTAATCCCATAAAATTATATCACAGCGATTTTGATAATAATGGATTTGCTGAAGCAATTGTTTGTTTTACATCTAAAGATGGCAAAGAATATCCCTATTCTTTAAGGCATGATTTGATAGATCAAATAAAAACTTTGAAAAAAACTTTCCCAAATTATAATTCCTTTAAAAACCTTGATATTAAAAAAATTATAAATAAAAAAGCTTTGTCAAAATCAATATTATCAGAAGTTAATTATTTAGAAACTAGTATTTTGATTAATGAAGGGAATTTTAATTTTAGGAAAATTAAAATTCCAAAATCCGTTCAATTTAGTCCAATATATGCTATAGAAACTTATGATTTTGATTATGATGGTGATATGGATATAATTATGGGAGGTAATTTATACAATGTGAAACCTGAATTTGGAAGGTATGATGCATCATATGGAATCTATCTTGAAAACATAGATGGTGAAAAATTTAATTTCTATAATAACGGTAGAGGATTTTTTGTAGAGGGACAAATTCGGGATTTAAAAGTCTTGGAGGACAGAATCTATGTTGCAAAAAACAATTCTAACATGGAAGTTTTTCAAATAATTAAATAATGGTAAATAAATTACTCATTTTAAGTTTTATTTCAATAGTCTTTACAGGTTGTTTTTCTAATAAAGAAAAAATATCTTCAAGTGAAATATTTAAAACCTTAAACGTCTCAAAAACAGGGATTGACTTTGAAAATTTATTAAGCTACAGAACCGAACTAAACATAATTGAATACTTATATTATTATAATGGTGGTGGAGTAGCAATAGGTGACATAAATAATGATGGCTTAGAAGATATTTATTTTGCTGGTAATCAAGTCTCTGATCAACTATATCTAAATTTAGGTAATTTACAATTCAAGAATATATCAATTGAATCAGGAATTACTTCGGATAATTCGTGGTCCAGTGGCGTTACTATGGAAGATATTAACGGAGACGGTTATTTAGATATTTACGTTTCGAAAGTAAGCCCTGCTAGTCCTCAAGCAGTAAAAAATAGGTTGTATATGAATAATGGAGACTTAACATTTACAGAAAAGGCTAATGAGTTTGGATTAGATTTTACTGGATTTTCAACACAAGCAACATTTTTTGATTATGACAGAGATGGGGACTTAGATATGTACCTTTTAAATCATGCTATCCACACTGTGAGAAGTTATGGAACAGCAAAAAAAAGAATGGAGTCGGATTCTTTGAGTGGGGATAGATTCTTTGAAAATAAATTAAATGAAAGGGATAAAAAATTTATAGATGTTACAAAGTCAAGTAAAATATATGATACACCACTGGGTTATGGTCTAGCTGTCACAACAACTGATATTAACAATGATGGTTTTCTTGATATTTATGTTGGTAATGATTTTCATGAGAATGACTACATATATATTAATAATGGGGATAAAACATTTTCGGAATCATCCAAAGATAATTTAGTTCAAATGTCACATTTTACAATGGGTGTAGATGTTTCAGATTTAAATAACGACGGATTCTTAGATATTTTTACAACTGATATGATGCCCTTTGACTCAAAAGTTTTATTAAAATCTGGTGGAGAAGATCCTGATAAAATCTCCAGAATCAAAAGTGAGTTTGGGTTTCAAAAACAATTTTCAAGAAATAATTTTCAGCTAAATAGAGGGGATGGTACTTATTCTGAAATTGCTTTTAAGACTAATACTTATGCTTCAGATTGGAGTTGGGGTGTATTACTTCAAGATTTTAATGTAGATGGAAACAATGATATTTTTATTTCAAATGGTATATATAAAAGACCAAACGATTTAGATTACATTAATTATTTAAGTAATGTTGATTTCACTAAATACAATAACTCACAGCAAGACGAAATCAAAAAAGAATTAATATCAAAAATTCCAACAAATAAAACTTCTAACGTTTTATTTACTAATCAAGGTAATCTTAATTTCGAAAGAAATATAATAGGGAAGCCTAATTATAGCAATGGAGCAGCATATGGTGATTTAGATAACGACGGTGATTTGGATATTGTTTTAAATAATCTTAATTCACCATCCGAAATTTTAGAAAACACATCCAATGGTTTGAGAAATTTTGTTTCATTTACTCTGAAAGGAAATAAAAATTATTCTGTAACTCGTGGAAGTAAAATCAATATTTACGTTAAAAATAAAATTTTTGTAAGAGAAAATATTACCACAAAAGGATTCCAATCTTCTTCTACTAATCAAGTTTACTTTGGTTTAGGAGAAGAAAAGGATATTGACTCTATAATTATTCGTTGGCCTGACGGATACGAAGAAAAAATATCTAACCTTTCAATAAATGAAAATAGAATAATTGAAAGATCTGATAATCTTAAATTTTCAAATAAGGATTCGAAAAATAAATATTCTAAAAAGGAGTCAATAAAAATTTTACCCATCAAACACCAAGAAAATATTTTTTATGATTATGAAAGAGAACGTTTAATTCCTGAAAGGTTATCATATGAGGGTCCAACAGTTATTAAATACGATTTTAATCGAGATGGGATATCAGATTTTTTTATTGGTGGTGCAAAATATCAAAAATCCAGGATTTACTTGGGCTCAAAAGATGGTGAATTTTATTTAAATGAAAATACAGACTTTGTTAAAGATAAAGACTTTGAAGATGTTGATGCTGCCCTTTTTGATTTTGATGGTGATGGAGACAAAGATTTATATGTAGTTAGTGGTGGTAATGATAATATGGAACTTAATAAGTCTTTAACAGATAGAATTTATGTAAATAACGGAAAAGGTGATTTCAAAAGAATAAAAATTGGATTGCCAAAAACAAATGGCTCAAGTATTTCAGTATCAGATATAAATAAAGACGGTTACGATGATCTATTTATTGGTAATCGCTCTATTCCTGGCTCCTATGGGTTAAGCCCTTATAGTTTTATTTTACTTAACAATAAAGATGGAAAATCTTTTAAAGTGATTGATAAAAAACGTTATGGAATGATAACAGATTCTGAATGGTTAGACTTTAATAATGATGGATTGGAAGATTTAATTCTTGTT
Organism: Flavobacteriaceae bacterium UBA980; assembly: GCA_002292265.1. Lineage (GTDB taxonomy): Bacteria > Bacteroidota > Bacteroidia > Flavobacteriales > Flavobacteriaceae > MS024-2A. The sequence goes on along the minus strand of DBBQ01000015.1, from coordinate 9,621 downwards.
GGAGATTGGATGCCAATAAGGCTATTAATGAATAAGGGTGACCTCACATTTGCCGAAGTGACTTCAGATTATGGTTTGGAAAAAACTAATGGCTTATGGAATGTAATCTTCCCCTATGATTTTAACAAAGATGGTAAAATTGATTTTTTAGCAGGAAACGCCGGACTTAACTTCAAGTGGAAGGCTAGCCAAAAAAGACCAGTAAAAATGTATTTGGATGATTTTGACAACAACTCCCAATTAGATCCAATTATATTTTATGATTATAATGGAAACTATGTGCCATTTACCTCGAGAGATATTTTAAATAAACAACTTCCCTATCTGAAGAAAAAGTTTAATTCATATAGCTCGTTTTCTGAAGTTGATGATTTATATGAACTTACAGGTAAAAATGAAGAGGATTTATTGGAAATAAAATATTTATATGATTTAGAGTCAAAATTATTTATAAATAGCAAAGATGGTTTTAAATCAATCCCTCTTCCCGAAGAAGCACAGTATAGCAGCATAGAAGATTTTTCTATAAATAATAAAGATTCTTTAGAGGTTATTTATGTTGGAAATACAAGATATTTTGTTAATGAGCTAGGGAGTCCGAACTCAAATCCTGGGGGAAAATTATCTGAATATGATACTGTTTCAAATAAATTTCAAAAATCTGAGTTTTTAAAATTGCCTGTTGGTATCAATGCAAGAAGAATACTTGAGTTTGAGAAGGAAAAAATTTATATTTATACTAACAACGGCTATATTTTTAACGTAAAATAAAATTTTTGAAAACTATAATTTACATTTTATTTATTGTAACTCTTGCATGTTCATGTTCAATTAATGTTCCTGAACAGGTAATGGTAGAGTTTGATCAAATTGATAGAGTAGTAGATTTCAATTATGATGTACAACCTATTTTATCAGATAGATGCTATCATTGTCATGGTCCAGATGAAAACACAAGAAGAGCAGGACTTCGGTTAGATGACGAAAAAATTGCTTTTTCAAAGCTTTCAAGTGGCTCAAAAGCCCTTGTTTCTGGAAGTTTATTTAAAAGCGAAGTGGCGCATAGAATTCTTTCTGAAGATCCTGAAGAAATAATGCCAACTCCGGAATCGAAGCTTTCACTTACTAATAAAGAAAAGGCTATAATTTTAAAGTGGATTGATCAGGGTGCCCAATTTAAAGATCACTGGGCTTTTATAACTCCCGAAGAAAATAAAGTAAATGCAACTGAATCTGAGAAAGCGTCTAATCCAATTGATGTTTTTATTAATGATAAACTTAATGAAAATGGATTAACTTTTTCTGAGCCAGCAAATAAAGAGAGATTAATAAGAAGGGTTTACTTTGATTTGACTGGCTTACCTCCTTCCCTAGAGGATGTGGAAAATTTTAAAGCTGATACAAGCCCCATGGCTTACGAAAATATTGTTGATAAGCTACTCACTTCAAATGAAAATGCTGAAAGATTGACAATGGATTGGTTAGACTTGTCAAGATATGCAGATTCTCATGGTCTTCATGCTGATGGGCTAAGAACTATGTGGCCTTGGAGAGATTGGGTAATTAATGCATTCAAAAATAATATGCCCTATGATGAGTTTGTAACCAAACAACTTGCAGGTGATTTATTTCCTAACCCATCAAGACAAGATGTGATACCCACTGCTTTTAATCGAAATACTCCAATGACAGCTGAAGGTGGGGTTATAGATGAGGAATGGAGATTAAATTATGTTTTTGATAGGGCAGAAACCTTTGGAACTGCATTTCTAGGCTTGACGGTAATGTGTGCAAAATGTCATGATCATAAGTTTGATCCCATTTCACAAAGAGATTATTATGAACTAGCAGCTTTTTTTAATCAGACAAAAGAACTTGGGATGACTGGAGATGATGGTGATTTTGGACCTCTATTGCTGCTACCAGTGCCTGACAAAGAAAAGGCTCTAGATGAAATACAAGAGCAAATTGCCTTAAAGAAAAAGCAATTAAAATTAAATCAAAACGAATTGTTTGAGGTTTATAGTTATGTCGATCAATTAAACAACAAAAATAATTTAAAATCTATCGAAAGGTCAGTAATTCAAAATGTTTCCTTTGAAAATTTCAAAACCTTAAAAAAGAAAAGTCCTGATATTTCTTATATCGTTCAAGGGGATTTCGGTAATCAAACCTCTTATATTATTGATAATAACTCAAGTATTACATCCAACGAAATACCAAAAATTTCAGATGGAGTCGTTGGAACATCATTTACTTTTGGAAATGAAAATGATGTTTTATACTTAGAGTCAGTCCCTAATTTTGAGTGGACTGATTCGTTTTCTGGTGCTTTGTGGTTAAAAACTCAGAAGAGAAAAGAAGATTTTAGCCAAACTATTTTTGGAACAACAGGAGGTAAAAATAATTACTGGAGAGGCTGGGATATGTTCTTAGATGATAATAATTATATCAATTTCAGATTGATAAGTTCTTTACCTGGAAATGCTATTCATGTAAAATCTCCCGACTCTATAAAAATTAATAAATGGGATCATCTTGCCTTTACTTATGATGGATCAGGAGAGGCAAGTGGAGTTAAATTATTTTTGAATGGAAATCAAATTAATCAAATTGTAAAAACTGATAACCTTTATAAATCAATTAAACCTGTGAGTAGTTCAGGAATAAGAAACGAAAGGAGATCTGTAAAAGTTGGGGAAAGTTATGATGGATCAAGTGGTGATAATAGAATATTTAAGGGTAAAATGGATGAACTCTTTATATTTAATAAATCACTTTCTACATTTGAAATTAAAACTTTATATAATAAATATGAAATTGATGAAAAACCAATTTCAAATGAATTGAAGCGTGAACATTTAGTTCAAGAAAATATTGAGCAAAAGAAAATTAAAAAAGATATATCAAAACTTAAAAATAAATGGCTAAATGAAGTATCTGATGTAATTGAAATAATGGTAATGGAAGACATGAAGGAACCTAGAAAATCTTTCCTTTATGATAGAGGCTTATACACTAATAAAAGTTACGAGGTCATAGCAAATACTCCGAGTGCTTTGCCTGAATTTTCAAAGGACTTGCCAAGAAATAGATTGGGGCTTGCTAAATGGCTTTTTGAAGATAAAAATCCATTAACTTCTAGGGTGACAGCTAATAGATATTGGCAAATGATTTTTGGTAAAGGTATAGTATCTACTCCAGGTGATTTTGGATTACAAGGAATGCTTCCCTCACATCCTGAATTACTTGATTTCCTTGCTGACTTCTTAGTTAGTGAAAATTGGGATGTGAAAAAACTTTTAAAGTTAATGGTAACCTCATCTACTTATAAACAAAGCTCATCACCTAATCAAAAATATGTTGAAATTGATCCTAACAATATTTATTTATGGAGAAGTAATAGCTATAGACTTTCAGCTGAAATGATAAGAGATAATGCTTTAGCTGCAAGCGGGCTTTTAATAAAGAAGATTGGAGGGGAAAGCGTTAGACCATACCAACCTGATGGGTTATGGAGAGAAAAATCGAATTTTTCGATTAAATTATTAGACTATAAAATTTCTGATACTGATGAAGACCTCTACAGACGAAGTTTATATACTTTTTTAAGAAGAACATCGCCACCACCCTCAATGTCTGTTTTTGATGCACCTTCAAGAGAAGTATGTACTGTAAAAAGGGAAATAACCAATACGCCGTTACAAGCACTAGTTTTACTAAATGACCCACAATTTTTTGAAGCCTCAAGAGTGCTGGCTGAAAGAATTCAGATTGAAAAGCCAGAATCAATTGAAAAATCAATAGAGTATGGTTTTCAATTATGTACCTCAAGGATACCTAGTAACGATGAGCTTCAAATTTTAAAAGAATTTTACGATAAACAGTATAAGAAATTTAAAAGTAATCCAAAACTAGCAGATCAGGTATTTAAAAACGGAAGAAAGAAAAGAAATCGAAGTTTAGATAAATATAAAACTGCTGCCCTTACATTGGTAACAAATACGATGTTAAATCATGATGAAGCATATCTAAAAAGATAAATATGAATTGTAATTCACACGAACATAATAAAAAATATACACGAAGAGATTTTTTGACAAAAACTTCACTTGGTATGGGTGCTGTTACCCTTGGTTCTTTATTAAATACTAACTCAATGTTAGGTAATTACAACACTGATTCATTAAATCCAAATCTACGATTACCTCACTTTGCACCAAAAGCTAAAAGAGTAATTTATCTTTTTCAAAGTGGTGCACCTTCACAATTAGATATTTTTGATTACAAGCCTACCCTGGTTAATTTAACAGGTAAAGAACTTCCTTCAAGTGTTAGAGGAGATCAAAGATTAACAGGGATGACAGCTGGACAAGCAACTTTCCCAATGGTTGGATCTGTTTTCAATTTTAAACAGCATGGACAAAGTGGTGCATGGATGAGTGATTTAATGCCTTATACTTCTAAAATCGTTGATGATTTATGTTTTATAAAATCTATGCATACAAGTGAAATAAATCATGATCCGGCAGTTACATTTCTTCAATCAGGATCTAATCTTCCAGGCAGACCATCAATTGGTTCTTGGGTCAGTTACGGCTTAGGAACTGATAATAAAAACTTACCTGAATTTGTGGTTTTAGTAACAAAGAATAAAAGTGGTCAGCCACTATATGCTAGATCATGGGGTAACGGGTTCTTACCATCTAAGCACCAAGGGGTTCAATTTAGGTCTGGAAAAGATGCAGTTCTTTACTTAGAAAATCCCCCTGGAGTTAATCATGAATCTCGAAAAGAACAGCTAGAATATCTCAAAAAATTAGAAGATATAAATTATAGAGACATTGGAGATCCTGAAATTTTATCTAAAATATCTCAATATGAAATGGCATTTAGAATGCAAACTTCAGTGCCTGAAGTGATGGATATTTCTAGTGAACCTGAATATATATTTGATCTTTATGGTGAAGACAGTAAAAATCCAGGAACTTTTGCAGCTAATTGTCTTTTAGCGAGAAAACTTGCAGAAAAAGATGTTAAATTCATTCAATTATATCATCAAGGCTGGGACCAACATGGTTCCCTAAATAAGGATATTAAAGTTCAATGTAAAGAAACTGATCAAGCTACAGCTGCTCTTATTCAAGACCTAAAACAAAGAGGTCTTTTAGAGGATACTCTTGTTATTTGGGGAGGAGAATTTGGAAGGACCGCATATACTCAAGGAAGAATTTCTGATCCTGGTTATGGAAGAGATCACCATCCAAAATGTTTCACAATATTTATGGCTGGGGCAGGAATCAAAAAAGGAATTACCATTGGTGCTACGGATGAGTTTGGTTATAATATTGCAGAAAGGCCTGTTCATATTCATGATTTTCAAGCAACACTTCTCCATTTACTGGGAGTAGATCATGAAAAGATGACATACAAACACCAAGGGCGAAGATATAGATTAACAGATGTTCATGGGAACGTAGTAAATGAAATTTTATCATGAAAAATTCAAAAAATTCAAGAAGGGATTTTGTAAAAAATACTGCCGCTTTAGGTCTTGGGATCATATCTACACCGAAAACTTTCTTCATAAATAAAGGAATCGAGAATGATGATCAAATTATAGGTCATGGTGATTTCCGCTATAAAATTGATAAAGAATGGGGAATTAATGCTCAATATCCTGTTAATGATTGTCATGAAATGGTATTAGATAATGATAAAAATCTTTATTTAACAACAAATCATAACCAGAATAATATTTTAAAATATAATCGTTCTGGGAAAATAATTGATTCATGGAGTATAGGAAATGATGGAACTCATGGACTTACAATTAACGATGAAGGAGGTGAAGAATTTCTATATATAACCGACTATGCTGAACACAAAGTATTTAAAACGAATACCAAAGGCAAAATTCTTCTACAAATTGAATGGCCAGAATTTATTCCAGAATACAGCTCTGCTAAAGAATTTAAACCTACAGAAACGGCAATTGCTGATAATGGTGATATATATGTATGTGATGGATATGGACTAGATTATATTATCCAATATAATTCCAATGGTGAATATATTCGACATTTTGGAGGGAGAGGTGATTCAGAATCAACTTTTAATTGCTGTCATGGGATTACTATTGATAATAGATATGATAAGCCATCACTTTTAATTACTTCTAGGACAAATAATGAATTTAAAAGATTTTCTATGGAAGGGAAATTTATAGAAAAATATGAATTGCCTGGATGTTGGATTTGTAGACCCGTTTTAGATGGAAATGAATTGTATTTTTCAGTAATTGTTACAAACTCTTGGGATAAGTTCGACGGAATGCTCGCAGTTTTAGATCAAAATAATAAGGTTGTTTCTTTACCTGGAGGGAGTATTCCTAAATATTCAGAAAATAATTTTTTAGCTCCACTTTCTGATAAAAAGTCATTTTTAAACCCACACGATATTTGTATTGACGAGGATAAAAACTTGTATGTCCCTCAATGGAATTCTAAAAATACCTACCCTATTAAGTTAACAAGAGTTTAATTTTGGATTTAGATTTATTTTTTGGCAGATTTCATTCTTTAATTGTTCATTTACCTGTAGGGTTCATTTTTCTTATTATATTTTTTGAACTTTACTATGGATTTTTAAAGAAAGAATTAAATAATAAGTTAGTCACTTTAAGTTGGTTTTTTTGTTTTGCAAGTTCATTATTTAGCTCTATTTCAGGATATTTACTCTCATCTAGAGGACATTACATAGATGAAAATTTGTTTGTCCATAAAATATTTGGATTCATATTAGTTGGAGTTTCATTACTATCCTGGCTTGGAAGAACTTCCTTCATTAAATTTAAATTGAGTTTTAGGAATAAATCTATATTAAATTTTGGCGTATTAATCCTTCTTTCAATTACTGGACATTTGGGGGGAAACCTTACTCATGGAAGTAAATATTTAACTGAATTTTTGCCTATTCAAATTAAAAATTCAGTAGCTATTAATCAAAATATAGATAAGAATATTGATTCAATTTATATTTATAAAGATCTTGTAAGTCCAATATTTGAATCTAAATGTGTTTCATGTCACAATAGCGAAATTAAAAGGGGTGAACTAGACATGTCTTCACTAGTTAGCCTCATAAAAGGTGGTAATTCAGGAAAAATAGTAGATAAAACAAATCCAAGGCAGAGTGAACTATTCAAAAGAATAACTCTTGCTCAGGATAATATTAAATTTATGCCTTCTGATGGAGAACCCACTTCCTATTATGAAAAAAACTTAATCTTGTGGTGGATCAAGAACCTTTCCGAATCAGATCAATTAATTAAGCCTTCAGAGGTTTCTGATGAAATGAAATATGTATTTAATCATTTATACTCTTTAGATTTTGAACAGAAGACTTGGGATAAAAGATTAAAACTGCAAAAACTAAAAGGTTTTAAAGAAATAGATCCAAAGAAATTTGAAATAAAGTTTATTTCCAGTCAAAAAAAATATATAACTGTTAAATGTTTAAATGAAAAATCTGAAATTGATTTTAAAGATTTGGAGGAAATAAGTAATCACATTGTATATTTTGATGTTTATGAAGGTCAATTAGATGATTCATCAATAAAGAATATTTTGAGCTTTAAAAATCTTGTTAAACTTGACTTAAAACATAATGCAATTACAGATAAAGGGTTAAAACTAATTTCAGTACTTGAAAACCTAGAAGTAATTAATTTAATTGGAACAAACGTAACTGAAAAAAGCCTAGATATTTTTGAGGAATTTAAAAGTCTTAAAAGAGTATATCTATGGAAATCAGGAATTAAGAATGATCAAATAGATTCTTTCAATCAAAAACAAAATAAAATAACTTTAGTTGGATCTGTCAAATAAAGTTTAAAGTTTATTTTTTTAATAAAGTATATTTAATTAATTCATTCTCTATGAACAGACTATCGTTTATGATCTTAAAAGATGATTTATTTGAATCAAAATATATAAGCCCGCTATTATCTTTAAATTCAAGTTTATAAATAAAATCGTAATAAGTTTCTCTTATGTTATTTTTGACAGAATAATATTCTTCAAAGATACTGTCACCTTTAATGATCCAATAAGTTTTATTTCCAGATGCATTTACAGAATAGTCCACTCCTCCATTTTGAGATTTAAAATAATATTCTAAAAAAAGATATCTACCTTGTAATTCTCTTAACTTATCAGATTTATAATGATTAATGCAGTTCACAAAAAATATTAATAAGATGATGTATATCATTATTTTAATTTTGTGATTTTTTAAAAGCTCCATAATTAATTTAAATATAGTTTTTAACACATTTAATATAAAGAGATTAGAATTGAATAAATAATAAAAAAACAATTTTTTATGTAAGAAGAATCGAATCACACTTACTAGGTTATAGGTATACCCTCTTCTTAAGTTCAAAATCATATCATCCCTCCCGTGCGTAGGGTTTTTCTTTTACACCAATGCCCCCAATCCAAATCCCTTCTAATCAATTTATATTATTGCCTTACCATAAGATTCCATGTAGTGGTTTTAGGGGGGTGTTGTTTGTGGAAAGTTTGTAGTGTGTTTTGACATGTAATCCATTTTCTATATCTTGGAGGTATTATTAACCATAAATCAATTAAAATGAAAAATTTAACTAAATTATTACTGGTAATATTTTTTTTTCTTTCTATTCAAAATATCGTTGCCCAAATAAGTACTCATATTTATCTAAATGTACCTTCTGAAAATGCAGAAGAATTTGAGCGTTTAGAAATGGAGTATTGGTCTAAAGTTGCAAAAAAGAGAATTGATGCAGGAAAAATGAATGGATGGGGTCTACTAAAAGCAGTAGGAATAGATAATGCCACTCATGTCATTGTAAACACCTTCGATTCCATAGAACAAGCTCTTGACAATACTGGTTGGGACCCTTCAGTTATAGGGATGGATGCACGAGATATAAACACGTCTGATCTTAGAAAAGTTCTTGCAGTTGTCCAATATCAAAATGAAACATCAATTAATAGTGATGAGCCTACAAATTTTACAGTTTTTAATTATGGTAAACCAACAAGTGTGGGTGCATTTATATCTGAACAGAAAACTTTATGGAAAGGTATAATTCAAAAAAATAGATCTACAACAAATTTAACTTCATGGGGTGCGCATACGCGTATACATCCTCAAGGTAACTCAACACATTCAAGTGTTTGGACAAGAGATGGTTTTAAAACTCTATTGGATGCTATGAATTATTTAAGATATAAAGAAAATAACTCTTATCAGTCAATGGCTAAAAGTTCAAAAATGGACAAAATAATGCCTCAAGGGTTCAAAAAAATTGTAATAAGAGAGACTTTGATGTGGGTTAATTAACCTAATTAATTAAAATAATACCCTCCCAAGTGGAGGGTTTTTCTTTTACACCAATGAGGATAACCCAAATTCCTTTTAATCCTTTGATATCATTGCGTTAAGCTAGGAATCCTGAGTAGTGGTTTTAGGGGGATGTTGTTTGGGGGAAGTTTGTAGTGTGGTAGAGGCAACACTTATTACAAATTGCTTTAAAGATCAAAAGTTCATAAAATTAGTTTAATCGAAATTCAG
>DBBQ01000049.1:3552-12410 GCA_002292265.1 Flavobacteriaceae bacterium UBA980 | reverse complement strand
TTGGACGATTTTATGTTTGATCAACGCCGTGGTTGCAGTGCCCTGTGCAACAATTGTATTGCCTTTGGCAACCCAGGTTTTTAATTTTTCAGTAGTTTTTTCGTCCCATTTGTAGTTTCCTGAAACTAATACTAGGGTGTTGTATTGGTCTAGTGGGACTTTATTAAAATCATTTTGATGGACTTTGGTGATGGGCATTCCCACTCGGGTATCCAGAAGGTGCCAGACCTCTCCTGCTTCATACGAACGAACCCCGTCGCCGATGAGTAATACTGCTTTGGGTTGTTTTAGCGGTCTTATATATCGACTTCCTAGATCTACCCCACTCGAACTGAACCCCGTGGATACGTCTTGAATTTGAATCTTGAATTGATCTTGCGCTTGACTTAAAATTTCATACACCTCTTCTGCTGATTTTTTCTGCGGAGCTACAGGAATGACAAGACTTCCAAAAGAAAATAGTCCTTTCTCTTTAGTGCCAAAAGGTCTAAAAGCAGAGGCTACTGTAATTCCTTGATCCTGTAAGTAATAGGTCAGTGCAGGAATATGATAGTCCTTGCTCTCTACAACATAAGCATAATTGGATTTTTGTAGGGGTTGGAGTTGGATCAAATCCTCTAGTGCTACCGGAGCGCCCGAAGGTGTTTTTAAAGCTGTCTTGTATTTGATGTTGTAAAAATTCGCTACGGACCAAGCAGAGGCATCGTAGTAGACACTATCCCGATAGGTGTCGTAGGTTTCAAAAAAAGTTTGTACCATCCTGTACTGGGGTTGTTCGGTGGGTACGCTATAACTGTGGGTTCCGGTTTTTAGGACCTTTACACGGTGACGAATCAGTTTGTCTAAAAAGGCGCGAGTTCTATTTTGATCGGTTTCTGTAAAATTATAGGCTTTGATTTTGCTTCGCTTGCTGCGGGTTAAGGCGCTTTCAAAAAATGCTTTTTGATAGTCTCGGAGTAACGCTTTGTTTTCTACAGCGGCCTGAACGGTGGCTAAACTAGATACAAACTGATTACGTATCGTAAAGGGAAAGGTAATCTCCCCATAGGCTGTTTTTTGCTTTAACCCTCTGGAACTGGCTTGTTCAAAAAGTAATCCCAGTCCTCCCTGTAAATCGGGATACGAGGAACCATAGCCCGGATAAGTTCCATCAAAAACTTCTTTGGTAAAATACAACGATCCAATACTGTCTAGATTTTCCGAAAAATACGCTGCAAAAAGGTCGTTCAACTTGATATAATTGTCTTTTGGCATAATGGGGTCTTTGGATCCATTGACTTTCATCGGTTCAAAGAAATAGGTGCTTTGAGTTCCCATTTCGTGAAAATCGGTTACCACATTGGGATACCACTGATGGTACCAATTTAGTTTTCCTTGGCTTTCAGGGTTGATTGCCAGTAGCCAATCTCGGTTTAAGTCAAACCAATAATGGTTGGTTCTCCCGCGGGGCCATGCTTCGTTGTGTTCGGCATCTAGCGGATCTGAAACTAAGGGGCTTCCTTTGTAGGTGTTGGCCCATTGTGTATGGCGGTCTCTTCCATCGGGATTGATGGTAGGGTCGATAAAAATAATTGCATTTTCACGAAAGGACTGAATCTGTGGGTCTTCTGAAGCTACTAATGTGTAGGCTGCAAGCAATGCCGCCTCCGAGCTGGAAGGTTCATTTCCGTGAACGTTGTATGCCAAATTGATAATCGCTGGAATATCGGGTCGGGTCTCCAACCTCCCTTCTGCATAATCTAAATGCTGTTTTTGTATGCTTTTCAGTTCTGCTAAATTCTCCGAAGTGCTCACAATCAATAAGATGAGTTTTCTTCCTTCATGTGTCTTCCCATAATAGGTGATTTCTGCTTGGTCTGACACCTCTGCCAATTCTTGTAAATAGGCTACAATTTGATCGTGTCGGGTGTGCTGCGAGCCAATCTCGTATTCCAAAAAGGTTTCTGGAGAAGGAATAGAAGGTTGAAAAGGTTGATACCGCTCAGTGAAATAGTCTTGGCCTACCAAAGAAGTCGTCGCCAGGAATGTCAAAAGGAAAATTCTCATAAAAGTGTTTTTCCCAAAGCTACATCTTTTTAAAGAAAAGTCTAAAGAGGGTCTGTATTAGCTAAAGATAGGACTCCCTAGGGTAGACTTAGAATATCAACGCAACTTATGACGTCTTCTTAAGAGACTTTCAATTTCAACGAAGGTTTCGGCATTTTACTCGCAGTAGTTGTTTCATTAAAATTCAATGCATTATCAATAAGTGCCAGGTGTGAGTAGGCTTGTGGGAAATTTCCTAACAATTGCTTTGAAGAGAAATCGATGTCTTCGCTAAATAAGCCCAAATGATTGCTGTAGGACAATAACTCATCGAATAGTTTTTTGGATTTTTCTTCTTCGCCAATTTTAAATAAGCTATTGATAAACCAGAAGGTACACACGGTAAACGAGGAGCTTGGCAATCCAAAGTCATCTTCATTTTTATAGCGATATAAAAGTCCTTCGTGCATTAATTCTGATTCAATAGCTTTTACCGTTTTAACGAATTTTGGGTTTTTCGCATCAATAAACCCATAGTATTCCATAAGAAGTACAGAAGCATCAAGGTGCTCCGAATGATAGGACTGTGTGAATGCTTGTTTTGTTTCGCTCCAGGCATGCTCCATGATATCGTCATAGATTTCATCGCGGAGTGTTTCCCATTTTTCTACTGATTTTTCTGCGTTGACTAGAGTCGAAATTTTAATCGCACGGTCCACAGCAACCCAACAAAGTAATTTGGAAAATGTAAAATGTCTGTCTTCGTGTCGAAACTCCCAAATCCCTTTGTCTGCAAGTTTCCAATTGTTTTTAACCACCCACACTATGGACTTAACAATTGACCAAAGCTCTTCATATTCGTCCTTTTTATCTGAGAATTGCTCCATTTGATAATGAATTACATCCATCAGAATTCCATAAATGTCGTTTTGCTTTTGCACATAGGCCGCATTTCCAACACGTACAGGCTTGGATCCTTTGAACCCATCCAGGTGGTCTAAGGTTTTCTCTGTGAGTATTTTCTCGCCACTAATGCCATACATGATTTGGAGCTTCTCGTTCTTGTCTGGAATGAGGTCAATAATGTATCGGATAAAGTTTTTGACAATTTGTACATGTCCCAGTTTGGCAATTACTTTGATCACCATCGAGGCATCTCTAATCCAACAAAAGCGGTAATCCCAATTTCGCACCTCTCCAATGGTTTCTGGAAATGACGTAGTGGCCGCTGCCAAAACCGCTCCTGTCTTTTCGAAAGTCAGTAGCTTCAGCGTCATGGCACTTCTTAAAATCTGCTCGTTATAATTCTTGAAAGAAGGTGTCTTGTGACACCAGTTTAACCAATATACTTTTGTTTTCTCAAACGTCAAAAGCGAATTTTCAAGGGAGGGAGCATTGAGTTTTTCATTGTAGGAAATGGTCATAAAATGCTCTCCTGTGATACTCATTTCAGTTCCTGCTAAAATCGCTTCATAATCTAAATTGCTATATAAAAACAAGGTGTCGTAGTTGACATCATCAACAATACTTACGATAAAATTTTTCTTTACATAACTTTTTGTTTCACCAAGAGCGTACTCCAGTTTTGGATTGTAAATGATCCTACAGCTAGGTTTTCCTTTCACGTGCCTCAGTATACGGCTGAGCTCAGGTGGGGCATGATAGGAACCATTATCTTTCTGAAAACGGGGCATAAAATCAAGCACCTCGAAAGCATTGTCGTCGTTTTCAAAGCGTGTACAAAGTATCGCCGTATTTTTTATGTATGTTTGTGTAATGTGATAACTCGTATCACATTCGATTTTAAAGTGCCCTCCTATATTTTCATCAATAACTTTACCAAACACAGACGGGGAATCAAATTGTGGCAAACAACACCAATCAATTGAAGAATCCTCATTTATAAGTGCCGCAGATTTACAATTTCCAATAATGCCGAAGTTTAATGTGGGGGCAGGTGAAGTAAATGAAATTTTTGCCATAAAATTGTAATTCGCAGTTAAAAATAGTACAAATGGGAAAGACTATAATCGTTTCAAACAGACTACCAATTCGAATAACGAAAGTAGAAAATTCTTTCGAATTTACCCCCACTAGTGGCGGTTTAGCTACGGGATTACATTCGGTACACAAAAACAAAAATTCGCTTTGGGTAGGGTGGCCTGGAATAGGAAGCGACACACTTGATGAATCTGAATGGGAACCACTAAAAGACTCGTTAACCGAAAATAATTATTGTCCCGTTAGTTTAAGTACTGAAGAGATTGACGATTTTTATTACGGGCTCCCAAACAAGTGTTTGTGGCCACTGTTTCACTACTTTATCGAGTTTTCTATTTTTAACAAGGCGCACTGGGACTCTTATGTAGAAGTCAACGAGAAGTTTAGTAAAGCTGTTATTGATCGAATTGAGCCTGGAGATACGGTTTGGATTCAAGACTACCAACTCATGTTATGTCCAAAGATGATACGAGATGCCTGTCCTGACGTTACAATAGGGTTTTTCCTACACATCCCGTTCCCCTCATTTGAAATTTTCAGAATTTTCCCTTGGCGAGAGCCTTTGCTAGAAGGGGTTTTGGGGGCGGATCTCATCGGTTTTCACACCTATGATTATGAGCGTCATTTTTTAAGTTCGGCAAAACGTATTTTACGAAAAAACGTTCAGTTTAACAGAGTCACTGTTGGCAGTAGAGAAGTGGTTGTGGATACCTTCCCTATGGGAATTGATTACACCAAATTTAATGACGCAGCTCAAACACATTTTGCGCAAAAACAGACCGAAAAGTCAGAATTGAAAATTCAACTGGATGTACACCTAAAGAGTGCAGACGACAGCAAGCTCATTTTATCTATTGACCGTTTAGACTACACCAAGGGGGTAATAAATCGCATCAAGGCCTTTGACCTGTTTTTAGACAAATACCCCGAATATTTAGAGAAGGTTCGTTTAGTAATGCTTACCGTTCCCTCTCGTTCTGATGTTCCTGAATACAAACGATTAAAAAAAGAAACTGACGAAGTGGTGGGTCGTATCAATGGAAAGTATGCAACGGTGAACTGGACACCGATTTGGTATTACTACCGCGCAATGGATTTTGATGATCTTATAGACCTTTATATGACTTCTGATATTGCAATGATAACCCCCGTTCGGGATGGGATGAATTTGGTGGCAAAAGAATATGTAGCGACTCGTGTCAAAGGGGACGGCGTACTTATTTTAAGTGAAATGGCAGGGGCCTCTAAGGAGCTATACGAAGCGATTTTGGTGAATCCCTTTGACCGAAATGCTATGGCCGATGCGATACAAAAAGCGATTGTGATGCCTGTTGAAGAGCAAAAAAAGCGCAACAGCAGTATGCAAAAAAGACTCAGTAGGTATACAGTAAACTACTGGGCAAAAGAATTTATGGATGCGCTGGAGGTAAAAGTAGAACCAAAAGAAGAAGTAGGCGTTCAAAAGTTGAATACGCAACGGATTACATCAATGGCAGAATCCTTCAAGCAGGCGGATAAAAAAATGCTGTTATTAGACTATGACGGAACTTTAGTTNNTTACCCAATTGACATCACTTCCCAATACGGATGTTGCCATTGTAAGTGGTCGTGATAAAGTCTTTTTAGAAAAATGGTTTGGCCCCCTTCAACTTACCCTAGTGGCAGAACATGGGTACTTTGTAAAACAACCCAAGCAAAAATGGGTTGCCAATGGAAGCGCAGATAATACGTGGAAAAAAGATCTACTACCTATTATGGAAGCGTTTACAGATCGAACACCAGGTACTTTTATTGAAGAAAAAACCAATAGCTTAGTGTGGCACTACAGAAAAACGGATCCCGAACTAGCTGCCGAACGTGTAGTAGAACTGAAAACGGTGCTAGCAAGTCTAATTTCAGACAAACTTAGCATTATGGATATGGACAAAGCGCTAGAAGTAGTAAACAGTCAAATAACTAAGGGGACAGCTGTTTCGGACTTAGTTTCAAATAAAAACTATGATTTTATTCTATGCGCTGGAGACGATGTCACAGACGAAAATATGTTTACAAGCTTGCCCGGTCATACTAGGACTATTAAGGTGGGTAGAAAAAAAACGGAGGCGAAGTATTACATTGAAGATATTGAACACGTAAAAGCGTTATTATCAACTTTAGCCACGATTTAATGAATCCAGACAGTAGGTTGTTGGAAGCATTGCGCAACAGCTTTAATGAAATTGTTCGTGCTCCTAAAGAAATTCCTTACAGTGAAATGCGTGCGCTTAGCGCTAAACAAGTACAAAAAGCCTTCTCTTCTGTCAGAGTAGAAATCAAAGGCTCAGAAAACTTGCCTTCTGAACAAGGGGTAATTTTCATTTATAATCACCTTCGTAACCATCCCTTTTTTACTGTAGCTGAAGATTTTCAAATTACCTTGGACAGTCACTTTATAAGTAGTTCAATTCTAGAAAATACTACAAAAATCCAGGGACTCGAGTGGTTCGCTATTCGTTGCCAGATGAAGAAAATCACAGAAACTATTACGATAAGTTTGGATACATCCGTGTCTATGCAAACCACTTTATTCCAAAAGAGCTTACTAAAAAAGAGATAAAAAAAGCGAATAAACAATTTTATCTACAAGCTGCAGCGGCGTTAGAAAACAATATCAATTTGGTGTTTAGCCCAGAAGGTGCTTCCTATTACACAGATGAATCGCCGGGGTCCTTTCTAAAAGGTATTTTTAAATTGGCAAGTAGTCTCAAACAGCAACCCCTTCTCGTTCCCATTGTACTGGTCAACTTCGACAAACTCCCTTCTGAAGCTCCCTATAAGTGTCAAATTCTACCTCCTTTTCGCATGCGAGATTTTGGAGTCACTAGTCCAGAGAGCGATCTCCTGAACAATGCAGTTCAAAAAATAAACGACACCTTTAAAATAGGTGTAAAAGAATTATCCAGAGAAGATCAAAATTTTGAAGGTGAAATAGCTGTGCTTAAAAAAAATATCCTCCAAAAGAAGAGTAAAAAAGAGCTCCTTGTGTTTTATGGAAGTTCAACCCTGCGCTTGTGGAAAAACGTTGCTCAGGATTTTCCAAGATGGGATACACTAAACTTAGGCTTTGGGGGGGCATTTATTCATTCATTAAACGACTATTTTGAAGAACTCTTTAGGGACGTGCAGCCCAAAGTAATTGTCCTTTATCTCGGCGGGAACGATTTAACATTAGGTTTTACCGCCTCAAAAATAGTTGCAGAAATAGTAAGTTTTATAGACAGAGTACAGGCGCAATTCCCAAACACTAAAATTTTAAATATTTCTATAAAACCTTCTTTTGAGCGGCAACACGAGCTAAAAAAAATCAAAGAGATCAACGCACAGCTTGGAGAAAAAATAGAAACACTTCACAACGTATACCAGGTAGATTTTTACGAATCTTTACTTAAAAATAAGCGTATCAATGAAGTCTATTTCCTTCAAGATGGACTTCATCTTAGTGCAGAAGGGTATCAAGTCCTCAGAAAAGCCATTGACGAAAAACTAGATCACCTGATCTAGGCAGCGCTGTTTTGCTCCTTGATTAGATTCAGTGCAGAACCTGCTTTAAACCATTCAATTTGAGCTTCGTTATAGGTATGGTTCGCCTTTATGGTGTCTATTGATCCATCGGCGTGAACCACTTCTATAGTAAGAAGTTTTCCAGGAGCGAAGTCTTTTAAATCGACAAAGTTAAAGGTATCGTCTTCTTGAATAAGGTCGTAATCTGACTCCTTCGCAAAAGTAATTCCCAACATTCCTTGTTTCTTTAAGTTCGTTTCGTGGATACGAGCAAATGATTTTACAATCACCACTTTGACTCCTAAGAAACGAGGCTCCATTGCTGCGTGTTCCCGGGAGGATCCTTCTCCATAGTTGTGATCTCCTACAACAACAGTTTCGATTCCCGCAGCTTTGTATGCACGTTGTACATCGGGGACACCACCGTATTCGCCTGTCAATTGGTTTTTGATAAAGTTTGTTTTTTGATTGTATGCATTAACTGCTCCAATGAGGCAGTTGTTGGAAATGTTGTCCAAGTGCCCACGAAAACGCAACCATGGTCCTGCCATAGAAATGTGGTCTGTAGTACATTTCCCGTGTGCTTTTATAAGGAGTTTTGCTCCCGTCAGGTTTTCCCCGTCCCAAGGGGTAAAAGGTGTTAACAGTTGCAATCTTTCGGAATCTTCTTTGACATTTACCTGCACTTGAGACCCGTCTTCAACAGGAGCGAGATACCCGTTATCTATAACATCAAATCCCAAAGGTGGTAATTCCAATCCTGTAGGAGGGTCTAGTTTTACTTCTTCTCCCTTTTGGTTGATCAAAGTGTCTGTGAGTGGGTTGAAATCCAATCTTCCAGAAATAGCTACTGCAGCCACCATTTCGGGGGAGGCTACAAAGGCGTGGGTATTGGGATTGCCATCTGCACGTTTAGAAAAGTTTCTATTAAAGGAGTGAATGATGGAGTTTTTCTCCTGCTTGTCGGCTCCTTCTCTTGCCCATTGACCGATACATGGCCCACAGGCATTGG
The DNA here is from genome assembly GCA_002292265.1 of Flavobacteriaceae bacterium UBA980. Classification (GTDB taxonomy): domain Bacteria; phylum Bacteroidota; class Bacteroidia; order Flavobacteriales; family Flavobacteriaceae; genus MS024-2A. The sequence goes on along the minus strand of DBBQ01000049.1, from coordinate 3,832 downwards.
TAAATATTTTGGCGTTTAAATCTTCAAAGATTTCCAGTAATCCATCTCTTTCCGATGTGTAACGCACTTGTTCCGAACCTGGGTTAATTCCGAATTCGGCCTTGGTAACTAAGTTTTTTTCTACTGCCTGTTTGGCAATGGAGGCAGCCCGAGAAAGGTCTTCGTAAGACGAGTTGGTACAGGATCCGATCAATCCCCATTCCACTTGAAGCGGCCAGTCGTTTTCTTTTGCCACCTTAGACATTTCTGCCACTGGGGTTGCCAAGTCTGGCGTAAAAGG
>DBBQ01000049.1:0-3493 GCA_002292265.1 Flavobacteriaceae bacterium UBA980 | reverse complement strand
GTTCTTTTACAGCATTGGCAGCATCGGCCACATCATCTCTGTCTGTGGCACGTAAGTAACGCTCCATGGAAGCGTCGTAGCCAAAGGTTGAAGTTGTAGCGCCTACCTCTGCTCCCATATTACAGATAGTTCCTTTACCCGTACAGGACATGGATTCAGCGCCTTCGCCAAAATATTCGATGATGGCACCAGTTCCTCCTTTAACGGTAAGGATACCTGCAACTTTTAAAATCACATCTTTGGGCGCGGTCCAACCGTTTAATTTTCCGGTGAGTTTAACCCCTATCAATTTTGGAAATTTCAGTTCCCACGGCATGTCTGCCATTACATCTACTGCGTCTGCACCTCCAACACCGATGGCAACCATTCCCAATCCGCCTGCATTTACTGTGTGGGAGTCTGTTCCGATCATCATGCCGCCTGGAAAAGCATAGTTTTCTAACACCACTTGGTGGATGATTCCCGCTCCGGGTTTCCAGAAACCGATGCCGTATTTGTTCGATACCGATTCTAAAAAGTTAAAAACCTCTGCAGAGGTACTGTTGGCAGATTTTAAATCTTCCATTGCCCCCGTTTTGGCTTGAATTAGGTGGTCACAGTGTACTGTTGTAGGAACCGCTACTTTGGGTTTTCCCGCTTGCATGAATTGCAATAAAGCCATTTGTGCCGTAGCGTCCTGACACGCAATACGGTCTGGAGCAAAGTCCACATAATCTTTTCCTCGATTAAATGTGCGGTCCGATTTCCCATCCCAAAGGTGGGAATACAATATCTTTTCTGAGGCTGTTAAAGGTTTTCCAGTAAGTTTTCTTGCTGCTTCTACGCGCTCTTCCAGTCGCGCATACACTGCTTTGATCATTTCGATATCAAAAGCCATAAAAAATTCAATTTTTGTTTTCACAAAATTACAAAATAAACTTTTGTGATTTTGCTGATTCTACTATTAATTAAACGAGGAAAAAGAGGCTTTTATTCGACTCTACTACCTCAAACTCCGAACCGAATCTAACATTTGTTTTAACCGATTCAATTCTGCAGGGTGCTGTGTTGAAAGATCTACTTCTTCTACGAGGTCTTCTTCAAGATTGTATAGCCGCTCTTGAGAAACCCCATCCAGGGTTTTAATAGAAGCGGGTTTAGAAAATCCACCCGATCCTAATTTTTCAATGTATTTCCAAGATCCTTTTCTGAGTGCAAAATGTCCGTTTGAAGAATGGTGAACAATGGGTTTCAGCAGTGGTGTATGTGCTTCGTCTGTGAGTTCCTTAAAAATACTAAAACTATCCCGTGGAGAAGAAGGGGCTCCAAAAAACTCCGCCATTGTTGCGTAAAAATTTGCCAAGGTGTTTGGGTTTTTACTTTCAGTTCCCGCTTTTACCTTTCCGGGCCAACGGACGATAAAAGGAATCCGATGTCCTCCTTCATAGATGTCTCCCTTCATCCCTCTTAAATTTCCAGATGCTTTGTGTTGAAACGTTTTGATGTATTTTTCTTTCCAATAGGGTCCGTTATCACTCGTAAAGACAATCAAGGTTTCTTCTTTTAATCCAAGCTGATCTACATGGGCTAGTAGTTCTCCCACATACCGGTCCACCATATTGACAAAGTCTCCATACATCCCTGCTTCGGAAAGTCCTTTTTGGTCGTTTGTTGGCACCCAAGGCGTATGGGGGGCGGCAAGTGGCAAGTAAAGAAAAAACGGGTTTGCTTGTTCTTTTGCTTTACTGATGTAAGCTTTCGCTTTTGAGATAAAACTCGGCAAGACATCATAAAAATCAAAGTTCTCTGCAAGAGGGCCCGGACGCCAAAAAGCACCGTCATAATCCGCATTTAAATTGCTGCCTTGAGTGTAGCCGTTGACCGCATAGGTAAATTGACCGTTTTCAATATACACATAAGGAGGAATGTCTAAGGAGGCGGGTATAATGTAGCTGTAATCAAATCCCACCTGAAAAGGACCCTCTGTTGGGGGTTGAGAGAAATCGATCTGTTTTTCGTTATAATCTATAATCAGTCCTTGTTTGTTTTTATTGACAAGAGTACTGTCATAGGGTGTTTTTAATACCCAATCCAACCCCAAATGCCATTTCCCAATTACCGCCGTTTGGTAGTTGTTCCTTTTAAAAAGCTTGGGTACGGTTTCTTTATTCTCAGGAATCATTAAGGGACCATAGCTCCACAAAACACCTCTTTTTAACGGGGTTCGCCAGGCGTATTCCCCAGTAAGGATGCTGTAGCGTGTAGGAGTACAAACGGCTGAAGTGGAATGCATGTCGGTAAAACGCATCCCTTCACGTGCCATTTGGTCCAAATAGGGCGTTCGGATTTTTGATTTAGGATTGTAAAAGGATACATCTCCATAGCCCAGATCATCGGCCAGAATATAAATTACATTGGGAAGGGTTTCTGAAGTAGTTTCCTTAGACGTACAGCCCAAAAAAATAAGTAGAAATAAAAATAGTCCCACACACAGTGACCTAAAACTTATTTTAATTCTCATTAACTGTTGTTGTTGTTGTGTTTTAATTAAACTCTTCTTTGATTCTACTTTTTCTAGCCTATATACATAAAAATCTCTTTAGCCCCATCAATAAATGCAATAGCAATATAAAACAAAATACATCCCCAAATGAATTCAAACAGATTTGTTGGGTCCGTGTTGGGTTGTTTGTTCGATTTGGAAGAGTAGGTAGTCCACGAAACTCCTTGAACAAAATCTTTCTCTAAGGATAACATGATGAGGTAGTTACTTCAATTTCAGCATAGGCTTTGTGAATAGTTTCTAAAAGCGAATAGTCATCAAAGCGATCTTGTCCCAACTCCCAAATCATAATCCCTCCTACGGCTGTTGCCGCGAGACGGGTTTTCGCTCGGATGGTGGGTCGCCCATTATAATAGGTATTCCCCACTTGATCTTGATCTGCATGGCTCGTATTGTTGTTAATTATCGAAGCATAGGTTTTGGCCACCACAGTAGTGTTATTTTGAAATTCATAGCCATAAAACGGAACTCCCAAATTAAGGTTTAGCGCCTGAATGCCGTTTTGTTTTTTCCAGAATGCAATGCCTTTTTCGGCATGGTCAAGCGAACTGTGAGGCCCCTTATTGGCTGGGGCCCAAGGACCGGTATAATCATAAGCCATTATATTGACAAAGTCCAACGCTGCAAGAGCCTGATCACTCAATTGCTGATAACGAAATTCTGAGGGGTAAGCGGCTGTCAGTAGTTTGGACTGTACATCCACAGCTGTTCTAAGAGCTAAAATAAAGTCGCTATAACCCGAAGTAATATTGTCCCATTCTAAATCTACATCTACCCCGTCCAGGTTGTGTTTCAAAAGAAAATCTAGCACTTTTTGTGTCAATACCAAACGTTGTGTGGCGTCACCAAGAAATGCTGTCCAATTCGCAGCTTGCTCTTGGGAAAGAGCCCCTCCAGCTAGAGAAATCAATATTTTAATTTCAGGGTTTTGACTTCGGGCAATCCGAATAA
>DBBQ01000008.1 GCA_002292265.1 Flavobacteriaceae bacterium UBA980 | reverse complement strand
AACTCTTTAGAAAGTTGTTTTTGTGAGCGTCCTTTTTGCTGACGTTCCTCATACCCCTCTTGGTAAAAATACCGAGAAGAATCAGGCGTATGAATTTCATCTATCAATACGATCTCACCAGACTTTGTTTTTCCAAACTCGTATTTGGTATCGACCAATATCAAGCCTTGCTTTTTTGCGATTTCGGTCCCTCGATCAAAAAGCTGCCGGGTATATTTTTCAAGCACCTTATAATCGGCTTCACTTACTATGCCCTTTGCTACAATATCTTCTCGAGAAATGTCCTCGTCATGTCCCTCTTCAGCTTTAGTAGCAGGAGTAATGATAGGGGTTTCAAACTTGTCATTTTCTTTCATACCCTCGGGAAGCGAAACTCCACAAAGTGTTCGCAAACCCTTTTTATAAGTCCGGGCGGCATGTCCTGTCAAATAGCCACGAATCACCATTTCAATTTTGAAAGGGGTACATGATTTTCCAATCGAAACATTGGGATCTGGGCTTGCAATCAACCAATTTGGAACAATATCCTCCGTGGCCTCTAACATTTTTGTTGCAATTTGATTTAAAATCTGGCCCTTGAATGGGATACCCTTTGGCAAAACCACATCAAAAGCCGAAAGACGATCTGTAGCTACCAAAATCAAAAGATCATTATCTAGCCGATACACCTCCCGAACTTTACCTGTGTACTTGGATTGTAATCCCTCCAATTTCAGATCAGTATGCATTATTGTACTTGCAGTCATCAGTTGTCGTGTTCTATAGTTTTATATGCGTCAATAATCTTTTTGACAAGAGGATGTCGAATTACGTCTTTATCATCAAGATAAATAATCCCAATACCCTTTGCATTTTTTAAAATCAAAAGTGCTTCTTTTAAACCAGAAATCATACGCCTAGGAAGATCGATTTGCCCTGGATCTCCTGTAATCATAAATTTGGCATTTTTCCCCATCCGAGTCAGAAACATTTTCATCTGAGAATGGGTAGAGTTTTGTGCCTCGTCCAAAATCACAAAAGCGTTATCCAGGGTACGTCCCCGCATAAAAGCTAAGGGAGCGATCTGAATAATTCCTTTTTCAATGTGACTTTTCAAGGTTTCGCTGGGGATCATATCGCGAAGAGCATCGTAGAGCGGTTGCATATAGGGGTCTAATTTTTCATTGAGATCACCCGGCAGAAAACCCAAATTTTCTCCTGCTTCCACAGCGGGACGTGTCAATACAATTCGTTTGACCTTCTTTTCCTTAAGGGCTTTTACGGCTTGGGCAACACCCGTATAGGTTTTTCCTGTACCCGCTGGTCCAATGGCAAAAACCATGTCGTTTCCGTTCATGGACTCTACCAGACGCTTTTGATTAAATGTTTTTGCTTTGATGATTCTTCCACCTACTCCGTGAAGAATCGTAGTTTCAGTTCCTCCGTTTAAAGCGACATTTTCTTGCTCCCCAGCCATTACTATACGATCGATAATTTCATCGTTTAAGATGTTGTATTTACCGTAGTGCGCAATAAGCATGTCAGTTCGCTTGGAGAATTCTTGTAAGATATTCTCTTCTCCATAGGCCTTCAGTGTATTCCCACGAGCCACGATTTTGATTTTTGGAAAGTAAGTGCGCAGCCTTGCAATATTGGAATTCTGATTCCCAAAAAATTCTTGAGGATTTACCTCAGTCAAATCAATTTTTATTTCATTCAAAGGCTAAAAGTTTAAAATGGTTTATTTTTGCTAAAGGGCACTAAACTGCTCATAAAAATAGCTAATTTTAACGTAAACAATTCAATAAATTACACTTTATGGCCATCGTAACTTTAACGACCGATTTTGGGCATAAAGATTATTCTGTATCCGTTATCAAAGGAGCTCTTTTACAGCAACTACCGGACCTTACGATTGTGGATATTTCGCATCAGATAAGTCCTTACAACGTCTCTGAAACAGCCTATATACTAAAAAATGCCTTTCGTGCTTTTCCTGAGGGAAGTATCCATATCATTGGGGTAGAGTCCGAATGGACTCCAGAAAATATCCATTTGGCCATGGAGTATGAAGGTCATTACTTTATCTGCGCAGACAATGGGATTCTATCCATGATTAAAGAAGATGTAAAAGCCACAAAATTAATTGAAATTACCATTCATCAAAACGTGGTGCGTTCGTTTCCAGTCTTGGATATTTTTATTCATGTCGCTGCTCATCTTGTTCGAAAAGGAGCCCTAGAAATCATTGGAAAACCGATATCTCAAATTAAAGAGTTGACCAATATCAAACCCGTTATTCATCCCGAAGGAAATCAAATTCTAGGAAGTGTGATCTATATTGACAACTATGGAAATTTAATTACCAATATCAAAAAAACCCTTTTTCACGAAATTGGAAAATCGAGAAGTTTTACCATTTTTGCACGTTCTGTAAAATTTAAAACAGTGTACAAAGGCTACGGTGACGCAATCGATTTTGAATTACCCAAATCAAAGCGAGAAGAAGATGGTAAAAAACTAGCTTTATTCAATTCTGCTGGGCACCTGGAGCTAGCTGTATACAAAAGCAATCCACTGACAGTGGGCAGTGCGGGATCTCTTTTTGGATTGGATTACCGCGATCCCGTAACAATTAAATTCGACTAATATGTGGAGCATCGCAAAGAGAGAATTATATTTTTATTTCAGCCACCTAACAGGCTATTTGGTTCTGGGAAGCTATTTACTTATTAACACTTTACTCCTGTGGTTTTTTGACACACCCTATCAATTACTCAACTCTGGTTTTGGTGATCTCGCACCCTTTTTTGAAATCAGTCCTTGGCTCTTACTGCTCTTGATCCCTGCCCTGAGTATGCGCAGTTTTTCTGAAGAACG
>DBBQ01000016.1:1949-2888 GCA_002292265.1 Flavobacteriaceae bacterium UBA980 | reverse complement strand
TTCTCCAAAGAGACGCGATAACCCAATGTCATTTTATAGGCCATAGAATCTTTTGAAACAGGAAGCATTTGATATTGATGCTCCATAAAATAACGCTTCCCTTCTAATTCATTTTCAGCTCTAATTTGAGTTGAGAGTATGGATCGATTTAAAAAGCCATCATAAAATGTGTATTCTTCTTCACCGTTTTCATTGAGAATTGGTATTCCACTTGTATCAGCGACAACATAATTAGGTGCATTTTCAAAAAAGTAAACCGCATCGTTTGTAAGACCCCCGTTTACTTCATTTTCAAGAGACTGAGTGGTTTGGTGGAGTCGCAATCGATATCTTTTGTCGTAGGTTTGATATTGGGTGCTCAACCTAAACTGTCTGGATCTACTGAGGGAGGAAAAGTATTTTCCTAAAGAGCGAAACCCTTTAAAGGAAACAGCAATATTGAATTTTGGAGAAGTATTAATAGCTAAAGTAGCATCTAAATTCTGCCCGTTCTGAAAGGTAGATTTAAAGAAAAGTTCTGTGTAAGGGGAAGGTACTTCGTAATAATTCACGTCTTCTTTTTCAAAATACCCAAAATGTTTAACTCGAGCTCCCATCTGTGGCGTCAGGGGATCTTCATGGAAGTCATAACCAAGTTTGTTGAAGCCTTCTCCCATGTTGGGAAGGGGAAGTAATTCAAAATAATCTTTTCTTAAAAAATTGAAAGCATATTCTCCCTCAANNAGATAAGGTGGTATCTACTATTGTTTCTGAGCCATCAAAATGTAAAATTTTGTAATCCTCAACAGTAACACGTTCCATAGGTTTTATGTAGGGAATGAAACGTTTTGAGGTAGAATCTATTGCTTTACTTTTACTAAGTTTATCTTTAATTGTGAGGGAATCAATTGACTTATCCTTGATGATTTTATCAACTATTAAAATTGAATCCTTTTTATT
>DBBQ01000016.1:1272-1871 GCA_002292265.1 Flavobacteriaceae bacterium UBA980 | reverse complement strand
TGATTTGTTTGCGAAGTTATGATAATTGTAAGTAATTTGTAATACTCTTATTAAACTTAAAGTAGCCTTTTAACAAATGCTTAAAACACAATACACCCTTAGCCTTGAAGCAGGTACCGACGAAGCAGGCAGAGGATGCTTGGCAGGACCCGTGACCGCTGCTGCAGTAATTTTACCTAAAAAAAATAATCTTCCTTTGTTAAACGACTCCAAAAAATTAACTGAAAAACAGCGCTATGCCCTCCGTCCAGAAATTGAAAAACAAGCGCTTGCATATGCAGTAGCGCATGTTTATCAAGAAGAAATTGATGAAATAAATATTTTAAACGCATCAATTAAAGCGATGCATTTGGCCCTAAAACAACTTTCGCTGATACCTGAGTTTATAGTCGTAGATGGAAATCGATTTAAACAATTTGAAGACATTCCACATGCGTGTGTAGTAAAAGGGGATGGGAAATATCAAAATATCGCAGCAGCATCCGTTTTAGCCAAAACATATAGAGATGATTATATGAAAAAATTAGACACTGAGTTTCCCCAATATAATTGGAACAAAAATAAAGGATACCCCACAAAAAAACATCGTGAAGCGATTG
>DBBQ01000016.1:0-1223 GCA_002292265.1 Flavobacteriaceae bacterium UBA980 | reverse complement strand
CCCTTCATTTAAGTTTATTAGTTCGTTAATAACATTTCTCAAAATTAGGTCAATTGAAGATTGAGTTTTTTAATTTTGATGACTATGCGTTTTAAACTATTTTTTCTTGTCTTACTCATTTTTTCAGCATGTAACACTGTGGTAAAAAAAGTCCCTGACTTACTTGATTGTGTCCCACAAAATAGTCTTGCGGCATTTCAGCTAAACGACCAAAACATGCTTGAAAATGCACTGACCAATCTTCCATTTTTAGAGGAAATAATTGCGCTAGACAAAAATCTTCATGAGGATATATATAATCTTATTCCTGAAAGTTTTCCCTCAAAAGCCTTGTTGTGTTTTACTCCAGAAGGAAAATCAGAAATAGCACTTTCATTCATCTACAAAACAGAGCCTACAGATAGCATTTCTATAACAACAGGAGAAGAATTCAACTATAATNNGTTTCTCGAAAAGCTGAGAAAAAAATATTTCGCGCCCAACTAGAGGGGATTGTAATCGTCAGCTCCTCTCAATTGGTTTTGGAAAATAGTATTCGGAACATACAAAATAAAAGACCTGGAATTCAAAATCATTTCTTTTTTAATTTAGCAAAAATTAGTGATGATAATGCACCAATGACCATCCTTTTACACCGAGACTTCAAGGTAGTATTTCAACGTCTTTTCCCTCAAACACCACTTTTTCCTCCCCTCGGAAGCAGTTGGTTTTCATTTGATTTCAACACCAAAAAAGACCCCTTTACACTAGACGGAGTTAGTTTTATTAATGATTCTCTACCCGATGAATTGAGTCTTTTGAAAGGTTTGAATCCTCAACGGATATTGAGTCCTACATTTATTCCCCAAAATTTTGATGGTTTTTTAGCACTAGCAATTGATGATTATAAAACATTAGAGGATAATTTTAAACAATACAGTCGCTTTAAAAATATTGCACTTCCTAATATCGATTTTGATCTTTTGAGTACTGTGGATGAAATTGCTTTGTTAAAACTTCAAGAAAACAAAGCTGTCTTTTTTCACCTTGCAAACAATGAAAATATAAGCCCCGATTTGTTTTCAAATACAGAATTAAAAGGCACTTTTAGAGGATTGGAGTTGTACAGCCAAAAATTACCTCAGGACCTATTAGCTCTTTTAGAGGTTTACGGATCCCATTCTGACCCTAGATGGGTTATTCAATTAGATGAGTTTCTAATTTTTGCTGAAAGCGAAACTTTT